>NZ_KI391976.1:0-235469 GCF_000161955.2 Streptococcus sp. 2_1_36FAA
ATCAAACTCTCATTTAAGCGTTTGAGTCTTACTCATTTCTGTCCACTGACAGATTTATTTTTCGTTCTTTGACAGGTCACATATCTCTATGTCACCCTGCACTTGGTTCGTCTTGTTCAGTTTTCAAAGGTCTTTGCCTCCCTCCGAGACAACTATCTTAGTATATCATCTACTACCTCTCCTGTCAACTACTTTTTTTAACTTTTTTTAGCTTTTTTTAAAATTAATGTTTTAAACCTTTGTTTAATATATAATCAAAAAGCTGGACAGTGGTCCAGCTTTTCTAAAACTCATTATTTTACCTCAAGTAAACCAAGATCTCCATCTTCGCGACGGTAGATGACATTTGTTGTGTTGTCATCTACATCCGTATAAATGAAGAAATCATGTCCCAGCAACTCCATTTGAAGAAGTGCTTCTTCTAAATCCATCGGTTTCAAATCAATATGTTTTGAACGAACAACTTTTGCAGGTGCTTCATCAACTTCTTCTACTACTACATCTGTAAAGATTTGACTTGTTGAAACTTTAGTTCTATTTTTTCTTTCAATTTTAGTTTTATTTTTGCGAATTTGGCGTTCAATTTTATCAACTACTAGGTCAATTGAGCCATACATATCTTGTGAGATATCTTCAGCACGAAGAGTTATTGAACCAAGCGGAATCGTTACTTCGACTTTAGCCGTTTTTTCACGGTAGACTTTAAGATTTACGCGTGCATCAAGTTCTTGATCAGCTTGGAAGTATTTTTCAATCTTTTCCAGTTTAGAAACTACGTAATCACGGATTGCTTCTGTTACTTCAAGGTTTTCACCACGGATACTATATTTAATCATATAAGTACCTTCTTTCTAAACATAAAATATTTCTTTTTTATATATTAATTATAACGCTTTCATTTTTTTTTTGCAAATTTTTTCCTTATCTTGCTAATGAAAATGTCATGATTTCTTTCGCTCCGTTTTCAAATAATGTCAATTTTGCATCTTGCAAGGTTGCTCCTGTTGTATAGATGTCATCTACAAGTAAAATTTTTTTCGGGATTTTCTTATTTTCAATCATATAAAAATTCCCTGTGTTTTCTAATCTTTCTTTTCTGTCTTTACTAGACTGAGTTTGACTTTCTTTTTTCTTTAATATCTCTTGATAAGGTATTTGTGCAGCTTCAAGTAATCCTGACACTTGATTGAATCCTCTTTTTCTCATCTTACTTTCACTTAAAGGAATGCTTAAAATTGTGTAGCTTTGAAAATTTTTTAACTCTTTTCTTAGGCTTAAGGCAAATACATTTCTTAAAAGATAATCTCCTTGAAATTTGTAGCGACTAAAATAGTCTTTCATTGCTTTATTATAAGTGTACAAACTTTTGTGTGCTACTTCTAATCCTCTTTCCTGCCAGTATTGACAATCTTTGCACAATTTTTTGTCCCCAGCTTTATAACAGGTTGGACAATGTTCTTCTGGAATTTCTTCGAAGGAATTTAAGCACTCTTGACAAATGTCATTTTCTTTTCTTTTTAATAGTAATAAATCCATAAAATTCAACTGCTCTTCTAATATAGCTAAGCAGATTAGACATTGTTTCATAAGCCAGCCTCTCTATTCATTGCTTTAATTTCATTGATTGCTTTTTCTATCTGTATATTAGTGCCATCATGAAAAAATAGTAAGTCACCTGTAGGTCGTTCCATACTTCTTCCTACTCGCCCGCCAATTTGTACTAAAGCACTCCTTGTAAAGAGACGATGGTTAGCTTCTAGAACAATAACATCTACACAGGGAAAAGTAACGCCTCTTTCTAAAATTGTAGTTGTAACTAGTATACTTATTTTTTTATCTCGAAAATCTTGCACAATTTCTAATCTATTTTCCGTTGTAGAGGCTACAAAGCCAACAGTTTCTTCTGGAAAATATTTTTGTAAAACTTCTCTTATCTCTTGTCCTTTCTTAATCTCCGAAGCAAAAATTAAGAGTGGAAATTTTGTTTTTCTTTGTTTTCTCAGATACTTGACTAACTTAGCTGGTAGCTTAGCTTTTTTAAGGTCTTTATTTAGATCAGAAAGCCATACTTTTTGTGGGATAATCAAGGGATTTCCATGAAAGCGTCTTGGCAAACTTAACCTTTTTAAAATTCCTTTTTGAACTTTTTTATCAAGCTCATCTGTTGAAGTTGCGGTCAAGAATATAGTAGTTCCTTCATTTTTAACTGCTTGCTCGACTGCATGATAAAGCACAGGATTATCTACATAAGGGAAGGCATCCACCTCGTCAACAATGAGTAGATCAAATGCTTGGTAAAATTTTAATAATTGATGAGTTGTTGCAATCACTAGGGGACTCCGTGAATAGGGGTCGGACTCCCCATGCAAAAGGGAAATATCACAGAAGAAATCTCCTTTTAAACGTCGGTACAGTTCCAAACAGACATCTATCCGAGGACTAGCTATACAGACAGCCCCTCCTTGATCTAACACCCGAGCAACCACTTGATAGATCATTTCCGTTTTTCCTGCTCCAGTTACAGCGTGGACTAAAGTATCCTGTTTACTTTGTACTCCTTCAAGTAATCCCTTAGAAACTCTTTCCTGATATTCTGTCAATTGGCCGAGCCATTTCAAACTCGATATTATAGGAAAAGATTCTTGAGAAAAATAATAAAGATCTTCGTCACTACGTACTCTCCCTAGAAGAATGCATTCTCTACAATAATATGCACCAATTGGTAATAAATTTCTTTCCTTATCAATTTGACTGTGGCAGCGAGAACAAAAGAGTTCTCCTTTTTTTTCAAAAACTGATGGTAGTCTTTGAGCTATCTTCAAAAGTTCAGTAGGTAACTGTTCTTTAGTAAAAATTCGACCGAGACAATCTTGCAATTCTAACATATCTTTTTATTCGTATTTTCTTGGAAAAATCCTTGTTTTTTTGTACAATGAAATCATGGAATTTAAAACAATTAAAGAAAATGGTCGAGTTGAAGAGGAAATCAAAAAATCTCGTTTTATCTGTCATGTAAAGCGGGTAGAAACCGAAGAAGAAGCTAGAGATTTTATAAACTCTATAAAAAAAGAACACTACAAAGCCACCCATAACTGTTCTGCCTTTATTTTGGGAGAAAAAAGCGAAATAAAGAGAACTAGTGATGATGGTGAACCAAGTGGTACTGCCGGTATCCCCATGCTGGGAGTTTTGGAAAGCCATCAGTTAACCAATCTTTGTGTTGTCGTAACTCGGTATTTCGGTGGGATTAAACTAGGTGCGGGCGGATTGATTCGAGCTTATGCAGGAAGCGTTGCTCTAGCAGTTAAAGAAATTGGACTGGTAGAAATTAAAGAGCAAGTGGGATTAAGGCTTCAGTTGTCCTATAGTCAGTACCAAGAGTATGGTAATTTTTTAAAATCTGAAAACCTAATGGAGTTTGATACCGAGTTTACGGATTCTGTAGCTACTACTATTTTTGTGAATAAAGAAGATAAAAATAGAATCGAGGAAGACCTGATCGAATTTTTCAATGGTAAAGTTCAGTTAAACAACCAAGGAATTCGACAAGTGGAAGTTCCTATTATTTCTTGATATAAAAAAAAGCTATGATAGCCATAGCTTTTTTATATTTTACAAATTCCAATTTTCATTTTATACTTTTCTTAATTCTATTTCATGAGGTGTAGTTATGTCTAAAATTTATAATAATATTACCGAACTAATCGGAAATACTCCCATTGTCAAACTAAATCATTTGGTTCCTGATGGTGCAGCTGATGTATACGTGAAGTTAGAAGCCTTTAATCCTGGATCTTCTGTCAAAGATCGTATCGCTCTTAGCATGATTGAGGCAGCAGAGCGTGATGGTCTTCTTAAACCTGGATCAACTATCGTCGAAGCAACCAGCGGAAACACTGGAATTGGTTTATCTTGGGTTGGAGCAGCTAAAGGCTATAAGGTTGTCATTGTCATGCCAGAAACGATGAGTGTTGAGCGTCGTAAAATAATCCAAGCTTACGGAGCTGAGTTAGTCTTGACTCCAGGAAGCGAAGGAATGAAGGGAGCTATTGCAAAAGCAGAGGAAATTGCTGAGGAAAGAAATGCATGGTTGCCACTTCAATTTAATAATCCTGCAAATCCTGAAGTACATGAAAGAACTACTGGCGTAGAAATTCTAGCAGCCTTTGGCGACACTGGATTGGATGCTTTTGTTGGTGGAGTTGGAACAGGAGGAACTATTTCAGGAGTCTCCCATACTCTTAAAAAAGCAAATCCTGCAATCGAGATTTATGCGGTTGAAGCAGACGAGTCTGCTGTTCTATCTGGTGAAAAACCTGGACCACATAAAATCCAAGGCCTTTCTGCCGGCTTTATCCCTGAAACCCTTGATACTGATGGCTATGATAAAATTGTGCGAGTTACTTCTGAACAGGCTTTAGACTTTGGCCGTCATATTGGTGGCAAAGAAGGTTTCCTTGTTGGTATTTCATCTGCAGCAGCAATTTATGCAGCAATTGAAGTTGCTAAAAAACTTGGACAAGGCAAAAAAGTCCTTGCTCTTGCTCCAGACAATGGTGAACGCTATTTGTCAACTGCTTTATATGAATTTGACAAATAATTTTACAAACGATATGACAGATAAAAGAAAATCATCCTAACATTCAGGATGATTTTCTTTTTCGTCTTTTTGCTGAGATAAAAATTGAAGGGCTTCCTCAGTCCAAGTCGGAATACTCTTAGCAAGAGGTGCAAAGCCAAACTTATGACGGTCATTCGAAAAGCGATGACGCTTAGGTAGGCGATGTTTTTCTTCTTCCAAAGTTCTCATTGATAGGCTAGCCTTCTTAGTATATTCATCGAAATCAAGGACTTGCACCTGTACAGTGTCTCCTATGGCTAGAAGATCATGAATATTTTCTATGTATCCTGTTTTAATCTCAGATATATGAATCAATCCGGTAATACCAGATTCAAGTTCAACAAAGGCACCATAAGGTTGGATTCCTGTAATGGTCCCCCTTAATTTATCGCCAATCTTCATTCGTCTTCAACCTCAATTGTCTCGATAACTACATCTTCCACTGGTCTATCCATCGCTCCAGTCTCTACTTGAGCAATCTTATCTAAAACTTGATAGGATTGTTCATCTAGTAACTGACCAAACACAGTATGACGTCGATCTAAGTGGGGTGTACCACCTTTATTTGCATAGATTTCTGCGATAGGTTCCGGCCATCCCCCACGACTCAATTCTTTTGCTGAGTACGGTAGATTAGAATTCTGCACGATGAAAAATTGACTGCCATTGGTATTTGGTCCAGCATTGGCCATAGAGAGTGCGCCACGAATATTATACAATTCTGGTGAAAATTCGTCTTCAAATCTTTCACCGTAAATCGATTCGCCACCCATTCCTGTTCCTGTGGGATCTCCCCCTTGAATCATGAAATCTTGAATAATACGATGGAAAATGACACCATCGTAATAGCCGTCTTTTGACAAAGCGATAAAGTTAGCTACCGTTTTAGGAGCTTGTTCTGGGAACAAGACCAATTTCATATCACCTAGATTTGTCTTGATTGTCGCAAAAGGACCTTTTCTTTTTTCTATATCCACTTGCGGGAAGTTCAATTCTTTTTCTACCATACCTAATTTCTCCAAAGCATCAAAGATGCCATCTTCTTCTACTGTTTTTGTAATATAATCTGCTTTTTCAATAATTTTTGGATGCGAGTGCCCCATAGCAATACTCATGCCAGCATAGTCAAATAACTCTAGGTCATTCAACTCATCACCGAAAACCAAGAGATTTTCTGGTTTTAAACCAAGTTTTTCTATAACCTTTTGGACTCCTGTCGCCTTGGAACCAGCAATCGAAACGACATCTGAGGAATTCGGGTGCCAACGAACCAAACGTAAATCTCCTGATAAATCTGCGGGTAGCTGTAAACTATCTCCTTGATCCTCAAAAGTCCACATTTGATAAATCTTTTCTGACTGGTAAAAGTCAGGATCGACAGGTAAATCCTGGTAAACAACATCAATGGCTTGATTAATCATTGGACTGCGAGCCGAAAGAGCGGCTCCAT
Source organism: Streptococcus sp. 2_1_36FAA (assembly GCF_000161955.2). NCBI lineage: Bacteria > Bacillati > Bacillota > Bacilli > Lactobacillales > Streptococcaceae > Streptococcus > Streptococcus sp. 2_1_36FAA. Next base: position 6,072 of record NZ_KI391976.1, read on the forward strand.
GACTGCCAACAAGCCCGTATTCAATCCCAACTTCCTTAGTCCAAGCAATGTACTTCTCTACTATATTTTGGGGAATTGCTTGCTCACTAACGACTTGTCCTTTTTTATCTTCTACATAAGCACCGTTTAGGGTCACAAAAAAGTCAGGTTTTAGTTCACGAATCTCGGGCACCACACCAAAAATCCCACGACCTGAAGCGATCCCTACCAGGATACCTTTTTCTTTCAGAGTCTTAAATACTTGTTGGATACTCGCCGGCATATAACCTGTATCTTTCACCCTCAAAGTATCATCAATGTCAAAGAAAACAATTTTAATTTTCTTAGCCTTGTATTTTAATTTTGCGTCCATATATCCCTCTTTATTTGCGATGTTCCCATTATACCATAAATACGGCCAGAGGACTGCTCTCAAAATCGGAAGACTTTTTCTTCCTTATCAGAAGTCTTCCTGAGGAACTAAGTGATGCTGAAAGGCATAAACAACCGCTTGAGTCCGGTCACTCACTTCCAATTTTGACAAGATATTAGAAACATGAGTTTTTACTGTTTTCAGAGAAATAAAAAGCTCATCTGCAATGCGTTGATTTTCATATCCCTTGGCTAGAAGCCCCAAAATATCTCGTTCTCGAGCGGTTAAATCATCATGTAATTCAATGTGATTGCGATGGTGCTGAACTTTTTTGCTGACTTCTGTTTCAATCGCAACTTCTCCTCTAGCTACTTTTCGGACAGCATGTAAGATCTCATCTGCACTAGATGTCTTCAGCATGTATCCTTTAGCACCAGCATCCAAAACAGGATAAATCTTTTCATTATCCAAGTAGGAAGTCAAAATCAAAATTTTTGCCTCTGGCCAAGTTTCTAGAATTGCCATAGTCGCCTCAATGCCATTCATCTCTGGCATAACAATATCCATGATGATGACATCTGGTCTCAGCTCCAAAGCCTGCTCAACTCCCTCACGACCATTAGAACTTTCTGCCACCACTTCAACATCTTCTTGTAAGTCTAAGTAGCTTTTTAAGCCTAAACGAACCATTTCGTGATCATCTACTAATAAAATTTTCATACTAATTCTCATTTCTATCTAGTAAAGGTACTCGAATATCGATTGAAACCCCTTGTTTAGGAGCAGTCAGAATTTGAATATCTCCTGCCATATCATGAACTCTCTCTTCAATATTTTTCAGGCCATAACTTATTTCGTCTAGCTTTTCTCTGTGAAAACCAATACCATTATCAGCCATTTTTAGCTGAACTTCGTGTCTGTTCTGATATAAGTAGACATCTAAACGACTAGCCTTAGCATGGCGAAGGGTATTGCTAATAATCTCTTGCGCAATTCGAAAGATGTGTTCCTCAATCTGTCTAGGAATAGAACCAACACGATGTTCAAAGTTGACTTCAATCTCACTCTTATCAACTAGCTCTTTCAAGATCACTTCCAAACCTTCGACCAAACTTCGACCTTCTAATTCTGTAGGACGAAGATGTAGTAGCAAGATTCGCAAATCTTTTTGGGCAGTATCCAAAATAGAGGATACTCCTTTTAATTGCTGCTCTATCGCTTCTTTTTCCAAAGTTCCCAGTTGACCTGAGACACCAGATAGAATCATATTCGCTGCAAAAAGCTCCTGACTAACCGTATCATGGAGATCTCTAGCAATACGACGGCGTTCTTTCTCAACAATCACCTCTTCGTTTTGAAGAACTTGATTTTCAGACTTCTGCAGATTCTCTGTTAACAATGCCATCTTAGCAACAATTTTTTCAAATCCATAATCAATGTCTTCCTGATTACTTACCTCTATTTTTTGGCCATCTAAAATATTTCGAATATTTCTTCTGATAGATGTTAAGGTTACAATCTGTACAAATTTCATAATCAGCAAGAGTAGTATAGTCAAAGACAGGGTTAAAAAGAAAATGAAGAAGATAAACTTTTGTAGTGTTTCAAAATTCCCCAGAACTGTTTGCCATTGAAAACCAAAAAGGCTGAAGACATATTGAATGACAACGGCTAAAACAAGAAAGGAATAAAAGAAAAGTATAAAATAGTAAGACTTCCTCATTTACGAACGACCTCAACATTTCCAATAAGACTGGCAATAACAATTTTAACGCTTTTATTGGCTCTGTCAAAATCTGGCGTAGTCAGAGAAATACTTTCATTTCTCAATTCCCGAACAGTCTGCCCTAAAAAGAAGAGTTCCCCGTATAAACTATTGACCTTTAAACTGACTGCCACATCAACTGGAACAATAATTTTTGTATCGCCAATCCCTTTTCGCAAGATAATGACATTATTATGATTGGTTAAAATTACCTCTTCCAGATGAATAGTATCTTTCCCTACCATTCGAAAAAGGTTAATATCGTCAAATCGGCAACTATCATGGGAGGAAAAATGATGTATATCCCCTAGCCAACGATTTTTCTCTTTTTTTACAACTGTATCTTCCTCAAAAATTAAGTGAGTCGCTTCATTTTCCTTGTATATATAAGGAGAAGCAACAATCAGACCATAAACAACAGCAAATAGAACTGCTGCAATGACAAATGGATTGAGCATAATAATAAGAAAAAAGAGAATAGAAGCTGTAACTAAGAAAAAATTACCTCTTTGCCTACCTAGATAATAATAGAGAAATAGTAAAAACAGAATTGAGAGAAGGACAAGTCGAGAAAAATCACCTGCAACAACCGTAATAAAAGCCATTGTCAGTAAAATTGCTTCAATTAACACAAAAAACTGAATCTTTCTCATCATACTTATCCTTTCTACTTTTCTATTTCTATTGTATCAAATTTTACTATTTTTTCCTCAGACCTGAGCATGAATCCTAAATTTACAGACATCGTTTCAATTCTTATTCGTTCCAGAAAATCAAAACTTTTTAAGAGCTCCACCAAAAAAAGCAACCAAGGAGGTTGCTTTTATTTTAATCACCATGTGTCGAACTTGATGCTGACGTTTCGTCTTCTGAAGAACTTGACGATGGCGTATTCTTACTGCTAGAAGAAGAATTCGAGCTCGAGCTAGAACTTGAACTTGGAGTAGTTGCTTCCGTGACATACAAAGTCACTTTTACCTTCTTAGGATTAACTGGTCCAGTTGCTGGAGATTGTGATGTCACCAAATCAGATTGACTCGACACAACCGAACGATCCACGACTCTTTCAATGTTACTAGATGGAATTCCTAGAGAAATCAGATAATTCCGAGCATTTGCATAAGTATATTGAAGGCTACCAAAGTTTGGCATTTCAATCGTTGATACTGCTTTGGCTACCTTTAAGACAATCTTCGTATTTGAAGTGAGATCATAGGTAGCTCCCGCAGCTGGTGTCTGTTCAAAAATTGTTCCTTCTTCCACATCGTTTGTTTCAACTTCTTCAACTTTGATATTGTTTTTTGGAACTTTTAGAACATCAGTGAGTCTCTCAACAGCTTGGGCAGTAGTTTGACCTGTATAGTCTTCCATAATCAGCGTTTTAGCTCCCTTAGAAACAACTAAGTTAACTGTACTGCCTTCTTTTCTCTGAGTTCCTGCCACTGGATCTGTGCGAATAATCATCCCTGAAGCTACTTCATCACTATTCTCTTCTATCTCTTCGCCAACTTTTAAATTGACTTTTTCAATCGCTTCTCTAGCTTCAGCAACGGTCTTGCCAGTAACATCTGGAACCTGCTTATTAGATGGTGTTAAATAGAGCAAAGCCAGAAAAGCAGCAATGACCAGAAATACTGCAGCTAACAAAACCTTGTATCTCGCTCTCAAATGATGCTTTTTCTTAGGTTTTGTTGGTGGTGCAACTTGAGGAGCTTGCTGTTCAACGTCTGTAGCTGGATCATTTTTTACTCTAGAAGCTACAGGAGGTGTAACTTGCGGAATCTTTGGAAGTGTCTTAGTATCCGCTTTTACCGCGTCATCAAACATCAGTTTCTTTTCATTCCGTCGTTCAGGTGACAGGCAACTAGACAGATCTACATACATATCCGAAACACTTTGATACCGGTCTGTCAGCTTTTTAGCAGTAGCCTTAATAATAACATTTTCCAAAGACTGCGGAACATTGGCATTTTCAGCAATAATGGACGGCAATGGTTTTTGGAAATGTTGCAGAGCGATTGTCACTGCACTATCCCCATCATAAGGAATATGACCAGTCAGCATCTCATAAAAGATGATACCCATCGCATAAATATCGCTTTGGAAAGTTGCTTTTGAACCACGCGCCTGCTCAGGAGACAAATAATGAACACTGCCAAGCATGGAATTTGTTTGAGTCAAACTTGTTTCTGCAAAGGCAACCGCAATCCCAAAGTCCGTTACCTTGGCATTTCCATCTGGAGTCAAGAGAACGTTTTGTGGTTTTAAATCTCGGTGAACAATCCCACGAGCATGTGCCAAACGCATGGCTAAAAGAATTTGCCCCATAATTCGAACAGCCTCTTCGTTCGACAAAGGAGAGTGTTCCTTGATATAACGCTTCAGATCCAAGCCAGCTACATATTCCATAGCCAAATATTGCTGGCCATCTTCTTCACCAATATCGGTGACACGAACGATATGTGGATGGTCCAAATCCGCCATGGCACGCGCTTCTCGTTGGAAACGTGCAACAGCGATAGGATCCGTCTGGTAATTGGTTCTAAGAACCTTAACCGCCACTTCTTCACCATCTAAAATCAAATCCTTGGCAAGATAGACATCTGCCATCCCGCCTCGGCCAATTTGTTTGATGATTTTATATCGCCCGGCAAAAATTTTGCCGATTTGAATCATGCTTCTTCCTCCTTGTCAAAGTACACAAGAGCTACTGTAATATTGTCCAGACCTCCTGCATTATTGGCAAAGCGAATTAAAGTTTGAGCTTTTTCTGGCAAAGTAAGATCACTTTTTAGAATATCATAGATTTCACTTCCGGCTACCATATTTGATAAACCATCACTGTTAATCACGATATAGTCACCCTCTTCTAAAGTGATTATTCCAAAATCAGGCTGAATTTCATCTTTTTGTCCGATTGATTGGGTAATGATATTTCGTTGGGGATGACGTTCAGCTTCTTCAGCAGTAATCTGACCAGCTTTCAAAAGAGCATTGACTAAAGAATGGTCACTTGTTAGTTGTTTGTACTCTTCTCCACGGACCAAGCCGATACGGGAATCCCCTATATGAGCATAAATTGCTTGATTGCCAATAATCGCAATGGCCTCAAGTGTCGTTCCCATTCCCTTGTACTCGTCTGATTGTCCAACTTCATGAATCTTTTTATTTTCTGCTTCTAAGTACTCAGCAAACCAATCTCTCACACCATTGACAGAATCAATCTGTGTATCGACCCAAGCAGCACCCAAGTCTGTCACGGCCATTTCACTTGCAATGTTTCCAGCACGGTGACCTCCCATGCCGTCCGCTAGGACAATCAAAGGCATCCCAGAACGATTTACAAAATGATTTACGAAGTCTTGATTATTTGTACGTTTTTTACCAACATCTGTTAATAATGCTATTTCCATTCTGTTAGTATCCTCCTCTTTCAAGATATTCTCTTAAACTGGCTGATAAAAAAGCCATCGCTTCCATATAATTCGGGAGTAATTAAAATACACCCATCTTTTAGAATATCTTTTCTTTCATGTTTTAAGTTTACCTGCTCAAAGTTAGGATGTTTCTCTAAAAATTTAGAAACTACTTGACTATTCTCTTGTGAAAAAATAGTGCAGGTACTATAAGTTATTATACCACCTTTTCTCAAACTTTGACAAACACTATCTAGTATCTCTAGCTGAATTTTTTGTAAAGAGAGAAAATCTGCATTTTCTTTGTTATATTTGATATCCGGTTTTCGCCGTAAGAGACCAATTCCCGAACACGGAGCATCTACTAAAATCTTATCAAAGGTATCCTTACCGAATTTCTGATAGACTTCTCTAGCATCAAGCTTTTTTGTTTGAACTTTATCAGCAAGACCCAACCGAGTAGCTGCTTCTTCGATCAGTTGAAGCTTATGATCATACAAGTCTAGGGCTATGATTTCCCCAGTATTTAAATATGAAGCCATATGAAGAGTCTTTCCACCAGGCGCACTGCAAGCATCTAAGATTCTTTCATCTCCTTCAATACCTAAAGTTGGTGCCACCAGCTGACTAGACTCATCCTGAATCGTAATTAGGCCAGACGTAAACAATTCGTGACCAGCAAAGTGACCTTGATTCTTAACCAAAGCAGACGGAGCTAAGAGAGAATCTTCTGCCTGTAAAAGTCCTTTTAGTTCCTCTTTACGAGCCAAGTCTGTCACACGAATACTGGCTTTATTCCGCTCAAAAAGACTCGCTAAAATTGCCAGGGCACGTTCTTCACCATACTCTTCTATTAAAGCCTTAACTAGCCATACTGGCGTCGAATATTGGATAGAATAGCGCTTGTTCTTCCGTTTAATCGTTTCAACGTCAGCTACACCTTCACGTTCTATCCGACGCAAAATAGCATTAACAAACTTATCGCTTCCTAGCTTTCGTTTTTTAGCTAGTTCAACAGCTTCATGAATAAGAGCGTGATTTGGAATCTTATCCAAATACAGCATTTGATAAAGACTCAAGAGCAAGAGAATGTATAGCCAAGAGTCTAGTTTATCCCGGTCTTCAATTAGATGGGACAGATACCACTCAAGGGTCAGCTTACGAGCAACTGTTCCGTAGACAAGTTCTGTCACCAAACTTTTATCTTGTTGAGAAAGCTGAACCTTCTTGAGAGCCTTATTGAGGGCAATATTCGAAAAAGCTCCTTGATCAAATACCTCTTCTAACACCTCTAAAGCCACCTGTCGCGCACTTTTTCTTCTAGTTTCCAAACTTATCTCCTACTGCTAAGTTTCGGCCAGCACCATTCAAAAAATCTGAGATAGTCATTTGGGGTTTTCCAGCTGGCTGAACTGTCTTAAAGGCAAGTGCCCCTTCTCCAGTTGCAACAAGTAGCTGCCTTTTCCCAATCTCTAAAATCTCTCCAGGCCGGCCTTCTCCATCTGCTAATTCCGCTTCATAAATTTTAAATCTTTCACCTTGCCATAGAGTATGGGCTACAGGCCAAGGATTCATTCCGCGTATCTGATTAAAGAGTTGACGATTGGTCTTGTTCCAATCCAGTCTTTCTTCTTCAGGTCTGATATTTGGTGAGAAAGAAACCTGACTTGGATCCTGAGCTTCAGGCTGAATTTCCCCAGCAAGATAAGCCGGCAATGTGTCCAAAAGTAAATCGCGACCAACAATGGCCAGTTTCTCAAACAAAGTGCCGACATTATCCTCATCAGTGATTGGAATACTTCGGCGGGAAATCATATCTCCTGCATCCATCTCTTTGACTGTTTCCATGATTGTAACACCAGTTTCCTTATCACCTTGAATTAAGGCGTAATGAATTGGTGCCCCGCCACGGTGTTTGGGCAGAAGAGAAGCATGGACATTGACAACAAAATTCATGCTTGCAAGAAGTTTGCTTGGAAGGAACTGTCCAAATGCTGCTGTTACAATTCCGTCAGCACCTAGATTCATGATTGTTTCCATTTCTGGACTTCCAGATAATTTCTCCGGCTGATAGATTGGCAACCCATAAGATAAAGCCACTTCTTTCACTGGTGTTATTCGAATTTCTTTTTTCCGCCCTACTGCTCGATCTGGCTGAGTCACAACAGCCAAAACTTCGTATTGGTCACTTTCCAACAATCCCTTTAAGACCGTAGCAGAAAAGTCAGGCGTACCCATAAATATTAGTTTTGTCATACTTATTTCCTTTTACATAAAGTTTTGTGGTTCGTTATCAATGCTGAAACGTAAGTCCTTATTGTCCCGTTCCTGAGTCCAATCCAAAATCTTATTTAAAGTTTCTTGCAAATTCTCTTCAAAACGATATTTCACAAGAATCTGATAATGAAAAAGATTATGTGTTCGGGCAATTGGCTTGGGCGTAGGACCCAGTATTTTAACCTGGTCAGACAGTCCCTGCCTCAAAATATCCAAAGCTTGGTAGGATTTTTTTACTAGAAATTCTTCATCTTTGTGGGATAAGGTCAAACCAACTGTGAAATAATAAGGCGGATAGCCAAGCTGCCTGCGAATGTTCATTTCATAGTTAAAAAAGCCTTCGTAATCTTGCTTTTTAGCATACTCTATAGCATAGTGGTGCGGGTTGTAGGACTGAATCAAAACTTGGCCTTCCTTTTCAGCGCGGCCTGCTCGACCAGCTACTTGAGTCAAAAGCTGGAAAGTACGCTCAGAAGAACGAAAATCTGGTAAATTCAGAGCTGTGTCCGCATTCAGCACACCGACCAAGGTTACATTTGGAAAATCCAAGCCCTTAGCAATCATCTGGGTTCCCAGTAAGATATCCGCTTCACCTCGCCCAAAAGCTTCTAAAATCTTTTCATGACTACCTTTTTTTCGAGTCGTATCCACATCCATTCTCAAAACCCGCGCATCTGGAAAGGCTGTTTTTAGCTCATCATAAGCTTTCTGCGTCCCAGTTCCATAATAGCGCATACTCCTGCTGGAACAGTTTGGACAGGCATAGGGAATATCTTTGATAAAACCGCAATAATGGCAGTTCATGGTCTTGGTATCCATATGGAGCGTTAAAGAGATATCACAGTTTGGACAAGTGTCTACTGTCCCGCATTCTCGGCACATAATAAAACTTGAATAACCCCTGCGGTTCAACATGAGAACAACTTGCTCCCTTTTATCCAAGCGCTCTTGAATAGCCTCTAAAAGTGGAGGGGTAAAGTTTTTAGCTTCATTTTGACCAATATAATCCCTAAAATCAATGACTTCAACTTGAGGAACCTTGGCTAGAGGATTGGCTCGCTTAGTCAGCCTTAAAAACTGATACCGCCCCTTTACTGCCCTAGCTCTGCTTTCCAAACTTGGCGTTGCTGACCCCAGAACTAAAACCGCCCGATTATACTGAGCTCGGAGAACAGCAACTTCTCGAGCATGGTAACGCGGATTAGAATCCTGCTTGTATGAAGATTCGTGCTCCTCATCAATGATAATCGCACCAATATTTTTGAGAGGAGCAAAGACAGCTGAGCGCGCGCCAACAACGACCTGGGCTTCCCCTCTTTCTACCTTACGCCATTCGTCATATTTTTCACCATTAGACAAACCAGAATGAAGGATTGCCACCTGTTGGCCAAAGCGGGCAATAAAACGATCCGTCACTTGTGGAGTCAGAGAGATTTCAGGAACCAGCATGATAGCAGTTTTCCCTTTTTGTAAGACTTGTTCAATTACTTGAAGATAAACTTCTGTCTTGCCACTTCCTGTGATTCCTTCTAGCAAGATCGGATTCGCATCTTGGCCAATCTTCTCAGTTATAGCAGCGACAGCGTGCTCTTGCTCACTATTGAGCTCTAATTCTTGGTCCTTTCTCTCTCTTTCAAAATAACTCGCTGTTCGACTGACTTCTTTTTCCTCAACAACAATTGCATTTTGGTCTATAAAATACTGAACCAATTCTCTAGAAAATTTTTCCCGCAAATCTGCCAGCAACTGAACTTCGTTTTGCTTCAGTAAATACTCTTTTAAATCCTGCTTTCTTTTGGCACGACTGGATATGACCATTTTCACTAAAGAATTGTGATCCACCCTATACCATTTCTCTGTTTTGATTCGTTTTTGATCTGTTGCCTGATACTCCATACGAATCCGTCCTAATTGGCTCAAGCGCATAAAGGTTGCTTGTCGCTCCTTATCTAAATCAGAAAAACGAAGACTAGTCTGTTCACCAAAAATCTCTTGTCTCTCCTCTAAAGACATCGCTTCCGTCGGATAGAGTATCTTGTCGTAGGAGGAGTTAAGAAAGTTAGGTAGCATGGCTTTTAAAATAGAAATTTTATAAGAGAAGACTGTTTTACGTAGCTCATCTGCCAGCCAGAGTTGCTCTTCGTTTAAAACCGGACTAAAATCAAGAACTTCAACAAGTTCTTTTAATCCCAATCCCTCTTCCTCTTCAATAGCAAGAACAATCCCTTGAATCAAACGATTGGCCTTTCCAAAAGGAACGTGAACCCTCATCCCGACTTGCAAGGTTTGAGAAAACTCTTGAGGAACTGCGTAACTGAAAGGTTTGTCAGTCTGCATCAAGGGCACATCTACGATAACTTTAGCAACTAGCATTTCCTCACCTTCCTTTCTCACTTCTAAGCATTTGCTAATTATTTGCGCAAAAATATACGTCTCTCTATTATACCGAAAAAATAGCTGGAATAGAAAAAAGAAGATTGAGTTCCCCCAATCTTAAATCTTTTCGCCTTCTTCTTTTTCTTTAGCGATTTGTTCTTTAATTTTACGCTCTTCTTCTTCCTTACGCAAGCGTTCTTCTTCTGCACGGCGACGAACAGCTTCACGTTTTCCTTCTGGATCCGGGTGAATTGTTACATTACCAGACTCAATTTCTTCTAGAGCTCGAAGAGTTGATTTGACAGATTTAAAGTCCTGAGTTGGTGTAGCGCCAGCCTCAAGCTCGTGTGCACGTTTTGCTTCTAAAATTACCAATGAATACTTAGATGGTACCTTGTCCAACAAGGTATCAATAGACGGTTTTAACATCATAATTTTTTACCTAATTTCTAATCTTTATCTTACTGCTGCAGAATTTTTTACCATGTCTTGATAGTGGCCAATCACGCGATCCACACGGAAATGCTCCGCCTCAATCACTCGCTTAACTCGTTCGGCCGCTAGACTGACCTCATCATTGACGATAGCATAGTCATACTCACGCATGAGGGCAATTTCTTCCTTAGCCTTCTCAATCCGCTTAGCAATGACGTCTGCGCTGTCTGTGCCACGACCAACCAAACGGTCTTGTAATTCTTCCAAATCCGGAGGTGTCAAAAAAATAAAGACAGCGTCCGGAACTTTTTTCTTGACCTGCAAGGCACCTTGCACCTCAATTTCAAGGAAGACATCGATTCCCTTATCCAAGGTCTCGTTGACATAAGTTAGTGGCGTCCCGTAGTAGTTCCCAACATACTCAGCATACTCCAACATCTGACCCTGACGGATCAACTCTTCAAATTCTTCACGAGTTCTAAAGAAATAATCCACACCGTCCACTTCTCCTGGACGTTGCGGACGTGTCGTCATAGATACAGAATATTGAAATTGGTTTTCTGAGCTTTCAAAAATTTCACGTCTAACCGTTCCTTTTCCTACACCAGATGGTCCAGAAAAAACGATTAACAAGCCACGTTCCGTCATTTGGTCTCCTTCACAGTCTTTTACCTAGTTTAACAAAAAAAAGCAGATATTTCAACTGCTTTTTATGATGATTATAAGCTACTGAAAGAAAAAAACAGCTCGAAAGCTGTTTCTCTACTTAGCATAATCAACGGCACGCAATTCACGAATAACTGTGACCTTGATATTTCCTGGGTACTCCAGATTGTTTTCAATCTTCTCACGAACATCATGTGCTAAAATCGTTACCTTATCATCCTTGATTTTTTCAGGATGAACCATGATGCGGATTTCACGACCCGCCTGCAAAGCAAAGCTGGTCTTAACACCATCGAATTCATTCGCAATTTCTTCTAAGTCATGCAAGCGTTTAATATAGCTCTCCAATGACTCGCTACGAGCACCCGGACGAGCAGCACTAAGCGCATCCGCTGCAGCAACAATGACTGCAATCACGCTTTCAGCTTCTACATCTCCATGGTGACTAGCAATGGTATTGACAACAATTGGATTTTCCTTGTACTTACGAGCGAGCTCAGTACCAATTTCAACGTGACTTCCTTCCACTTCTCGGTCAATTGCTTTTCCGATGTCATGAAGGAAACCAGCACGGCGTGCCAGAGTTGCATTTTCACCAAGTTCACCAGCAATGACTCCTGCTAACTTCGCCACTTCAATTGAATGGCGAAGAACATTTTGTCCATAAGATGTACGGAATTGCAATCGTCCCATGATCTTCATCAAATCAGGGTGAAGGTTTGGAGCTCCAATTTCATAGGCTGCTGCTTCCCCATATTCGCGAATACGATTATCAATTTCCAGACGGTTCTTCTCGACTAACTCTTCAATACGAGCTGGATGAATCCGTCCATCTTTGAGGAGAGCCTCCATCGTCATGCGAGCAATTTCACGGCGAACAGGATCAAATCCGGATAGGGTTACAACGTCTGGAGTGTCGTCGATAATGACATCAATTCCTGTAAGACTTTCAAAAGTGCGGATATTGCGTCCTTCACGACCGATAATCCGTCCCTTCATAGTATCATCAGGCAAGTGGACCGTTGAGTTGGTCTGCTCAGCCACATAATCACCAGCAATCCGCTGCATGGCTTGAACCAAGATATCTTTGGCCATCTTGTCAGAGCGTTCTTTAACCTCTTGTTCAGCCTCACGAATACGCATTGCAATTTCTTTGGTTAGCTTTTCCTCTGTTTGAGCAAGAATCAGATCACGTGCTTCGTTCTGCGATAGTGAAGCAACTCTTTCTAGTTCAGCTTCTTTTTGTTTTTCAAGCTCAGCTAGTTGTTCTTCCCGCTCATCAATGTATTTAGTTTTATCTGAAAGACTTTGTTCTTTCTGCTCGAGCAACTTCTCTTTGTTGGTCAAGTTATCATCTTTTCGATCAAGGCTAGCTGCACGTTCTGTCAAACGACTTTCTGTTTGTTTCAGCTCTTGACGCTCAGACTTAAACTCTGCCTCAACTTCTTCTCGATATTTTCTGGCTTCTTCTTTTGCCTCCAAAAGTGCTTCTTTTTTAAGCGAATTAGTCTCACGTTTTGCATCTTTCAAAATGATATCTGCTTCACGCTCGGCCTGACCGCGTAAATTCGTTGCTTCTTGTTCAGCATTCAAAAGAGTAAGTTCCGCGGCTTCTTTTGAAGATTTCATTCGAGCCGAGATGCTTACATATCCAATGACTAAACCAATGATGACGGCAAAAACAAGAGCGAAAATCATTTCCATGTTTTTACCTCATTAATTTATTTTAAATTGAATTCGAAAATTCTTAATTATTTTATCATAAATTTGATAAATTAACAAACTGATTTTGGTAAAAAAGAGAGCGATTTCTTATATTATTTTATTAATTTTTTTTGCAAAGCCTTGTGCCACCTTATTCTTGTCAAAAATTATTTTTTTGCAAAAATATTTGATATAATCGAACTATAGAAATTGATTACAAAGGAGACTTTTATGTCTAAAGAAGTTATTGTTGAAAGTTTCGAGCTTGATCACACCATCGTTAAGGCCCCTTATGTACGACTCATTGGAGAAGAAAGCGGACCAAAAGGAGATGTCATTTCCAATTTTGATATCCGACTTGTCCAGCCAAATGAAGATTCCATCCCAACTGCAGGTCTCCATACCATTGAACACCTGCTAGCAATGCTTATCCGTAAACGTATTGATGGAATGATTGATTGCTCCCCTTTTGGTTGCCGAACTGGTTTCCATATGATCATGTGGGGCCGTCATACCCCATCTGAGATTGCCCAGGTGATCAAATCATGCCTTGAAGAAATCGCTGAAACTACTACTTGGGAGGACGTCCCTGGAACTACGATTGAGTCTTGCGGAAACTATAAAGATCACAGCCTCTTTTCTGCCAAGGAGTGGGCTAAGTTAATCCTCAAACAAGGCATCTCAGATAATGCTTTCGAACGCCATGTCATTTGATTATTCAATAACGAAAAAAATCTCAAGACTAATTTTTTAGCTTGAGATTTTTTATTTGTTTCTAATAGTCTAGAGAATCCGCATAACCCGGACCATTTCCTACAAAATAACCCGTTTTACAGTTGATACTAAAGAGATAGGTTCCATCTGGTTTAAAAAGATTATAGTAGCCATTTCCTTTTATAATATTGACACGTTCGATGATATATTGATCGCCAGTAATATAGCCACGTTCCCGTGAAATTTTTAAGATTTTTTCCAAAATACCTGGATTAAAGACCCAAGCGGGATTATTGACATCATCAATCACAGCCTGATTATAAGGAACACGGCTTAGATTTCTCTGCAAAGGAACAACAGTGCTGGACAGTCCTCCATATCCAGTAGAACCACCTGTGATTACGCCTTGATCCGCATTATTAGTAGTTGGTGCTGTTGGAGTTGTTTCAGCAGGTGCTGGAGCTGCATTTGAAGCAGTCCCTTGACCTCCAGCTGCTTGAGTGACTGTTTGCTGCCCCTTTCCTTGACTAATGGCAGAGCTGATTAACTTATCTAAATTATCATTACCCGTTTTAGTTTCAGTAAAAGTCGCGTCCCCCTTAACTTTTGCATTGGTATCTAAAACTCCATCTTTGATCGCAGCCGTTTCAAACTGAGAATTGACTGCTTGAATAGCTGAGATTTGTTTTACTAGATTATCATATTTAGCTTTAGCAACTGTATATTCTTTATCATTTTTTAGAGCTTCAAGTGCCGTTTTTAATTGATCCAAGTTGGTAAAGCTACTGTTTTTAATAGCCAATTTATTCTTATCAGTAAAGAAAGAATCATACAAATCATTAAATTTTTTCAAAGCACTGTTTTCAGAACTTGAACTACTTGAACTAGTCTTTTTACTTGCTTGACTGCTGGAGCTCGTTACTGTTTTGCCTGCCTGATTACGATTCATCGCAAAATACGCAGTTGCCGCAATTCCAGCTACAGCCAGAAGAGCTACTAAGGCATAGATGACCTTTTTACTACCAGAGCCTGTCTTTTCATCATCTTCTTCATAAGAATCCTCTGTAACTGCTGTAGATACTGGAGCAACAGGCTCCAAGTCCACCTGAGTCTTATCTTCGGGCTCGTCAGAAAAGGCCTGGCTGACCTCAGCTTCTAACCCAGGACTCTTAGGAGAAGCTATAACTTCTTCTTTCGTCTCATCAGTTAAAACTGTTTCTTTTTTCGCTTCCTCAGCCTGTTCGTCTTGTTTCTTTTGAGCTTGGACGGTTGCTGTATACTTTCCAGCTTCAATTTCTTGACGATGTTGCTTGATATATTTGTCTAAAACACTATCATCTTCTTTGACGCCAGCTTCTAATTCTTCACTTTTTCTGGCAGCCTGACCAATAGTCATTTCTTTAGCTTCTTCAAAATCTAAAATAGATTCTTGCTCTTGGCTTTCAGGCTTTTTATTTTCCTTACTCATAGTCATCCTTTCTGCTCTTCAAGTTTTCGTTTGACTCTTTGTCCAAAATATTGATATAAATCAACCTTCAAGGTTCCATTATAGAGTTTTCTCTTTTTATCTGCCGGACTGCCATATTTGCTTTCAAAAGCTTCATCGCTAGTCAAAATAAATTTACTCCATGTTTCTAATGGTGCAAAAGTTTGTCCCATTTCCTGGTAGAGCTTTGTAACAGCCGTATCATCCAAAAGCCGTTCTCCATAAGGAGGATTTGAGATAATTACACCATTGATTTTATTAGTGTGCAAGTCTTGCAACCTCATTTGCTTAAAGCAAATACAGTCTGCCACCCCAGCTTCCTCAGCATTCTTCTTAGCAATGTCAATCATACGTGCATCCAAATCTGATCCAGCAATATCCAATTGAATATCCTGCTTAATTTGCATACGAGCATCAGCTTTTGCTTTCTGAATTTGTGCTCGATCTATCCAATTCCATTCTTCAAAAGCAAAAGAACGATAAAGACCAGGAGCAATATTCTTACCAATCAAAGCAGCTTCTATACAAAAAGTTCCAGAGCCACATGTCGGATCAACTAAAGGTTTATCAGGATACCAATTGGATAAGAGAAGAATAGCAGCTGCCATATTTTCCTTAATTGGTGCTCCACCCTTATCCGTCCTATAACCACGCTTAAACAAGCTAGTCCCCGTCGTATCAATCATGACTGTCGCCAAATCTTTTAAGATAGAAACTTCAATCTTAAATTCAGGTCCATTTTCCATAAGGGGAACCCCTTCAGGACGCGCATAGTGTTTCTGCAACTTCTTCACAACGGCTTTCTTAGAAATCGCCTGAACGCTAGGTTCATTGTGAAGTTTGGACTTGACACATTTCGCTTTCGAAATAGGGAATTTTGCACCTAAGGGCAAGTAGTTTTCCCAATCAAGTGCGAAGACTCCTTGAAAAAGCTCTTCAAAAGTCTTGGCAGGAAAAGTCCCAACAATGATTTTGATCCGATCTGCCGACCGTAACCAAAGATTGGTTTGAATAATAGTTTGGACATCTCCTTCGAAACGAACTCGACCATTTTCAACCTGACAATCGATTCCAAGATTTCTAATTTCACGACCAACCACTGCTTCTAGACCTGCTGCAGCCGTCGCTATTAAGTCAAATGTTTTTTTCATTATTTCCTCAAAACAAAGGGGAAGCGTCTACCTATATACTGAGATAGCCGACTTGAGATTTACTTAGATCAGGAAAAGTTGCTATCCCTAATTTTTTAAAGTATATTTCACTATAATTAGAGGCTAAGAACCAAGCCCTAGCCTCTACCTATATGCAATTTTCTATAAGCCATGTTTTGTTCCAGAAATGACTAGGTACCATTTCCTTCGATAATCATCTGTCTACTGTTTCCAGTCAGAATGCAATGTTCGTTTCCATGCATTCCATGCCCCGACCAAAGTTTGGGTTGCTAGCTTGAGGGGTTTACCGCGTTCCACTTTTTGTGTTTCCACAAAAACTACGTCACTGTGGCACTTTCAGGCCTACTCCAGCATATCAAGAGACTTAGCTGTTTCATCCGCCGTAACGGAATAATCCGTCCCTAGGCTTATTGTTTCGCCTAGCACAAACACTACCGGCATCACAGCCAGTGCTAGCATGGACTTTCCTCATAAAAAATAACTTTTCATGCGATTATCCAAAAATTGCACGTCTTATAATTACAATTGATTTAATTCGCTCGCTTGGATTTGTTTACCGAACACTTCTTTTTCCAAACGGCTTAGTCGTTTCAAGATATCAAAATTTGTAATTGTCGTTTGAGTTGTGTCTCCAAATGACTGATGAACCTGAGAAGCAGTTGAATTTGGAGCTTCCTGAATTCGTTTAGAAAGTTCTTGTTTTAAACGGCTATTTTCTTCACGCAATTCCTTCACTAAAGCTGAATAAGTTTCGTAGTCTTTGATCACATCATCTAAAAACTCATCCACTTCTTGCTTACTATATCCACGTACTGCTGTTTTAAAATCTTGATCAAAAATATCTTTAGGTGTAAAAATAATACTAGCCATTTCTCTCTCCAATCTGGTTTACTATTATCATTATATACGAAAAGGAAGAGAAAAATCAAGGTATAAACTTTAAATTTCAGAAAAATTTTCCGCCATCTCATTTAAGTCATCAAATGTTAATTTTTTGATATGATATTTTTTATTTTCCTTCATCATTCGGTAAAGATACTTGAGCTTTGTCTCATTTTCTTCATCGTAAAATAGATAAGCGCCATCTGTGCTCTCTAACAAAAATTGATTATAAGTCCGAAACTGACTTGGATTTTCATAGCTTGGATAAGCATATTTGATAAAATCAACATTTTTAAAGTTAGCCAATTTTTCTTGGTTAACCTCATTCCAATTTTCACCTTGGTTTTCGAAAATAAAAATCGTCGCCAATTGAAAATTATATTCTTCCTGTAATTCCTTAGCAACTTCCAGAACCCAGACCTCAAAGCCCAAGTTTCCCGTAAAAACCAGCCATTTCATGCCATTTTCTAAGAGATAAATCAAATCCCTACGAATAGCTGCTTTGATAATTTTCAAGCGTTGATCCTTGTCTCCAAAGATTCCTAAATCAAAGGCTTTATAGCCTACAACAAGTACACTGACCATTTTTTATCCTTTTACAATGATTTATGGTATAATAGAGTGATGTTATTGTACCAATAAGGAGTTTTATGGTCAACTATCCGCATAAGCTTACATCTAAAAATAACATAAAAAAGGTGAAAAAAGAGACTGTCGATTTCGCTAATCGGGGAATGACTTTCGAAAAAATGATTAACGACACCAATGACTATTATCTTAGCCGTGGATTAGCTGTTATTCATAAAAAGCCTACACCCGTGCAAATTGTCAAAGTTGATTATCCTAAGCGAAGCCGTGCCAAGATTGTCGAGGCCTACTTTCGCCAGGCATCTACTACGGACTACTCGGGAGTTTACCGTGGGCATTACATTGATTTTGAAGCCAAGGAAACGCGGCAAAAGCAATCTATGCCTATGAAAAATTTTCATGCACACCAGATTGAACATATGGATCAAGTGCTCAATCAAGGCGGGATTTGCTTTGTCTTACTTCACTTTTCTAGCCTGAAGGAAACCTACCTCCTTCCTGCTCCCTACTTAATTGAGTTTTACAAGATTGATAAGGGTGGGAAATCCATGCCCCTGGATTATATTCAGAAACATGGTTATCTCATTGAACAAAACATCCTTCCCAGCGTACCTTATCTTGATATAATCTCAAAAAATTTACTAGGTGGTCACTCTAATGAATAAACAAACCTTAATCACAGCCCTAAAATGGGTTGCAAGCGGCCTTATCTCACTCTTTCTTTTGGGACTTCTGATAGGAAGTTGTCTCTTCTTCTACTATGTGAGCAAGGCCCCTGAGTTATCAGAGAGCAAGCTCGTTGCTACTACTTCCAGCAAAATTTATGATAGCCAAAATAACCTTATCGCAGATTTGGGATCTGAAAAGCGCGTAAATGTAACCACTGATCAAATTCCAACTGATTTGGTCAATGCTATTGTTGCTATTGAAGACCATCGTTTCTTCAATCACCGTGGAGTGGACTCTATTCGGATTATCGGCTCTATCTTTAATAATATTCTTAAGAGATCAAATGGACTTCAGGGTGGTTCTACCTTGACCCAACAGTTGATCAAACTGACATATTTTTCTACCTCAAAAGCAGACCAGACGGTCTCACGTAAAGCTCAGGAAGCTTGGCTGGCTTTCCAACTAGAAAGAAAAGCTACAAAGCAACAAATTCTGACCTATTATGTCAATAAGGTTTACATGTCTAATGGGAACTATGGGATGCAGACAGCAGCACAAAGTTTTTATGGTAAGGACTTAAAAGATCTAAGCTTGCCTCAATTAGCCTTGCTTGCCGGAATGCCCCAAGCTCCAAACCAGTATGATCCATACTCTCAACCAGAAGCAGCACTTCAACGCCGTAACCTGGTTTTATCTGAGATGTACCAACTGAAATACATCACTGCTGAACAGTATGAACAAGCTATCAATACCCCTGTTACTGACGGTTTGCAAAGCTTGAAGAGCTCTGCATCTTATCCAGCATATATGGATAACTATCTAAAACAAGTTATCGAGCAAGTCGAAAAAGAAACAGGCTATAACTTGCTGACTACTGGTATGGAAGTCTACACCAATGTCAATACAGACGCTCAAAAGCAACTGTGGGAGATCTATAACTCCGATACCTATGTTAACTACCCAGACGATGAACTTCAAGTCGCTTCCACAGTTATGGATGTAACAAATGGTAAAGTCATTGCCCAACTTGGAGCTCGTAAACAGTCTACTAATGTTTCATTTGGTACAAACCAAGCCGTTGAAACCAATCGGGACTGGGGTTCAACTATGAAACCTATCACAGACTATGCACCAGCCATCGAAGATGGGGTCTATAGTGCAACATCTGCAACTATTGCAGATGCTCCTTATAATTTCCCTGGCTCTAGCACTCCTGTCTACAACTGGGATATGCGCTACTATGGTAATATAACCATGCAATATGCCATCCAAGAATCACGGAACGTTCCAGCTGTTAAAACTTTAGAAGCAGTTGGTCTCAAACAAGCTCTTAAGTTCTTGAATAAGATTGGTATCAACTATCCAGAAATGCACTATTCAAATGCCATTTCAAGTAATACCAACAAATCTGGAAACGAATATGGCGCAAGCAGTGAGAAGATGGCTGCGGCCTATGCAGCTTTTGCTAATGGAGGAACCTACTACAAACCTCAATATGTCAATAGAATTGTCTTTAGCGATGGTACTGAAAAAGTCTTCTCTAACGAAGGTTCAAGAGCCATGAAAGAAACAACAGCCTACATGATGACAGATATGATGAAGACTGTTTTGACATCCGGAACAGGTACAAATGCAGCAATTTCTGGTGTCTATCAGGCTGGGAAAACTGGTACTTCTAACTATGCAGACGATGAATTAACCAAACTTACAAAACCTTATTATGGCTCTAGTATTGTAACTCCAGATGAGCTCTTCGTCGGTTACACCCCTCAGTATTCAATGGCTGTATGGACTGGTTATTCAAACCGATTGACACCAGTTCTTGATGATGGGGTCAAGGTTGCAACTGATGTCTATCGGTCTATGATGACTTTCTTGAATACCAATGGAAACGAAGACTGGGAGCAACCAAATGGGGTTTATCGAGTTGGTTACTATCTATACCTAAACGGATCTAATCCATATCGATACTATATCCAACCTTCCTCAACTTCAGAAGAATCATCTTCTTCTGAGGAAGAGTCTTCTTCAAGTAGTTCGGAATCTTCTACTACTTCCGAATCAAGTTCATCCTCTACTTCTAACCCTCAAGAAAGCAAACCGCAAATTAATAACGGCCAGCGCTAATGTTTGGAAGATCAACATAAAAACTCTATCTTCTTCTCATATGAGAAGATAGAGTTTTTTTATTTAGAAAAGGCCTTATATAGCTATAAGGACCTTCTTCATAAATATTCTTTTATAGGGCTAAGGCTCCCATTGGATCCCACGGAGCCAAGACAATAGGCTCTGCTTCATAAGCAGCTAATTCCGCTTCAGTCAAAAATTCTTTGCGCACTACGATCTGGTAGGTATATTCATCCATCCAAGAGTCAGAGGCTACAAAGTAACCCTTGTTACCAACCTTTTCGCCCCAAGAG
The DNA here is from genome assembly GCF_000161955.2 of Streptococcus sp. 2_1_36FAA. NCBI lineage: Bacteria > Bacillati > Bacillota > Bacilli > Lactobacillales > Streptococcaceae > Streptococcus > Streptococcus sp. 2_1_36FAA. The sequence goes on from NZ_KI391976.1 coordinate 26,994, forward strand.
TTTTCGACCTTCCATTTCTTGGCTTTTCCATTTTCATCCAAGTCCACCCCTGTCAAAACCATTGCATGGGTCATCAGACTTTCGCTATAGTCCAAACGTCCTGCCTTGTCTTGAGTCAACTGGATATCCATACTAGAAGTAAAGTCATACATGCCGTCAGCCATAATACCCGCTTTACGATTGCTAGACTGTCCAACATCAGAACCAAACCATACGGTTTCGCCAGCTCGCATTTGGGCGATAGCCAGCTCTTTTAGTCTGTCCATTTCAACATTCAAATAACGAACCGGCTTGCTACCAACGACATTACCCAGCATCTCAACTGTATAAGACTGACCATAAGGCTTGTCTGCAGTTGGCGCATTGATGATAGAGACATAATCGTCTAATTTGAGATCAACATATTTTTTGAAGAAAACTTGTGGTGTCAATCCGCTCTCACTATGAAAATTGTTATCTTTATCGCGATAAGAGAAGTCGAATTGGCGAGGCGGTAAACCTAAATTCATAGCTAGGAAGTTAAAGACTTCCTGGAGAAGTTCTTCTTTCTTAGCCTGAAGTTCAGCCGAGTTTGCACCTTCTACCACTAATTCTCGCAAAATCTGTGCATCCTGACGCAGGAGCTTATTGAGAATCTGATTGAGCTCACGGCTGTTGCTAGAAGAAATTGACTCTGGATAAACTGACTTAGGCACGACGCCGTATTTCTCAAAAAGAGAAACAACCATATCCCATTGGCCGCCATCCTGCTGAGGCGTGTCTAAGAGAAACTTAACCTTGCGACTGGTCAATTCTTGGTCAGCTGTCGCCAGCACCTGCTCTAAGAACCAGTTGGATTTCTCATATTTATCCCAAAAGAAAGTGTGAGCCTGAGATAGCTCAAAATCTTCCAATTGGAAACCAGCAATCATCTTGTGGCGGAAGGTATTAAGAGCTGCAAACATCCAACAGCGTCCAGAAGCTTTCTGGTCGCTAACCTTATCCTTAGTGAGATCTAGTGAAAAGACAGGCGTGTTTTCCACAGTGGCGCTTCGCTTTTCCAAGGATGTCAAAAGACCATTATGGCTGATGGCATTTTCCATTGCTACAAATTTGGGATTGGCCTCATAAGTAGCATACAACTTATCTGTAAAATCTTGTTCTAACGACTTCATAGAATCCTCCTTGTCATTATACATCTATTATAGAACTTTAAAAAAGGAGTGCAAGTAAAAAGGCTAGACAAGAGAGTCCTAGCCTTTTTCTAAATCAGATCTTAGGATTCCATAAACGGAAAAATCTTTGACTTGTCCTTTATGAAATACAGCCTGACGGAAAGTACCTTCGTAGCTCATTCCAGCTTTAGCCATAACACGCCCCGAAGCTGGATTGGCTGTTACAAATCTTGCTGAGACACGATTGAATCCTGCATCTTGCAAGAGGTAGTTCAAAACAGCTTTCAAAGCTTCTGTCATCAGCCCCTGTCCCCAGTAGTCTTTACTTAAAATATAACCGACCTCGCAAGCATTAACTGCCTCATCCATGTCCACCACACTGATGTCCCCAATTACAGAATCAGGATTTTCTTTCAGGCAGATAGCCCACTTGTAAAAATCCATATTTTGATAATTCTCAACCCAGCAAGCAATAGACTGTTTGGTGACTTCAGGGCTCTCATGAGCATCCCAGGTCACATGCAGCAAATTATCCGGACGACAAGCCCAGTTGTCATACATAGCTTGAGCATCTGATTCCAGAAAAGGTCTTAGCAAAAGACGTTTGGTTTCAATAGACTGTGTACCTATCTTTTTCATAGTTTTCTCGTTTCTTGGCTCGGACTAAAAAGATTCGATAGAGATTTTTACTTCCAAAATTCGTCAAAAATCGTAATCGGCAAATGCCGTTTGTGCTGTCCTTTATGCCACCAAGATTCGATAGTTTCTTGGGCTTGGGCTGAAACGGACTTGCCTTCGAGATAATCGTCAATTTCATTGTAAGTCACGCCCAGAGCGACTTCATCCGCAATCCCAGGTTTTTCCTCTTCCAAATCAGCCGTCGGTACCTTTTCATAGAGAGCCGGATCAGCTCCTAAAGCGGCCAAAAGCTGCTTACCTTGTCGTTTATTGAGGCGGTAAAGTGGTAAGATATCTGCTCCGCCATCCCCAAACTTGGTGAAAAAGGCGGTGACATTTTCTGCTGCGTGATCGGTCCCAATAACAGCCCCACTGTATGAACCAGCCAAAGCATACTGGGCAATCATACGGCTGCGGGCCTTAATATTACCCTTGTTAAAATCAGAGACTTTGGCACCCGTTGCCTCTACAGCCCTTGTCATGGCATCAGCGGATTCCTTGATATTGACTGTCAGACTGACATCAGGCTGGATAAAAGCCAGAGCCTTTTGCGCATCATCTTCATCTGCCTGAACACCGTAAGGCAAACGAACTGCGATAAAGCGATAGCTATCATCTCTAGTTTCAGCCCGCATTTCCTCTACAGCCAGCTGAGCCAAGCGACCAGCCAAGGTTGAATCCTGACCACCAGAAATTCCCAAAACATAACTTTTCAAAAAAGGGTGCTTTCTCAGATAGGCCTTGAGAAAGTCCACCGACTTGCGGATTTCTTCCTCCGGGTCAATGATTGGTTTGACACCCAGTTGAGCGATGATTTCTTCTTGTAGACTCATTTTTCTGCTCCTGTCTGGTAGGCTTTCTTGCGCATCTGGTCAATCAAATCCATCTTATCTTGCCAAATATCTCGAGCCAGGTCAACTGGATAATCCTGTGGATTGAGAACTCGTTTGTACTCATCCCAAAGTTTATCAAATTCCTTACGGGCATATGCTTGAATCTCAGTCAGGCTCCGCTTTTTATAAACAAGATTTCCCTCTTGGAAAATATCCACCAAAAGCGGCACAGCATCAAAATCCTTAACTGTCTTATTAATGTAAGTGTAGGTAGGATGGAACATTTCCAGCTCTTCCAAGCTATTGACATCAATGCCATCATAGGTAATGTAGTCTCCCTCGGACTTCCCTTTTTCGCGGCTGGTAATACGCCAAACCTGTTTCTTACCTGGGGTAGAAACTTTTTCGGCATTATTGGACAGCTTGATAGTATTGCGCAAAACGCCATTTTCATCTTCAATAGCAACAATCTTATAAACTGCTCCTAAAGCTGGCTGGTCGTAGGCTGTAATAAGCTTAGTTCCCACACCCCAGACATCTATCTTGGCCTTTTGCATTTTCAAGTTGAGAATGGTATTTTCATCCAGATCATTGGACGCATAAATCTTAGCATCAGTGAAGCCAGCTTCATCTAATTGTTGCCGAACTTTCTTAGAAATATAGGCAAGGTCACCTGAGTCAATACGAACACCTAGGAATTTAATCTTATCACCCAGCTCACGCGCAACTCGAATGGCTGCCGGAACACCCAAACGCAATGTATCATAAGTATCTACCAAAAATACACAATCATGGTGAGTCTCGGCGTAAGCTTTAAAGGCATCATAATCATTACCATAGACTTGAACGAGAGCATGAGCATGGGTTCCTAAAACAGGAATATCAAAGAGCTTTCCAGCTCGGACATTACTGGTACCGTTGGCTCCGCCAATCACCGCGGCCCTAGTCCCCCAAATAGCAGCATCCATTTCTTGAGCACGACGAGTTCCAAACTCCATCAGAGGTTCATCTTCGATAACAGAGCGAATACGGGCTGCCTTGGTAGCAATCAGCGTCTGAAAATTAACAATATTGAGCAAGGCAGTCTCAACAAGTTGACACTGAGCTAGAGGGCCTTCCACCTGCACGATTGGCTCATTAGCAAAAACCAAGTCACCTTCCTGAGCTGACCGAACACTCAGGCTCATCTTTAAATTCCGCAAGTAATCTAAGAAGTCTCCATGATAACCCAAGGACTCAAGATAGTCTAAATCACTCTGGCTGAACGTCAGATTATTGAGATAGGAAATAATTCTTTCTAAGCCCGCAAAGACAGCGTAGCCGTTATTAAAAGGATTCTTACGGAAAAAAACTTCAAAGACTGCACGTTTGTTATGGATATTCTGATTGAAATAAACCTGCATCATATTGATTTGATACAAGTCTGTATGTAAGGTTAAACTATCATCTGGAAACATATTTTCTCCTTTATAAACTGCATGGATTTTACTTATTATATCATAAATTTACAATTAAGAGGTTATAGGGAAATAGTCCGGCAATTAGAAAATTGAAATTATTCTTTCTCCAATTTAGCTAATAGCTATTTAATTTCTAATAAACCACTCCACAATTATGCCTCAAAAGCTTCAACAAATCAAAAAACCTTGTTAGTCATAAACTAACAAGGTTTTCGGTTTTATTCATGTTCAGTGATATATTTATAAGCTTCTTGACCCGCAATCGCTCCATCACCTACTGCTGTCGTAATCTGGCGTAAGTCTTTTTGACGGACATCTCCGATTGCGTAGATACCAGCTACTGATGTTTTCATATGGTCATCTGTCACAATCCAACCTGATTCATCTCTTATACCCAAATCAGCTACAAACTCACTAACTGGATCCAAACCAACATAAATGAAGATACCACCAAAATCTGCTTGGCTAGTTTCACCAGTCTTGATATTTTTAAAGGTTACTCCAGTCACCTTACGCTCGTCACCATGAATAGCTTCTACGACTGAATCCCAGACAAAACTAATTTTTTCATTAGCAAAGGCACGATCTTGCAAAACTTTTTGTGCGCGCAATTGATCACGACGATGAACAATGGTCACACTTTTAGCAAACTGGGTCAAGAAAATAGCTTCCTCAACCGCTGAATCGCCTCCACCGACAACTAGTAAGTCTTCATCACGGAAAAAAGCTCCATCACAAACTGCACAGTAAGAAACACCCCGACTATTAAATTCAGCCTCACCCGGTACATTGAGCTGACGGTGAAAGGCTCCTGTCGCAATAATAACAGTCTTACTTTCATAAACTTCGTCTTCTGTGATAACTTTTTTAAAATCACCCTGATCTTCAATCCTTTGAACATGACCAAAGACATGCTCTACTCCGAGATTTTCCAATGGCTCAAACATCTTTTCAGCCAATTCTGGACCGCTAATTAGGGCATAGCCAGGATAGTTTTCAACATCCGCTGTATTGTTCATTTGTCCGCCTGGAATACCTGCTTCCAACAAGGCAACTTTGAGATTGCTTCTTGCAGCATAAAGCGCTGCCGTCATTCCTGCAGGACCTGCTCCAATAATAATTGTATCGTACATGACTCCACCTTCTTTTGTTGTAATAATAATTATTCTAACGCCAATAAAAAACTTTTGCAAGCATTATGCTTTCAGCACTAAGAGAATGCCCATAACCGCAAAAGATAAAATAGGGATAGTCATAATATTAATCAAAAGTACATCAAACAAATGCGCCTGTCGTGCCTTTGCTGTCTTATCCTTGCGACTAGCCATTCTGGCTAAAATTAAAATCCCTGACAAACCGCCGATTAGGGCTGTTGTCAAAAGAAGACTCTCTATATAGAGAGAAAAAATTTGCTTTAACATTTAATCTCCTATGTTTTGGTCTATTTATGTCCAATAAGTCATGCTTATTTTGCTCAAAACAAACTCAGCTGGTAAAACCAACCGAGTTATCTTTCATCCATTATATCAAATATAGGTTCGTTTGTAACTAGCAAAAAACTCTTTCGTCCGTTCTTCTTTCGGATTATTCATAATCTCATCTGGTTTACCGCCTTCAATAATATGCCCCTTATCTAAAAAGAGAACCTTGTCAGCAACCTGTGAAACAAAGGACATATCATGACTAACCAAAATCATTGTTTGACCAGATCTTGCAGCATCAGCAATGGATCTTTCTACTTCTCCTACAAGTTCAGGATCCAGAGCAGATGTAGGCTCATCTAGCAGGAGAACATCAGGTTTCATGGCTAGAGCCCTTGCCAAAGCTACCCGCTGTTTTTGTCCACCTGATAAATGACGGGGATAATGGTTTTCTCGATCTGATAAACCTACCTTGGCCAATTCTTCTTTAGCTATTTTAGTAGCTTCTTCATCTGAAAGCTTCTTGACTACGAGCAGGCCTTCTTTTACATTTTCCAGAGCAGTCCGTCTCTCAAATAGATTAAACTGCTGGAAAACCATGGCTAATTTTCGACGAAGTGTTAAGATTTCCTCCTGAGTAATTTGAGAAAAATCAACTCTAAAATCATCAATCTCAATGATACCGCTGTCTGGAGTTTCCAAGTAATTCAAACTGCGAAGAAAGGTGGATTTACCAGCCCCAGATGAACCAATCAGGGCAATAACCTCTCCTTTTTGGATATCCAAACTAAGATTGTCTAGTACTGCCTGACCAGAGAAAGATTTACTGAGGTTAAAAATGTGAATCATTAAAGGATATCTCCTTTCGCTTGAATTGCTGAATCAATTGCAGCCGGCGTTTGAATGGCCATTTTTCTTTCGATAAAGCGACCAAATTGCTCAATCATAATATTGACAACCCAATAGACTAGAGCGACTGAAATGAAGCGCTCAAAATAACGGTAATCTGAACCACCTAAAATCTGGGCTTGGGCAAATACTTCTACCACTCCAGCACTAAAGGCCAGTGAAGTTCCTTTGGTCAAACCAATTAAGGAGTTGATCAGGGTTGGTGTAGCTACCACTGCTGCATTAGGAATAATCACACGACGGTATACTTGGGCATTGGTCATTCCCAGACTTCTGGCAGCTTCAATTTCTCCTTCACTAACAGAGAGGATTGCTGCACGGATTGTTTCGCTAGCATAAGCTGCCTCATTAAAAGCAAAAGCAACAACAGCAAAGATTGAGGCTGGGATTGCATTGATATTAAAAGCCGTTCCAAAACGTTGATTAATAACCTTTAGAGCTATAGGAATCCCATAGTAGGTAAGCATCAATTGGACTAAGATAGGTGTCCCCCTTAAAAAACTGACAAACAAAGCCTGAATAGGGTACAGAACTTTGACACGGTTGATTTTGACAATAGCAAATATCAGAGCCAAAACCAAACCAAAAAGGGCACCGCCCAACGTTAAAAATAAGGTTGTTGGTAATTTTTCAATAATTCTTGGCAGGGCATCAAAAACAGATCTTAAACTAAAATTTTGGCCATCCGGAATGGACTTCATTAATTCCTGATACCAGTTAGAAGCTAATATAACTAAACTTGCGTTCATTATTCAATCCTTTCATCATTCTCATATAAGAAGGTCTATGCTTTTTAACAAATTTACCATGTCTTTATGAGACCAGAAAAAAAGATAGACCAGTATACTCTAGTCTATCACACTATTTTTATATCGAACAGTATAATTTATTTATCAAGGGTATAAGCAAATTTTATGACTAGAAGCTTTGGCGCTTGGCCTTGCGTTCTGCACGACCTCGAGCACGATTTTCGGCCCGCTTAGTCTTACGACGTTTTTCATTGACAGCCCACTGAATTTTTTTCTTATAGCCAGGTTTGATTTTCTTCTTTTTCTTTTTAACCAAACCAATCATTTCTGTATCAAGCTTCTCATAAGACTTTTCGCGGTTGGCTCGTCGATCTCGATCATAAGTGTCCTGAAATTCACCGTTCTTTATCATCTTAGGAATGAACTTGATACCCAGTTTCTCTAATTCACGAATATCAGAGTCATCACTTGGCTGATAAAGCGCAATGGCCGTACCAGGAAGTCCATTGCGTCCTGTTCTTCCCACTCGATGGACAAAGAAAGACAGGTCCTGCGGAATAGCATCATTGATGACATGACTGACCCCCTCAATATCAATTCCCCTTGCTGCTAGGTCAGTCGCAACAATATATTCAAAATCAAGATTTTTCACTTGATTCATAATCCGCTTGCGCTCACGTGGTGCAATATCACCGTGAATCTTAGCCACTTTCAAGCCTTGAGCAAGTAAGTAACTATGTAGCTCATCTGCTCTTGTCTTAGTATTCACAAAAATCATAGCCAAATAAGGCTGTAAGATGCGGCTAATTTCATAAATCTGCGCGTTTTTATCGCGCCCCTTTGTTGAAACCAGCCAATTTTCAATTGTATCTGAAATGACCGTTTTAGTCTTGATTTGCTCCATGACCGGATTAGACAGATATTTCTTCAAGAAAGGCTGTAGCTTCTGCGGAATAGTCGCTGAGAATACCAAAAACTGCAAATCTTTTGGTAAGCTTGAGGCGATTTTATCCACTGTTTCCAAGAAACCCATATCTAGTGTCATATCCGCCTCATCCACAACAAAGGTTTTGGCCTTATGAATGGCTAAATCTCCCGACTTGACCAAGTCATAGATTCGGCCTGGTGTTCCGATAACAATATGAGGCTGGCTAAATTCAAGTTTATCAATTTGGCGGTTCTTGTCAGTCCCACCCACATAATTAGCAACACGAATTTCTTTATCAGAAAAAGAAGCAATCTGTCTAGTTGCTTGATAGATCTGGGTGGCTAACTCACGGCTTGGTGCCGTAATCACAACTTGTACGTGATCCTCATCTTCATTCAGCTTTTGAAAAATCGGTAGCAGAAAAGTATGGGTCTTCCCAGAACCTGTCTTTGATTCACCGACAAGGTCGCGCCCAGACAAAACAACTGGAATCAACTTCTCCTGTACCTCTGTTGCTTCAACAAACTTTAGATCCTCTAAAGCCTCCTGAATATAATTTTTAAAAGTAAATTCTGTAAATTTCATTTTTTCCTCTTATCCTTAGTAGTCCTATCTATTATAACAGAAATTATGGATTTATAGCCATTTATATGAAAAGAAGGAGAACAATCGTTCTCCTTTTTCTTACAAATACAAAATTGCTAGAGTAATCAAACTTGCAACAAGGCCTATTCCCCAGAAGAGAAAATCCACCTTCCATTCACTCCAAGCCTTACCACGGCCAGAAAAACCACCAAGTTCAAAATGATGGTGAACCGGAGTCATTCGGAAAATCCTCTTACCACCTGTCATCTTAAAGTAAGTAACTTGGAGCATGACTGAAGCTGTTTCAAATACGTAGACAATCCCAATCAAAAGCAAGGTCCATTCTTGATGGAGGGCAATAGAGAGAGCCGCCAGCATACCTCCTAGAGCCAGACTACCTACGTCTCCCATAAAGATCTTAGCAGGTTTATGGTTAAATCCGAAGAAGCCAAGCAGGCCACCAATCATACTAAAGATCACAATCAGAAGATCAAAACGTTTTTGTTCTAAAGAAATAACTGCATAAGCTCCCAAGCTGATCACGACGGAAATACTTGCAAGACCGTCAATTCCATCAGTTAGGTTGACTGCATTGGAAAAACCAACCAACCAAAAGAGAACAAAGAAAATATAAAGAAAACCTAATTCCAGTGGAAAGCCAAAAACGTTCAACATGTCCCCACCGCCGTGACGTTCAAAAAAGAGATAGAAAACCACACCGCCAACCAGCTGCAAGAATAGTTTTTGCTTAGGATTCAGTCCCTCGTTGATTCGGCGGAAAACTTTTAAGAAATCATCTAAAAAGCCAACTAAACCGTACAAGAACAGAATAAACAAAATAGTTGTAACGTTGCTAGAAAGATTTCCTGAAAATAATGCAATGACAAAACTCGCCACAATCGAAGCCAAGAGGAAAACAGTTCCTCCCATAGTGGGTGTTCCAGCTTTGGCCTGGTGCTGTTTGACATCTTCGTGCATTTGTTGCCCGGAAATGCGGGCTTTTTGATAAAAACGAATAAAGGCAGGGATTCCAATAATTGTTAAAATCAAAGTAGTAATTCCTGCAATTATAGCTGTAAGCATCTTACTCTCCTAGTGTTATTGTTATTTCTTTGAGGTTCTTGATAGAGGTATTGGCTTTTACACTCTGTCCAACAACCTTCGAACCTTCACCTTTGTAGGTAACCTTTATATCTAACCATTTGGCAAAGGTTGATGCGTTCTCTTTCGTCCAACCGTACATGTCTGGCATGTCATCCAGCTCATCTGTTAGAAGAAGTACTTGCTGGTTAGAAGCAACATTCTTACCTGCTTCAACAGATAATTTAGTAATGCTACTTCCTGTACCAAGGATAATCGGCTGAACCAAATTACGACGTAGCTCTTCAGCATAAGAACCCGGTGATTTATCTTTGCCCTTTTCTTTTGTTTTAGGCATAGTGTACTTGGTTTCAGTAATCACATTATCCAAGACATGCGTTGGAGTCGTTAAACCAAGGGTATCTTTCATGGCAACTGCTTCTTCCAAAAGAGGATTAACGACTTCTTTCCATAAATCTGGATAGAACTTCTCCTCAGGCTGCTTCACTGTCACATACATGATGAAATCAGGATCTTCAGCTGGCGTCATAGCAACTACTGAATAGATGTATTCGCCTTCCAAGTATCCGCCTCCGTCCTTAGCTTCTGCTGCAATCTGGGCCGTACCAGACTTGACCGCTACATCTTGACCTGGAACCTGAATGACCGGCACTCCATTTGTCTGTAAGGTACCAAAATTTGGATCTGTCCCAACAGTGATCATATACTTACGAGTCTCTTGAGCTGCTGTTTTAGAAACTGGATTTCCTATGATTTCATTTGTTCCCTTGCGGGCACTGTTAGTGGCCGAATCATAAATGGCACTGATAAATTTAGGTTCCAACATAACACCGTCGTTAGCAATTGCTGTAAATCCACGTAACATTTGAACCTGCGTTACGTTAATCCCTTGACCAAAGGAACTCATTGCAGTTGTAACGACGTTTTTATCCGGAAGATTACCGACGTCTTCACCCATCATACCAAATCGTGTACGAACACCAAACTTGAATTTATCTAAATAATCACGCCACTTATCATCTCCCATCTTTTTCTCCAGACGGGCCATACCGATATTACTTGAATAGGCGAATCCTTGAGCATAAGTCAAGGTCTGACCAGTTGAGAGCCCCATATTGACTCCCCAGTCTTTGATGGTTGTATCCTCGATTTGAAACTCGTCATTAAAGTAGGTTTCATTGGCAGGGAAAGTATGATTATCGATAGCACTAGCCAAGGTAAATACTTTCATAGTTGATCCAGGCTCATAAGGGCTTTGATAAAGCAAGGTTGACCAATTGAAGTCTTTAGACAGACCTTCCTTGGTATCTGCATTAAAACTTGGGCGCTGAGTTGTTGCCAAAACTTCACCTGTCTTAGCACTAACCAGTGTTGCAGACACAAATTTCCCTTTGACCTTTTCCTGGAAAATATCCATTCTTGTCTCTAGATAGCTTTGCAGATGGCTAGAAATAGTCGTATAAACATCTTTACCATTTTCTGTGGCCACAGAGACTTGGTCCGAACCAGGTACAATATTTCCGTTTTTATCGCGCTCATAGGTCACTAGGCCATCCCGTCCAGCCAAGATTTTATCCAAGGAATATTCCAAACCTGTTGAACCACGCAGGCTCTTAGATCCATCCTCATTTTCTTCCAATTGGGCAATACCGACAAACTGAGAAGCAAAGGTTTCATTTGGATAGCTTCGACTAGGACTAGTATCAAAACTGATTCCTTTAACGCCGGCATCTTCCATAGACTTCTTAATATCTGTCATCGTTGCATAAGGAATATTATTTCCTTTGGCACCAAAATAGACCTGAGTCAATTTTTCCTGTGATAGTTGGCTCTTGGCATAATCGGTCTCAATGTCTAACTTATCGTGTAGAATTTGAGCAACTGTCTCATACTGAGAGGGCTCTACATAGAGAATCTCACCTGTAGCTGATTTATACTTTTTATCAATAATGGCATAGAGATTATAAGTCGTTGAATCTTCTGCAATGGCATTACCGTTACGATCATAAATCGTTCCCCGCTTGGCCTGTACTGTTTTTTTAATCTGGTAAACTTTTTTAGCCTCCGCCACCAGGTCTACTCCAAATTTTCGACCTGACCCAATCAAGATAGCAAAGTTAATCAAAAAAACAAAGAAAAGAAAAACAGTCAGGATACTCAGATTTTTCCCCACTTGTTTTCGATTCATATTAGCTGTTTTTCGATTTTTTAAAGCATACCTTAAAATCTTATTCTTCATGCTTTATTCCGCCGTTTTTACGATTGCATTTTGCAAGGTCATTTCCTGAGAGCTGGCCAGGCCAGACAGTCTTTCCTTACGAGTTAAATCATTAATCTCTTGCTTGGCGTTATTAATTTCAACCTGCTTAGTGCTGACTTGGACATTCAAGTCCGTCAAATCATGCTGAACTTGCAAGAGTTTTGTTTGCATAAAGACAACACTAACGGCAATAATAATCGCTGTCAAGATAATCGAAGCATAAAATGCTTTCTCGATACGAGTGAACTTTTTAATCCGTGATTGGAGCTGTTGTCCTCTCGTTCCTTGGCTGTTATTTGGCATTTATTCCCTCACTTGTGTACTTTTTTCGCCACGCGCAATTTGGCTGAATGTGCTCGATTATTCAGCTCAAGCTCTTCTGCACTCGGCAAAATCGGCTTTCGACTGATCAATTCCAGTTTAGGTTTCAAGTCATCTGGAATAAAAGGCAAGCCCTTTGGCACGTCTACTGTCGAAGCCTCTTTAAAAAGTTGCTTGGTCAAGCGATCTTCCAAAGAATGAAAAGTGATGACTGAAATCCGACCATCTACTGCCAGCATATCAATTGCTTGCTGAATAGACTCATCAGCTGCGCCCAGCTCATCATTGACCTCAATCCGAATGGCTTGAAAAATCTGCTTGGCTGGATGTCCTTTTTTCTTTAATTCCTTGGCGGGCTTGGCAGATTTGATAATCTCTGCAAGCTCCGTTGTCGTCTCAATCGGCTTGATCTGTCTAGCTTGCTCAATTTTACGAGCAATTTGTTTTGAAAATTTATCTTCACCGTATTTAAAGAAAATACGCACTAAATCATGATAATCGTAGTCATTGACTACTTGATAAGCGCTAAAATCCGCATGACGATTCATACGCATATCCAATGGTGCATCTTGTTTATAAGAAAAACCACGTTCTCGCTCATCTAATTGGGGACTTGAGACCCCTAAATCATAACAAATACCATCAATCTCATCTACACCAAGTTTTTTTAACTGTAGTTTGAGATGGCGGAAATTATCCTGCACAAAAGTAACCATGCCTTTTTCGATGTATGGTGCTAAACGTTTTTTGGCATGTTCAATAGCTGTCGCATCTTGATCAAAAGCATAGAGATGCCCCTTGGGACTTAACTTACTTAGCAAATATTCACTATGGCCTGCCCCACCTAAGGTCGCATCAACATACACCCCATCAGGTTTAACATCTAAATAATCAATAGTTTCATGAAGAAGAACGGTTACATGATGAAATTCATTTGTCATATCTTATCTATTATACCATAATCAAAAGCAAAAAAAAATTTTAAAGAAAAAGTAGGACCAGGAAAAATAATCCTAAGTTTTTGTCGTATATACTTGACATAATCTCCAAAAAGGATTATACTATTTTAAAAGTCAAATATACACGACATTTGACTGGTGATAAAGGTGATAAAAAAATAGAAAGGAAGGGTGTAATGAATCGTGTCAAAGAATTTCGAAAAGAAAAAAAGATGTCTCAGCTAGAGTTGGCCAAGTCTATCGGGGTATCGCGGCAAACTATCAATATGATTGAAAACAACAAATACAATCCAACCTTGGAGCTCTGCATCAATCTGGCAAAAACACTAGATACTGACCTCAACGCCCTCTTTTGGGATCCCCAGCTGACAGATGAAGATTCAGAGGACTAAGAATTTTTCCTTGTAGCAACATTCATATCTAAAGAAAGGAAGCAAACATGAAAAAAGAAACATTCTCAGACAAGATGATCAAACGATTTTACGGTATTACTGGACCTTTGGATGAGCAAAAGCGACAACAGGCTGAGCATCTAGGAAATATAGGCTTTATTTGGCTTTTCTTTATTCTGATTTTTGGCAATGCTATCGCCTTTCCACTGGCTTTTCGATGGCCTAAAATTATCGCTGTTGCTTATCCTATCCTGCTGGAAATCCTTATCCTCGGCTTCTGTGTCTATATAGTCATTCAAGCACGGCGCAAAGGAATTGATAATCTAGAGCTAGGGCTTCAGGATGAAAAAGAAGAAAAAGCTATGAAACATGCTGGTCTCAAAGCAGGCTTCTCTTATTGGCTGCTCTTCTACCCTCTCTTTAGCATCATGATAGCTGTCATGGAAAAGAAAGATATCCTACAAGTTTTGCTTCAACCTAAACTTATTATAGCTGGATTAGCTGCTGGTCTTGGATTTGGACTGATTATGCATTTTATTTCCAAAGGAAAAATTCGTCAAGCACAAAAAAGGGAGGAAGAAGAATGAACCTTCAATCTTATAAAAATACTATCTTAATTCTACTATTTGCCATTTTTCTAGTCTGCCTCTTCTTTCTGAGGACCACAACAGATCCAGTTCTTTTTTGGATTCTAACCTTCACTTGCGTCGCAATACTCTACATCAGCTACAAACTCTTAAAAAAGAAGAAAAAATAAAATGAGGCTGGGACAAAAGTCCTAGCCTCTCAATTGTCTTTGGATTGTCGAGCAAGACGCAGCGGTTGAGTGGGCTCTACTACGCTGATTTCATCAGCTTTTACAGCCCTACTCAACTGTGCGGAGGTGGGACGATGAAATCGAATTCTAACGAATTACCGATTTCTGTCCCACTCTCATTTTTTTATGAATTTGGATCATCTAGACTGCGACCGTGAAGACCTTTCTCACGCTGAACTTGACGCAATTTTTCAGGCGTCACATCATTGCCATCCTCGTCGACAATCTTGATGCCTTCAATGTGATGACGAACAGAGCGACGGTAGCCCTCGATATACTCTTCACGAAGCTTGGCTTGTTCCACTTTTTCCTCAGCAGTTAAGCCTTCCGTTTTTTTCTTTTTAGCCAGTTCATTAATACGGGCAATTTTTTTAGGATCCATGATTCTACCTCTCTCTTACCTTTTATTTGGTATTAATCTGATTAAACTGCGCCATTTGTCCCGCTTTGGCTGTCAAAGAAGACAGGAGAGCTAGACGGTTGTTACGCACAGCCTCATCTTCTGCCATGACCATGGTATGGTCAAAGAAAGCGTCGATAACTGGGCTGAGGGCAAATAGTTGGTCCAGATTAGTAGCTAAGTCAGATGTCAGCTCGACTTTTTCAATGGCAGTAGCCAAGTCTTTTTCCTCTTGATTTTCAAAGAGTGCTGGATTGACAGCGGTCTGCCCTTGGGCTTTCTCAGCTAGATTAAAGACACGAGACAGGCTTTCGACTGCTGACTTAAAGTTGTCTTCCTGAGCTTTTTCTGCTAGAAGCGCAGCCGTTTCTACCAAATCACGTACGACGAACTGAGTGCTTTGAAGAACAGCCGTCACGATGTCTTTTGGAATGTTGCGATCCATCATTTTCTCAACACGGGCACGGAAGAAGTCCAGCACGGCCTCTTGATTGTCATAACTTAGGCTATCAAACTCGAGTTCGTAAAGTCGGCTAACCAGCTGAGCCAAGTCAATGTTCCAACCAAACTTGTCCAATATACGCACAACACCCTGAGTCGCACGGCGCAGCGCATAAGGGTCATTGGAACCGCTTGGAATCAAGCCAACTGAGAAGAAGGACAGAATGGTATCCAGCTTATCAGCCAGTGCCAAGACTGCTCCGACCTTGGTGTCAGGTAATTCGCCATCGGCTGATGTTGGCATATAGTGCTCCCGAATGGCAGCTGCCACTGCAGCATTCTCGCCAGCCAGAAGAGCATACTTCTCACCCATGATACCTTGCAGCTCATCAAATTCACCAACCATGCCAGTCAGCAGGTCAAACTTATAAATAGCCGCTGCGCGAGCCAAATCAGCTGCCTCATCAGCATCCAATCCTGCTTCTTGCGCCAAGAGAGCAGCAATCTTACCAGTCCTCTCCATGTGCTCTGCCAGAGAGCCAATTTTTTCATGGAAGGTCACATTGCCCAACTTTTCAACCAAGTCGGCAATAGCCAATTTTTGATCTTCTCGCCAGAAGAATTCCCCATCTTCCAGACGAGCCACCAAGACTTTCTCATTTCCCTTGATGACATTTTCTAGATGCTCTGCATTTCCGTTGCGGACAGAGATGAAGTGCGGCAAAAGTTTGCCTTCAGCATCGCGCACAACAAAGTAACGTTGGTGCTCTTTCATAGAAGTTACCAAGACTTCCTCAGGAACTTCTAGGTATTTGGCATCAAAATTACCCAAGAAAGCAGTTGGATATTCTACCAGATTCAACACTTCATTGAGCAGGTCTTCGTCAATCTCGATAGAAACCCCGTGCTCCTCTTCCAGTGCTCGAATCTGCTCGACAATCATATCTCCACGTTCAAGAGGGCTGGCAATAACAAACTGAGCCCGTAGGTCATCTTCATAGGAATCTGCTGAAGCAATCTCCGTTTCTTGACCTAAGAAACGGTGCCCACGGCTGGTACGACCGCTCTTGATGTCCAAGAAATCCAAATCAAAGGCCTCTTCATCTAAGAGTACAGTCAAGGTGTGGACTGGACGGATGTATTCAAAGGTGTTGTTAGCCCAGTGCATGCTGACAGGGAAGGTCAAAGCTTGTAGAACCTCTGTCACTGCTGGGATGATTTCCTCTACCGGACGGCCGATCTCTTCCTTGGTCACATAGACGTATTCCTCACCCTTGATTTCACGGAAAGTAATGTCCTCAACCGTCAAGCCCTTGCCACGGACAAAGCCTTCGGCAGCCTTGGTAAAGTTGCCATCAGCATCCAGTGCAATTTTCTTAGAAGGGCCTTTGAAATCTTCGGTCAAATCAGACTGCTTGTCTGCCAAGCCAACCACGCGCACCGCCAGACGACGAGGTGTGGAGAACATTTCAATTTTCTCAAAGGTCAGACGATGGTCTGTCAGGAAGGCTCCCATCTTGTCGCGCAGCTGCTTCATGCTTGGTGTCACGACATAGGCTGGCATTTCCTCCAAGCCTAACTCAACTAATAAATTTTTTACCATGATTATTCTCCCTCCTCTGCCAAGAGTTTCTCGCGAGTCTCTGCATCCAAAAGTGGATAGCCCAGACGCTTGCGCTCAGCCACAAAGGTCTTGGCCACGACACGCGCCAGATTACGAATGCGAGCGATATAGCCTGCTCGCTCTGTCACGGATACAGCTCCACGCGCATCCAAGAGGTTAAAGGTATGCGAGCATTTGAGAACATAGTCATAAGCTGGGTGCACCAGATGTTCGTCCAGACAGCGCTTAGCTTCCGCTTCAAACCTCTCAAAATTCCCCAAGAGCAAGTCTTGGTCACTGACCTCAAAGCTGTACTTGGAATGCTCGTACTCAGGATGAGTGAAAATTTCACCATACTTAACGCCATCAGCCCACTCAATGTCATAAACTGAGTCCACTTCTTGAATATAAGAAGCCAGACGCTCCAAACCATAAGTCACCTCAGCGGTCACTGGGTGAGTTGGCAGACCTCCAACTTGCTGGAAGTAAGTGAACTGAGTGATTTCCATACCATCCAGCCAAACTTCCCAGCCCAAACCAGCTGAACCAGTTGATGGATTTTCCCAGTTATCCTCGACAAAGCGGATATCGTGCTCCAACGGATTGATGCCCAAGAGCTCCAAAGACTGCAAGTAAAGTTCTTGAATATTGCTTGGAGATGGCTTCATAACCACCTGAAATTGGTGGTGCTGGTAAAGACGGTTAGGATTTTCCCCATAACGGCCATCTGCTGGGCGACGAGACGGCTCGACATAGGCCGCATTCCAAGGCTCAGGCCCAATAGCCCGCAGGAAGGTATAAGGACTCATCGTTCCCGCCCCCTTCTCATTATCATAAGCCTGCATAAGCATACAGCCCTGATCATTCCAGAATTGCTGTAAAGTCAAAATTATTTCCTGAAAGGTAAGTTTCTTGGACATTAGTTACTCCTTTTGTTTTTATTTTAGCTCAGGGACCATCTTTTGCTCCGTTTGAACAAACAAAAGAACCACATCCGACAGTCCTAGGCTATTGCGACCTAGGGGCGTCAAAAACGCGGTTCCACCCTAATTTATTACTTCATTACGTTTAAAAATGTTAACCAAAAGCGCCATCTGCTCTGCTTCCCTATCTGGCTCACACTATCCCAGACTCGCTAAAAAGTAGACAAAGAGATTTCTTTCTAAAAAAGATTATAGCAGAAATCCTAACTATTGTAAAACACTTATGTGCCTATCATAAAAGAAATCCCTCAAGTATAAACCTAAGGGATTCTAATTCTAAAGTAAGCTTGAAATATTTATGCTTGTCTTGGCTTTCTTGGCTTCACAACTCTTGGTTTTCTACCATCAAGTTTTCTTCTAGCTACCTTCAAATTCGCAATAGCTTCCTTAACTTCTGCTTGGCTAGCTCCCGGATCGTCCAGAACTGCCTTAGCCTGAGCGTACGCTTCTAAATATGCTGCTTTAACATTCTCGCTAGCATAGATAAACTTATTGCTGATTGCTTGATAGTGCATGTCGTATTCTACTAATTTTTGTAAATCAGTAAAGTTCGTTGGCTTACCATCTAATTTTTTCTCAGCTGCCGCCAGTTTAGCCAGTGCCGTATCGATTTGCTCCTGGGTTACCTTCTCTTGAAGTAAAAGAAGAGTAACTTCTTGGAAGGCTTGGTCATAGGCACGGCGGTTTCTATCCTTAGCATTAGCATAAGCACCTGTCTTCGTTGTTGCAGCATAAGCTTCTACTGCCGCTTTAACAGCTGCTACATCGGATTCTTTACCGTCAAGATCAGTTGTTGCGGCTTGCAATTTAGCAACAACAGCATCCACCTCTGCCTGCGTCAATTTACCAGCTAAAGCGTCTTTAGCAGATTGATAAGCTTGATCATAAGCCAGACGTTTTGCGCTAGAAGCATTATAATATTGAACTGTCGTTACTAGATTTGATTGCTGATTAACCGCAGCCATAAGAAGGGTTTTAACAACAACTCCTAGTTTAAGAAGATTGTTCTTACCTTCAAGAACTTCAACAGTTGGATCTGTTTCTACAAGCTCATAACCAGTTGGGAGATTTACAAAGACAGAGTAGAATCCCGCCCCTACTGATCGTCCAAAGGAATTCTTACCAAATTTAGCAGCAGGCAAAGTATATACATCGCCATTGTTGTTCTTCAGAAGCACTTGGGTATTCTTTGGTACAGCCTGATCAAAAGTGACACTGACTGGCGCAAAGACAACTTCCTTAACAAGGAACTCGATGGTCTTGAAGCTATCTTGTGCTGTTAATTCAAATTCCTGCGTCTTGGAACCGTAGAACTTGATTTCATCCCTATCATAAGTGAAGACTTCTACTGTATAACGACCGAACGGCAAGAAGTTGATATCTTTTCCTTTGTCCAAATCAACGTATTTTCCTTTGTCATCCTTGATTCGATAGACAAAGGTCGTGTCAACATCTTTATGTGTAGTTGCATCCACCATGGAAACTCGGATCCGACCTGAATTTTCAGGGCTGACAAATTCAGACAAGGCAAGAACGTCTTTGTTGCCTGCATAATCTTCTACCGCATAGAAAATCTGAGACTTGTCCACTCCTTCTGGCAAGGTGTAAGTACCATCTTCATTGGCTGAAAGATAAACTCTATGCTCGTATTCCCGTTCTTTTCCATGGGAATCCACGTCCTTATAAGTGATCGAACCTTCTTCGTCTGCCTTCAAGTAGAAGACTTGTTCGCGCAGGATACCACCGTTTCCGACATCCTTTGGCTTACGGACTGTTAAAGTCTCAACACCGTCTTTATTCGTGATATAACCTGAAGTAATCTGAGGTTTTTGGGTATCAATTTGAAGATCGAAACTTACGGTTTGTTCTTCTGCACCAGGCACGTCAGGTGTGTAGCGTACGACATAGGTATAGCGACCATCTTCTAACGGGTTACCCTTGCTATCGCGACCATCCCAAACAGTATTTGTCAAAAGATAAGACTTCGGTTTTCTCGCATCACCGCTATAGAAATTCTTACGGCCATCCCAAGCCTTGCTACTTTGCCAGATTGGGAAGCGGTAGTCAGTATCATCTGTTGTATACACACTAGCTGTCAGATTGTTCACATTCCGGTAGAAAACTGAACGGTACTGGATTACATCTTTATTGCCATCTCCGTTTGGTGAGAAGGCTAAGCGAATATTGCCATCAGCATCCAGCTGTAAGATATGTTTCCCATCAGCATTTTCAGCAGTTCCTAAGACGACTGAACTGCGGTCTACAGTTTTACCAGTCGAATAAAGGGTATCTTTAGACGTTGTTACGAGGCTCGTCACATTGCTTTTAGAATCAATACTTTTATCCTCTGGTACCTGATAATAGAAACCTGATTTGCCATCGCGAACTAATTTATAAATTGGTTTTTCAGCAGCTGGCAGATTCTGGAATTGACCACGGAAGCCCATAAATGGAAGGCTCACTACGTCGCCATCATCTGCTGGATCAACAAAGCGAACAAAACCTTCCAAGAAGTAGCCGTTTGGCATTAACTTGGTCAGCTCTTCTGCAAATTTAGCCACATTAACCTTCACAGTTACAGTCTGACTACTATGAGCTTTGACCGTAACTTCAGGCCAGACTGTCTCAGTCAATTTACGAGGTGTCAGATCGAATTGACCATCCTTAACCGTATCTGTATTGGTATTGACAATCATTTTCAGGGTTCGGTCAGTATCAGTAATATTATGAACCGTCACGTCAAACGTAAAACTATCTTCGACATTGCCTAAGGATACGCTTGGGTATTGGTTTTCCCCAGTAACATAAAGTCCAGTAGACACCGCAGCAGCTGTATCAACGATTCCTGCACCTTGCTGACGCGGAGAGGTATAAGCACCTGTTTCTTTATCAATATGCAATTTCGCAGTAGACATGATCAAAGCCTTGACCAATTCAGAATTCTGAGCTGGAGTTAGGTTTGGATAATGCTTGAGCAGGTATTCTTTCACCAAGGCCGCAACACCAGCCACATGTGGAGAGGCCATACTGGTTCCGTTCATGCTACCATAGGTATTATCATTGAGTGAAGAATAGATAGATCCACCTGGAGCTGATACATCTGGCTTCAGCTGCCCATCGGTAGTAACACCCCAGCTAGAGAAATCAGATAGTTCTTTAGCTGTTGGATTTGGACGATTATCTTTCAATCCATTGAAGGCAATCTTATAATTACCAGCAGCCAAGGCTTCACCATACTGTTTGCTGATAAAGGCTGATGGAGCTGATTCTGAATCCTTATCCAAGGCCATCTGGATATTAGCCCCTTCAACATTGTTGTAGATGAGGGCACCAGCTGCACCATGTTGGATCGCATTTTTAATCTTCTCAGAGAACGTAATTGAACCACGCTGAATAAGGGCCAACTTACCTGTCAAATCTAAGCCATTAAAATCTTCTTCGCGTCCTTGACCAGCATTGACATACTCATATTCCTTGCCCTTTTCAAAATCAGCTTTGCTATCTGCTTTGGCAAATGTGAATTTTCCGTTGCTTAATTCAGCATTATCTTCCAGACCACGAACTTCCATGACTTCCTCAGTCACTACCGTATTATCAACAGAGGCAACTGAAATAGCTCCTTCTGCAGTTGAAGGGTTTCCGACTAAACCATAGTCTGGATTTTCAGCTAGAGGTTTAGAATGGCCACTTCCGAAAGTATTTTCGTTACCAGCCGCAATTACGACACTGACTCCTTTAGCTCGAGCTCGTTCAATCGCTGCAGAGAGACTAGGACTCATGTTTACGACTGATCCTGTTGCTGAACCCAAACTCATATTGATGGAATCTGCCCCCAAGGCTACCGCATCTTCAATGGCCTTGATATAAATGGCGTCGCTCGTAGTTTTTTGACGGTCTGAGAAGACCCTCATGAACATCACTTGAGCTTCAGGAGCAACCCCATAGATGTATTCTCCATTGCTATCCTTCTTGTCTGGATTTCCAGCCGTGATACCAGTAACGTGCATCCCGTGAGAATAGCTATCTTTTTCCTTGATGCTATCATCGCCATCAATATAGTTATAGGCATAGACAACCTTGCTGTTATACCATTTACCATAATCAATTCCGGCCTTCTTCTTTGCCTCTTCAAGAGCAGCTTCCGTTTGGTATTTGGCTTTTGAAGGGTCCGAAATACGCAAGACTTCATGGTGGACGTCTAAACCAGAGTCGATAACAGCAACCAAGCGGCCTTCCCCTTTATAACCTTGAGACCATGTTTGAGGAACCTTGATGATTTCATTACTACTGATGCTAGTTGGTTGCTCGTCCTTGCTGACTTTATCTTCTTCCTCAGAAGTCGCAGTAGCAACTGGCTGACCTGTATTTTCTGACGCTACAGCTTCTGTAGTCGCTGGCTTGCTTTCAGGATTTTCAGCCCTAACCTCCTGCTTATCATCTTTCTTCGCAGATGAAGGGCTTGTTACCTCTGCTGTCGAAACAGTCTGTTTTGGCTCTGTAGCTACAGTTGTTTCGCTAGCTACTTGCTTTTCTTCCTTAGTTTCTCCTGCTGATGGAGCTTGAGCATTTGCTGGCTCTGAACTTGAGGATTTGTCTACTTCTTCAGAAGCTTGCGACTTTTCCTCTTTTACTGTCGCCTTATCCGCAGAAAGAGACTCCTGCTCTGACGGATCAGCTGTCGTAACTAGGCTTGACTGCTGACTCGCTTCTGATGTATTAACGGCAGTCTGTTCGTCCGCATTAGCTTGGCCTGAACCAAAAATCAAAGCAGTTCCCAACAAAGCCGAAGCCAAACCAAATTTGAACTTCCGAAGTGAAAAACGTTGTTGTCTTTTCATACAAAACTCCTCAATATTTTTTAACTCATATTATAATAAAAATTGTCTGAAAATTCATACTTTGTTATAAAATGTAACGAAAATGTAATATTCCCGAATGTTTTTCTACTTAATACCTATTTTATAAAGTTTGATGAGTCAATTTGTTTGAAATATAGAACAAAATTAGAATAATATACGGTTTTTAGCACCTTTGTCGTAAGAAATAGTCCTCCTAGCAATCTAGCAGGGAATTACTTTTCGTTGAAAGCGCTTGCTGATCCAAAAACTTTGTGATATAATTAACATATTAATGATAATAACTAAACAGGAGGAACTACTTATGAAAGCAGTTGTTGTTAATCCAGAAAGTACTGGTGTTGAAATTATTCAAAACAAAGAACTCCGTCCGCTTGAAACAGGTGAAGCTCTTGTAGAAATTGAATACTGTGGTGTCTGCCACACTGACTTGCACGTTGCACATGGTGACTTTGGTAAGGTCCCAGGCCGTATCCTTGGTCACGAAGGGATCGGTATCGTCAAAGAATTGGCTCCTGATGTAAAGAGCTTGAAAGTAGGCGACCGTGTCAGTGTCGCTTGGTTCTTTGAAGGTTGTGGCACTTGTGAATACTGTACTACAGGACGTGAAACTCTTTGCCGTACAGTAAAAAATGCTGGTTATTCTGTTGACGGTGGTATGGCTGAACAATGTATCGTAACAGCTGACTATGCTGTCAAAGTTCCTGAAGGTCTTGATCCTGCACAAGCTTCTTCTATCACTTGTGCCGGGGTAACCACTTACAAAGCCATCAAAGAAGCTCAGCTCCAACCAGGCCAATGGATCGTCCTTTATGGTGCAGGTGGTTTGGGTAACCTAGCTGTTCAATATGCTAAGAAAGTTTTCAATGCCCATGTTATCGCAGTCGACATCAACAATGACAAACTTGCCTTAGCAAAAGAAGTTGGTGCTGATATTGTCATCAATGGACATGAAGTTGATGATGTTCCTGGCCTTATCAAAGAAAAAACAAACGGTGGAGCTCATTCTGCTGTCGTAACAGCCGTTTCTAAAGTGGCCTTCAACCAAGCCGTTGATTCTGTACGTGCAGGTGGTCGTGTAGTAGCTGTTGGTTTGCCATCTGAAATGATGGACCTCAGCATTGTTAAGACTGTTCTAGACGGTATCCAAGTCATCGGTTCTCTTGTAGGTACTCGTAAAGACTTGGAAGAAGCCTTCCAATTCGGTGCTGAAGGCTTAGTTGTTCCAGTCGTTGAAAAACGCCCTGTTGAAGATGCCGTAGATGTCTTTGATGAAATGGAAGCTGGTACTATCCAAGGACGTATGGTACTTGACTTCACTCACTAATGCCTCTTTCTATTAAACAAAAAACGGACTACTCTATGGTTAGTTCGTTTTTTTATTGATTCTTTTACGGTATAGGGTTCTTAAGGTTTGTTGCAAAAAAGATCTCACTATTTATGAAGAAAACAGATCTATCACCCTGTTTATACAATAGCGTGCAACAAGCTCTTTTTCATCACTTTATAACTGAAAATACATCATAATACTAAAGCAAAAGACCTAGGGAATAATCCTTAGGTCTCATCTTTATGACTTAAAAAATGCGAAGAAGAATTTTGCATCGCAAACCTTTTGAGTCGTTATTCCAGCTCTATCCCCTTCTCACGGAGATTATCTACACATTCCTCATAGTAGCGGGCATCATGCTCACTGTAGATGGGATTGCCTAGCTTCTCCTCAGGCAAGTCTTCATAAGAAGGGCAGGTCTTACCACGGTAGTTCTTGTCCAGCCACTCTGGGCTGACCCGATAGCCACGACTAGCCATTTCCTCCATAATCAAGCGATGGTAAGCATAGAGATGGTAGGGCGAGTGGGTAAAGACATAGTCCACCGTCGCATGCCTTCTGCCCCAGCCATTGCCACGTAGGGCGCAGCACTCACGATGTTGCCCCAAAAGTTGAGGACGAGGAAGTTGAGGAATCAAGGCCTCATGCCAAAGTCTCATGTAAGTCTCCTTTCAGTAAAGTTAATTTTTGTAAGTAGGTGTTTGGATAAAGAGCTGGCATCTTCCTTGGAAGCCTGACAATAACTGATTATAATTTTATTTAATTGCTTTATTCAGAGCATCCCTTAATTCTTTATCAACTGCATAAATATATAGACCGTTTACGCCACGCGTTAACAAAACATTTAGTTCATTTCGTAATAGTCTTTCACCATAGTTGACTTTTTCACCATTCGCAAGTTTACGGTTTTGAACAGCACCCTTATTTTTACTTTCAGAAATATCATAAATAATTTTGCCGTTTCGATACTTCACAGATGGTCCGATAATAACACCTACATAATTCAAGTCAAATCCCTGAACTGTGAACGTAGAGCCTATTTCATCAATTGTTTGAGGCTGCTCTATCCAAGATAATTTGTCAAATTCCTTCTCTGACTCTAATTGTAGATTCCAAGGAGCCTTCCAATCACCTATTTCAACAAACCATTTCGGAGTTGGTTGTTTCTTATTTTCTCTGACATATGGCCAATCATATGTTGCTACCAATCTAGAAATACCTAATTTTTGATTAGCATTCTTAGATTTGATAGCATTTTGTAGTTCCAAAGGAGAATCAAAAGATTTAATATCATATCGAGCATCTTTTTTAAATTTCTTAATTTCACCTTCATCAACAATACAACGAATCCAATCAATAGTTTCAGAATTTGCGCTAATTCTCATTTGATTGCGTAGTTCAATTAAATTTCCTTCCAGATTAGCTTCATGTTCTAATTCTAAAAATGAATTATCAGTCCATATTTGAGATTTATTCATAATCTGTTTATCATCATAAACCAGAACAACTACTTTTGATTGTGCTAGTAAATCTTTTAAATGATTTCCACCAAGATATGATTGATTCTTCGCAGTAAGCAGTAGATGGCCTTCGTCAACTATAACCACTCCTGCCTTAATATCATTTTTCTTCAGTGCATTTAAAAATTGAGTAGGCTTGTTCGCCACTTCTAGACTAGAGCCACTATTCCAATCTAATTTTCTTTCAATTTCTTTGTACACTTTTAATTGATGATCATTGTTTACAACGATATTAATGAAATTATTATCTTTGATAAATGAAATATCATCAGAGTTTAATAAATCATCCACAAGCGAACTCATTAGAACTGTTTTCCCCGCTCCAGCTTCTCCTTTAACTAGAATAAGTATTCCATCTTGATTTTTACTAATCGAGGCACTTATTTTATTAATAATAGTGTTTTTAGCTTCGATTTGTTCTTCGGTCAATTTATGAAACGGAGACGCTTTGAAAATTGCTGAATTTCGAACAATACTCTCAACAGGAAATAAATGTTTGTTACTCTTCCTTAGCAAACGCCAAATTTTTGAAAAAATTGAATCTAACTCATTAGATGTATAATATTCATTTTGAGGATTTCCTCTTCTATTTTGTACCCTAGTAACATTGTCGACACTTGATAAATAAAGCATTAAACGATTTTCTATATCTAGAGTTAACGACTTATTAAAATGATTGTGACCAATTACAAACATCTTCGTTGTCGAAGATGTTGCAAAATCTCTCCAATCATCTCTATTCTCTTTTTTTATATCGTCAATTAAGTGTTGACTAGTTCGTCGAATTATATCCGTTGTTTCTCCTATGTATACACTAAATTGATTTTTCTTCTCATCGTTAACAATATAAACTACTGGATAATCGAATAAAAATTTTAAATCATTTTTATTTTCATTAAGACTAAGTTTGTTTTTTAGTTTCACCAGTGAGTTGCTTGTATAATCTATTTCTCTTACAATTGGGCTTTGTATTTTTACCATTATTTCTCCAACTCAGTGTATTTTTTGTTATTCCCTTTGCTCAAGTTAACTGGATACTTCATATTATTAGAGATAAGTTTATCCTCAATAATCTTATTTACATCAAGTTGTAAATTATCAGCTAACATAAAACTATAAATTAAAACATCTGCTAACTCTTCAGCAATTTGATCTAATGAATGACCGACAACCTCTTCTGACTGTTTCCATTGGAACAACTCCAAAAGTTCACTAGCTTCCAGTGAAATAGATATAGCTAAATCCTTTTCATTGTGAAACTTTCGCCAATCACGATCATCTCTAAATTTATTTATTTTTTTTATTAAGTCATCCATTTGTTTTCAACCTCTATTAATTTCGATAAATTTAAACAATTATAATTTAAGTAACATTATAGCATTTTTTAACTTTCCTTTTAAATTTTTAAGTAATTCACTCTAATACATTCTGTATGGTAGCTTAAAATAGTAATAATATCTTAAACTCTATTAGTTTACTTGCCGCATTACTGACAGTCATTTTTAGAGAATAATAGGTTTGCTTTTTATCATAAATTATTGATTAAAACTATTTTTAAAATCAATTCAATTAAATCCCCAGCTCATTTCAAACTGGGGATGACTTTATATTTTTAATTCATAGACTTCCTGCCAGCCGGCTGGTCCTAATATGCGCTGGGGCTGTTTGCTAAAACCGGTCTCTCGGTAGAGATAGGAAGCGACTTGATTTCTCTCATTGACGCCTAAGATGATGCTTTTATACATGGGCAGATGCTCTCTTATGAAGTCAGGCAAGAGCTTCAGCGTCTGACTACCGTATCCTCGCATCTGAAAGTCTTCATCTGTCGAAAAGCTACGAAGGAGCAGACTATCTGGCTGACCGCCATAAGTAAACTTCTTTTCTCCAGAATCCAAGATTAGAAAGGTTACGATTTGATGTTCTTCAAGACCCAAGATAGCATAGCGATTTTCTAAGTCAGCTACAGCCTCCTTAGGATGATTGGTAAATCTCAAGTCGGTTAAATGGTAAGACTGCAAGGCTTCTCTATCTGAACTGCGATAGAATCGGATTTTCATCTAAAAATCCATTTCATCAGGATTTGGTGCGCCACCTGCCAGGCCACTGATATTTTTGAGGACTTCTAAGTCTGCAGCATCTAGCTCAATGTCAAAGCAGTCCAGGTTGCTGGCAATTCGGCTCGGAGTGACCGACTTAGGAAGAGGCAGGAAGCCTTCCTGCAAGCTCCAAGCTAGGGCGATTTGAGCAATGGTCTTGCCATACTTGTCAGCCACAGCCTGTACGTCAGGATTTTGGAAGAGTTCACCTTGGCCAAATGGTCCCCAAGCTTCCAGTAAAATGTTGCTCTCACGGCAGAAATTCACCGCTTCTGTCTGATAGACACCTGGAGCCAGGCGGATTTGATTGACTGCTGGCCTGATGCGCGCTGTTTCAAGCAAGGCTTCTAAGTGGTGAGGGAGGAAATTGCTGACGCCGATTGCACGAATCTTCCCAGCTTCATAGAGATCTTCCATGGCACGCCAGACTTCAGCATTGCGCTTTTTCCAAGCATCGTTCTCTCTCAAAGGTTTGGGATTAGGCCAGTGGATGAGATAGAGATCCAGATAGTCCAGTCCCAACCGCTCCATTGATTGGGCAAAGGCCTCCTGAGCCTCCTCATAAGTACGGTTGTCATTCCAAAGCTTGGTCGTGATGAAGAGCTCTTCCCGTGGAATGCCACTGTCTTTGATTGCCCGTCCGACACTCTCTTCGTTCTTATAGATAGCTGCCGTATCGATGTGACGATAGCCTGCCTTGAGAGCGGCTAAGGTTGCCTGATAAGCTTCTTCACCATCCTTAGCCTTCCATGTCCCAAAACCAAGCACTGGGATTTTCACGCCATTGTTTAAAAGGTACGTTTCCATAGGTATCCTCCATCTATTATTTATGAGATCCTCAAAGAGCTAAATCGCTCTGTTGAGAAATAGTCGTCTATTATTTGAGCTAGTCCTTCTTTTTCTTCTTAGGGACTATAGGCCCTGGTTTAAAGATATTTTTCTTGGTCGGTGCCATGCCCTTGCTAATAAAACTATAGATGATAAAAGCGGCTCCAGCGACAATCATCAGAATACGACTCATCGCTAAGCCAAAAAGAAGAAAGACCACACCCATGAGGGTAAATTTATAATCAATCTTTTTCATGTTTCACTCCTGTTTATTTCGTTGATATCATTATATCATGAATACATCATTTCTTATTGATTCAAATTTATTTTCTCAGTTTTTAAAAGCAGAAAAAACAGGCTCACCTGTTCTTTCTTTAAATATTTAGGAGACTTTTCTTTTGTATGATTAGGCTTCAAACCTTTTCTCACCATCCAAGTATGTGGCAATCAAGTCCAAATCATCATTTAAAACGATAAAGTCCGCATCATAACCTTCTTTGATCTGACCGCAAACATCATCAATATGTACAGACTTAGCCGGAATCAGGCTAGCCATCATGACGGCTTGGTGAGGATTGGCAATGCCCCATTTAACAACATTCTTCAAGCCATCTTTTAATTTTAAGATTGAACCAGCTAAGTTGCCTGTTGATTTAAGGCGGGCAGTCCCATCTGCCACAACGACTGGAAATTCACCCAGCATATAATCACCATCTTCCAGACCACCAGCTGTCATACAGTCCGTAATGAGAGCGATATTTTCATGGCCCTTTTGCTTGATCAGAATATCGCAAGCCTTAGGATCCACATGGTGGCCATCACAGATTAATTCTGCGTAGGTATGAGGAAGCTCATACATGGCACCAACCATACCTAGCTCCCGGTGAGTCAAGCCACGCATACCATTATAGGCATGTACCCATACGCTAGCACCAGCTTCCACTGCCGCCTTGGCTTGGTCAAAGGTTGCATCAGAGTGGCCGAGTGCTACTGTCACCCCTTCGTCAGTAATCGTGCGAACAAATTCTTCGACACCATTGCGTTCAGGCGCAAGAGCAATCTTATTTAGCAAGCCCTTTGAGGCCTTTTGCCAAGCACGAAATTCATCCATACGAGGATCCTTCATGTAGGAAGGATTTTGCGCTCCCTTGTATTTCTCAGTGAAGTAAGGTCCTTCAAAATAAAGGCCACGAATCTTGGCACCAGTAGCCTCTTTGTAGCGGGCACCGATATTTTCTGTTACAGCCAGCAAAAGCTCATAAGACGAAGTCAAAGTAGTTGGTAAAAAGCTCGTAACCCCTGTTGTCAAAAGACCATCACTCATGGTATGAAGGGTGCCTTCGATGTTATTGTCCATGACGTCCACTCCGCCAAAGCCATGAATGTGGGTATCTACTAGACCAGGTGCAATAGAATAACCAGTGTAATCAATCACTTCAGCATCAGCAGGAACTTCTTTGACCAACTTTCCAAATTTGCCGTCTTTGATTTCTAAATAACCACCTTGACGGATCCCTTGAGGATAGAAAAATTGATCAGCTTTAATATATTTAGGCATAATATAACCTCCAGATTTTGTCCAAATAGACTAACTTTCTCCCTATTTGGTACTCATTGATTATGTCATCTATATTATAAACCTTTCCCATTTATTTGTAAATGGTATAGACCTATTTTATAAAAAATTATTATATTAAAAAGACAGGAAGCTTTTCCTGTCTAAATTTGTTCTGCTTGGACCTTTTCAGCCAGATTCATAGCGTGGTCCGCAACCCTTGTATAGTGAGAAATGATATCGATAAAGTTGACCCCAGCTTGTGGTGTACATTCTCCTCGGTTGAGGCGCGAAATGTGGGTTTTGCGAAGCTTACGCTCCAGCTGATCAATTTTCGTATGCTTTTCCTCTAGACTGTCAGCCAGTTCAATATTATTATCTTCGACCGACTGCAAGGCATCCTTGATAAAATCCAAGGTCATTTGGTAAATCGTTTCTAATTCTTCCAAGGCAGCTTCTGAAAAGATAACTTTTTTCTTGATCAGGTAGTCTGTCAGTTGAAGCAAGGCTTCACCGTGGTCCCCAATTCTCTCCAAATCTCGAGAAGAGTCTAGGATATTGGTTAAGACTTCACTTTCTTTTTGATTCAGCTGTTCTCCAGAAAGATCAATGAGATAACGTGTCAGTTCTTCGTCAATAGCATTGATGGCCACTTCCGTCTTATGACCCTTGTCTGCAGATTTTTCAGTATGGTTGATCAAATAATCATAGGACAGTTCAAAAGATTTGACAGCGTAGCTTCCCAAATGAAGCAATTCTTTCTTAGCATTTCCTAAGGCTAATGATGGTGCTTGCTTGATCAGGATCTTATCCAGATACAGAGGTTCGTACTTAACAACCTCATCTTCACCAGGGATTAGTTTGGTCACTATATAAGCAAGAAAACCAATCAGTGGGAATTGAATAATGGTATTGGTAATGTTGAAGGCACCATGAGAGAAAGCAATCGTCATCTCAGGCGATAGATGCAAGGTCGATTGGAACCACTGAACCATATTGGTAAAGGCCCCAAGAAAGAGCAGACAGACCAAGGTCCCAAAAACGTTAAAAAGCACATGAGATGCTGCAACACGTTTAGCAGCAATATTAGCACCCAAGGAAGCAATAATAGCTGTTATGGTCGTCCCGATATTGTCCCCAAAAAGCACCGGTAGGGCTCCTTGAAGACTAATCAAATCACTAGCATATAGATTTTGCAAGATACCAATCGTAGCAGATGAAGCCTGAATCAGCAAAGTCAATCCTGTTCCGACAAAAACTCCCAAGACTGGATTTTTGCTGAGCTGAATCATATAATCTTTGAAGACCTGTAAATCCTTAAGAGGTTCCATCGCTCCGCTCATCAGATTCAGCGCAAAGAATATCCCTCCAACCCCGAAGAGGATCCGACCGATATTGTTTATAGCACGGTTTTTAGTAAAGAATATACAAACTGCCCCGACAAAGAGAATTGGAAGGGCATATTCCCCAAGCTTAAAACCAATGATGAAGGAAGTCACTGTTGTTCCGATATTGGCTCCCATGACAATCCCGATGGCCTGGCGCAAGGTCAGAAGCCCCGCACTTACCATACCGACAGTGATAACTGTCACACCTGAGCTGGATTGGATAAGTGCTGTCATCCCAATTCCAACTAGGATACCTAAGATAGGATTGCTGGTATACTTATCGATAAAATAACGTAGGCGATCACCAGCGGCTTGTTGCAGACCATCACCCATCATCTTGATACTATAAAGAAATAGTCCCAAACCACCTAAAAAGTTAAAAATAATATCTTGCCAATTAATGGACATTCTTTGCCTCCTAAAACCTCTTTCGAAGTATTCCTTTTATATTTTATAGAATAATCTTCAAAGTCACAAGACTTTTTTCAAAAAAAATGAAAAAACTATACTATTTTGTGCAAGAAAAAAAGACCACAGAAGGTCTTTTTCCTATTATTTATCCAAATCCCGCAACATTTGGTCAATCTTATTGCCATACTCAATTGACTGATCTTTAACAAATGTCAAGTCTGGGATCTTATACATTTTTAAATTGTGTCCCAACTCACGTTTGATGGTTCCAGTTGCTTTTTCAAGTCCCAACTGTGCTTTTTGATTATCTGATGCTAGATCACTCATAATAGTATAGTAGACCTTGGCCATTGATAAATCACCCAGCATTTGCACATCAGTGATGGTCACACCTTGGACACGCGGATCGCGGACTTTCTTTTGCAAAATCTCATTGACTTCGCGCTTGATTTCCATTCCAACCCGGTCCACACGGAAATGATTTGCCATTGGATTTCCTTTCTATTTCTTTCTCTGTAAGATAAGCTAGGCTCAGCCTAGCTTATTTTTATTTGGTGATAGAAGCTAGCCGTCTCATTTTGAGAAATGACTTGATCTAGGATTTCAGTAGAATCTATCATCCCTATCAACATTGATCTCATGAATACGGACTTAAAAACTTCAGGATTTAGCTTTTATTTTTTAATTTCTTCCATGATGTAGGCTTCAATTGTATCATCTACTTGAATATCATTATATCCTTCAATCATGAGACCACCTTCACGGCCGTTTGTAACTTCTTTGACATCGTCTTTGAAGTGCTTCAAACTAGCCAGCTGGCCGTCATAAATCACGACGCCGTCACGAATCACACGGACCTTAGAGTCACGGGTAACTTTACCGCTGACAACCATAAATCCACCGATGGTACCAACTTTAGAAACCTTAAATGTTTCACGGATAAGGGCTTCACCGATAATTTTTTCTTGGTATTCAGGGTCCAGCATTCCCTTCATGGCGTCTTCCACTTCTTCGATAACCTTGTAGATGATGCTGTGGAGACGAATTTCAACGCTATCAGACTCCGCTTGCTGACGAGCTTGTGGAGTAGGGCGGACATTGAAACCGATAATAACGGCATTTGAAGCTTCAGCCAAGGTTACGTCTGATTCATTGATAGCACCAACCGCTGAGTGGACGATGGTTACCTTCACTCCCTCTACTTCAATCTTTTGTAGGGAAGCAGCCAAGGCTTCAACAGAACCTTGTACATCGGCTTTGATGATGACATTAACAGACTTCACTTCACCCGCTTTAAGGGTATCAAATAGATTTTCAAGGCTGACACGGTGAGTGGCTTGACGTTGCTTAAGCAGAGCCCGTTTAGCACGTTCTTCACCGGCTGCACGCGCAGCTTTTTCATCTTCATAAACAGCGAAATGATCACCAGCCATTGGTGTTTCGTTCAGACCTGTGATAGAAACTGGTGTAGATGGACCAGCCACTTTGACACGACGACCTAAATCATTTGTCATCGCACGGACACGACCAAAGGTATTACCGACAACGATAGGATCTTGAACGTTCAAGGTACCTTGTTGGACAAGCAAGGTCGCAACAGCACCTTTTCCTTTATCCAAACGGGCTTCGATAACGGTACCGATGGCACGGACTGTTGGGTCAGCCTTAAGTTCTTGAATTTCAGCTACAAGAAGGACTGTTTCCAACAATTCATCGATATTTTGGTTAAACTTAGCTGAAATTTCCACAAACTCAGAGTCTCCTCCCCAAGCTGTTGACATAACGCCATGCTCTGCCAATTCACCGATAACACGTTCAGGATTAGCGCCTGGCTTATCAATCTTGTTGATAGCAACAATGATTGGAACGTTAGCTGCTTTTGAGTGGTTGATCGCTTCAATAGTCTGAGGCATAACTCCATCATCAGCTGCAACGACCAGGATAGTGATATCCGTAACAGAAGCACCACGTGCCCGCATAGATGTGAAGGCTGCGTGTCCTGGTGTATCTAGGAAGGTAATCTTCTTGCCACCTTCGACGATTTGGTAGGCACCGATATGCTGAGTAATTCCTCCCGCTTCACCTGTCGCAACGCGTGAATTACGAAGAGTATCCAAGAGTGTTGTTTTACCATGGTCAACGTGACCCATGATAGTCACAACTGGTGGACGTTCTTCTAAAGCATCTTCATTGATGTAGCCTTCTTCGACAAAGAAACGTTCAATATCAGCAGTGTCAACTTCGACCTTCTTCTTAGCTTCGATACCATAGTCTACCATAAGGAGTTCAATAGTATCACCATCAAGAGATTGGTTTTGTGTTGCCATAACGCCCATCATAAAGAGCTTCTTAACGATTTCTGCTGGTTCACGTTTGATCCGTTTTGCAATTTCTGCCACGGTCATGCCGTCTGTATATTCAAATTCTGTTGGCAATTCATGGAATTTACGCTCTGTAACAGGTTTTGGAGTCGCATTATTATTCCGATTGTTTTTGCCTTTTTTCGTTTTCTTATTGTTATTCCAATTACTATTCTTTTGATTTCTCACTTGATTTTGACTGCTTCGATTCTTTTGTTGTTTTCTTGGACCATCTTCTTCGTGATCAAAGTTATCACGTTCCTTATCTGGTCGTGCTTGTTTCTTCCGACGCGTATCTACAGCAGGCTCTTGAGTTGTTGGAGCTGGTGTTGCTGGTGCTTGCGCTGTAGTTTTTGGAGATTCTACTTCTACAAATAAATCTTCCAATTTAGCTTGTTCTTTACGCTTATTCTGCTCCCGCAAAGCTTCCTTGTTAGCCTTAGCCTGTTTAAAGCGCTCTTCACTAGAACGAGCATACTCAGCATTTTGCTCAGCTTTCAAGGCTGCTGCCCGCGCTTTAAAGTCAATCTTTGGCCCCTGGTTAAAGGACTGGCGTTGTTGATTGTATTGTGATTGACCTTGATTGCGATGTTGATTGCCTTGCTCTTGACGATTAC
This sequence comes from Streptococcus sp. 2_1_36FAA, assembly GCF_000161955.2. Taxonomy (NCBI): domain Bacteria; kingdom Bacillati; phylum Bacillota; class Bacilli; order Lactobacillales; family Streptococcaceae; genus Streptococcus; species Streptococcus sp. 2_1_36FAA. The sequence continues at coordinate 61,949 of NZ_KI391976.1, forward strand.
GACGATCATTGCGATTTTGACTATTACGGTCATTGCGATCGTTTTGGTTATTTCGGCGATCGTTGCGATCATTGCGGTTTCCTTGCGGTCTTTGTTGACCCTGTTGTTTACGACGCTCTGCCTGCTCTTTCGCCCGTGCCTCTCTTTCCGCTTTAAAGTTACGGCTTTGTGGACGTGTAACTTTTGGAGCAGTAGTTCCTTGTGCTTGTTCTTGCTTACTAGCTGGGGCTTTTGCACTAGCTGCTTCCACAGGCTTAGGAGATGATGCTGGGCTAGGTGACGGCTTGTTTGTTGCCTGTTCAGTCTTATCCTTTGCAGGCTTAGACGGTGTCGCCTCTGTTTTTATTGGTTCAGTACTTGGTTTTGCTTTAGCCTCAGAAGTACCAACCACTGCCTTTTTTGCAGAAGCAAAACTGGCTACAATCTTATCCGCAGCAGCAGCTTCAACACTTGATGAATGACTTTTAACATCCAAGCCTAGCTCTTTTGCCCGCTGAACAATTTCCTTACTTTCTTTTCCCAGTTCTTTTGCGATTTCGTATAATCTTTTTTTAGACAAATCCTTGTCCTCCTGTTCTATTGCATAATAGACCTCATTTTCTTTGTAAAACCAGCATCTGTGATGGCAAGCACTTTTCTTGCTTTACCAATCGCAGAGCTCAATTCCAGTGTTGAAAACACGGTTGATACATCTACTTGGTAATAGTGGCTTTTATCTTTAATTTTTTTACTCAAATTTGGAGCAGCGTCATGGGCTAGAAAAACCAGTTTGGCCTTCCCTTCTTGAATAGCCTTAACGACTAATTCTTCACCAGAAATAATCCGTCCTGCTCTTTGTGCCAGACCTAGTAGATTTGCGACTTGTTGTTTATTCAAGACCTAACTCTCTTCTTTTCACTTTGTGATCAACATAAGCAATCAATTCATCATAGAAAGCTTCGTCCACTTCCATATTAAAACTGCGATTAAAGACTTGTTTCTTTTTAGCTTGAAGCGCTTCTTCGTTATCCAGTTTGATATAAGCGCCGCGGCCATTTGCCTTACCGGTTGGGTCAATAAATACTTGACCTTCCTTGTTTTTAACAATTCGCAGTAAATCACGTTTGTCAATCACTTGGTTTGAAACAACTGATTTTCTTAAAGGGATTTTTCGTGTTTTTGCCATACTTGCCCCCTTAGTCTAGCTCTGTAACTTCGCTTTCTTCAAGGTCTGTTGCTAGTGCTGCTGTAGTCATTTCTTCCATTGCCTGGTCAGTATAGGTCAGATTTGCATCATCTTCGTAGACAACTTCCTCTGCCACTTCTCCAAAGCCACCCAATTCATTAGCTGCTTCCATCGCTTCAAACTCACTTGCTGATTTGATATCAATACGATAGCCTGTCAAGTGAGCAGCCAAGCGAACGTTTTGTCCGCGACGGCCGATGGCCAATGACAACTTATTATCTGGAACGACCACTAGGGCACGTTTATTATCTTCTGCGTTAAAGATAACTTGGTCCACTTCAGCTGGTGCAATAGCATTGTAGATGAATTCAGCTGGATCTGCTACCCATTCGATAACATCAATATTTTCTTCAACAGGAACCATGCGATCGCTCTTGGCATCGTATTTTGCTGGGTGGAATTTGCTAGTGATTTTCTTGATATTAGCTCCACCACGACCAACGATTGTACCAATCGCATCTACATTTGGATTGTGGCTACGCACAGCAACCTTCGTACGATCTCCTGCTTCACGAGCCACACTCATGATTTCTACAGTTCCGTCGTAAACTTCTGGGATTTCTTGTTCCATCAGACGTTTAATCATTTCAGGATGGCTACGGCTTACAAAGACATTCACTCCACGTGGGTTGTCTTCAACCTTGTAAACGAAAACTTCGATCCGATCATGTGAAGCAAAGACTTCGCCAGGAATCTGATCTTGTTTAGAAAGTTGGGCTTCGATACTACCTAGGTTCACATAGATAAAGCGGTTGTCAAAGCGTTCTACTGTACCTGACATGATTTCATTTTCATGTTCCTTATAAGTGTTATAAGTAATGGTACGAGTTTGCTTGCGCATCTTTTCCATAATAGTCTGTTTAGCAGACTGAGCGGCCACACGACCAAACTCAGCAGGAGCTTCTTCAAATTTAATCTTATCTCCTAGTTCATAAGCAGAACTAATAGCAAGCGCATCTTTCAAGCTGATTTCTAAACGACTGTCAAAGACTTCGTCAACCACTTCACGAACTGTATAAACATGGAAGTCACCCTTTTTCTCATCGAAATCAATCAAAGCACTATCTGCTTGACCATAACGACGACGATAAGCAGAACGAAGAGATTCTTTAACTGCGTCAATAATGTCTTCTTTTTTGATACCTTTATCTTCTTCTAAGATGCGGAAAGCATCTAGCATTTCTTTACTCATGTTTTCTTCGCTTTTGCTAGGCAAAAGCAATCCTTTCTTTTATTCTAAAACTTAACAGCGAGTCTTGCCTTGGAAACAAGACTATAGGGAATGTCAATTTCTTTCTTACGGGTTTTGTCCATATATTCTATGGTCAGAACATCCTCTTTAAACTGGAGCAAGGTCCCTTCAAATACCTTTTGTTTATCTAAGGATTTATACAAACCAACATGAATATATTGACCAACTGCTGCTTCCACCTGCTCTTTGGTCTTAAGTGGCCGCTCCAAGCCAGGGCTAGTCACTTCAAGGAAGTACTGCTCAGGAAAGGGATCCGGCTTAATCGTATCCAGCAAGGGACTGATAATATCTGTCAAATCAGCTGTATCATTGACGGTGATTCCTTCTGGCTTGTCCACAAAAACACTTAGGACATAGTCGCTACCTATCTTGCCATACTCTACATCAACCAATTCAAATGGCGCTGTAATAGCTGGCTCAATCACTGCCGTTACTAACTCTACAATTGTTGCGATAAGACTGCACCTCCTCATAGATAAGAGGCGAAGAATGATCTCCGCCTCACTTTCTAATATTCACTAAACTGTATTATAGCACTCCTCTCTTTAAAAAGCAAGAGATAGAGGCTTTTTCAGCATTTTTTATTAAAATACTGCTTCTACTCGGTAAATAACCTGCCCTTTGCTAGAAAATTTTTGTTCATACTCTGTCAGAACATTTCCTTCAAAGTCGCTCGTATGTAAGTCAAGCCAGACCCCTTTCAGCTTCATACCATACTGAGAAAAGCTAACCAGGCTGTACTCAAACAAACCACGATTGTCTGTCTTAAAATGGACTTCTCCTTTTTCAGGTAAAATCTGCTTAAAGGTGTCTAGAAAAGACTTATAGGTTAAGCGTCGTTTCTCATGGCGTTTTTTGGGCCAAGGATCAGAAAAATTCAAATAAAGTCGCTCAATTTCCCCGTCAGCAAAATAATTGGTCAAATCAGAACCATCCACCCAGAGCAATTTGATATTAGGGACATCGGTTGCCAAGACCTTGTCAAGAGCGTAGCTGAGAACTGATTTTTGGATATCAATTCCGATATAATTGATATTTGGGTTGGCCTTGGCCATACCAGTAATAAAGGCCCCTTTACCACTTCCAACTTCAATATGAATCGGGTGATCATTACCAAAAAGCTCCTGCCATTTTCCTTTAGCATCAGCTGGATTTAAGACGACATATTGGGGATTGGCTTCTAGAAGCTCTGTAGCCCCCTTGCGATTTCTTACTCTCATGATTCCTTTCTGTATTTGGCCCGGAAATTGCGCAAGGCATAAATTTCACGGTTCACATTTTCTAAATCGTTATTCTCATAATACTTTGCGACTTGGCAAAGGTAGCTATACTGGCTGTACCAGTAGAGCTTCTCTAAGACCTTTTCATTGTATTTATAGCCATAATAAATCAGCCATTCTTCCCAACGTGCTTCTGGAATATAGTGACTGAGCAAATGCGCTACGTCGAACATTCTATCTGTTAAGCGGACAGAGTCCCAATCAACGAGGTATATCAATCCACTCCTTGTTTCTACCCAGTTACTATGACGCACATCCCCGTGCACAATAGTTGCATAATCTTCTCGGAAGGCAGGCAAGTTTTTACGTAAGTCTGCAATGATGGACTGTAAATACTGGTTGCTCTTCAAGGCCATAGGCACTTTTTCTACCCAGTTATCTAAGAGATCATTAGGATGTTCTAAAGCGTAACCTAGTTTTGTCAACTGAGTCATCAGTGGCCGTGACCGGTGCAGTCGGATTAAAATATCAAAAATTTGCTTTCTTTCCAAACCATCTGGTCCTAAAATTTCACCAGACAGCCATTCTTGTGCAGTCATCACATTGCCATCAGGAAGACGGCGGCTCCATAGAAGTTGCGGAGCAATTTGTTCCTTAGCAAGCCCTGCCAAAATTGGAGTCGTATTCATCTTCACAAATACACGCTCTCCATCAGGATAACTGCCCATATAAGCCTTCCCGCTCTTACCATTTATAGGCGTTAGGGTCAGTTCATTATCGTTCAAGTCCATTCTTACCCTCCATCAAAGTTTCCAATCTATTTTACTAGTTTTAAGCCCTTTCGTCAACCAATCCTTTAAGCTTATAAGGCAGATAAACTGCGTAAAGTATCAGGTATACAAGAAGGATAAAAAGGACCATTATTTTTTCTTTAAAAAATAGCAGAGCTACCAATAATTCTACGAGCAATACGACTGCTCCAATGCTAGTGATAACTCGTTTAGCTCCTTTTACCTTTGCACTTTCCTCTAGAGGGAAGAGTTTGATTAAATATTGATAATCATAAGCATCATACAAGGCTAGAAGCTGAAAGAGCAAGAGGTACTGAAAAAGACCGACAAAGATTGTTGCAATCATGCTTTGAGGTAGAAAAATAATAATCAGCAAAGATAAAATCAGCAAACGTAGACTAAGAGCAAAAAAGTCCCCATTTCTCAAATAAGAACGCAAGAAGAGATTGTCCCAAACTTTCTCTTGGTTCTTGGATAGGCGGTTGGTCAAGAAATCTAAATAAGCTCGTCTTTTTACGCTACTTGATATGCCCTTAACATTCGTAAAAAGAGCAAAAAATTGCAAAATTCGCTGTTTACGTCTCTCTTCGTAAGCAATTAAAGACTTCCAATCAAGCCCTTCCTGCAAATAGAATTTCCGACTTTTCCATTGAAATACCAGAGCTTTCAAAGCAAATAGGAACAAACAATATAAAGTAAAGCCCCATATAGGCACACCTAAAGCTAGAAATAGAGGAGCCAACAGAAGCAAAGCCAAGGTTTGCAAAATTCCCCAAAGAATAAAAGAATTTCTCGTTTGTTTTCCGACATAGACACGGACTTCTTCTTCCTTAGCCAAAAGAAAGAGGCTATCTGGCTTTTCAAGATAGGTAGCAATCCTGCCCATAAAAACCAAGCCCAGTGAAAGGAGGACTAAGGCTAGCCAGATAGGCAAATGATTCTTAGGAAAATTTCGAAGCAGCTGGCTGTATTGAACCGCTGTAAAACCCAAGAAAACCATTAAAAATAGAACAAAGTGGTCATTCAAAACATAGCGCAGATATTTTACACACTGGTTCCGAAAATCCAGTCTGCGCTTAGCAAATACTTCTCTCATAGGGCAGCCTCTTCTGTCAAAGCTAGGTAGATTTCATTGAGACTTGCTTCTGGCAATGAAAATTCTTCTCTCAACTGTGCTAAATTTCCTTTAGCCCGTACCTGACCCTTGTGCAAGATAACAAAAGAATCACACATTTTCTCTGCCGAATCAAGCACATGAGTACTCATCAGGATAGACTTCCCTTTAGCCTTTTCTTCTGCCAAGAGCTCAATCAAATCGGAGATGGCCAGAGGATCCAATCCTAAAAAGGGTTCATCCACAATAAACAAACTAGGGTCAATCACAAAGGCACAGATGATCATAACCTTCTGCTTCATTCCCTTTGAGAAATTAACCGGAAACCAATCTAACTTGTCTTTAAGACGAAAAATCTGAAGCAATTTTTCCACTCGATCTATTGCTGTTTGCGAGTCAATGTCATAGGCCATAGCAACCGTCTCGATATGTTCCTTCAAGGTTAATTCTTCGTAGAGACTCGGTGTTTCAGGGATAAAACCAATCTTTTTGCGATAGGCTGTCCTGTCTGACTTCAGACTCAAACCATCTATCAAAATCTCCCCTTGATAAGGCGTCAATAGGCCGATTATTTCATTGATGGTTGTTGATTTTCCAGCTCCGTTTAGACCAATCAGTCCGACAAGCTGACCGTCTCCAACTTCAAAACTGACATCTTTCAAAACAGGAATATTGACATAGCCACCTGTAAGCCCTTTTATTTCTAACATTTTTTCTCCAATTTCTGGTATAATATCTGTATTGTGGGTACTGCTCTTGAGCCAACAAGACGTCTCCTTTTTAAGACGATAAGCTCAGTATTGCAGTCTCCTCTATTATATCAAAATCTAGCCAAAGAGGTGCATTTTATGACAGATTGTATTTTTTGTAAAATTATTGCAGGAGACATCCCTGCGGCTAAAATCTATGAAGACGAAGCCGTTCTAGCCTTTCTTGATATTTCACAAGTAACGCCTGGTCACACACTTGTTGTCCCAAAGCAACACTTTCGTAACCTTCTGGAGATGGACGGAAGCAGCTCTAGCCAACTCTTCGAACGTGTGCCTCAAATCGCCCGTAAAGTTATGAAGGCAACTGGTGCAGCAGGCATGAATATCATTAATAATAACGAAGAAATTGCTGGCCAAACTGTTTTTCATACCCATGTTCATTTAGCGCCACGCTATGATGAAAATGACGATTTAAAACTAACCTTTGTTGCTCATGAACCTGACTTTTCTGAACTAAGTCGCTTGGCAGCAGAAATTTCTCAAGCTATAGATTAGGAGGCTTATAATGAAATTATCTAACCTCTTTCTCTTTACCGGAGCAGCCGTCACTAGTTACTTACTGGTAAAAAATCGCGAAAGCATTACAGACGAAATCAGTGATACTGGCCAACTATTACACAAAGCACAAGACAGCCTATCTGAAATCCAAGCTAACTTAAGTTACCTAAGAGAGCAAAAAAGCACACTGGAAGATATAAGCAAAGACCTCCAATATAAGATCAATGTTTTTAACCAAGAAGCGCAAGCAAGATTTGCTGAAATTCAAGATATTTGGGAATCTTCTCCTATCAAACAAAAAAATAATTAGATTTAAAAAGAGTCAAGTTTTCAAATGCTGAAAGCTTGACTCTTTGTTATTATTGCGCTTCTGTTCCAGTCGCAGTAGATTGTTCCTGGGTCGTAGGCGTTGCTGTTGCCGTCTGATCCACTGAACTAGGTGATGTAATTGTATTCCCCTGACTAGTACTAGCCGGAGTTGAATAAGAGTAAGTATTGTTTGAATAAGTCGTTTCTGTGTCCGTCGCATCCGATAAGGACGAAGAATAGCTAGCAGAAGAACTTGTTGAAATTCCACCACTTCCATCTATTTCATCATACAAGACTGCATTGGTCTCTAATTTTGACAAAGTACTTAATCCAAGTGACTTACGCAAGATATTTTGCATTTCTAACAAGTGGTCCCGTGTCACGATTTGGTAACTTCCACCATCAGCTAGAGTCGCATCTTCGCCTCGTAATTGCTGGCTATCAATTCGTCTGAAAGCATCCTTGTAGCCCAAAAGCTGAGGTATACTTCCAGATGTCAATTCAATATTGGTTTGCATATTTGAACTAACTGCCTTCAAAATGGCCTGGTAGTGACTCACACTATTTAGGCTGAGAACCTTCTCAACAACCTTTTTGATAACTTCACGTTGGCGTTTTTGACGACCATAGTCTCCTTCTGGATCTTGATAGCGCATCCGAGCGTACACCAAGGCTTGGTCCCCATTAATCTTTTGAACTCCCGGCTCAATCTTAGCTGTGTATTCTGGTTCGTTTTCTTCGATGGAAATAGGAAAATCAAAGGTATTATTAACTGTAATGCCCCCGACAGCATCCACCAATTGAACAAGGCCCTTCATATTAATCAAAACATAGCGATCAATATGAATATTCATCATCTCCTGGATAGTGGAAATAGCCAACTTAGCCCCACCTGAAGCATAGGCTGAGTTTAATTTTGCCTCAACTGTTTCACCATCTTTATCCTTGAACTTGGTAAGAATATCTCTTTCCAAACTCATCATAACTGTCTTCTTAGTTGTTGGATTGACAGACAGTAGAATCATACTATCACTATTTCCAGCCCATGTATCTTCACGAGAGCCACTACCTGTATCCACTCCCATCAGGAGAATCGTCATAGGTTTCGTAGCAGAGATAACATCTGTTTCTCCTCCCAGACTCTTATAGGTCTTCTTCGAGAGTTCCCCAGTAGCTTGATCATAAATAGTCCAGGCATAGGCCCCCACTCCCATGACTGTCACCAGCAATAAACTTAAAAACATTAATAAGGTCTTTTTAAACATATATTTTTAATCTATCAGTTTTCCCATGAGGTAAACATCTAGAAATTTCCCTTCGTTTAGATAGGCTCCACGTTTTTGTAAGCCTTCAATCTCAAAGCCTAAACTTTGATAGAGATGCACTGCTCGTTCATTTCTTACTTGCACACTTAGAGCTAATTTGCGAATCACACCAGACTGGCTAGCCCAATCAATGGCTTCCTCCATGAGAATCCTACCCAAACCTTGGTTCCAGTATGATTTTCTTACAGCAATGAACAGTTCGCCAATATGGCAAACACGCGCATGACGATCAGCAGTAATATTGATTAGTCCGGCCAAATTTTCATCTAGGAAAGCCAGAATTGAAATTCGATTCTCCAAGGAAGCCTGTAAGTCTAAAAATTCAGCCATTTGCTGCACACTCATCATGACTCCCTCCTCATCCAAAGTCGTATAATCAGACTCTTGACCAATCTGGCTGAGAAAGTCAATCAGAAGTTCCGCATCACTAGCTTCAGCTTCCCTCAGTAGCAAATCATATTCTCTTGGCATTAACGGATTTCGCTTTCTATCTTTTGCAAGAGATCCTTTGAAGCTTGTCCAACAGCCTCGAATAAAATCCGCCTTCCGTCTTCTTCTTTGACAAGCTGAATCTTCAGGTAATCTTGTGGCAAACTATCTTCCAAAAGCTCTCCCCACTCGATAACAGTAACCCCATCACCATAGAGGAAGTCATCTAGGTCAATTGAATCTGGATCTTCTCCAATCCGGTAAACATCCAGATGATAGAGTGGCAACCGCCCTTCGTACTCTCGAACAATGGTATAGGTAGGACTCTTGATCATTTGCCTAATATCCAAGCCTTGAGCAATCCCCTTGGTCAGGGTTGTTTTACCAGCCCCCAAATCACCTGACAAAATCAGCACATCACGCGCTTGCAACAATCGCCCTATTTTTTGACCAATAGCAATCAGCTCATTTTCATTATGACTAAACATAAGTCTTATTATACCAGAAAAAATTTTTTCATGCATAAAATCACAACATAAAAAAGAAGCTGGATAAATCCAACTTCTCTGATTATTTTGCCAAAGCTAGACTGACGAAGTTTAAAATGAAGAGAGCATCTAAAATCCAAATCATAGTATGAACTTCTTTGGCCTGTCCCTTTACTGTCTTAACCAGAGCGTACATGATAAAACCAGCTGCGATACCATGAGTAATACTGTAGCTGAATCCCATGAATATTGAAGTGAAGAAAGCAGGGATTGCTTCAGTCAAATCATCCCATTCGATGTTTTTCAAACTTCCCAGCATCATAATCCCAACAACAATCAAGATCGGAGCTGTCGCAACAGTTGGAACGATTGCCAAGAGAGGACTAAAGAAGCTAGATATAGCAAAACAGATTGCTACGACTAGAGCTGTTAGACCTGTCCGTCCACCTGCTCCAATACCTGCTGCTGACTCTACATAAGTAGTAACATTTGATGTTCCTGCAATTGCACCGATAGAAGTCCCAATCAAGTCTGAATACAAAGCCTTATCCAATCTCTCAGATTCATGGTTTTCTCCAGAACTTGCCACAATCCCAACTTTTTCTCCTGTACCGATTAAGGTACCGATTGTATCAAAAATGTCTGTCAAGGAGAAGGCCAAAATAGCCATAAATGTCTGAGGTAAACGAGCCGTATCAGTAAAGAGAGCTCCTAAACCTTTTGGACCAACAGCTACACCAAAAATTTCTCCTAACTCTTTAAAGGCTGTGTCAATATTATTTTGACTTAAGTCAATAAAGGACAGGTTTACTAGACCAACAGAAATTGCAACAACAGTTGTAGCAAAGATGGATAGAATAACTCCGCCCTTAATTCCTTTTACTACAAAAAAGACAGTAATCGCTAAACCTACCAAGGCAACTAAAACAGCAGGATCATTAAAAGCAACTAGGCCTGGCGTAGCAGATGAGTTAGCAGTAATAGCCGATTGAGCTTTCTCGACACTTTCGCCAGCAACTGTATAGGTCCCTGGGTCAATAGAAAACTTCAATAAGCCTGCATTTTTAATCCCTACATAAGCTAAGAAAACACCAATACCAGCTGAAATTGCAGCTCTTAAGGATCCTGGAATAGACTCAATAATGGTCTTCCGAATCTTGGTCAAGGTAATAATCAAAGAAATGATTCCACAGATGAAGACCATTCCCAAGGCTTCCTGCCAAGTATAGCCTAAACTAAAGACAACTGTAAAGGTGAAAAAGGCATTCAGCCCCATCCCAGGTGCTTGTGCGTAGGGCAGATTAGCATAAAAGGCCATCATCAAGGTACCAGCCACAGCACCAATAATTGTTGCTAAAAATACTCCTTGTGCTGGCATACCAGTTTGAGATAGCATTGCTGGATTGACAAAGAGAATATAACTCATCGCAAAGAATGTTGTTAAGCCAGCGAGAATTTCTGTACGAACGGTCGTACCATTCTCCTTTAATTTAAAAAGCTTGTCCAATTCATAACTCCCATCTATAGACAAAGATTTTAGTTCGTTTTAAACGAACAACGAATCCATTATAACAAAAAAACATTCATCTTTTCAAGACAAATGTTTATATTTTTATTGTTTTTTATCATCTCTTGCCATAAAAACCAAACTCATGAATTGAATAAATGTAAATCCCAGTATAAAAAACAAGCGTTCCCTTTGAAAAGTAGCTAATAACTTCTCAACTACTTGACTGGGATTATTAATTAAATCCCACGTATTTAAGCGGTCATAACGACCGATATAGATTGCTAAACTAGAGATAAAAGAGAGGCCACCTGTTACGAGTAAGTCCAGCCACCAAGTTAATCTCAAACGCTCTCTAATAATGATCCAACTTTCAATTCCACAGTATACACCAAACAAGATGCTTGGAACAAAAGCCATAAACAAATGCAAACTAGTCTTATTCCATAAGGTATCTCCAACCCAATGCATATGAACAATATCAGTTATCATATAAAAAGTATTGGGATAAAAGACCAGCCAAAGGATGAAAAATACGGGAAATAACCAAGCCCGTTTAAAATAACGAGTCAAAATAGCAAAATCATAAGCAATCAAAGCCAGCATCATGTTCCAGACTAAGTCAGGACCTGACTTAGTTATTCCTTCCATGTATACTAACAAGGAAATCAATAGAAAAAATAAATGAATCATGAAAATTTTACGCATACAAGAAAACTCCTTACTTAGAAATAAAAAATCCAACCAGATGTAATTGTTCATTACAACCATCTGCCTCGACCATTGGAAATTCATTATAACACAAATCACTACCATTAAACTTAAAATCTGCTATAATAGGAACTATCATACATGAAGAGGATTTAACATGGCGCATAAAATTATTGCTGTAGACCTAGATGGTACTTTGCTTAATTCGCAAAGTCAATTGTCAGATTTTACTAAAGAGACCATAAAAAAAGTAGCTCAAAAAGGACATAAGGTGATCATTACAACCGGCCGCCCATACCGTATGGCTCATCAATACTATGAAGAATTAGGACTGGATACTCCTATGATTAACTTCAATGGCTCTCTAACACATCTACCAGGTAAGAAATGGAAATTTGAAAAATCTTTGACAGTCGATAAATCATATCTGATTGATATGGTTGCTCGAGAAGAAGAAATTGAAGCAGACTTTATTGCCGGTGAGTACCGCAATAAATTTTATATTACCAACACTAACGAAGAAATTGCCAATCCTCAATTATTCGGCGTAAATGCTTTTGTTCCCGAGAATCAGTTTAACCCTCAGCTCGTTACTAAGAATCCTAGTGTCATTCTCTTGCAGACACGAGCAGAAGATAAATATGCTCTAGCTGATCAAATGAGTTCATTTTATCAACACGAGCTTACCATCAATACCTGGGGTGGACCACTCAACATTCTTGAATGTACTCCCAAAGGAGTCCACAAGGCCTTTGCCTTGAAGTATCTTTTAAACATCATGAATGCTGATCGTAAAGATTTGATTGCTTTTGGTGACGAACACAATGACACTGAAATGCTAGAGTTCGCTGGTACTGGTTATGCTATGAAAAATGCTAATACTAGTCTTCTGCCTTTTGCTGATCAACAACTGGGGTTAACAAACGATCAGGACGGTGTAGCCCATGAACTAATGAGATTGTTCCTTTAAGCACCTAACCTATAAATAAAAATCAACACCACAAGACAGAGATTTTGTGGTGTTTTTCAATGTTCAAAAAACTTAGAAGAACAAAAAAGATCTGGCCTTGTATGCAACAAAACCAAACCTTCCTTTCCTAATCGTAATCAAAGACTCAATCAGACCAAGAGGTTATACAAACTCTCATTACCATGAAGATTAATGTATCCAGGGTCGAACTCTGATAAGCGTGAAAGCAAAGCTTCATAATCATTCTTATCGCCCAGAGCAATACCGATTAAAACCGGACCTGTTCCCTTGTTGGCACGTTTTATATATTCAAAACGCGTGATATCATCATTGACACCTAAAATGTTATTCACAAATTCTCGAAGAGCTCCTGGGCGTTGCGGGAAATTAACCACAAAATAGTGCTTAATCCCGTCATAAATAAGAGCACGTTCTTCCATTTCCTGCATCCGGTTGATATCATTGTTTCCCCCTGAAATAATGCAGACAACGTTTTTTCCTTTGATTTCTTCTTTCATTACCTCTAACGCTGCAATGGAAGCTGCACCTGCTGGCTCAGCAATGATCCCCTGTTTTGAATACATATCAATCAAGGTCTCTGAAATCAGGCCTTCATCCACACCAACCAGTTTATCAACATATTTACGAGCTACTTCATAAGTTGATTGCCCAACCTTTTGGACAGCAATTCCGTCCGCGAATTTGTCAATTTCCTCTAACTTAACTGGCTCTCCGTGATCAAAGGCGGCTTGCATACTCTGAGCACCCGAAGCCTCAACTCCAATCACTTCCATTCCAGGTTCAACATACTTAATATAAGTTGAAACTCCTGAAATCAGACCTCCCCCACCAACTGGAACGAAGATCTGATCAAAATCAACACCTTCTTCTTGGGCTTGTTCATGGATTTCGTAAGCCACCGTTCCTTGACCGGCCTGAACATTTAGATCATCAAAAGGATCAATGAAGGTTAGTTTTTCTGATTTGGTGAATTCTTGTGCGGCCTTAGCAGAGGCATCAAACGTATCTCCTACCAACTTAATGGTTACATAATCGCCACCAAAAAATCGCACTTGTCCAATCTTTTGCTGGGGTGTCGTAACAGGCATAAATATAGTCGCCGGAATTTTCATCTCATGGCAAGTAAAAGCTACTCCCTGCGCGTGATTTCCCGCCGAAGCACAGACCACTCCTCTTTTTTTGTCCTCTTCAGATAGCTGGTGAATGGCGTAATACGCACCACGAATCTTAAAGGAGCGTACCTTTTGCATATTTTCGCGTTTCAGATAAACAGTCGCCCCATATTTTTCAGATAAATAACGGTCAAAGTCCAGTGGAGTCCGTTCAACTACATTTTTTAATACTTGATGGGCTTTAAAAATATCTCTAGCTGCAAGCATACAATTCCCTTCTTTATGTATTATCCTTGTAAGCGTGGAAATCAATTAACCACACCAAAGCCAATCCCAGCTGTTACCATTTTTTTAACAAGGAATCTGGCATCATTAAATACAGCAAGTTTTCATTTGATAAGAAAGGAGGCAGGAAATTCATTTCTCTGCCCCATCTGTTTCTTTCTTTACCGATTAGTTGTAGATTTTAAATGCGTCGTCGTCATTTTTACCAACAAATGGCATTGCTTTACGCAATTCAGCACCTACTTTTTCGATTTCAAGGTTGGCTGCTTGTTCACGGTAAGCAGTGAGTTTTGGACGGCCAGCCTTGTAGTCATTTACAAAGTCATTTGCAAATTTACCATTTTGAATGTCTGCCAAAACAGCCTTCATGTTTTCTTTGACTTGCTCAGTAATTACACGTGGGCCTGATACGTAATCACCGTATTCAGCAGTATTTGAAATTGATTGGCGCATTTTTTTGAATCCACCCTCGTAGATCAAGTCAACGATCAATTTCATTTCATGAAGAACTTCAAAGTAAGCCAATTCAGGAGCGTAACCTGCTTCTGTCAAGACTTCAAAACCTGCTTCGATAAGGGCAGTCAAACCACCACAAAGAACAGCTTGTTCACCAAAGAGATCTTCTTCAGTTTCTTCTTTGTAAGTTGTTTCAAGCAAACCAACACGAGCTGCACCAACACCTTTACACCAGTCCATAGCAATGTTTTTCGCATTTCCTGTTGCATCTTGGTAGACTGCATAAAGAGCTGGAACACCAAATCCTTCTTCAAAAGTACGACGAACCAAGTGACCAGGACCTTTAGGGGCACACATAAAGACATCTACATCAGCAGGAACTTTGATAAATTCAAAATGGATATTGAAACCATGGGCAAATCCAACTGCATTACCAGCTTCCAAGTTTGGAGCGATTTCTGCTTCGTAGAGTTCTTGTTGAATTTCATCTGGCGCCAAAATCATGATGACATCAGCCAACTTAGCTGCCTCTGCTACTGTGTAAGTATCAAAGCCATCTTCTTTAGCCTTATCGAATGACTTACCAGGGCGAACACCGATAATCACATCATGGCCTGTATCACGCAGATTTTGTGCATGAGCATGACCTTGTGAACCATAGCCGATTACGGCAATTTTCTTACCGTCAAGCGCTGCTACTTTTACATCTTTTTCGTATTCCATTTGAACTGCCATAGTTTTTCTCTCTTTTCTATTTTTTTATTGCCTTAAAGGCTGGTTTAACAAATTTAAGCTGGATTTTTTACTCAATGAAAATCTAAGAGTATTAGTCGCGGGTAAATCCAGTTGCACCCGTACGAGCGATATTTTTGATACCATATGGTCGAATCACTCGCAATAAAGCTTCACTCTTTTCAGCATTTCCAGTCATCTGAATGGTAATTGAGTTTGGAGCCACATCCACTACCGTTGCACGGAAAGGTTGGATAATGGCCAGGATCTCTGCACGCTTCTCAGCTGGAGCTGAAACCTTAACCAGAATCACTTCACGCTCTAAGTGAGGACGATCTGTGATATCTCGAACTCGAATCACATCAATTTGACGATTGAGCTGCTTGATAATCTGCTCTACTTCTGCTAATGAAGTCACATCAATGATGATGGTGATACGTGATACTTCAGGATTCTCCGTCGTTCCGACTGATATACTCTCAATATTAACCTGACGTCTGGATAGAACACCAGTGAAGCGATTTAGAACACCCGAACGGTTTTGGAGTTTAGCGGTCAACATTCTACGCATGGAACTTCACCCCCAACATCTCATGATTGCTCTTACCAGCTGGTACCATTGGCAAAACGTGCTCCTTACGAGAAATGTCCACCTCGATAAACATTGGTATATCTTCCTTCAGCACTTCCAAATCCTGAGCAATAGTCTCTGGATTGTCAAATTTATAAGATTTAACACCATAGGCCTGAGCCATGAGCTGGAAATCTGGCAAAGTATCAAAGACTGACTCAGAGGTACGACCATCATAGAAAGCTTCCTGCCACTGGCGCACCATTCCTAGTGAATGATTGTTTAGCATGATAACTTTAATCGGAATCTTATAGATATTGAGAATAGCCATCTCTTGGTTTGTCATCTGATAGCCACCATCACCGACAAAAAGGATAACTTCCTTTTCTGGATTAGCAATCTTAGCTCCAATAGCAGCAGGGACTCCGAATCCCATGGTCCCCAAGCCACCAGATGTAACTAATTGACGCTCATTCTGATAAGGATAATATTGAGCTGCCCACATTTGGTGTTGCCCTACGTCTGTTACAACAATGGCATCCCCATTCGTCAACTCACCGATGCGTTCAATTACCGCCTGAGGCTGAACTACGCGCTCCTTCTTATCATAAGACCGGACACGATTCTTATCCTTCGTAACTTTTTCAATCCACTTTTCAGTATTATTATGAACTGTTGGTTCTGCTAGAAGCATCTGTAAAGCTTTTTTAGCATCGCCCACTACAGGAATATCTGCACTGATAATCTTACCGATCTCAGCAGGATCAATATCGATATGAGCAACCTTGGCATTCTTAGCAAAAGTCTTGGGATTTCCTGTCAAGCGGTCATCAAAACGACAACCGATGCTAATCATAAAGTCTGTTTCTGTCATGGCAATGTTAGCTGCAAAGGAACCGTGCATACCTCCCATCCCAAGAAAAAGTGGGTGGCTCGTTGCAATAGTCCCTTGACCCAAAAGACTGGTCACAACAGGGATTTGATAGCGTTCTGCAAATTCATTTAATTCTTTAGAAGCTTCTGCGTAACTGATACCCCCACCTGCCAACAAAACTGGTTTCTTGGCTTTAGATAGTTGTTTCAAGATTTTCTTGATCTGCATATCATTCGGAACAAGCGTTGGTTGGTAACTTGGTAAATTCACCTCTGGTGAATAGATGAAGTCTGTCTCTAAAGCTGATACATCCTTGGGCAAGTCAATGACGACTGGACCAGGACGACCAGTTGTTGCAATATGAACAGCTTCAGTGATAATTCGTGGAATATCAGCCGTCTCACGTACCTGGTAATTGTATTTGGTAATTGGCATCGTAATACCAACAATATCCGCCTCCTGAAAGGCATCCTTCCCAATCCCTGCTCGAGCAACTTGTCCTGTAAAGACTAAAAGAGGAACGCTATCGCTCATAGCATCTGCAATCCCTGTAATAGCATTTGTTGCTCCAGGTCCACTAGTGACAATGGCGACACCCAACTTTCCAGTTGATTTGGCATAACCTTCAGCTTCATGCAAGCAACCTTGCTCATGGCGACCTAGAATATGACGAATGCCTTTAAAATTATAAATCGCATCATACAAAGGCAAGACTGCACCACCAGGATAACCAAAAACTGTGTCTATACCAAGTTCTAACAAGGTTTCTAAAACCAGTTCAGAACCATTTTTTGGTTCTTTTAATTTGATTTGCTTCACAAGTTCCTCCCTCATAGATAAATTCCGAATTGTCAAAAAATTCTAACTTCTGCTACCAATAATAACATTTTTCCCCAATAAATCAAGAAAAAAGTAGCTATTCTTTTTATTTTTAATAAAGCACAGAAGCAAGTCTCACATCCTAAAAGTCTTTATAGATATATCTCTCAAGCTCTTAGTCCTATCTTGACATCACTTTTTTCAAAAACGTATACTTTATGTTACCATTTTTCACCATAATGTCAAGGAATTTTCAGAAAATTTAGTATTTTGGGACAGATTGTTTTTTCACAAACTTTGATTTTCCCCTAGTTAAGAAATTCTAAGACCAGTAGACTCCTTCCCCTACACAAAAAAGAGTCAGGACTAAAAACTAGTCCTAACTCTGTTATTCATATAGCAATGAGAAAGATCTCTTCTCATACAGTATGGAATTCTCTACTGGCAATCTCAAGCAAGGAGAAATCCATTTTTCATTAATTAGTCGTTTCGACCAAATAAACGAAGAAGGCTGAGGAAGAGGTTAATAAAATCAAGATAAAGACTCAAAGCAAGGGATACTGCCCAGCCATTTTCAACTTGACCATTTGACCGTTCATATACGTAACGAATCTTTTGATTATCCCATGCAATCAAACCTGAGAAGATGATAACACCTGCGATACTAATCAAGAAGTCAAAACTTCCATTTCTTAAGAAGATATTCACAACACTAGCAATAATCAAACCAAACAAGGCAGCTCTCAATGCTCGTCCCATTCCAGAAAGATCTTTCTTAGTCACCTTCCCAATAAAGGCCATCGCAAAGAACATAGCTGATGCCGTTACAAATGCAGATAAGACAGATGATTGAGTATAAAGGGCAAGAACAATACTCAAGGTAAAGCCATTTAATGCAGAATAAACTAGAAAGAGTGGTAAAGCTGCAGGGCTATTTTTAACTGCCATACCAGAAGCCGCAAAGACTAAAATAAGTTCAGCAGCAATAGCCACATAGAATATCCAAGTAGAGCCCATCAATACAGAAACAATAACTGACTGAAACATACTCAACATCAGTGCCGACACTATCGCTGAAATTCCAAGTCCGACTCCAACAAGAGAATAAATTTTTGCATAAAAAGTATTGATGCCACTTGCATCCTGAATGATTGTACGATTGTTCATAACATCTCGTCTCCTTTTTAATTCTTTAACATCTTACGATGAAATAACTTTCGATTACGAATCTTTTGTCTCCACGGAGAGGTTGCTTCTTTGATTGCCCAGTATTTATCAACAAGAGTTACAATATAAGCTTCCTTGTAACGCGGTGGCGCAATTGTTAAGCCCCACATATGCTTAATGATAATATCCTCTTCGACTTTATTCAATTTGGTTAGCTTCCGAGCATTTCGAACCGCCAAACGGGGATGAACCCAAGCATGGCTTTTCTTAAATTTAGTCACCCGCCAATCATAATAGAACAAATCATGAAGAAGAGCACCTCTAGCTGTACTGCGCTTATTCCAGCCCAATTTTTTCGCAATCTTATAACTAGTATAACTTACATTGATAGAATGTTCAAGCCGATTGGAATACAAATGATGTGGAATGCCCTTCAAGCGCTGGACGCTGGGCTTCTCAATCAAATGTCCCACGTGGGCCATAAACTCATCATCATTTTGATAAGGCATAGAATCACCTCCATTTGCCTTTATTATAACCTAATTCCTAAATTTTAGCTTAAATAAAAGATTAAAATTCCAGCTGCTACCGCCACATTTAAACTTTCAGCCTTCCCCTTCATAGGTATATGAACCAACTGATCAGCTGCAGCTTCTATCATAGAGCTAATCCCCTGTCCTTCATTGCCCATCACCAAGATAAAGTTTTTGCTCCCCTTTAATTTTTGGTAATCGATTGAATCATCAGAAAGGGTAGAAGCAAGAATAGGAAGATCTGATTTTTTTGCCAAGTCAATCAAGTTAGCTGTTGCTAAGCGATAGATTGGAAGATGAAAATGACTCCCCTGCATGGACCGTAAGGTCTTCAGATTGTACAAATCTGCCGAATGTTCAGAGATAAAAATCCCATCAAAACCTGCTGCATCTGCTGTCCGAATAATCGTCCCTAGATTCCCTGGATCCTGAACATCTTCTAGAAAAAGATATTTCCCTGACAGTTTCTCTGGCAAGACTTCTTGTTGGAGCCTAACCTCGGCAACAATTCCTTGCGGGGTCTTACTATCAGCTAAATCCCTCAGTAAGTCAGGGCTCAACCAATTTACTTGTTCACATCCAGACAGGCGATCTGCATATTCTGGCAAAGCAAAAATAGAGATAACTTCAGCCCCACTCGAAAGAGCCTCTTCAAACAAATGCCAACCTTCTATCAAATAGGAATCTGTTCTGTATTTCTTTTGATGGAGTTTTTTAGCTTTTTTTACCACATTATTAGCTTTAGAGGTTATAATATTCATAAGAATAGTATAACATAAATTTTAAGAATAAAACTCATGCTCAAGTCGGATATAAAAAGGAGGCTGACATGCAAAAAGTTAAAATGATTGCTCAAGGACGGGTCCAAGGAGTTGGTTTTCGCTGGGGAGTCTATTCCCTTGCTTTAGAAATCGGTGGCATTACAGGGCGTGTATGGAATAATGAGGATGGGACTGTCAGTATTCTTGCCCAGGCAGACAGCCCCGCTTCTATGGCTAAGTTTATTCAAGAAATCCGAAAAGGTCCCACACCATTTTCTAAGGTAAGTTATCTGGATGTAACAATGGCCAATTTTGATTCTTTCTCAGATTTCAAAATTTCAAATTAGGTCTAGGGAACTATTGTATATTTAAGAAAAAAACAGTAGAATAGAAAGGTATCATTTAAAAAAGGAATATAGAATCGTGAAAACATTTAAACGTTTATTATTTTCAGGAATGGGCTTAACCCTTCTTCTGATTCTCTCTGGCTGTGTCCAGACCAATAAACAAGGTCAACCAACAGGTCAAGGCTTTGTTTATCAATTCTTGGTTGCTCCTATGAGCCAAGTCATCAAATACTTTGCCAGTGATTTAGGCTTGGGCTTTGGTCTTGCTATCATTTTGGTAACAGTTATCGTCCGCTTGATCATTTTGCCACTTGGACTTTATCAATCTTGGAATGCAACCTATCAGTCCGAAAAGAGAAATTATTTAAGTCCAATTTTCACTCCTATCAATGAGCGCATGAAGAATGCGGAAACTCAGGAAGAGAAATTAGCAGCCCAACAAGCTTTAATGGCCGCTCAAAAAGAAAATGGCATCAGCATGTTAGGTGGTGTTGGATGTTTACCTCTCTTAATCCAAATGCCTTTCTTCTCAGCTCTCTTTTATGCAGCTCGCTACACTAAGGGAATTGCTGAAAGTTCATTCTTGGGAATCAATCTTGGTCAACAAAGTATGATTCTTATTGTTGTCGTCGGAGTTCTTTACTATATTCAATCACTTCTATCACTCGTTGGACTAGATGAAGAACAAAAAGAACAAATGAAGAAAATGATCTATGTGAGCCCGCTCATGATTGTCATCTTCTCCCTCACTGCGCCAGCTGGAGTTACTCTTTACTGGGTAGTCGGTGGTTTTGTTCAAATCTTGCAACAGTTCATCATTAACTTCTTTATCCGCCCTTATATGAAGAAACGGGTAGCAGAGGAGTACGAAAAGAACCCACCTAAAACCATGTCAGCCAATGCTTATTTGAAAGACGTTACACCAAAAGCAAACCAGGCTATTGATAACCGCCCTAACAATAACAAAAAGAAAAAGAATCGTAACGCTGGCAAACAACGTTCAAGATAAAGAAAAACCTTTCCGTTAGTAGCGGAAAGGTTTTTCTTTACACAAGTCCCTGACTGGATGGCATTGTCTATAGATACCCCAAAATGGTAAGTAATTTCCTTTTTTAAGCGAGAGAACTATTAAGAAATTTGTCGATTCAACTAGCGACCACTAAGAATTGACCAAAACAAAAAAGAAGTGGGGTTAGCGTCTTTTTACCCTAATACTTGAAAATACGATACCTAGATTTCTTCCAATAGCATAAAGCCCCTTTACAACAAGTTCTTCTCTTTATTGATTGTATTTGATTAAGACAAGCACACCGGAAGCAAGTACCGTTAATAGACTAAGGGCATTTAACTTTAAGGGACTAATTTTATAAAAGCAGGATAACAGCAAAAGAACTCCATTACTAAGGATTAGTAATCGATAAAATTCTCCCTGTATTTGTTGCCACTTTTTTAGCGAAGAAAAAGCAATAGGAAAACGCAGTCCTATCGCTGCATTTCGACTTGGAAAGTATCTATTGAGGATCCATAAAATCAGTGAGAACAAGAAGACAAGCTTGACTAGCATCAGCATCCCTTTCGTTTAATCTTTTTTCACGAACATTATACTCCTTTTACGTGAAAGTTCAAGACGAAAAAAAACGAGCAGAAGCTCATTTTTTAGAGTTATTTAGTTTTTTCAACCTTAAGAATTTTAACATCGTAGCTTCCAACTGGCGTTTCAACAGTTGCGATGTCCCCTTTTTTCTTACCAATCAAAGCTTGGCCAATAGGACTTTCATTTGAAACCTTACCGGCAAAGGCATCTGCACCAGCTGAACCTACAATGATATAAACCTCTTTTTCAGTTTCACCGACTTCTTGAATCGTTACAGTCTTACCGATTCCTACTTCATCTTTAGCAACTGCATCGCTATCTACAATTTCTGCATAGCGAATCTTAGTTTCTAAACTTGAAATTTGACCTTCTACAAAGGCTTGCTCATCTTTAGCTGCTTCGTACTCACTGTTTTCAGACAAGTCACCGTATGAGCGAGCAATTTTTATTCTCTCTACTACCTCAGGTCGACGGACTAATTTCAATTCTTCTAGTTCTTTTTCTAGTTTTTCCTTTTCCGCAAGGGTCATTGGATATGTTTTTTCTGCCATTTTTATTTTTATCTCGTTTCTATAAAATCTTTAAAATAAAATTGAGGGTGGACACAACAAACTAATAAGCCTTAGAGTTCTGTCCCACTCCCAATTTTTAATTTGAACTGCTTGATTGTGTTAATTTGCTATTGACATGCTCTTCAACATTTTTTGCATGCTCTTCATAAGTTGTCGCGAAGTAGACTGTTCCAGTCTCAGTATTGGCAACAAAGTAAAGGTAATCTGTCTTGTTTGGATTAACAGTTGCTTCAATCGCTGAAAGACTTGGACTATCTACAGGTCCTGGCATCAAACCTGGATTTTTATAAACATTAAATGCTGAATCAATATTAGTATCAATCGCCGCATCTTCTGCTAAGGTTGTTTTTTTGCCAAGTTTACCTTCCGCATAAAGAATCGCAATATTACTTTGAAGTGGCATACCTTGGTTCAACCGGTTATAGAAGACACTTGCAATATTCTTACGGTCTTCATCCGTTGAGCCTTCTTTTTCAACTAAGGAAGCCAAGGTCAGAACATCATTCACTGTTAAATTTTTACTTTCTAACACTTCGTAATAGGTGCTCAACTTGCTATCCATAGTTGCCAGCATTTGATCAATCAGAGTTTCTGCTGTTGTGTCACTCGTGTAATTATAGGTTGCTGGGAAGAGATAGCCTTCCAAACGGTATTTGACCCCACTATCCTTGGTCGGAAGTCCGCTCAATAATTTAGGATATTTGGCCACCATTTTGCTAATAAAGCTTTCATCCTGCACTTTGGATAGAAAATCCTTCGCACTAATGGATACCTTTTTATTACCACTTTTCTCAACCGCTTCAGCTATTTGATTCAAAGTATATCCTTCTGGGACAACTACCTTGCCAAGAGTTGGTGGCTGAGGAGTATCAGTCCCACCTTTTTGCAAAGCTTTCGCAATGGTGTCTAGATCCATACTCTTTTGAAGATTATAGTAGCCAGATTGGAAGTTAGCATAGCTCTTAAACTTACTGTAGTAATTGAAGACTTGACCGCTCTTAATCAGTCCTTTCTTCTCCAAAATCGAACCAATTTCCTTAGCACTTGATCCGGCAGGAATCTCAAGAGTTACATATTCAGTATCATTAGCATTGACTGGCTTCAAGGCGGAATCAATATAGCTGTATACAAAGACACCTGTCACTGCCAAAGTAACCAATAAGAGGGCAATAATCGTCCATACAATTTTTTTAGCTACATTGTTTTGACGTTTTTTCTTATTAGCTTGTCTTTCTTTTGCAGAACGAGACAAGGTTTCCTTAGATGTCAGATCATCTCTTCTATATGTCGCAGTCTTCGCCAATGGCTCTTCTTTTGACACGTTTGGTTCCTTTGATTGGTTTTTATAGGAAACCTTCACTGGAACTTTAACGGATTCAGGCTCATCCAAATAACTTTCTGATTTTTGCGAAACCGTTGTCTCAGCTTGACTTTCACTTGCTGAATCAGTTGATAGAGAATCTTTTCCTAGAACCTCAGCTAGGGAAGAATCCCCCTTCTGCAGTAGTTCAGATAGAGAAGGATCCTCTTTGGTTCTTTCTTCCGCTAATGCTTTATCTACTTGTTCAGATAGAGAAGGACCTTCTTCCTGGGAAGATACTTCATTTTTTTGAGAATTAGCAAACTCTTTTAAAATCTGCTCTTTAAAGCTCAATTTTTTTTCGTTATCTTGTGAATTTTCAGTCAAAAATTTGACCTCCTTCTTCATAATCCTTAACATTATATCTTAAAACTTTGATAAATGCAATAAGATAAGGCTTCCTTTCATAATATATTAAATTAATTAGTCCTTAGAAGGAACTTCCCAGACCATATCATACCAAACTTCATCAGCATAAGTTGACTTAGATAGTCCATGATTCCTAAAGCCATGCCTTTCATAATAGGCCGTTAAATAATCATGACAGGTCAGATTGATACCATCACGTCCATTTGAAATGGCGATTTCTTTCATTGCTTCCAGAAGCCTACGACCAACCCCCATGCTCTGAGCTTCTTTGGAAACCGAAAGACTGGTTATTGAAATATACCCCCCTGCTTGATGGCTGAAATCTTCAATCTCCATTGTAAAGGAGATATCCAAGAGGTATCGTTCCGGTCTCACTGGACCTTCAAGAAAGCCTAAAATCTGATTATCTTTCTCAGCAACAAGGAAAGTTTCGGGTAAAAGTTCGATGTGCCTAGCCAACAATTCCTGACTCATAGCCTCTTCAGGACTAAAATTTTCACATTCAATCTTGTAAATGGCAGGTAAATCAGTTAAATCGGCAAGTCTTATCTTCATGATTTACTCCTTAAAATAGGGATTCTCCCAAATCATCTCAATGTGTGGTTCGTCTCCATAAGTAGTCTCAAAAATTCCTGAATCAGAAAAACCATTCATTACAAAATAGGAAAGCAAATGATCCTTACAAGCCAGATAGATTCCTTGGTTTTGAAGATCAACTACTACTTCCTTCATAGCCGCAAGCAAGAGAGTACCAACTCCCTGACCCTTAAAATCTGGATTAATCGAAAGTCTCTGAAGAAATATGAAGTTAGATTTGTCTAAATTTCTCATTCCCTTTACTAGGCAATCTGCTGACTGGTGATGTGAAGAAACCGCTGACCCAATGATGTAGCCAGCGATTTCTCCATTCAAATCAGCGATTAAAAAAGTATTTGGAATCTTTTCAATTTGTTCTTTTAGTTTCTCAGGGCTAGTAGCTTCTTCTCCCAAGAAATTGGCTTGCTCAATCCGAACTATTTCCTCCAAATCAAGCAACTTGACTTGTCGAATTCGCATTGGTGATTCCATGACGACTCCTTCTTATTGAACATTGCTAGTCAAATTAGACAAGAGACGT
Source organism: Streptococcus sp. 2_1_36FAA (assembly GCF_000161955.2). Lineage (NCBI taxonomy): Bacteria > Bacillati > Bacillota > Bacilli > Lactobacillales > Streptococcaceae > Streptococcus > Streptococcus sp. 2_1_36FAA. The sequence continues at coordinate 87,248 of NZ_KI391976.1, forward strand.
TCAAATGAATATTCATAGGTCTGGATATCTCCAGCTCCCATAAAGACATAGACAGCATTGTCATGGTCTAAAAGTGGAGATACATTATCTACACTTACAACTTGGACACGTTTAACAATTTTTTCAGCTAGGTCTTCGACTTTGACATCTCCATGATCCACCTCACGAGCTGAGCCGTAGATCTGAGCTAAATAAACGGCATCCGCCTGATTCAAGGCATCAGCAAATTCATCCAAAAGGGCAATAGTGCGAGTGAAGGTGTGCGGTTGGAAGATTGCCACGATTTCCTTGCTTGGATATTTCTGACGAGCTGCATCTAAGGTCGCAATAATTTCAGTTGGGTGATGAGCAAAATCATCAATAATGACAGTGCCATTAACAACCTTTTCAGTAAAGCGACGTTTTACACCAGCAAATGTTTTCAGGTGTTCTCTGACTAAGTCCAAGTCAAAACCTGATACATACAAGAGTCCAATGACAGCTGTCGCATTCATAATATTATGACGTCCGAAAGTCGGGATGTGGAATTCACCTAACTCTTGACCACGGTAAGAAACTTTAAAAGTAGAGCCCGTTGTTGAACGTAGCAAATCATGGGCAACAAAATCGTTTTCCTTTTCAAAGCCATAATAATAGATTGGTGCTTCTGACGTGATACGACGTAATTGCTCGTCCTCTCCATAAATGAAAAGCCCCTTAGTAATTTGCTTGGCATAATCATTAAAAGCATTAAAGACATCTTCTAGACTAGTAAAGTAGTCAGGATGGTCAAAGTCAATATTCGTAATAATAGAGTATTCTGGATGGTAAGGCATGAAGTGGCGCTCATACTCATCAGACTCAAAAACAAAGTACTTAGCACCTGCTGAACCGCGACCTGTTCCATCTCCGATCAAATAACTCGTGTCGGTAATGTTGGATAAGACATGAGAGAGAATTCCTGTTGTAGAAGTCTTCCCATGGGCTCCGGCCACACCAAAACTGACAAAATCACGCATAAAGCTACCCAAAAATTCATGGTAACGTTTATAGCTAATTCCGTGTTCATTTGCATAGGCAATCTCTACATTATTATCTGGACGAAAGGCATTTCCAGCAATGATTTCATAATCAGCCTGAATATTCTTTGGATCAAAAGGCAGAATTTTTATCCCTGCCTGCTCCAGTCCTCTTTGAGTGAAATAATATTTATCCACATCACTCCCCTGAACCTTGTGGCCCATTTGGTGCAACATCAAAGCCAAGGCACTCATACCTGAGCCCTTAATTCCGATAAAATGATAGATTTTTGTCATGAGTATGATTCTTTCCTTTCCTGTTGAGGGAGTCCTACCCCCAAACTTCGAATAATTCGAATGCCTCTTAAAGGCAAAACGAAGAAACTAGAAAGCATATGCTCTAGTTAAAAATTTAGCTAGTAATCTTCTAGATAGATATTAAGGTCTATTGCTACTAAGCTTGATCAAAGCGTGTCAAATTCAATTCAGCCGCAACTTTATTTTCTTTTTTATCGCGCAACTCTTTTTTATTGTAGACTTGGCTAGTCTTCAAAAAATCATAGTTGTTTTTCTTTTCAGTCTTTGGTGCTTCGACTTGGACAACTGGCTCTGCAGACAAATCAGCCACAATATAGTCTTCTTGCTTCAAGTGCTGACCGTACTTTGCAAATTCACCTGGGTTTTCTTTTTGGAAAAAGGCAGTTGGCTGAGCTTTTGTCGTTGTAGACTTCCGCGCAGAAAAGCCAATTTTGCTACGATGTTTTTTTGAAACGGCATCACTGGTCAAGTAGGAAGCAGAGCGTTTCTTTTTCAAATCAGCTCTAGCCTCTTCTCTTGCCACCTCGGCATAACTTTTTTCTTGAACTTTAGGCGAGATGGATTGATTCACCTTGTCGGCAATTACTTGTTTTCGTTTTTCTGACTGTGAAGATGGAATAGGCTGAGCTACCGTTTTACTCGACGAAGAAGAATCAGCAAAAGTCTTCTCCTGATAGTCACCTTTGATATTACTAATAAAGTCAAATTCATCATAGAGATCCATATGAGGAACTTCTGAAAAAATTGCTTCGTTGTCAGAGATTAGAGGAAACTTGGTCTTTGTCATGCTTTTTTCCTTTCAACACTTCATTATAAACTATTCTGGTCGATTTGAAAACTATTCTATTGAAATTCCTAGGATTTCTCGGATATCTGCTAGCGTCAGACTTGAACGTGATTCCGTTCCATCCAAAATAGTAGAAATTAAATTTTTCTTACTTTCCTGCAACTCTTGAATTTTTTCTTCAATAGTTCCACGAGTAATCAGGCGGTAAACTTCCACATTTCTCTCCTGCCCCATTCGATGCGCTCGCCCAATCGCTTGGGCCTCAACGGCAGGATTCCACCAAAGGTCCACCAGAATAACGGTATCAGCGCCTGTAACATTGAGACCTACACCACCAGCTTTCAAGGAAATTAGAAATGCATCCTTTTGACCATCATTAAAAGCGGTTGTCATTTCTTGACGATCCTTAGCCGGAGTAGAACCGGTTATTTTAAATGATTCCATTTCAAGACTTTGTAGTTCCTGCTCAATCAGATCTAACATACCTCTAAATTGAGAAAAAATCAATACTCGATGATTGCTGGAGTGAATTTGTTCTAAAAGCTCTCTCAAACTATCTAGTTTTCCGCTATCCCCCTGATACTCATCTAAAAAGAGAGCAGGGGTGTCGCAGATTTGACGCAGGCGCATGAGACCAGATAGGATCTCTATCTTATCTCGGTTCAGTTCTTCATCCGTTGCAGAGCGCATGCGTTCCTGCATTTGCTGCAGTTGTGCCAGGTAAATCGCCTTTTGGCTATCCTGTAAGTCGTTTCGATAAACGACTTCTGTCAGATCCGGCAATTCTTGAAGAACATCTTCTTTCTTACGGCGCATGATAAAGGGTTGAACATAACGTGCCACTAGATCTGCTGGCATTTTTAAAAATTCCTTTTTAGCAGGTAATAAACCAGGGAGGACAATTTGAAAAATAGACCACAATTCACCCATATGGTTCTCAATTGGCGTCCCAGATAAGGCGAAAGTATTTTTTACCTCAAAGTTTCGTAAGTGCTGAGCAATCTTTGTTCGATCGTTTTTCATGACCTGTGCTTCGTCTAAAATCAGATAATCAAAACTCAGACGACCATATTCTTCTACATCCTGACGAAAAGAGGCATAACTGGTAATCATCACCTGATGTTTTTCAGCTATTAGATTATCCCGAAGAGGCTTGGGCCCATAGACAACTGCTATATCCAAATGTGGAGCAAACTTGCCAAATTCATCCTGCCAGTTGTAAACCAGGCTTGACGGTGCTAAAATCAAAGCATTTTGAGACTCTTTTAACACTGCCGTCAAAAAGGCAATAGTTTGCAAGGTCTTCCCAAGCCCCATGTCATCAGCTAGTATCCCTCCAAAGCCATAATGATTAAGCATGCTGAGCCATTTTACTCCCAGCTCTTGATAGTCTCTCAATTCGGCTTCAACCTGTAAGGATGGTAGTTGAAATTCTTCTGGGTGTCTCAGATCATAAGCTAACTTCCGAAATCCCTCTGAGAAAGAAACATTTTCTTGATCTTCTAGGATATCTGTCAGCTGAAGGGCAGCTAAACGGTTAGTCCTTATCTGACCCCCCTTTAACTTTTTGGCCCTTAATTTTTGCAAGGTTTGACTTACTTTTTTAGTCTCTTCATCAAAAACCAATACCTTGCCTGATTGACTGACAAAATAATCACGAGATTCAAATAGGGCAGATAAGGCGTCGTCCACTTCCGCTGGGTCAATATTGGCAAAATCAAAACCAATTTCCAACAGGCTTCCTTTTGTTTCAATAGCGATCTTCGGTTTTTCTACCTGATAAAGAGCTAATAAACTAGGGCTAATCTCTACTCTTCCTAAGGAGCGGAACTTTTCCATGGTATGAGTAAAGAAAGTATAGACATCCTGAGGCAGTAAAACAGGTCTACGACTTTCAAATTCTGCTTCAAATCCTGCCTGTAGTAAAGTTTGAAACACCTTTTGTTCCATTCTAAAATCGCTGGCAAAAGGAAGGTTATCTAGTTCTTCTTGACTAGCTACAGTTAGAGATTCGTAGGCAAAGACAAGCTTAGCTTCAATCTCACCTGAAGCCAGCAGATCAAAAGAGAAATGAGGCTGAAACTCATGAATCATGAGTTCTTTAGGTGCTGATAAACTACCCATTTTCTTGAATTCTAACAGACTAGTAGCCAGCTTACCTTGATCAGAACTATCAAATTGCAGACGTTTTTTCCTATCTGAATCTATAGGCAAATCTCTCAGGGCAGCCAGTATACGTTGTTGCTGATGATTGAGTTGAAAGAAGGTATCTCCATAAAATAGGAATTCACCATTGTATAAAAGTTTGTAGTACTGTTCAGAAATCACAAGTTCTAAGTAATCATCAGTCTCCTCTAGTTCAAAGGAGAAAATGCCCGCATCTTCATGTAGATCTTGGAAAAAGACCTGCTGGAAATCAAAGACACTATACGCCAAATGGAAACTGTTTAACTCCATCAAGCGTGTCACTCCCTCTTCGAGCAAAGAAGCAGGAAAGGTTATATGTCGGCCAGCATTTTGAAAAATCAAAGAATCATCCTTAGTCGTCAAGAATCCCCGTAAGAACATTAATAGGTCTTGACTAGGTCTGTCAAATTCCTCAAAACGAAGGGGTTCAAAGTAGCTTTTACCAATCTGGTAAGGAGCTTCTTTTTGGATAGTTTGTAAAAAAGCGCGAATATCCCTTACCACATAAGATTTCTCATCTGGTAAACGACTGAGACGCAGAGTCCACAAAAACTCGCCTGTATAAGTATCTTCTTGACCAACTGCTGATAATTGATACTTAGCATTTTCCTGATCCATGGGTAAAATCTTATCTAAAAAGAGACTCCCAAATGAAACCTTTCCTTGTGTCTCTTGCTGACTCGTTTCCTCCAACTCCAACTTAGCCAATACTTCCTTGCCTTCTGCGTCATTTTTTAGGAAATACTCTAGTCCAGCTAAATGGGCGCAATATTGTTTTTTCTGGAAAAATTCACAAGAACAGAACACAGCATCATCAGCCAAACTGTATCTCAAATTATAGTCTGAAACTCGACTATAGATAATCCGATTTTTGACTTCACTAATGCTGATTTGACCTTTTTCATAAAAGCTTATTCCCTCGGTTCGAATTTTCCCTGGAATTAATTTCGCCATACTTACCACCTTATATTTATCTCTCCATTATACCATAGTTTTCAGGCAAAGAAAAAAGTAAGCCTTTTTGCTTACTTCTTTTGTTCTAGATAGGTAATAGACATACCGGATTTTTGATTCTCATTTTTGCTTAATTGGTAGTCTAAACCTTGATAAATAGCGACAAGATCCAGTGACTCCATTCAAAATATTATTTCTCGACAACCTTCATAGCTTGGCCAATAAAATAATTTCTTTGAAACTCAGACACCCCCAAAAATGTAAGAGACAAAATTAATGTTCTACAAAGAAAGCTATGAACCATTAAACTAGAGGAAATCTGTCTCTACTTCCGCTTCCTTGCAATTAAGTGAATTGGAGTACCTTCAAAGACAAAGGCCTTGCGGATTTGATTTTCCAAGAAACGTAGGTAAGAGAAGTGCATAAGCTCTTCTTCATTGACAAAGATGACAAAGGTCGGCGGTTTGGTTGCTACTTGAGTCGCATAGAAAATCTTGAGACGTTTGCCCTTGTCAGTCGGTGTAGGATTAATCGCGATAGCATCCATGATGACATCATTGAGCACTGCTGATGGAATACGGGTATTCTGACTCTGACTGATTTGCTTAATCATGTCCGGTAGCTTATGGAGACGCTGCTTGGTCAGGGCAGAAACAAAGATAATTGGCGCATAAGACAGATACTGGAATTGGTCTCGGATATCTGCTTCCCAATCTTTCATAGTATAGTTATCTTTTTCCAGTGTATCCCATTTATTAACGACGATAACAATACCCTTTCCTGCTTCATGGGCAAAGCCAGCGATTCGCTTGTCATACTCACGAATTCCTTCTTCGGCATTAAGCACCATCAAAACGACATCTGAGCGATCAATGGCCCTCATAGCTCGCATGACAGAGTATTTTTCTGTATTTTCATAGACCTTGCCTGACTTACGCATACCAGCCGTGTCGATCATGGTAAATTCCTGACCTTCACTGTCCGTAAAGACCGTATCAATGGCGTCACGCGTAGTACCGGCAACAGGACTGGCAATAACCCTATCCTCACCTAGGATGGCATTGATCAAGCTAGACTTGCCGACATTAGGCCGGCCAATCAGACTAAACTTAATCATATCAGGATTTTCTGCCACTTCTTCATTTGGAAGATTTTCAACGATGGCGTCAAGAACATCTCCAGTACCAATCCCGTGGACTGAAGAAACTGGGAATGGATCGCCCAAGCCCAGCGCATAGAAATCAAAAATCTCATTGCGCATTTCGGGGTTATCCACCTTGTTGACCGCCAAAATAATTGGCTTATGGGTCTTGTAGAGCATGCGAGCCACATACTCGTCCGCATCTGTGATACCTTCCTTGCCAGATACGACAAAAACGATGGCATCTGCTTCGTCCATGGCAATCTCAGCTTGGTGTTTAATTTGCTCCATAAAAGGCGCGTCAACATCGTCGATTCCGCCCGTGTCAATAATACTAAACTTGCGGTTAAGCCAATCTGCTGTCGCATAGATTCGGTCGCGGGTCACCCCTTCGACATTTTCCACAATGGAAATCCGCTCACCGGCAATCCGATTGAAAAGCGTTGATTTGCCGACATTGGGACGGCCGACAATGGCAATAGTTGGTAAGGCCATGTTTTTCCTCTTTCATTCTTTAGGACAGAGCCAAACTCCGTCCTATTTTTCTAATTTCTTTTCTTTGAATAGTTGATCGATAGCTTGATTAGGCTCCTGACCAAATTGAGCAGCTAGACGCTGACTCCAAGTTTCCTTAGCTCGCTCGCCGGCATATTCAGTCTGAACGCGGTCATAGGCTTGAATAACAGAATCATCCTGTTCACGATATTCTTCCTCAAAGACTACTGCTTCATAAGGCAGACGTGGCTTAACTGCATGGTTCTGGTCGGGAGTTCCCAGAGCTATCCCAAAGACTGGATAAGTGTAGTCTGATAGCTTAAAAAGCTCTGCTATTTGACTGGCAGCATATCGAACCAGCCCAATGATTACCCCACCAAACCCTAAACTTTCAGCTGCTAAGAGAGTATTTTGACCAACCAAAGCAGCATCTACTGAGCTAATTAGGAGATTCTCCGTCCCCTCAGGGTAAAAGTCTTCCGTGTGCAATTGAACTCCCTTTTGAGCTCGATTGAGGTCGCCGACAAAAAGCAGGAAGGCCGAAGACTGCCGAATGGCTTCTTGGGGCACCAAGTCAAAAAGGGCCTCTTTTTTCTCTTTGCTTCGCACCACAATGATAGAATAGGACTGGAAATTCTTCCAGCTGGACGCTGCTCGCCCAGCATCAATGATGGCACGTAATTCCTTATCCGAAATCTGCTCCTCCGTAAAGCGGCGAACAGACGTGTGAGACTTCATCAAGTTAATCGTTTCATTCATCGGCGGTTCTCTCCTTCTAGGCGTACCTCCTGAGCCAGAAACTTAATTCGCTCCATAACTCGCTTGGCCTGCCAAGTCTCATCGCCATTCTTAGAGCTGGCAAAGTGACGCTCCAAATCCGCAAAACTAAAGTTAGAAGTAAAGAAAGTTGGCAGATTTTCCTGCATGCGGTGCTGGAGAATGACCTGCAAAATCTCATCCCTCATCCAAGGACTGGATTGCTCTGCACCAATATCATCCAAAATCAGCACTTGAGCTGTCTTGACCTGGTCAATCTTCTCCTTGACCAAGCCAGAACTGATTGCATTCTTAACATCCAGAACAAAGCTTGGGTAATGTAGAAGAGTCGTTGAAACACTGCGCTTCTCTGACAAATCATGCGCCAGAGCAGCCATCATGTAGCTTTTTCCGACTCCAAAATCCCCATAGAGATAAACAGCCTTCTGGTAATGCGGAAACTCAGTAGCAAAGTTGGTCAACAGTTCAAAAGCTTTATCGCGACCAACATCATCGAGATCTACCTGTGCTAGACTTGCTTCCTTGAGACTACTTGGCAGATTGATCAGGTTAAGCCTACTCTTAATTGCTTCATTTTTTTGCTGCTCGACCAGCTCAGCTGTCTCTTCATAGGAAACATCCGCATAGCCTGCATTTTTAATTAAAATCGGTTTGTAGCCTTTCGCAATATAAGCTTCATCCCCCAGTAGAAATCGTTTTCGTTCACTGATGTACTGATTAAACTTCGAGATGCTACGGGAAATTTCAGATTGACTGAGTTTTTCTTGCTTAATAAATGCTGCCACATCTGGATCTTCTACGATTTGACGAACCAACTCCTCATAGTTGAATTGACGAGCAGGATTTTTATGTGAAAGGGTCTCTCCAATCTTTTCCATCTAGTCACCTCCTTGTTCTAATTTAGCAAGCAAGCGGCGTTTTTTCTCTTCAAGCTCAGCCTGCTTCTCTGCACTCGTTTCATTTTTATAATCCGGCTGGCTCCATTCAGGAACATTGCTTTTAGCAACTTTCTGGCTAGATTTAACTGGTCTACTCTGACTTTGTTGGTTTCGCTCGCGGATTTTCAGAACAGCTTCCTCAGCACTAGTCACCTTTTGATAGGCAAAATCATTGGCGACTTTTAGAGCGTACTTCTCATTTAGATTGGCTGAATCAACCTTATTTAAAGTCAGAAGTAAGACAATATTGATGACCTCATCTAAAAGACCTAACTTAGCCAAGTCCAATAAAAGCTGTCTTTCTGATTGGGTAATTGTTGCCTGACGCTTTTTTTTAAGCTCTGCTAAGAAAAGCATTGGCACCTTACTTTTGGCAGCGCGGATTATGATTTGTTCATCCTGAGTAAATTTCTCATCGACACGTTTTTGAGCCAATTTTTGCTTCATACGCTTGACAGAAATAACATGTGAAATCGCGGTTTCTCTAGCCAAGACATAGGTTTCATACCAGGTCCAATTTTGTTGCTCAGCAATAGCAAACAAATCTAGTAAATCTTCTTTTTCATCAGCAAAACGTAAATTTTCCTGAGCCATTCTTCGCTTAAAGTTAGTCAGGTCAAAGTCTGCTTGCTTCTTCTTAATCACTCTGACTTCATCTTCCACATCAAAGACTGTCGATAATTTCCTAGCCAAAGGCTGACCCTGAGGCTGACCTTCCATTAAATCTTCAACAGCCGTTTCACCAATTTTCTTTTCTAAAAGTCGTTTGTAAACGTTATGCTGGAAAAATTCATCCGCCGAAAGCAAACTAAAAAGTTTGATCTGATAAGTCGACTCTCCTTGATAGAGTTCTAGCAAGTTCATGGCACTTAAGCGTTCAAAGCTCGTCTTTAAGACTTCCATTCCCATATTTAGATGATTCAAAATATGGCCAAAGGTATAGGTCTGACGACCGTTGTCCCAAAAAGCCAGACAGTACAGATAGAGACTGACTGCTTCTCGACCAATAATCGGCAGATAAAGACGGATCAGATTGTTTGTATCTTGACTAACCAGATTGTTTTTCAAATAAGAAAACTGATCGTTTGGCCTCATCTATTCTTCTCTCTTCTTTTTTACACCCTTAGTAATTTGCTGAAGCAGACTTTCTAATTCACCAACATCTTTAAAACTACGATAAACACTGGCGAAACGAACATAGGTAATCTCATCCAATTCAGCTAGTTCATCCATAACAAGATTTCCGATAAAGTCACTGCTAATTTCATTCTCACTGCTACTTCGTACTTTCTGCTCAATGCGATTGACCAAAGCTTCTATCTCATCACTAGATACTGGCCGTTTTTGAGCAGAGCGAATAATGCCATTAAAAATCTTGTCTCTTGAAAATTGCTCCCTAGTCCCATCTTTTTTGACAACGACTAGGGTTCTCTCTTCTACCCGTTCATAAGTTGTAAATCGATGCTGGCAATCTTCGCATTCACGACGGCGACGAATAGTATTTCCATCCTCAGCTTGACGGCTATCAATAACACTGGATTTGCTCCCGCCACATTTTGGACAACGCATACGATTTCCTCCTCAAATCTTAATACTCTATTTTACCATAATTTTGCCCATAACAAAAGTAAGGCAAATCTAAATTAGTACGCAGAACTATTAAAAGTATTTCTCCTACATTTTATACTAAAAAAGGAATCCTCTTATGTTATAATGCTAGAAAATTATCTCTGTATAGGAAAAAATAATGAAAAAAAGAAAAATGCTCATCCTTGCAATCGCATCAACTCTTATCATAGGAGGAACAATTGTGGCAGTTAAAAATAAAGATTTATTCGGCGGAATTGATCACCAGAAATATCAAAGCACCAAAGAAAAGCAGTTGGCTTATTTGAGGAAGCATAAAAAAGAAATAGAAGATTTTGTAAAATCTTTAAATCCTAAAGTGGAATCTGTACAGATCAATTGGAATGAAACCAAGTGGGAAGAAATTGGAAATGGTACACCGCAAGGAGGAGGTGAAGTTGTAATCGTTGGAGGCAGCTTCAATAACATAGAAGGATCGACATGGCAATTCATGTTTGAAATTAAAGATGGACAAATTATTTTTGATACCATGATGCAAGGAAGCCCATTGCGAGTAGGAGGTAGAATTTTTGACTAATAGTAATTTAAAAAATTTTGACAATTTCTCCCAAAAAGATATTCTCTTATATAAAAAAGTTCCAAGTTGAACTGAAACTCGAAAGTTAGGCTTTTAAGCTAACCTCGCTAGTACAGTTCATTTAACTTGGAACTATTTTTTTCTAAAATTTTGCCTCTACTTCTATACCAAAATGGTCACTGACAACGGGGGTTTCCTTTCCGTCAAAGACCACAGCAGAGCTTTCAATTTGGATGCCTTGACTTGTAAAGATATAATCAATCTTCAGAGCATCTTGGTTGCCATCCCAGCCAGCAATGGCGCCTTCAACTGTTGCCTTACCACTAATCTTTCGAGCAACCTTATGACTATCCTGCAATTTGAGTGGGCTTTTTAAGATATGCTGATAGCCTTCGTAATCAACAGGATTGTTAAAATCACCCATGAGAACCAGAGGAGTTTTGACCTTGACAAGCTCTTCTTCAAGCTTAGACCACTCCCCTTGGAAGCCCTTGTCCCACCAAGATAGATGGCAAGAGGCGATAGTCATCAATTGACCCTCTACCTCAGTCTCCGCTAACAAGACCTTACGGGTATGATAATCCCTAGGATCATTCACTTCTGAGACCAAAACTTCTTTAGGAGTCAGAGGATTCTTGGATAGAATCGTCACCCCTTCATTGTAAATGTCAAAACCGATATGATTATAAGCCCAAGACCAATGATAGTCCAGTCCTGCTTCAGTCAATTTTTTTACCAAGCAAAGAGCAAAGTGATCCTGATGAATCGCAATCGCTCCTTCAACTGCCTGATAAAAAGGAGCCTGAACAACCTGTTCAGACTCCATTAATTGATTGACTTCCTGCAGGCAAATGACATCATATTTTTCTTGAAGAATGCGTTCTGCAAGCTGATTTAGCTTAGTTTCTTGCTCTTCTTCCATCCAACTATGAGTATTTAATGTCAGGAATTTCGCCATGATTTCTCTTTTCTATTTTACAATTCAACCTTGGCAACAACTGTCTTAGCAGATGCTTGACCAAGTTTTTCTACAGTCACAGACTTAATAGCCGCCGCGTTTGTGAAGACAACAACTGTTGAAGTTTCACGACCAGCTGCCTTGATAGCTTCCAAATCAGCTGTCACAAGTAGATCACCTGCAGCAACCTTTTGGCCTTCTGAAACATGAACTTCAAATGGTTTACCTTCTAAGCTGACAGTGTCTAAGCCGATGTGAACCAACACTTCTAAACCATTTTCTGTCAAAATACCTAAAGCATGTTTCGTAGGAAATACGCTTGTTACAGTACCTGAAATAGGTGAGTAAATCTTACCATTTTCTGGCTCAACAGCAAATCCATCTCCCATCATCTTTTGTGAGAATACTGGATCTTTAACATCATCAATTGCGATGACTTGACCATCTGCAACAGTTTCTACTTCTTCTGTTACACCTTTGTAAGCAACTTCAGTAGCTGCTGATTCTGCTTTTTGACTTGGAAGAGTTTCAGGAATCACTTCACCAGAATCCAGCAAGTCTTGAATATCAGATTTAAGAACATCAGCTTTTGGTCCATAGATAGCCTGAACACCTTGACCTTTCATAACCAAGCCCATAGCGCCTTCAGCTTTCCATTGCTCTTCAGTTCCAACTTTTTCAGCATCCTTGACAGTTACGCGCAGACGAGTCATACAAGCATCTACATCAACTATATTAGCACGACCACCTAGCAAATTGATAACATTGACTGCTTGAGATGCTTCTGCAACCTTGCCACTGCCAGCTTCTGATGAAGAAGCTTCATCTGATCCATCTGCAGTTTCATAGTTACCATTGCGTCCTGGAGTTGCGTAGTTGAATTTCTTAATCATGAAGTTTGCAATGAAGTACATTGCTACACCAAAGAGAATTGTTACCCAAATGAAGTTGATGATATCTCCACCAAGACCAGCATTGATTGCCATTGGTGTACGAGTTAAGAACTCAATAGAACCGAATGAGTGCACACGTAAAGCAACAATATCAGCCATTGCAAAAGCAGCACCTTGAACAAGTGAGTAAACCAAGTAAAGTGGAGTCGCAACAAACATGAACATGTACTCGATTGGCTCAGTAACCCCAGTCAAGAAGGTTGCCAATGCAGTCGCAATCATCATACCTTTATATTTGTGCTTCTTATCAGCATCTACATTGCGGTAGATAGCTGCAGCTACCCCAATCAAAATACCAAATGAACCAATCATTTGTCCAACTTTAAAGCGGGCTGGATGGTATGCTTCAAGCAATTGATTGTAGCTTGCCATATTTGAACCTTTAAGGTTAACAAGGTCAGTTACCCAAGCAAGCCAAAGTGGGTCTTGTCCGAATACTTGTGTACCTTTTGCAGCACCAGTTAACACTTCATATGTTCCACCAAGAGCAGTATAGTTCATTGGGATTGTCAACATATGGTGCAATCCAAATGGAAGCAAGAGACGTTCCAAAGTACCATACAAGAATGGCGCAAAAACCGGCGCAGTATCTTGTGAATTAGCGATCCAAATACCAAAGTTATTGATTCCAGTTTGAATAACTGGCCATACAAATGAAAGTGCAATCGCAACAATCGCAGAACGCAAAATTACAACAAATGGAACAAAGCGTTTACCGTTAAAGAATGAAAGTGCGTCTGGCAATTTACGGAAGTTATAGTATTTGTTGTAAGCAGTTGCTCCAACAAAACCAGCAATAATTCCGACAAATACACCCATGTTTAGGGCAGGCGATTCTAGAACGCTGATAAAGTAATCAGAAACCTTAATTGTTCCACCTAAAAGAGTGTGAACAGTTGCATCTGGTTTTTTTAGCAGGTCACTAGTAACACCAAACATCACACCAGTGATACGGTTAATCAGGATAAAAGATAAACCTGCAGCAAAGGCACCACCGGCACGTTCTTTAGCCCAGCTTCCCCCAATTGCAAGAGCAAATAGAACGTGGAGGTTCCCAATAACACCCCAACCGATTTGCTCTAAAACACCACCTGTCGTTACCAACACACCAAAATTAGGATTAATCATTGGAAGCGACTTACCAATACTAATCATTAGACCAGCTGCGGGCATAACCGCAACGACCACCATTAAAGCTTTACCGAATTTCTGCCAAAATTCAAAGCTAAAAATGTTCTTGAATGAATTTTTCATCATCCAGACCTCCTTCTTTTTTACAAACTTCTATATGAAATCGTTTGCATTGCACACTACTATTTTATCACTTTTTTTAATTTTGTAAAGGGTTTTCATAAAAAAAATTAAATTTTATTATTTCCTCTTTTATTCTCACTTTTTTTACCCTAATTTTCATCTACCCGCAAAAAAGTTGATTTATCAAGCTGTGTGAGGTCTGTGATCAACATAATAATATAGATTATGACCTCTTTTTTGTCTTTCAACTAGTAAACCCAATCTATTAATTTTAAGCAAACGATTGCGTGAATTAATCTAATTTCGACTAAAAATCATATTAAAAAACTCCAATTCTCAAAGAATTAGAGTTTTATCATAGATCAACCCTGCATGGAATAACCAATTCCACGAACGGTTTTAATATAACTTTCTTGTCCCGGAAGATCGATTTTACTACGGAGGTAACGAATATATACATCCACTATATTCGTTTCAGATGCACTTTCATACTTCCACACTCGGTCTAACAGTTGCTCACGGCTCATCACCTTATTACTGCTCATTAGAGTCACTAGTAAATCGTACTCTCGTCTCGTCAAAGCAATAATTTCATCCCCTCGATAAACCGTATGATTTTTCAAATCAACCCGCAAATTACGATAAGCAGTAGGAACTTTTAACTGGCTACATTTCTGATCAATAAAATCTCGTCCACGAAAGATAGCAGATATCTTATCAACCAAATCACTGATAATAAAGGGTTTTACCATATAAGAAACTGCAAACTGCTGAATCTCTTCAGCCGAATCCGCAATTTCCTCTCGGCTCACCATTACAATGATTACTGCAGCTGGTTTTAATAAACTTAATTGTTGAGCAAAGGCAAAGGCTGTTCCATCAGCAAACTGATTATTTAGTAAAAGTAAATCATAATCGTTTTCCTTTGCTAGAGCTAGTCCCTCTTGCCCTGTTTCCGCTAGGTCTACTTGATAACTTTCCTTTTGTAATTCCAGCATGATAAATCGTGCTAGATTCTTTTCATTTTCAACTAATAAAATCCGCTTCGCCATTGACCTGTCGTCCTATTTTTCGTCGTACCAAGAATAGTGGAAGGTACCTTCTTTGTCTTTACGTTGATATGTGTGTGCTCCAAAGTAGTCACGTTGTGCTTGGATCAAGTTAGCAGGTAGATCTGCTGAACGATAGCTATCAAAGTAAGTAATGGCTGCTGAGAAAGTTGGCACTGGAACACCTGCTTGAACGGCAAGAGCTACGATATCACGCACAGATTGTTGATATTTAGCTGTTACATCAAGGAAGTATTCATCCAAAAGCAAGTTAGCTAAGTCAGCATCACGGTTGTAAGCATCTGTAATCTTTTGCAAGAAACGAGAACGGATGATACAGCCATCACGCCAGATTGAAGCAATATCCGCAAATGGCAAGTTCCAATTGTTTTCACGAGAAGCCACACGCAATTGAGCAAAACCTTGTGCATAAGAAATGATTTTTGAGAAATAAAGAGCTTGACGGATCTTTTCGATCAACTCAGCTTTATCTCCTTCAAATTTGAAGGTAGATGGTTTTGGCAAGACTTTGCTGGCATGTACACGTTCTTCTTTGTAAGCTGAAATATAGCGGGCAAACACAGACTCAGTAATGAGTGACAATGGCACGCCTAAGTCAAGTGCTGATTGGCTAGTCCATTTACCAGTTCCCTTGTTACCTGCAGCATCAAGGATATAGTCTACGATTGGCCCCTCTTGGCCTTCATCGTCTTTACGGCTCAAGATATCAGCAGTGATTTCAATCAAGTAGCTATCAAGCTCGCCCTTGTTCCACTCAGTGAAGATTTCAGCCATGTCTTCTGCAGAAAGTCCGAGCAAATGTTGCATGAGGTCATAGCTTTCTGCGATTAATTGCATATCTCCATACTCGATACCGTTGTGGACCATTTTCACATAGTGACCCGCTCCGTCAGGGCCGATGTAAGTCACACATGGTTTGCCATCTTCAGGTGCTTTAGCAGAGATTTCTTCAAGAACATCTGCTACCAATTCATAAGCTTCTTTTTGTCCACCAGGCATGATAGAAGGGCCTTCGAGGGCACCTTTTTCACCACCAGAGACACCAGTACCGATAAAGTTGATGCCTGAGTTTGCTAACTCTTCGTTACGACGGATAGTATCTTTATAGAAAGTGTTTCCTCCGTCAATCAAGATATCACCTTTATCCAAGTGAGGAAGAAGTGCTTGGATAGTCGCATCTGTACCAGGTCCAGCTTGAACCATGAGCATGATACGGCGAGGTTTTTCGATTGAGTTTACAAAGCTTTCAACGTCATAGCTTGGCACAAAGTTCTTTTCAGGATGGCAAGCAATCACGTCTTCTGTTTTGTTCGCTGAACGATTGTAGATGGCTACTGTATAGCCACGAGATTCAATATTAAGAGCAAGGTTACGACCCATAACGGCCATACCAACAACACCAAAATTTGCTTTAGTCATTTTTTTCTCCTATAGTTAGTTGGTTTGTTTTATTTTATCATGTTTAAGCTATAAAATAAAGAATTTATCTTGAAATGTTCGAAGAGGAATAATCCCTGAGTAAAAATAGGATGAAGGCTGGCCTCATCCTAATCATTTTTTATTTCTTGTCATCAGTCGTAATTTCTTGAGCTTCAATCACTGGCTGTTCATCTTGTTTAAGCTTGTTGACAGTCATATTAACACCAAGAGCGCCTGCTAGGAGTTGGCGGATATCGAAGCCTGCACCTTGCGATACTTGGTCAATACTCTGCATGATATCACCAACCATCTTAGAAGCATTGCCTTCACCATACATGGTGATTTTGTCCACTTTAGTAAGCGGCTCTGCTACAGCACGGGCAATTTCTGGCAGTTTGTCTACAATCATCTCAGTAATGGCAGCTTCCTGCATCTTCTTCATGGCTTCTGCTTTTTTATCCAAACCTTGAGCCTCTGCTTCTAGCTTAAGACGAATAGCCTCCGCTTCAGCACGTCCCTTGGCTTCAATGGCTTCAGCTTCTTGCAATTGTGCAAATTTTTCAGCCTCGGCTTGAGCCTTGCGAGCCTCTGCTTCTTTTTGAGTTTCAAAAAGTTCTGCTTCAGCTTGACGTTGACGCTCAATCAATTGCGCTTCTGCTGCTTGTTGACGAGAGTATTTTTCTGCCTCAGCCTGTTTGCGGATGTTAGCATCCAGTTCTTGCTCACGAACCTTAACTTCACGTTCCTTGACTTCAGCTTCTTTCTCTTGCTTCATGATGTTAGCTTCAGCAGCCACGCGCTCTTGCTCACGACGTTGAATTTCTGCCTCAATCCCTTTAGCTGCATCAGCCTTAGCTTGCGCAATATCTGCTTCCTGCTTGAGGGCTGCTTGCTTCAGTTTCAACTCATTTTGCTTTTGAGCAATTTCCAAGTCAGCAGCTACTCGCTTGTCGTTAGCCAATTTATCCTGCTCAGCTTCTACTTCCTTGCGCTCACGTTCCGCTTTGGCCTTTGCAATTAAGGCATCTTTTTTGATGGTTTCGACATTTTCAATACCGAGATTATCAATCACGCCACCTTCATCTGAAAAAGATTGGACAGTAAAGGCAATGACTTCTAATCCCATCTTAGCCAAATCAGGAGCTACATTGTCCTGCACTTTTGAGGCAAATTCCTGACGGTCATTGACCATCTTACGCAACTCCATCTGACCAATTACTTCCCGAAGATTTCCTTCCAAGACATCTTGAACAGAGTTAGAAATGTCAGTTGTATTCCAATTAAGGAAGTTTTCTGCCGCACGGGCAATCATTTCGTCAGTCGTTCCAATTTTCAGCTTCACAGCTGCATCAGCTCGCACATTAATGAAGTCTAGAGTTGGCACCGCCTCAGACGTACGAACATCTGTTGAGAACTGCTCAATATCCAGATAAGAGCGTTGTTCAACAAAAGGAATCATAAATCCAGCCTTACCTCGCAAATGGCGTTGTTTGCGAAGTCCTGTGATGACGACTACTTCATTTGGTCGAGCATTGACATATCCCTTAGCCAAAAGAACAAGTACAATAACTAAAATAATTGCACCGAGGATCAGCCAAGTTGGAAAGAAAAATGTATCCATAATAACTCCTTTTTCGACAAGAAAGCTTGTCCAATTTATTTTATTATCTTAGTATACCAAATTATCTTTTAATTCCAATTTTTTTCTAGAAAATTTTATCCCTCATTCATCAAAAAGACCTTGTAAACCTGCAAATGGACTATTCTCTTCTTTTTTATCCGCTTGGTACTTCTGATAATCTTCCTCCGTCATAACCTGCCAATCTCTTCCTGTTGGCAAGTCTGAACCAGCCTCTTCAGCAGCTGTCAAAACTTTTAGGGGAATATTCAAAAGGATATTGTCAGCTACACTTTCTGCAACATTTATCTCACCATTTTCAATGGGAAGCACCAGATCCTGATCAATCATTTCCTGAGAAGCGACTTGTCCATCTTCCATAAAAATTTCATTAACCAGGTAAGATTCTTTTCGCTCCACGGGCTCCATACTGCGACTAGAAGCCAAAGTAATAGTATAAGAAAGTTCATAATCTAAGAAATAGAGTCCATCCTCATACTGGACTCTCCCACTAGCAACAATATCCTGAACATCTAAAATCTCAGCATTGCGTTCTTTTAATTCTTCAGCCAAGTCTAGCTTCTTTTCAAAAGCCAAACCATCTGGATTTTTGCGAATTTCTTGTATATTTAACATAAGTTCCTCTTTGTTTTTTCTTTTATTATATCATGTTTAGTCGCTCCGCTGTTATTGAAAATTATTTTGTTATAATAAATGGCAAGGAGGGAAGACAATGGCACAATTAGGGCAAGTTTTTAGATTTTTTCGAGAGGCAAGGCACATCTCTTTATCTGAAGCCACTGGCGGAGAATTCTCAAAGTCCATGCTTTCCCGCTTTGAAAATGGGCAGAGCGAGCTATCAGCTCAGAAACTTTTCAGCGCGCTCAGCGCCATTCACACAGAAACAGAAGAATTTACAGTTGCAGCTGGCATCCAGGATCATCATTCTCATAAGGAACTCTTAAACCAAATTCAAGAACTGCTCCAAACCAATCAGCTCAACTTATTAGAAAAACTTTATCTAGAGAAGAAAAAAATCAGTCAAAAAAGTAAAGAGTCTAATGATTGGGTTGAGCGCCTGATTGTTAAGGCCTACCTCTGTGCCCTCAAGGAATCTGAAAAAGCTAGTCCAGACGAGCTAGATTTCCTCCATGATTATCTCTTTTCAGTTGATATTTGGGGTCGCTATGAACTGAAGCTTTTTTCTATCTGCACTCCGGTTTTATCTCTAGACTTGTTTTCCCAATACACCAAAGAAATCCTCTCAAGAAATGATTTTACAGCCTTATTTGCCAATAATCGCAACACCTTGCATACCACTTTTTTAAATGGTTATCTTCTAGCCATCAGTCAGGAAAATATCGCCCATGCAGACTATTTCCAACAAGTCATTGAGCGACACTTTTATGAAGAAAATGAGACTTACTTTCGAATTGTCTACCTCTTTGCTCAGGGAGAGTTAGCTTGTTTGAAAGGACAAAAGAAAGAAGGGCTCGCCCAGATGGAAAAAGCAGTCGATATTTTCCAAATCTTGAACTGTCAACATAGCGCTGATTACTACCAAGAAGCTCTCGAAGCTGCTTTTCAAAAATATAGCAAATAAAACAAACCTCCACTTTTAAACTCGCCGATTTTGAGTTAGAAAGTGGAGATTTTTTGATATTAGACGATCTCTAGCTTACCAATTTCAACAACTTCCATTAAATTCGTTGAATATATGCAACATTTTCTGCTTCTTAAATCTTTTATTTTATACTGAAACTAGAAAGAGCTCTCGCAAGTCGCTTTTAGAACCTGACCACTTACCTAAGAGACTTAACCACTTGCGGAAAAGCTATTGAAATCAAGACTTTTCCTGCTATAATCAAAACTATCAAGGCCTTGTAGTTATTGACTATTTTTGAAAAATCTTTCAAACCATTCATTACTAAAGGAGATTTTTATGAAACTTGCCTTACGGAATAAATTATTTTCTTTTATTAGCCTCTCACGAATCTTCAACACCCTGGGAGCTTCTATTTTCAATATTGTTTTTGTTGTATTTGCGTCTAGCATGCCCAGTCCCAAGTTTGCTATTGCTGTGGCTAATTTTATCGTCCTGGTTCCGACTTTCTTTACTATCTTCGTCGGCATCAAAGCAGATAAGACCATCCATAAAGCTCGCTGGCTGATTCATTTTGGTTATGTACAAGCCCTGCTATTTGTTCTTGTCGCCTTTATGACTCGCTCTAGCTCATATCTAGCCTTTTCAGTGGTCTGCTTCATGAATATTCTTTCTGATATTATCAGCGACTATCGAAGTGGTCTGCAAATGCCAATTTTGAAAAAGAACATTCCCGAGCAAGATCTAATGGAGGCCTTCTCCTTTACCCAGCTTATCAGTTTTCTTTGTAGCTTAGCCGGACAAGCCTTAGGAGTTTGGCTCTTGGCAATCAGCCAACAAAACTTTTTCCTAGTAGCTCTAGTCAATTCTTTGACCTTCCTTCTCTCCTCTACTACCCTCTATCTAGTCCGACGTCGATTGACCCATGATCCGGTAACCATTTCTGAGAATAAACCTCCTCTCAAGGAAGAACTGAAAAAAATGTATACATCTTCCAAACTCATCTTTGAGCAGGAGGGATCTAACAACTTTCTCAAGTTGCTGGCTCAAATCTTGGTCATTAACGCTATGGCAGGTTCTCTTATAGCACTTTATAATCTCTATTTGCTAGACAACCCCATCTTTCATCTATCTTTTAGCCAGTCGCTCTTGATTCTTCAGACGACGCTTGTCCTAGCCATGATCATTGCTAGTTTGACTCCCAACGATTACTTCAGCCGTCTATCACTAAATCAGCTCATCATCTGGGCCGCTGTTATGATGATTCTGCTTGCTATCAGCAACTTCTTACATCTGCCCGTTTTCGTCGGTATTACTTTTGGATTTTTTCTTGCTTATGCTTCCGGCAAGATCAATCCCAAAATCAACACCCTCTTGCTAAGTAAGCTACCTTCCGATGTTCTCGCTCAGACTTCCAGCTTTCTGAGTTTGCTCTTCTCCTTCTCCGTTCCTCTGGGAACTATGATTTTCTCCAGTCTAGCTCTTTGGAATATGAATGCTAGCTGGCTAATCTTCAGCTTTATCGGCGTGATCGCTCTGCTCTTATCTATTGAAAAAAAGAAAGAGATAAAATAAATCCGATGAATGCAATTCTATTGACTTTGAGTTAAAAGCACTCTTATTTTAGACAGTAAAAAACGACAACTTCCAAATAAGGAGTTATCGTTTTTTTGAGTCATGGAAAGCTAAAAGATCAAGTGTCATTTAGCTTATGCTCTTTCGTGATTAGTTTCTGCCAAAGCGTCTGCCTCTACCATTTCGGTCAAAGTACATCCAGGTTCCGTCTTCTAGACGAATCCATTTGTTACGAACCATATCACCTGACTTCGGATCAAAGTATCGCTCAGCACCATTAACATAGACAACTTGACCCTTGACCTGCTTGCCATCTTGGCCGAAGTAGAGAACTTGATTGTTAATTGTCTTAAGACCCGTTACAGCTTTGCCGTCTTGATCAAAGTAATACCATTCATTTTTAGCACCTTCTGCAAATTTGTTGACGGCCATCTCACCTGAATTGGCATCGAAGTGACGAATGCTCTTATCTGCTAGTGTCACTACTTGACCCTTGACCTGCTTGCCGTCTTGGCCGAAGTAGAGAACCTGCTTGTTGATCGTTTGGAGACCTGTTACAGCTTTGCCGTCTTGGTCAAAGTAATACCATTCATTCTTTGCACCTTCTGCAAATTTGTTGACGGCCATCTCTCCTGAATTGGCATCAAAGTAACGAATGCTCTTGTCTGCTAGCGTCACTACTTGACCCTTGACTTGCTTGCCGTCTTGGCCGAAGTAGAGAACCTGTTTGTTGATCGTTTGGAGACCTGTTACAGCTTTGCCGTCTTGATCAAAGTAATACCATTCATTTTTAGCACCTTCTGCAAATTTGTTGACGGCCATCTCTCCTGAATTGGCATCGAAGTAACGAATGCTCTTATCTGCTAGTGTCACTACTTGACCCTTGACCTGCTTGCCATCTTGGCCAAAGTAAAGGGTTTGCTGACCAATCTTCTGAAGGCCTGTTAGAGCGACTCCGTCTGCCCCGAAATAGTACCAATCACTTGGGTTATCACCCTGAGCAAAACGATTGATAACAGCATTTCCTGAATCCTTGTCAAAGTAACGAAGTTTGCCATCCTTAGCACGCACAACCTTGCCCTTGACTTGATAACCATTTTGGTCAAAGTATTGCTGTCCATCTCCTATCTTGACAAGCCCGCGAGCCATAACACCTTTGTCGTCAAAATAACGCCAGTTTTGGCCATCAGAAGTGTAGTAACGGTTGAGAACCTTGGCACCAGTCTTATCATAGTAGTACTGATTGCCATTTTCATCTTCCTGTAAAGCATCACGCAACTGAACCCCATTCTTCATGAAGTAAAGCTGCTTGCCATCAATCTCACGAGCTCCTGTTACTAGATATCCTTGATTATCAAAGTAATACCAATTGCCATTTTCATCCTGGATAAAAGTGTCTTTAGCTTGATTACCACTAGTTGAATAGAACTTAAAGCCATTTGTGTCTTTTACAAATCCTGTGGAAGCTTCTTTGTTGACCAGCTGTTTAGGTAATGCTGTCTCTCCATTCTTGTTAGACAGGTATTCTTTGCTTCCCCAGTCTTTAAGAACATAGTAAGCTCCACGACCTAAGATATTGGTACCATTGAAGTACTTAGCCGACCACTTGGTAATCTTCTCGTCCGTTGTCATCTTTTGGCCGTTGGAAATTTGTACTCGTTCAAAGATTTCTGGGTATTTAGCTTTAAGCTCATCCAAGAAGGCTCCACCATACTTGCCTTGGTAGTCGGTCCCATTGGTCTTACTATTAGCCACATAAAGTTTTTCTTTGATTTCTGCGCCTTCACGGTAGGTTCCGTAGTTGTTGACACGAGTTGCTGTTACCACTTCTTTACCTGGCAGGTTGTAGATTTGGTCTGGCACCCAGTCCGCAATGGCTTGGATATTGACACTGTGGAGAGCACGAAGAGCATTGAGCAAATCTTTTAGAGAACCATATTTATTATTCTTGCTCATCGCCATATCGTAGCGGTCTTCAAAGGCATAACCATTCTGAATGATAGAATCTAAGAAAGTACCGTCTTGGCTAGATACATACTGAGGTGGTAGCTCAAATGAAGTTACTCCCCATTCCTTGAAGAGGTTGACATTTTTAGCAATGACTTTATTGGTATATTGGTCATCGCGGGTTGCAAAGTCTTGGAAGTTAGAGAAGCCTTCATAAATCAACTGAGAATCAAGAGCAGGACTAGATTCGTAAACCTGACCGCTGGCATTTTTCTTCTTGCTGGCTGTTACGCGCGCATCCTGATTCTCTTTAGCACCAACTGGTACCCAAACAGCCAGGTAACCAGAAACTTGGACATTGCTATAGCCAGCGATATCATTCATATCAAAGGTCAAAATACCATTTGCATCTGTCTTCTTCCAGAGCGATTGGGGTACTTCTTCGTCAGTTAGATAGCGGGAAATGCCATCTTTGGTCGTCAGGAGCACAGGGCGATAGTATTGATTCTTATGGGCTGCTCCCATATTGACTTGCAATTTATCCCATTCGTTCAGTTTAAGGTTCGGGTTATTAGAAGCAATAACTGCCATCCCTTGGGTACGGGTTTCTGCTGTACCTTCATCCGTAGCCTCATTAGCACCAGTACCGTAGCGAACAGAAGTCAAGATACCGTTATATGACCATTTATCAGCCTCGCGAGGCACACCCATATAGGTGACTTTCATATCCTGGCCACCAGCTACATACTTAATCCGAGCACGCAACAAGGCATCAATAGCGTCATGGTATGGAGATTTTTTCTCCATGTATTGGCCGTCATCAGTATAGAGGTCGCCATAGTAGACCCGAGTGATAGAGTCTTTATTGGAGAGCATGAGAGCATGGGCAGTTGGGATATTGAACTGCGTATACTTCTTGTCCGCCTTGCGCATATCTTCGTTGTAGATCTTGAAGGCTTGCTTGAGCTCATCCATGGTAAAGGTCAAACCATCCGTATTTGGATTGATATTTTCCCGGATGATGTCGGCAATAACGGTTTGTACTTCACTATCATGAGCCCGAACAAAGATATAGTTTGCCATCCGCTCGCCATTTTTCTTTTCAGTAGAACGATCATTCAGACTATTCGTAATCGTTGGCTCTACTCCACTACGGATAGAAAGCTTACGCATGAACGAATAAAGCAAGGACAAGCGTAGCTTGTTATCAATTGCTAGTTGAGCGCCTTTAGTATCTTTGTTGTAGTCAGGATCGTTATCAGACCAAGCTTCCAAGATAGACAAATGCTTGATGGCTTCTTCTTCACTTTCTCCCACCTTGTAGCGAGACTTGAAGTAGTCAGATGCGATTTGGAGCAAATCTGCGTTGACATTGTCCACCGCATCAACACGAACTCCGTCAAAGTTAGCAGTTGGATCATTGGCTACGATGCTTCCAAAGTTCATCATATAGTGGAGCCAGTTAAGTTGCTCAGCTTGAACAGCTGGATTAGAGTTATCAAAATCATTGGCTAATAGGAATTCATAACCACCATTTGACTTGTCGATGAAGTATTTAGGAGTACCGGTCTGGCTGGTTGGTGTGCGGTTAAGCAGACGATATCTAGAATTGGCATGAGATGTCTTATCACTGTTTGTATAGAGCAGGGCTCCACCTTGCAGATGGTCCTTGTTCGTCCCAGTTGTTTCAGATTCTGTCTTGATATTCCAATTTGGCTGAGTTTTGACAAAAGCACTCATCAGAGTTCTCAACCATTTCGTGTCGCCTTCTTTGCTAATCCTTTCTTCAATTTTTCGCTGTACTTGCTGAACAGCATCTGTTAAAAGAACTTGCTCGGTCTTACTTTCAAAGGCACCGATCCCCAGATTCTCTTGATTCATATAGTTGAGGTAATTAATCTGGGTCCGCTTATCAGGCCACCAAGCCATCAAAAGAGGGCGTAAGTCTGTTTCTGTCGATTCCGTCCATGTTTTTCCATCTTTTAAGATGAACTTTGGACGATACCAACTATCAGCTGTCAAATAGCCATCTACAGTCTCAATATCCTTGTCAGTTGTACCATAAAAAGCATTCTTTTGGGTAAATTCATTATTGAGACTGCTGGTTCCTTGCTGGAACTGATATTCATTTGAATCAACCAAAGCCCCAGTTTCTGCATCAAAATAAAGAATTTTTCCGTTTAGCTCAACAGCAAAGTTTTTCTTAACTGAGCCATCATCCTGAACATAGTATTTCTTACCATCAATCGTCTTGATATGGGCCAACACATCGTCATCATGCTCAGTATTTACCGGCGCCGCTTGTGCTTGAGCAGCCAACATTTTTTCGGTTATTGATTCTTTTCTTTGGGCAGGTTCTGGCAAATGACCTTTCTTTGGTGTCGCTATAATCTTGTCAGAAACGGTAGCTTTTGCTACATTTTCGGTAGTTTCTTCTTGATCATTGGCTCTACTATCTTGTTTAGCCTGTAATGCATCTTGAGCTTTGTCAGTTGACTCAGCCTGATCGGCTACTTTAGGCTCTTGGGAGGAATCATTCTTTTCAGAAGAGTCATCACTTACTTTCTGAGTCAATTCCTGTCTGGAGTCAGTTCTTGTAGTTTCAACTTCTTTATCCTGTTGCGTCGTCTGTTCGTTAGCTGTTGGATTGGTTGCCGCACTAGCTTGATAGGTTTCTTTGCTAGAAGAAGCCTGTTCTTTTGCTTCCAGCTGAGAAGGTTCAGCTCCTTTGTCTGAAATAGCTTGCTCCGTGTCCTTGCTCTGAACAGCGGACTGTTCTTTTACATCGGCCACTTGATTAGCATCATCCGCATAGATCACACCTGATTCAATCCCCAAGGCCTTTGGAGCCACAAGAAGAGCCAGGGAGGTAACAGCAATCGCTACCCAGTTCTTCTTAACCTTATGCATTTTATAATGAACTTTTTTCTCCATCATAAAACCTCCTTCTGAAAATAGTATAAAGTTTTACCCTTATTTTAATCTTTTTCAGAGGAGGTTCTATTCTATTTGCAGATCTGCAACTACTGTTAGCTGAATTCGCTCAAATTGTTCTTTGAGTTTTTGAGCAACACCAAAAGAATCTAAATATTCAAAAGTAGACAAACATTGTTCTATATCATTCCGAGCGTGAGGATTGCCAACCTTATAAGAATAAAGAGCCTTATGATATTTGATCAGCACCCGATCATAAAGATCTGTCTCAGGGATTTTTGTATTATCAATATAATTAAGAAATTTCATAGCTACTTGTAAATGATTGTCTTCTATACAAGCACCTACAACATTAAGTAACATCTTAATAATCCGTCGACGATTCTCCGGCAGGTTATTGTAAAATTGAGTGCGGTTAATCATTTCACTAGCAAAGGTTTCCAGAGTTTCCAAGGTCAATAGATTTACACTGTTGGTAAAGAGCCAAAGCTCATAGCGGCCCCATTCTTCAACAGAAAAGAGATAATCTGTCAAAAATTCAATATCTCCCTTACTGACTTGATAGTCAGGATTACAGGAAGTTAAGGTAGCCCTGATCACAATGGTATTTAACTTGTAGTTCTTTTTTTCTGGAAATTCTTGAGCCATGGCTTCAGAATTAGCTAAAATACTTTCTAATTTGACGATATTATTCTCACGTTGAGCCTCAGAAAGTTTTTGAGACAACACAACATCATCAGCTTCCCTATAATTATGATAAACATACTGAAATTCAGCCAAAGAGACTGACATATTTCTAAGGCAACTATAAAAAGAATCAACTGTAAGGCTACTAATACCTCGTTCATATCGAGACAGCTGGGCAACAGAAATATCACCAGCCGCCACTTCTTTGAGGGACATATTCTTCGATTCTCTAATGATTTTTAAAATTTTTCCCGACGACTTTACGATAAGCATACCTCACTTGCATATATGTAATAAAAATCTATTTTTAATATACTAGTCCTATTTTACAGTTATGTTAAGAGCTGGCAACAAAAGATTTCTCAGTGATTCCATCCTATTAAATTCGATACTAAAACATCTGAAAATACGATGTTTTGAAAGACTTACTGCTTAACTCCGCCAAATAAAAGATATCGGATCTTTTTATCTTCCTTGGCCAAAGGAAAGAACTGTACATACTCGGTATTTAACACCTACACCGTTCATAAGCAAATCTCATCCTTTTTTGTTACGACAAGTATTTCTGTCTGTAACACTGACCATACAATCAACAAATAACTCCTCCCCATCTTTGAAACATTGCCAAAATAAAAAAACTGAGAAAAATCCCAGTTTTTTACATTTTTCTTAATCTTTCTACCCGCTCAGAGATTGGTGGGTGAGTGTAGAAAAGTTTTTGCAGGCCACCTTTTTTCTTCGGGTCGCTAATATACAAGGCTGCACTAGCATCATCCACATGTCGATGCATGGGCTCACTATTATCTAATTTTTGCAGGGCCCTAATCATTCCTTGAGGATTTCTAGTCAGCTCAACACTCGAAGCATCTGCTAAAAATTCACGTTGACGGGAAATGGCCAACTGAACCAGGGTAGCAGCCAAAGGTGCTAATATAATCGCAATTAATGAAAAGACTAACATTAAAAGACCAAGACCACTATCATCATCACGGTCATTCCTTCTTCGTCCTCCACCATACCACATCATCCGACCAGCAATACTAGAAATCATAGTAATAGCACTAGCTAGGGCGACTGCAATGGTTGAAATACGAATATCATAGTTGCGAATATGACTAACTTCATGCCCTATGACACCCTCTAATTCCTCGCGATTCATCAGTTTTAAAAGACCAGTCGTCGCTGCGACAGCAGCATTTTCAGGATTAGAACCCGTCGCAAAAGCGTTGGGAGAATCATCTTCCACAATATAAACCCTAGGCATTGGAATCTGAGCAACCATCGCCATATCTTGAACAATATGATAAAGTTCAGGTGCTTCTTGCTCAGACACTTGGCGAGCACCATTCATGGACATGACTACCTCAGTAGATTGAAAAATCATCGTGATAGCATAAATAAGTCCAATAATGAAGGCAATAATCACCCCACCCAGAGGAGAATTCATCCAAAGATAGCCAGCAGCCGCTCCGATAAGAGCTAAAAGAGCAAAGAAGGCGACCAAGAGAAACCAGGTCCGCCTTTTATTTGCAGCAATTTGTTCAAATAACATATTACTCACCTAAACCATTGCTACCAAAATCAACTTTAGGCACAGCTTTTTCTTCTTCAGGAGTAGACAAGAAATCAGCAGGTCTAAAGGCAAACATTCCTGCAATAACATTGCTTGGAAAAGCTTGCAACTTCACATTATAGTTACCAGCAACAGAGTTATAAAGCTGGCGTGAGTAAGAAATCTTATTTTCAGTGTTTGTCAATTCTTCTTGCAACTTCAAGTAATTCTCATTTGCCTTCAAATCAGGATAACTTTCTGCAACAGCAAAAATTCCTGAAATCTGACGAGTCAAAGCATCGCTGGCCTTCATCGCATCGGCAGGCGAAGAAGCAGACGCCACTTGAGCACGTAACTGAGTCACTTTTTCCAAAGTAGCTTGTTCATATTTCCCATAGCCTTTAACAGTTTCAATCAAGTTAGGAAGCAAGTCATTCCGACGCTTAAGTTGCACATCGATCTGACTCCAAGCTTCTTGAGTCTGCATCCGTGCCCGAACAAGTGAATTATAAACAGAAATCACAAACAAGACTATAACGACAACAACTGCAATAGTAATAATAAATGACATAAGAAGTCTCCTTTTTAACAACATTGTAGGAATGGAATAGCCACTGTAAGTCCCCATCCCTAAGAAATATAAATAAACAGAAAATCTACTGTTGTAGTCATTATATCAAAATTTTGAAGAAGTGGCTAAATTATTGACAATCTTTTCCAAAAAGAGTATTCTGTAGATAGAAAACAATCGACCGACGGTCGGTTTATAAACTTTAGGAGTTTCTCATGGCAAATAAAAAAGAATTTATCTTAGATGTAGCAGAAAAAATGTTTATCGAACAAGGGTTTGACCAAACTTCTATCGCTCAGATTCTAGATGCAACCCAGATTGCAAAAGGAACCCTCTATTATTACTTTACCTCAAAAGAAGAGATTATGGATGCCATCATTGAACGTTGGATTGAGCGATCTTTTGAGCAAGTGCGCATTTGGGTGGAGCAAAAACAACTTCCAATACTTGAAAGATTAATGGGAGCTCTAGCTTCATTGAATATGCAAAAAGATGGCCAAGAACTTCTAGACCACTTACACGCGCCCCAAAACGCACTTCTTCATGAAAAAACCAATCAAATCTTATTGAGCAGGGCTCCACAAATTCTCTCCCCCCTTTTTCAAGAAGGCCTTCAAGCAGGCGAGATGCAAACAGCTTATCCTTATGAGAGTATTGAGATGATGCTAACTTACTCCTTGCAGATTTTTAACAGCTCCTTCCAGACATTAGACCAAGCAGAAAAAAATCATAAAATTCAAGCTTTCATCTACCTATTAGAGAAAATTTTTCAAACAAAAGAAGGGTATTTTGCTTCTTTAGAACAATTAATCCACTAAAGGAGGCTCCTTATGAAACATAGTGGCTTTAAGATCTATCTACTGATATGGCTAGGAACTTTTATTTCGGAAATCGGAACAGGTATGACCTCTTTTGCACTAGGAATTTACATCTACCAGCTGACTGGTCAAGCTACCTCTTCTGCCCTAGTTACCCTTTGTGCTTTTTTACCTGGGCTCTTAATGACTCCCTTGGCAGGGATTCTAGCAGATCGTTATGACCGTCGTCTTCTAATGGCTCTGGGTGATGGTCTATCAGGTCTGGGAGTCCTCTGGATATACTTTAGTTTACAGACTAGCCAACCCTCCCTACTAAACATTTGTCTTGGTGCTGCAATCAGTTCTGTATTTTCTGCTTTGGTTAATCCAGCTTTTCGAGCTACCATTTCCGACCTGGTTCCGGAGGACCAGATTTCCAAGGCAACCGGTCTGTCACAGATTAACGGCATTGCTCGTTATCTCATTTCCCCTAGTCTCGCTGGACTGATCTTAGCTCAGGGGACAATCGGTCAGATCCTCTTAATTGATTTTTCAACTATTTTTGTAACTGTCATTTGCAGTCTGATCGCTCGCCGTCACATCAAAAGTCCGAGAAAGTCTACACCTCATCCTTTCTGGAGCGAATTTATGCGAGGCTTTCAAATTATCCATGAAAAAAGAGGAATCTGGCTCTTGGTTCTACTAGGAACAGCTTTCTCTTTCTTTCTAGGCACTGTTGAGATTTTGCTTTCTCCTATGATTCTGGGCTTTGCCTCTGGTCAGGAAGTCGGTTGGACCATGGCCGTTTCCAGTAGCGGTATGCTCCTTGGCGGACTTATCTTAGGAATCTTTTCCATTAAAAGGCATTTTCATATGATTCTTAGTCTGTCATTAGGTTTATTGGGAATTTTTATGGCAGGTATGGGCAGTAAAGAAAACCTAGTCTGGATTTGCTTTTTTGGCTTCTTACTGTTTATGTCTCTTCCTTTTGCGAATACGGCTATTGATTATTTGATTCGCTTAAACATAGATAAGAGTGAACAAGGGAAAGCTTGGGGGACAATCGGAATCATCTCTCAGTTCGGCTACGTCATTGCCTATGCCAGCATGGGCTGGGTGGCCGATAGCTTCTTTAAACCACTCCTCCTACCTAAAGGAGCATTGACCACTTGGCTCGGCTCCATCATTGGAACAGGAAGTGGCCGAGGTTATGGACTTCTTCTCATTCTTGCAGGATTTTGTATCAGTATTAGCGCTCTCTTTCTCTACCATCAACCCGCAATAAAGGAGCTCGAATATGTTTCTAAGATTAATTCGGAATGATATAAAAGCTAATAAAATCAGCGGCTTGGTCATTGCCCTCTTTCTATTTTTCAGCATGACCTTTGTGATTTCTGCAACCCGCCTCAGTACTAATTTACTAATATCTATCGAAGAGTTTGTGAAAACTACGAAAAGTCCCCACTTGCTACAAATGCACAGTGGTCCTATCGACAGAGAGAGATTAGAAAAGTTCGTAAAAAAGCATCCTGATATCTCAGCCTATCAGATTTCTGATTTCGTAAATGTCGAAAAGTCAGTCCTTAAAATTAATGGCAAAGCGAGTTTGCAAGACAGTTCCCAGGATTTAGGCTTTTCTAGTCAAAATCAGCATTTTGATTTTTTACTTAATCAAAATAATGAAATTATCAAACCTCAAAAAGGACAAGTATATATTCCGCTCTATTTTTATCAAAAGGGGAATATCAAACCTGGAGACCAAATCAGCATTGGACGCTTAAACCTAACTGTAAAAGGTTATGCGCGTGATTCTCTTATGAATACAGGTCTCGTCTCTTCCAAGCGCTTTCTCATCCATCCAGATGATCTAAACACTTTGAAAGAAGAGAAAGGAACATCGAATGAATTCTTAATCGCTTTTCGACTCCAACGACTTAGCCAAATTTCTAAAATAGAAACGGATTACCAGGCAACTAGATTAGAGAGTAACGGACCTCCTATCATTAGCTATTCTGCCATTAAAATGATTAATGGAATCAATGATGCCCTTGTTATTCTTGTATATCTCCTTCTCAGCTTAACCTTGATTTTTATCACCCTTCTTTGTATGCGTTTTGCCCTTCTAGCAAGTATTGAGGAGGACTTTCAACAGATAGCAATCATGAAAGTCATGGGACTCCCCCAAGCTTTTATTAAAAATGTTTATTTAGCCAAATATTATGCTTGCATGCTTCTAGCTATTATTCTCAGCTGGTTAACTGCTCATCCCCTTACTCAGCCTGCGCTCAAACAAATGGAGATGTCTATGGGGAAAAGCAGGATACCCTTTTATAGTTATTTATTAGAAATAGCTTTGATATCCATCTTATCTGGTTTGATTTCTTGGATTACCTCGCATCCACTCAAATCATTCAAAAAGCTAACACCAGGCCAAGCTCTATCTTCTCAAAAGTCACAAAAACAAGAAAAGACAAAGAATCCAACTAAAAAAGGACTTCCTAGTCATCGTTTTATGGATGCTCTCTATTTTTCTTGGAAGCAACTTTGCCAACATAAAAAACTTTATTTAACCATGCTTTTCATTCTATCTTTGATTGGATTTGTTCTACTCCTACCGACCAATCTCCATCGTACACTGACTGATAAAGAATTTACTCAGTATATAGGAGTTGGAAAATCTGATATACGAATGGATCTTTTTCAAACAGAGAATATCGAAGAAAAAACCAAGCAAGTAGTCAAAGAATTAAGCCAGAATCATGAAATAGAAAGCTTCAATACTCAAATAGTCTACAATATAGCATATAAAGATAAAAAGGGACAGATAAGAAAACTTCGTGTTAGTGTAGGAAACCACGCCTCTTTTCCAGTTAAGTATAACCAGGGAAGGTTTCCAAAAAATGATCAAGAAATCGCCCTGTCCAAACTTCAAGCCAATGATCTAAAACTAAATCTTGGAGATTCATTGGAGATGCTGGTAAATGGCAAGAAAAAGAAAATGAAATTAGTTGGAATATACTCTGACTTAACATATGGTGGCAAAACGGCTAAGGCCACTTTCCAAGTAAAAGATCAAGTCGCTATCAGTAGTCTGGTAACCATTCAACTAAAAGAAAGTATCCAAAAAAAGAAAATCCTTCAAAAACTACAAAATAACTATCCTGACTACAAAATTACAGATGTTAATGATTTCTTTTATCAAACTTTTGGAGATACTCTAGCAAGGATAAAGGAGATTCAGCTTGGGGTCTTTTGGCTAGGGAATATTTTAGTCTTTATTTTGACTTGCCTCTTTATTTATATGATTTATATTAAGGACAGGAAAGATTTAGCATTACATCGACTCTTAGGTTTCAGCAAACATGCACTGATATGCTACTACTTGCTAGCCTTTAGCTTGGTCATCATGGTTAGCTTCTTACTTGCCCTAATTTTGCTACTT
Source organism: Streptococcus sp. 2_1_36FAA (assembly GCF_000161955.2). Lineage (NCBI taxonomy): Bacteria > Bacillati > Bacillota > Bacilli > Lactobacillales > Streptococcaceae > Streptococcus > Streptococcus sp. 2_1_36FAA. Next base: position 120,387 of record NZ_KI391976.1, read on the forward strand.
AGCTTGGGGCAAGCTTTCTGCAATCTTCTGCTAAACAATTTTGGAATTAGTCAACTTCAGCTTATATTAGACTTCCAGCAAAGCTTCCTATTCATTCCTCTTAGCATTCTAGTGAGCGGGTTATGCGCCACTCGCTTTGTTCTTGGAGGTATCAACAAGCTGGACTTAGCCCCCTATTTAAACTAAGGAGAAGCCTATGTTATTAGAAGCACATAACCTCAGCAAAAGCTATCAGGAAAATCAGGAACCTGTTCTTTGCGATTTGTCGCTGGAGATTGAAAGTGGCCAATTCATCGCCATCATGGGGCCGTCTGGCTGCGGAAAATCCACTCTGCTCAATCTTCTATCCACCATTGACAGACCTGATAAAGGACAGATTCTTTACAAGGGACAAGACTTGCTAGCAATGAAAGATAAGGATTTAGACCGCCTTCGCAGAGAAGCTTTTGGCTTCGTCTTCCAGCAGGCAACCTTCCTGAAAAATCTCAATATCCTAGACAATATCTGCCTACCGAGTATTATTGATAAGAAAGGCAGTGAGCGAAAGGCAGCCTATGAGCGAGCCAAAGAGTTAATGGCTCTGACTGGTATTAAGGACATTGCCAACCGCTCTATCTATCAGGTATCGGGCGGTCAGCTCCAGCGAGCTGGCATCTGCCGGGCTCTCATGAACCAGCCTCGAATCATTTTTGCTGACGAGCCGACAGGAGCTCTCAACTCTCAGGCTGGCCGTCAAGCTATGGAACTCATGCAGCACTTCCACCAGCAGGGCGCAAGTATCCTCCTAGTGACGCATGATGCCAGCGTAGCTACCTATGCCGACAAGGTCCTGCTCATTTTAGATGGCAAGATAAAGAAAGAAATCCAGTTTACCCCCACTGCTAATCAGGATGAGCGGCGCCAGCTGCTCTTGGCGGAGCTCAATCAAATTGGCATATAAGACAAGAGGCCCTTTGGCAGAATGCTGGGGTCTCCTTTTTATGATATAATAGGATGAATACTGACAAACAAGGATGAAACTATGACACCGCAAGAATTTTACCAGCTATTGAGCCAGCAGGGAATCGAGCTGACCGACCGCCAAAAAGACCAGTTTGAGCGTTATTTTGAACTCTTGGTCGAATGGAATGAAAAGATCAATCTGACAGCTATCACCGAGAAAAATGAAGTCTATCTCAAGCATTTCTATGATTCAATTGCCCCCGTTTTGCAAGGCCTTATTGATAATCAAGAGCTTAAGCTGCTGGATATCGGAGCCGGTGCTGGCTTTCCAAGTCTCCCTATGAAAATCATCTGCCCTCAGCTGGATGTGACCATCATTGACTCGCTCAATAAACGCATCAACTTCCTAAAACTGCTGGCTGAAGAGATCGGGCTGGACAAGGTTCACTTCTACCACGGTCGTGCAGAAGACTTTGCTCAGGATAAGGCCTTTCGAGCTCAATTTGACCTGGTCACTGCCCGTGCAGTCGCTCGCATGCAAGTCCTGTCTGAACTGACCATTCCCTACCTGAAAGTTGGCGGGAAATTGCTGGCACTCAAGGCTTCCAATGCTCCGGAGGAACTGGACGAAGCAAAAAATGCCCTCAACTTACTCTTTAGCAAGGTCCAAGACAACCTCAGCTATGCCCTACCAAACGGCGATCCCCGCTTTATCACAGTGGTAGAAAAGAAGAAAGAAACCCCCAATAAATACCCCCGCAAAGCTGGCATGCCAAACAAAAGACCATTATAAAAAGAAAGCAAGCAATTCAGTGAGATTGCCTGCCTTTTAAATACCTCGTTTAGATAAAGCGAAAATAAAATAGATGTACTAAAGAACTTCGTTACGCGATCGCTTTCGTTTTTTATAGAAGAGCAAAAGCATCAAAAATGACAAGGTCTGAGCCACAGTGATTCTAAGACTCAATAGCTGATCCACTCCGCCTTTTGACAGAACATGAAGCAGATTAACCACCGTGTTATTAACAAAATGAACGGCCATCCCCATATAAAGGCTGCCTGTCATCTTGGTCATAAGAGCAAACTGAAAGCCAATCAGAAAACTGGTGAGAATTAAAATCAAACTATTAATCCAGAAGCCTGTCAAGCTCATTTCCCCATCAAGAAAACTTCTGAATGGACCCATAGTATGCCAGAAGCCAAAAAGAAGATTGGAAAAAAAGGCTGCTTTCAAAAAGCTGTATTTTCTTTCAAAAACTTTTTGAAAAAGTCCACGGAAGATTCCTTCTTCCATAAGGACATTGATGAGATTGCCTACCAGACAGATCAAGAGAAAAAGCAAGCCCCTTTGTTGACCGATATTACCACTAACTGAATAAGCAGATACATAGAAATCAAGTCTCACAAGATTGCCTTGACTCAGCAACAAAGCTATTTCTATCAGATAAGCTAAGGCAAAAAACAGACTCCCCCAGACTAGACCCAAACTAACATAAGAGAACAAGCCTTTTGTCCCAAAGCCGATTTGTTTTGAATTTAAACCGTAAAAATGCAAAGCCGGAATCAGTAGCATTAGCCCCAGAAGCTTGTGGACAAATGATTCTCCCCAGAATGTCTGATCCGTCCTCAAAATCAGGTATTCTGCAATCCGTAGTATAAAGCAAATCAGATAAATGGCCAAAACAAGCTGAATCTGTAACCTGTATTCTTCTTTAAGTCTCTTTTTCCCCATACCTTCTGTTCTCCATTTTCTATCTCCAAGGATTATAAAATCGTCCATGGTTGACAAAGAATAAGCCTAAACTAATCAACAAAAAAGCTAGAGACAGAGTAATAACAAGGATATCTAACTTGGTAAAGGCTTGGCAGCTATACCAGGTCCTCTTTTTATTTTTTCCAAAACGGCGGAGTTCCATGGCTGTCGCAATCGTTTCGATTCGTTCTAAAGAGCTGAAAATCAAAGGAATAATAATCTGTAAATTCCCCTTAATTCGCTGGCTCAATTTGGCCTTGCTTGACAATTCTAAACCACGCGCCTCTTGTGACATCTTAATCAGATAAAACTCTTCTTGTAAATCTGGAATATAGCGGAGGGTAAGGCTGACAGAATAGGCGATTTTATATGGAATACCAATCTGATTGAGACTGGAAGCAAATTGACTGGGATGTGTTGTCATTAGAAAAATAACTGCCAAAGGAATCGTACAGAGGTACTTCAAACATAGATTGAAGAGATAAAACAATTCCTGCAAGGAAACATTATAAATTCCGAGACCATCCAGCAGAACCGTACTGCTCCCATAAATATCCTGGCCATATTGGGGCGCAAAGAGATAAACCATCAGTATATTGAGGATGGCAAAGACTCCTGCAAAAACCAAGACAAAGCTAACATCTCGCAGACGAATTCCTGACAAGCGAAAAAGTGACAGAGATAGGATAGCGATTACTAGCAAAAGTCGAGTATCATAGCTAATCATGGCTGCTACAGACACAAGGATGAAAAATAATAATTTACTGGCACCTGACAGACTATGAACAAAGCCAGTTCCAGCATGATAACCAATGATTTTCTTATCTTGAAACATGGCTTGCTCCCTTCTCTTTCATATAAAACTCTGTCAAGGCTAGAGGGTCAACTCCCAACTTTTTAGCCAGAGTAAAAATGGAGGTTTCCTTCAGATTCGCTGCCGCAATCAAATCTCTATCAGTCAGTACTTGGGCAGGTGATTTGTCCGCCAAAACCTGCCCATCCACTATTACAATTGCACGGTCAGAATAATCCAGCATCAGTTGCATGTCATGGGTAATCATGATAATCGTATGACCCTTTTGATTCAGCTCATCCAAGAAGTTCATAATTTCCGTATAATTGCGCTGATCTTGGCCAGCCGTTGGCTCATCTAACAGGATGACTTCTGGCCCTAAGACCAAGATAGATGCTATGGTCACCCGCTTCTTCTGACCGAAAGACAGGGCTGAAACAGGCCATTTCCTAAATTCATACAGACCACAAGTCTTCAAAACTGCCAAGACCCGTTCTTCAATCTCCTCCTCAGGGAGGCCTCGCAAGCGAAGACCTAGGGCAACTTCATCAAAAATCATGGTTTCTGAAATCATCTGATTAGGATTTTGTAGCACATAGCCTATCCGTTCCGCTCGCTCCTTAATAGAATCAGCCTTGATATCTTTTCCCTGCCAGCTGTAGGCACCCTCTGTCTGGATAAATTGACAGAAAGCCTTGGCTAGAGTGGACTTACCAGCCCCGTTCTTACCGACAATAGCAATCCGTTCTCCCTTAGCAATCTCAAGAGAAATATCCTGCAAAACAGGTCGCTTGCCATAAGAAAAGCTGATATGCTCAACGGAAAATAGATTAGAATCTCGCTCCTGAGTCGCCTCTACAACAGCCTCTTTTGAAAATGGCAAAGCAGGTAACTCTAGACTGGCCAGATCAGACAAATGATCCATCTCAGCTATATCGAGACCTAACTGGCGCAAGGTAGTCAGATAGAGGGGCTCTCGTATCCCATTTTCAGCCAGTAAAGTTGTCTTCAGCAAAAGATCGGGGTGATCATCAAAGAGAATCCGACCATCATTGACCAAGATCAAACGGTCTACTGAGCGATAAAGGACATCCTCTAAACGATGCTCGATAATAATGGTGGTCGTTCCAGCTTCCTTGTGAATCTGATCAATCAAATCAATTGCATCCTGGCCAGATTTCGGATCTAGATTGGCTAACGGTTCATCAAAAAGCAAAATGGGACTCTCATCAATTAAGACACCTGCCAGGCTGACCCGCTGCTTTTGACCGCCAGACAAATCCTGAGGCCGATGCTGAAGCAAATTCACCAAGTCTAATTTTTCCGCCCAATGCTGAACTTTTTCTTTCATGACGGGTAATTCAACCATGTCGTTTTCTAAAGCAAAAGCCAAGTCTTCCGCCACACTGAGACCAATAAACTGACCATCTGTATCTTGTAGGACCGTACTGACTAAATTGGACTTGTCATAAATGCTAGACGCAAAGGCATCCTGTCCCTGAACCTTTAAGTGACCGCTAGCTTGGCCTTTATATATATTAGGAATGATACCGTTTAGACACTGGCCCAGAGTTGACTTTCCTGACCCTGAAGGACCGACAATTAAGACCTTTTCGCCTTCATAAATGGTCAGATTAATCTCTTTTAAGGTCGGCTCCAGCTGGGCCTGATATTGAAAAGTGAAATTTTCAAACTGAATTATAGGTTGTTTCATTGTATTCTCATTATAAAGCTAGGGCGATTTGCACCGCCAGATTTGCTATCTTATCTTTTTCATCCAAGTCGGCATGATTGGACAGATTTCTCATATCCCATTTTTCCTCTGACAAATGGTCAGCAGCATAGAAAAATTGGCAGACAGTTACAGAACGAAAGGCTGCCAGAGCAGCAACAGCAGAACATTCCATATCGACGCAAATAGCTCCGGCTTCTTTTCTCCTTAAGAGTTTCTCTGCTGTCTCTCGGTAAATACCATCTGTGGTCCAAACCTTGCCCCGACTATGGGAAATGCCTCGTTCATCTAAAAATTCTAGCAGAAAATCCTGCAGACCATCATTCACCACAATTTCATCAGATGCTGCTTGGTAATGATAACTAGTCCCCTCATCTCGTATGGCAACTGTTGGCACAATGATGGAAGTCTCACTAATATCCTCGTCCAGCACGCCACAGGTGCCAAAGAGGACAAGCTTCTTCATTCCAAAAGCAATGAGATCTTCTAGAATGGCAACACAGGCCGAGGCCCCCACCGGAGCATTAAAAAAAGCTAGTTCCTGATCAGCCACAAAAACTCTGTATATCGGAATCTCTATATTGGCCATACTCGTTGTTGTGATAAGCTCATGATTAAAATTTTCCAAGAGTCTTTTGAAAGTTTCTCTAGCAAAGCAGGAAACTGCTACTGAAGGAAAATCGGGAATAGGCTCAATCAAATCTTCAGGATTGATAATGGCCTTGGGATTTTGGTCAAATTCTTCTAGTATCACGCCTACTCCTTTCACTTTCGCATTTGTTCTTTCTATTGTATCATAAAAAGCTTGGATCTTTCAGCTTTATCAATTAAATTCATGCATCAAAAGAGCGAAAGACGAATCTTTCCTTTCACAAAACTTAAAGTAAATCACTTCCTGCTAAAGGCTGATATGTTTACCTGTCTCTCGTGGTATAATAGAAAGACTAAAGCAAGCAAAGAGAGAGAAACATGACGAGTATTTATGAAGCTTACGAGCAGTACCTGCCTCTTATCCTAGAGGACTTTACTCAAAAAATCAAAACAGCTGCACTAGAGCACAAGAAAACAACTTCTTTCAAACTCTATGAACATTTCCATGCTCGTATTAAGACCGCTGACAGCATGGCTGAAAAATGCCAACGAAAAAATTTACCTCTGACTGCTGAATCGGCTCTTAAACAAATTCGAGATGCTATCGGTATTCGCATTATTACAGGCTTTGTAGATGACATTTACCAAATTATTGACTTTATCCGTCAAATGCCTGGCATTCATATCTTCAAGGAAAAAGACTACATCAATCAAGTAAAACCTAATGGCTACCGCTCCTATCACCTCATTTTAGAAGTAGAGACCCCCTACCCTGACTGCCATGGCAAGACTCCAGGCAAGTACTTTATTGAGGTCCAGCTACGAACCATTGCCATGGACTCCTGGGCCAGCCTTGAGCACCAGATGAAATACAAGCACGAGATCAAAAATCCAGGACGGATCGAGCGGGAACTAAAACGCTGTGCCGATGAACTCGCTTCCTGCGACTTGACCATGCAGACGATTCGCAATCTCATTCAAGAATCTAACGAAAGAGAGGACTAAGTGATGAGAATTTTGTTAGCTGAAGATGAAGCCCAACTTAACCGTGTTATCCTAGCTGCTCTTGAGCATGACGGCTATCAAGTTGATAGTGTCTTTAATGGCCAAGAGGCCTTGAACCTCGCTAATCAAAACACCTACAATGTTATTATTCTTGATATTATGATGCCCATTATGACAGGATTAGAAGCGCTCAAAGAAATCCGAGCAACTGGTAATACCACCCATGTCATCATGCTGACTGCCATGGCTGAGGTCGATGATCGAGTGACTGGACTAGATGCTGGGGCTGATGACTATCTAACCAAGCCCTTTTCTCTTAAAGAACTCTTGGCTCGCCTCCGCTCAATGGCTCGTCGAGCAGATAATTACAGTCCAGTCCAGCTCCAAATTGGTAATACCGAGCTTCGTCTGGACGAACAAGAACTTCGTGCTTCCAATAGTATCCGCTTAGCTGGAAAAGAGCTCAAACTTCTTCAATATTTTATGCAGAACTCGGATAAAGAACTAAGTCGTAGGCAAATCCTTGAACGAGTCTGGTCAGATGAAGAAACAGACCAAGAGCTTGCTTTTATTTATGTATCCTACCTTCGTCAAAAATTGAAAAGTGTCCATTCTAATTTAGAAATCCTTGGTGATGAAGCGGGCCCATTCCAACTTACTGAAAAGGCAGGTGAGGATCATGTTTCGTAAGCTCCAGCTTCGTTTTATCGGGCTTGCCACTCTGGTTGTCGCCTTAATCTTGGGAATGTTTTGGCTCTTGATTAACTCTGCTGTCTACGCTCAAACGGAGAGCAATATCCAAACCGTCTTGTCTGTACTAACGGATAATGACGGCCAATTACCCATGACAGAAGAAATTAAGCAAGACTTGACCGATAAAAACATCCAAGAGGGCATTATTTACAACTTCCAATATTTCTCAGCCAGTCAAACGAAGCAGGCTACCAGCATCAACCTAGGCAATATCCAATCACTCAGTGAAAATACTATTTATCAGATGGCTCAAAAGGCCTTAAAAACAGGTGGTAAATATGGCCAAATGCAAACCAATAATCGCTACTTCTCCTACCAAATTAGTAGCAAAGGCCAAAAACGCCTAGTTGCCTTTTTAGAAACGACCAACTACAATCGTGAACGGAGTATTTTAGCTCAATTTTCTACCTGGATTGCTCTTGCGAGCCTCTTTTTCCTAACGCTCATTATCGCCTTGGTTTCAGGCATTGTTATCCGTCCTTATATAAAAAACTACGAAAAACAACGTATTTTCATTACCAATGCTGGTCATGAGCTCAAAACGCCTCTGGCCATTATCGCAGCCAACACTGAACTGCAAGAGATGATGACAGGTGAAAACGAATGGACAGAAAGTACCAAGGCTCAAACGGAAAGATTAAACAAACTAATTGCCCGCTTAATCAGGCTGTCTCGGATGGAGGAACACGAAAATCTTGAGTTAACCAACGTCAATCTTTCAGAACTGATTGAAAAAGTCGGAAAAGACCATTCAACCCTCATCCAGCAGGAAAACAAATATCTAGAACTAGACGTTCAGCCAGATTTAAAGGCTATGATGTCAGAAGATGAAGGCTACGAATTAATTAGCATTCTCTTGGATAATGCTCGTAAGTATTGCGATGAGAAGGGAACGATTATGATTAAGGCCTACAACAATCGTCGATCCTTTAGGCGCAAAGTTCGCATTGAAATTTCAAACGACTATGCAGCTGGGGCAAAAATCGATTACAAACGTTTCTTTGATCGCTTCTACCGAGCAGAAACTTCCCACAATAACCAAGCCGTTTCTGGCTATGGCATTGGCCTCTCCATGGCCCAACATCTAACCAGTCTCTTCAAAGGGAGAATCTGGGCTTCTTACAAGAAAGGTAGGATAACCTTCAACATTTCTCTCTAACTTAACAAAAGAAATCTCCAATAAACTCAAAAAGCAATCTGATTTCCTCAGATTGCTTTTCTTGATATGACAAGTTAACTGCTTGGAAGAAATTTTAGAGTATCTTATACAAGGCTTTGCTAAATGAATCGAGTAAAATGACCAAGTCTCTCTTACACAAACTCAGAACAGCTGTCAAAAAGATCCTTCATTTGGGCAAAAGTCATAGCAGGAACATAAATTTTCTCACCATCAAATACTTGAGCCATATCCTTAGGGAGCCTGTCCAAAAAATCTGAATAAGAAATTCTCTTATAAAAGAAGAACTTTTCAACATTATCTGGATCCGTATCATCACATCCCACAAGATTGCAACACCAGCTTAATTTTGACTCATCGATATACTCTACATCTTCCGGAGCTAGACTAAGTTCAAAGGGTAGAATTGTGTCAACACCAGCAGTTAGAGTATATACTCCTAAAATTTGTTGATTCTGCTCATTCCCATAAAATTTACTTTTCGCATCGTAAGCGTCGAGGTACTGTCTAAGAGTGAAGAAATCGCTATAACTCTGAGCAGGATTATCCTCTTTTAGGAATCCTTCCACCATCTGAGGGCTCAGAGCAATTCTCCTGCGAACTCCATCTTGATACACTAAGGGATATCCTGATTTTAGAAAATCCTCCAAGCCTAAGAGTATATCTTCCTGAAACGGGAAGGCTAATACACTTGAGCTACTATATTCCCTGCCATGCTCATCATGAATACTTGTCCCCAGATAAGCTGATAGCTTAGAAACCAAAGTAAGAGCCTGAGACCAATCGGCAAGTGTTGAAGGAGTCAGAATCTGCACATTGTATGTTTGTTGAGTCTTATCATATTCCAAGTCAATATAGCGGCCAGACTTAGCAGGAGCCCAACACTTCAACAAAGGAAGCTTATCCAAGCCAAGAGTCAAAGAATCCTTCTGAACAGGGTGCGGTTCAAGTCCGTCGACCAATCCAAGTAATTCGCTGATTTTTAAAACTTTTTGAAATCCTAGAAGACCCCGTTTATTCGAAACGGAAAATGTTATACTCATAAAATAAACTTCCTATTATATTTTTACTATATTATAGCATAAATTACTATGGGGAAAATTAGAATCTGAAACAAGCTTTTCCATTTTTAATTCTTCATTTTGACATGGCAGTACAAATTACACAATCACTAAAAAAACAATCCGATCTCCTCAGATTGCTCTTTATTTACTAGAAAAGGGGTCTTGGTCAGCCTTGTTTTGCCACACGTATTCTGCTTTTTTAGCCAATTCTTCTGCCAAGTCCTGACCCCAAAAATCAGCTACAAAGCCCAAGGACATATCCATACCGGCCGAGACACCTGATGAAGTGTAGAACTTCCCATCTACGACCCAGCGTGCTTGGTCTTGCCAAAGGACTTCTCTATCATGTGAAGCAACCCAAGGTAAGGCAAGCTTGTTGCTAGTGGCTTTACACCCCTTGAGTTGACCAATCTGAGCTAAAAGAGCTGCTCCCGTGCAAATACTTAAGACCAACTCAGCTTGCTGGACAGCCTTTTCTAGCGAAGATAGGAAAACCTTATCCTCCACCATCTTTCTGACACCTCTACCACCAGGCAATAAGAGAATAGAATTGGGAGGTAAGCTTTTAAAATTATCCGTCATGATTTGAAAACCTTGACGACTAGAAATCAGACCACCAGCAAGGGAGACATAGTTCATCTCTACATTGGGTAAAGCAGCTAAAAACTCTACTGGCCCCATCAAATCTAAGGTCTCAAAATCATCAAAAAGAAATGAAATAATCGTAATTGGTTGCTCTATTTTTAACATTGATCTCCTCTCATTTTCCATTGGTTCATAGCAGTCACTTACTCTACTTTCGATAACGACCCAGTAGGAATAAAAGTACCACCAAACCAATAACAAAGACGACGATCCCTAGAATCAACTTAATTATAAAACCTACAAAATAGAATAAAAAGATTAAACCTAAAATAAATAGAAATATTAGCATTCCCATAAGATCACCTCTGGCTACTATTATACCTAAAATCACGAGATTGGGATAGTTTTTGCTTATTCTTAGCATATCATAGTAAGGCAAAACTCATTTTTTATACTAGCAAGTCTAATAATCTTCTAGTCTCTCGATTAACGGGGTATATAGCACAAAAGCATATAAAAATTTGTACTTAAAAAGATAGACCAGTTAAATCAAAGTTTAGCTAGACTTTCTTCTTTATTATTTTACTATTAATCTTCAGACGATAGCGTCAGCTCCTGATTGTAGGCCAAAGCTAGCTTGATCCAGTAAGACAGTTCTTTTTGTCCTTCGCCATCTAAATCAATATAGCCATGATAAAGCCTCCCCTTCATTAACGTCACACTAGCACCATTTTTAGGCAGGATCTGCTTTTCCAGTTCCTTACCGATGCGGACCATGACAAGCTCTTGACCTCTCGAACTCACAGTAACGGTCATCTTACCTCGGACCATAAAAGCCAAACCACCAAACATCTTCTTCTCTTCTACCTCTTCTTCAAAAACATGAGGAGGAAGTTCAGTAGCTAAAATTGCACGGACTTGCTGGGCTAAGGATTCACTATAAGCCATCCTTCTACCTCATTTCATCACATCCCAGCCGATACCAAAACGGTCAATCAAGCGACCATAAAACTCTGCGAAAGCTTGTTCTTCTAAAGGATAGAGAATTTGTCCACCTTCAGCAAGCTTAGCAAAGAGCTCATCGGCTTCTTCTCTACTATCTGGGCTCAGAACTAACCATTGATTGGGCTGATGATTGCTAGGGATGGAAAGATCATTGAAGACACCAACATCCTCACCATTCAGGGTTAAGTTTTCCGTATCTAAGGCAATCCAAGCAAGCTTATCCCGTTTTTCTGCAGGAAGGTCAGCTGGATCCATCATCTCACTGGCTCGGGCAAGTCCCTTAATCTCTGTCTGAAAAAGGTCAGCATAAAAACGAAAAGCTTCTTCGGCCTGACCATTAAAACTTAAAAACACGTCTAATTTCATTATTGTTCCTCCAATTTTATATATCTGAGAATAAATCTCTAGTATCAGTTTATCAATTAGGATAAAAATTTTCTTATTCTCAATTGCGCTTGTTTGGCTAGGGAACGCATGATTAAAACTGGAAGATTAACTGTAATAGGTGGATCGCTCGGCAAGGGCCTGCGCATGCTGATTTCCTCTTGATAGATGCTATCGCCTGAAAATGTGAGAGGCTCATCACTGCCCCAGCGAAAGTTGTGTTTCAAGACATAGTTTTTAGTTAGGCGTAAATCCTCCAGCAATTCACAGGCCAAAAGATAGTAGTGACCATCGGGTACATTTTCAAAAGTAAACCGTCTCTCCTGACTCAGTGCTACTCCGATAATCGGCTCTTCTTTGGGTATGCGGGTTTTAAAAAGCCCGACACAGCTAATGCGTGGTTTATACCCCTCAGGATAAGATAGCGCCACAGTCAACCGATTGCTACTTTCACAGTCGGGATCCTGATGCAACAAAGCTCCCTTCTCATCCAGCTGTTTGACCATAAAATCATAAGCCTTGGTTGATTCTTGATAATATTTTTTAGGCGAAAGTCCAGTATGCCGCTTAAAAGTATTGGAAAAACTGCCTAGACTATCATAACCAGCTTCCATAGAGGTCTCGGTCACATTTTGCCGGCCTTCTACAATCTCCTGAATCCCTTTTTCCATCTTAAGAGCTTCCATATATTGCTTGATAGAAAAGCCCATCTTTTTCTTGAAAGTTCTGGATAGATAGGAAGGACTATAATGGAAATGCTGAGCCAAATCGGTCAGACTAAGCTCTTGATCTGCATGCTGACGCAAATAGGCTGCCACTTCTTCCATGATAGCTTTAGACATAGACTTGCTCCTTTCCCATTTATTTAAGCTCATTATATCACATCAAAAAGAAGGCACAAAACATCGAAACCTGAATAAAGAAAAGCTAAGCTGCAAATAAATAATGAAAAAACTTTAGACAGTAAATTTGTCTAAAGTTTTTGGTCTCTACTATGCGATTACTGAGCCACCAATGTTTCCAAGCTTTCTCCAATCGCAGCCAAACGTTCCATCACTTCTGCCTGGCTCAGGCTGTTTTCAGCCACATAGCGGTTACGAGGGTGAACGCGACATTCGTGAGAACAGCCACGGAGGTACTTGTCTTCATTTTCTTCAGAGGTCAGGATGCGACGGTTACACTCTGGATTGCCACAGTTGACATAGCGCTCGCAAGGAGTACCGTCAAACCAGTCTTTCCCAATCACAACTGGATCAACATGGTTGATATCAACGGAGATACGCTCATCAAAGACATACATCTTGCCGTCCCAAAGCTCACCTTGAACTTCTGGATCCTTGCCGTAAGTCGCGATACCGCCATGAAGCTGACCGACATCCTTGTATCCTTCACGTACCATCCAGCCTGAGAATTTCTCACAACGAACACCACCGGTACAGTAAACAACCACGCGCTTGTCCATGAACTTTTCTTTGTTATCACGGACCCATTGTGGCAATTCACGGAAGTTGCGGATGTCTGGACGAATGGCTCCGCGGAAGTGACCTAAATCGTATTCATAGTCGTTACGAGTGTCAAGGACAACTGTATCTTCGTCCAAAAGGGCTTCCTTAAATTCCTTAGGTGACAAGTAAGCTCCTGTCGTCTCCAGTGGGTTGATGTCATTATCAAAATCATTGTCTTCCAAGCCCAAGTGAACAATTTCTTTCTTGTAGCGAACAAACATTTTCTTGAAGGCTTGCTCGTTTTCTTCGTCAATCTTGAACCAAAGGTCTTCCATGCCCGGCAGGCTGTGCACATAATCCATGTATTTTTGAGTGGTTTCATAATCACCAGAAACCGTTCCATTGATTCCTTCATCTGCTACCAAGATACGGCCTTTAAGACCGATGGATTTACAGAAGGCCAGATGATCAGCTGCAAATTTCTCAGCATTCTCAATCGGAACATATTTGTAGTAAAGTAGGACGCGAATATCTTTTGCCATAAGATTTCAACTCTCTTTTCTCTATAAAATTTTCTGAATTTTTAATTCATCTATTTATTATAACCTGATTGAAAAAACTGGGCAAAAAATTTGTTTGGAAAATAGCTGATCTGAAAAGTTTAAATGAGAAGGACAAGTTATCGATCTTCTTCCAATTGATCCAAATACTTCTCAAAGCGCTTTTTCTGCCATTTATTTATAGACTCCAAGAAAATATTGACCAGCAGCATAAAGGGAAAGTGAATGACAAAAGTAATTAAAATAACAAATAGAAACATGGGGTGAAAAACATTATTATGATAAATAGCATGATTCAGTTGGAAATTCTGGCAGGCAATTAAAAGGGTCAGAAAGCCTGTTGCAGCCAGCACACCCCAGATAGTCAGACTGAAACTGTTGTAATAATTAACTCCTAGATATTGAGCTCTACAGAAAAAATATAGAAATGCAATCGCAATCAGTACCAAGAAGGGCTGATAGTGAATGGCTCCAGCATTCATAGCTACAGAACCAGCATATAGGGCTAAACCACCATACAACAAAAGACTAAAAGCCTCCATGCCGGCCTTGTTGACAAGTTGCTCTTCACGTTCGTCTAAAATTTGACGATGAATTAGTTTTATCTTCATTTTAAGCTCCTATACTTCCATTCCAAAAATACCAATTAACAACATGATAATGGCAGGAAGTCCGTTATTAATCATGTGAACTGCAATACTTACTTCCAAGCGACGAGTTCGATAGGCCAGCAATGTCAAAATCACAGAAGAAACAGCATAAATCACAAAAGACACGATATTGGTTGGCCCGTGAAAAAGCGCAAAGAGAAGTCCGCCTACGATATAGCCCCATCCCTCATAGCCTTTAAAGATTTTTAGTGGGAGGATTCCACGGAAGATAATTTCTTCTACAACAGGTGCTAAAACTCCAAGCATGATGGGTAACAAAATCCCATTTCCTCTTTGAAACTCCTCTATCAAAGACGCCTGATTGGCCGTTGTAACTTCTCCATTTAGCCACCGTAATAAAGCCGTTCCAAGGATAGATATAAGGAACATGCCTAAGATGCTAAGAGAAATTCGTTTTCCGTCTCCTTTTTGAAAGACTTTCCCAGACTGAGATAAGATTCCAATCTTCTTTGCTACCACGATAAAGACCAGTAAAGCGAGGAAAATCAGCAAAATACCAATGCCAATAGTCCACTGTTTTGAAATTTGATAAGTTTCTGCTTTCTGCTGAAATACCATAGGTAGCACATACAAGGCCAAGGCTAAGAAAGCACAACCACCCCACATCAATCTTTTCCAGCAAGTCATTCTTCATCCTCCAATTCCTGATCCAACTTTGCCTGACGTTTGCCGTTTAGGAAAAGACTAATCTTATCCATGGTCAAGCTTCCAAATATAAAAAGAACCATTGCAAAAAACATCTTAAGCAGATACAACATACTCAGCATGCTAGCCATACTTTCTCGCTGTCCAAAGAAATCAATAGCCACAAGAATTAAAGCAAAAATGATTCCACTACCGACACGTTCTGGCCATTTTTCCTCTCTCACCATATCACGAATATCAATGCCTAAGTTTAAGCGACGAAGTAAAGCATATAGACCTACTAGGATTAGGAGAGTCCCTTCTGGCAGATAAGCTAGCAAGCTTAGACGGAGAATATAGACTTTGAAAAATACAGAGATGGCTAAGAAGAAAAACATTCCTAACACTAGTTCTCCTGCAACTTTTCCGTCCAATTTCTCTATTCGTTCATCTTTTATAACAGGCTGCTTCTTCATTTTTTTACTCACTTTCTTATTTATAAATTAAAAAATCATTAATTCTAATTCTCATCATTTTCTAGTTCTTGCTCTAATTTTATCTGTCTCTTCCGATAAAAATAATTAACTAACTTATCTAGAAATCCAGATAATAACGCTATCACTATAAAAACAAAAGCAAATTGCATAACAGGATGCTGACTAAAAAATAGTCTGAGTTTTGAATTCCCACCTAAAATCTGAATAAGCAAAAATGAAGTCGCTAGAAAACTTCCAATAACTAAAGAGCTTCTGAACTTTTTCATACTACTAGCTGAACCACTAGGATTAATATCTAGACCAAGTTGCCAACTGCGAACACCAGCATAAGTTTCTAAGGTAAAAATAATGACTATTTCAGGTAAATAAGCCTGCAAATCAAGCCGGAAAAAAACAAGCTTCACAAATATAGACAAAAGCAATAGAATCATAGCGAAAAAGGCTATCTCATTTCCTAGTTTATGTTCAATCTGTACAGTACGTTCATCTTTAAAGATCTCTTGTTTAACCTTAGATTTCATATATATTCTCCTCTTTTACTTAAAATTTCATCCCCATTTAATCTTTATGCGAAAATTGCTCTTCAACTATTCTAGGATATTCCCTTGCTTTCGAGTTCTTTGGCTCAGGCTAAAAATGTCCCCCGGACATTTTTACTCCCAAAACAATTGATCCAGCGTTTTATTGAGACATTTGCAAATCGCTATGCATAAACTGAGGCTGGGATTGTACTTACCCGCCTCAATCAAGCCAATGGTCTGGCGGGTCACTCCGATAGCATCTGCTAAGTCGCCCTGAGTCATATCATGCTCCACTCGCGCCATCTTTAGCTTAAGATTTTTTGCCATGATCATCGTCCTTATCATTTTTCTTCTTAGTTGCTATGCTTAAAAGTGCACTACCAATTGTAATATCACAGCCGGCAAAAATAAGAAAAGTATCATTTTGATTATTCAGTCCTATAACCAAAAAAATTACACCCAAAACAAGCCAAATAAGTGGTGAATATATATTTTTGATGTTTTTCATATCGGTTCTCCCTTCATTTTTATAAGTCTATTATACAATATATTTTTTAAAATGCAATATATAAATTGCAAAAAGTGTTTTATTTTTAACAAAAAAGACCGAGGGAAATCTCGGTCTTTTTATTCTTATCGCGTGATTTAATCTTTTTTAAGGCTACCACTCTTTGTCTGAGTACGTGCATAGGCAATTAAAAGTATGGTTCCGGCAACTGCAACAGTCAGACCATTGGCAAGGGTTGCGACAACACCTTGTGCAAAGACCTTATTACTTGGTTCATTATAGATCAAGATATCTCCAAGTGGAGCTATGACTACCCAAACCAAGGCATTAGCCACAAACTGCGCCACATTAAATGTAATGATATCTCTTGATTCAAATACTCCCTGAGCCACACGGAGGTAGTTCTTAAGTAATCCGACTACAAGTCCAAACAAACCACTAGCCAAGACCCAAGTCCACCAAGGGTTTCCATATTGGATGGAGTCTTTTAGGGCATGGCCAATAAATCCTGTTAAGAAACCAACGATTGGACCAAAAACAACGCCAAACAAAGCTTGGACAGCATATTGCAACTGAATGCTAGTGTTTGGAACAGGCGTTGGAATGCTGACCATCCCAATTACAACGAAGAGTGCTGCACCAATACCAGTTGCCACGACTTCTTTAATGGTAAAAGTTGTATCAAATATTTTTTTCATGTTTATCTCCTCTTTACAAATCGCTAATTTTCAATACGCTTGATTTCAATATGCCACTGGGCACCCACACCAACATTGTAGGCTTTGGCAAAAGAACCTTGGTTGATTGCTAGACCAACCCGATAGAGCGAATTGATATAAATAATCGGCTGACCGATGCGAACATCCGCAAAGGACTTCCCATAGGTCACTTGATTTTGGTAAACCAACATATCGTTATTATAGATCGTTACCTCAAAGCGTTCTCCAAACTGAGGTTCTAACTCTTGGAACTCTTCGCGAGTAATAGAAGTCCAAAGAGATCCAAACCGAACGTCTAAAATATCGATAGCTCCGCTGACAGAACCTTCGCCAAAGGTGGTCTCCACAACTGGAATCTCGACAATCTCATCCACGCTTAATTCTGGTCCTACTTCTTCAAAAGTGATGTGGCCACTAGCCAATTTAGCTCCTGTGTATGCATAGACATCACGACCATGGAAGGTATAGGAATGTTCGGTATTCTTTCGACGATTTTCGACTTCAGATATTTCCCGAATAGCCACAATACCAACGTGTTTCTTAATGAAAGACAAGGTTCCATTGTCTGGAGTGACAATGTATTGGTTTTGCGCTGTTTTTGCAACTACGCTCTTCCGCTTAGAGCCGACACCCGGATCGACCACTGAAACAAAGGTTGTCCCTTCTGGCCAGTAGTTGACCGTTTGAAAAAGACGATAGCTACCTTCAAAAATATTATAAGGCGTAATGTCGTGTGTTAAATGGTGAATCTTTAATGTAGCTGACTCCTCCAGAGCCACACCAATCATCGCTGATACTGCACCATCCACAAGACCAAAATCTGATTGCAATACAAGTAAATTGTTCATGTATTCTCCCTCTTATAGTCCTGAACTTTAACCTACTTATCTACTATTCTGCCAGTCTAATCAACTCTAGAAATACAAAAATAGCAAAGCCAGAAGCTACATTTCTGTTCTTCAATCATACCAAAAATAGGAGGGGAAATCTAGATAAACAACTATAAAAGCTATAGTTTTTTTGTATAGCGAGTAATTAATTTAAGGTAAGAAAGTAATCAGCTGTCTTCTCAAGCAGTTCTTCATCATGAGAAATGAGCAGAATAATTTTTCCCTGCTCTTTTAATGTCTTCAGTAAGTCAGCCACTTGTAACATTTGCTGATAATCTAAACCTGAACTAGGTTCGTCAAAAATAAACACTCTTTTTTTAGTAAGGACTTGACTAGCTATGACTAGCCGTTGCATCTCTCCACCTGATAGGGTCATTGGATGCCTTTCTTCTAAGCCTTTTAATCCTATGTTTTCTAAGATATTTGATGCATCGACGACTTTTTTCAAACCCAAGGTCAACTCCTTTTGGACACTATCTGAAAAGAGCTGAAGAGCAACCTCTTGCAGAACAAAAGCAGCCTCTTTCAGACGATCATGAGCTGACAGAGCATGTCCATTTAAATAAAAATCTGCTTCTTCATCGTCTAATAAACCAGCAAGATAAAAAGCTAGAGTCGATTTACCTTTTCCATTAGGCCCCACAAGGGCTGTAATCGCACCTGACTTGAAGTTAGCTTCTTCAAGAAAACTCAATTCCTGGTCCCCTGCCTGTAAGCGAAGATTTTTTATGGTCAAATCCCCCGTCAGTGGCAAAGGAGCAATTTGCTTCTTTGCCTCAATTTTAGAAATAGAGCTAGATAGATCCTGACTTCGAAGCCCTAAATCATGGCGTTCTGTTTCCGTTAAGCTATCAAACTCCTTTTTTGAATAATCTCTTTTAAGAACACCTTGATCAAAATAAAGATAGCGGTCAGCCAAGTCCTTTAAATAATCCAAGCGATGCTCCGCTATAAGAATCGTTTTCCCTTCTTGTTTTAAGATAGAAAGATAACTAGCTACTTGCTCAATCCCTGACCTGTCCAGATTAGCTGTCGGTTCATCTAAAACCAAGATACCTGTATCCTGCATCAGGGCAGTTAAAAGGGCAATTCTCTGCTTTTCTCCACCTGATAAAGTAGAAAGGTCACGTTCAAGATAGTCTTCTAAAGCAAAGTCAGCAGTTAATTTTTCTAATTTATTCAAAATTTCTGCTGCTGATTGACCATGATTTTCACCAGGCAAAACTAATTCATGCTTAACGTATTTATGAAAAAACTGACTAGAAGGATTCTGAAAAACTGAAGCAACTTGTTTAGAACATTCTTCAACCGACTGTTTTCCTGCTAAGTGATTGGCTATTTCTAATTGACCTTCTAATTTTCCCTCATAGTAATCTGGAATTAAGCCATTGATTAATCTTAAGAAGGTTGATTTGCCACTCCCACTCTTGCCACATAAGACGACCAACTGGCCTGATGAGATTTGTAAATCTTCAACCAGCAAGCTACTAGCTCTGCTATTTTCATAAGTAAAACAAAGCCGGTCGCAGTAATCAGCCTCTTATCATCCACAAGGTCATGATAAACATCCATGCACAGCTACTCCAATCTGCTAAATTAAAGGTTGATGAAAACGTTTCTGTCGGTCTTTTTCCTAGTGCTAATCCTTTGGTAAGGCTAGCTATGGTCAACTCTTGAACCGTTCGCATGAGTGACATGAGTAGCGGTACCAGAAGATACTCAAAGTAGGTCACTGGACGAAAGATAAAATCCCTTTTTCTAAGGAAAATCCCTCGAAGACGTAAACTTCTGTGAATCGTTTTCGCATCTGCTGGTATAGCTGGCAAAAATCGCATCATTACTCCTAAGGTTAAAAGAAAAGATTCCGGTAGATGCCATTTTCTGAGGCCATGAACCAGTTCGTAGGCTGTCGCAGTGGTCAAAAGCAAACTCCCAGCCATAAAAGAAGGAAGCATAAAACGTCCAGCCGTGAGCAGAGTTACGAAATTTCGTATCAGTTGAAAAGAAAAGAAATCAGTTAGATAAGCATCTAGAGTCCAAAAAAGGACAAAGGCCAATAAACTATAGACGGCAATCTTACCTTTTCCAGCAAAGTATAAGAGCGTCGCCAAGCCTGAAACAATTATCAGTTCAAGCCAGCCGGATACTCTAAAAAGAAAGGCCATATTGGCAAATAAAACCAAAAGGACCTTGCTTCGTACATCTAATTTCATGAGACCATCCCTGACTTTATAAAGTGCTTCTTGACCAAATATTGACCAAAAAGTCCTCCTATAATAGCAGCAATCACAACCATGATTAAAAAACCAAGAACCACTTGTGGATTTACAGGAACCATGACCCGGTCAATATACTCTTGATTTTTACCACGCGCTAGCAAACTTTGAACATAAGTCTCCCGAGCCAGCCACATCATAATAATCGGACCTGAATTGGCAAAGGAGAAAAGGACAAAGGAGGCTAAACTTAGCCATCTATTTTGATAATTTCCTTGTTTGGCTAACAAATCAGCTAGAAATCCAAAAATCAAGCCTGGCAAGAAAGCCACAAAGAAATGGCCAGATAAGAAGAAAAATCCTCCCATCACGATTCCCAAGAGACTGATAGCTCCGAATTTTTTGATCTTGCTTTGTAGAAGCATGTAAACCGTCCCACCAAAGATTGCTGCTCCAGCTGGGGCATAGAACATATTCCCTGACCGGTCGAAAATCAGACCAACCAGGACGCCTAAACCGACGCATAGAAAATAGAGGGCTGCAAAAGCACCTGTCATCACAAGGTCTTTTACTTGTAGTCCTTTTCTCATCCTTTTATCCTCCTTACTTGAGAATGATTTAATTCATAAACCTCATCTGCAAAAGCAACCGTTGACAAGCGATGGGAGATGAGAAAGACCATGCCACGGCATTCTTCTTTGACAATAGATAGGAAGGCTGCTTCATTAAGTGAATCGAGATTGCTGGTGGGTTCATCAAAAATATAACAATCTGCCTCCTTAAGCAGGGCTCGCATCAGCTCCAAACGTTGGGCTTCACCAGCAGAAAAAGTTGTTTCTCCATCAATTACAGTATCTAGCCCCTCTGGCAAGCGCTCTAAACGCTCCTTAAGACGACATTTAGCTGCCAAGGTCCAGATCGCCTCATCACTGATATCAGTTCGGCCCAAGACTAGATTTTCCCGAAGGCTTTTATGGAAAAGCTGAGCAACTTGGGGAACATAAGCGAAAGAGCCTTGTAAATGCTGGCGTTGGAAGGTTTGATGATCCTGTCCAGACAGCAAAACTTGTCCTGCCTTAGGATCATACCAGCGCGTGATAATTTTCATGAGAGTAGATTTTCCTGTTCCACTTCCACCTACAATGCCAATTATTCTGCCTCTCTCAAATCGTGCTGACAAACCTTGAAAAAGTCCTTGCTCTCGCCCTTCATAATCAAAGTTTAAATGACTAACATCAACTGATTCGATCCTGACATCAGTCTCCAAACCACTGCTATCTGCCTCTGGCTCATCCAAGAGCGAAAAGACCTGCCGACTGGCATTCATTGCTCTTTTAAAACCTAGAGGTAATCGCCCTAATTCTAAAAATGGAGCAAAAGAGCTTGAGAAAGCTATCAGAGCTAGTCCTGCTTGAGTCAGATTAATATCCCCTTGATTAAGTTGGAAGAAAGATAAAAGAGCAAAGCTCATAACAGACAAGCCTACCACTAAAAAGGTTAGAGCTTGTTCAAAAAATTGCTTCTGAGCAACCTGCCTTTCTATGCTATTTAAGTCTTGACTTTTTTGTTCTAAATAAGTAAAACGTTTTGAAGTTTGTCCGAGCTGGGACAAATCATGTATTGCCTTCAGGCTCTCCAAGAAATAAGAAATGTAACTTGTCCGCCCTTCAGCTTGTTTCGATAGTAGCTTCTGTAAACGCCGAGCAAAATTTTGAGGCAAGACCACGGCCAAAAGCAGATAAGTCAGCAAAGCTAGAAGACCAAGAGCAGGAGAAATTCTAGAGAGAAAGACCCACATAATGAAAACAGAGATAATCCCTGTACAAACTGGTGCAACTGTATGGGCAAAATAGACTTCAATTGCTTCAATATCCTCCCCAATCATTTTTAATAAGCTCCCACTATCTTGTCGGTCTAACTTAGCAGGTGCAAGGCGTCGTAGTTTAGCAAAGACAAGTTTTCGCAGATCCGCTAAGGAATGGAAGGCCACATAATGGCCAAAATAATGTTCTCCATAGCGACAAAGTCCTCGACCAATGGCCAAACCTAAAAGAAGAAACAGAAAACCTAGAGACGGAGCTTGCCCTCCTACAGCCCGAAATCCTTGATTTACCAATAAAACAGGAATCGCGACTGAAACTGTAAAGCCTGAAACTGCAAAAATAACAGCTAATCCTAGAGCAGGCAATAGATGCTTCATGATCTGAAACAGCCTGAAAAGGAGTTGCTTGCTTGGATAAGTTCTTTTAGCTTCCATGAATTCTCTCCTCCAGCTCTCTTTGTCTATCCACTAAAGTTCTGTACTCCTGATTCTCCCAGTAAAGCTGGGTTGGACTAGCCAAAACCGTTCCCTCTTTGCTCATAAAAAGAACTTGGTCAGCCTCTGCTACCCGCTTCATTTTATGAGTAATCTCGATGACAAGGGCTTCTTTAGAAAGCACGTTTAGCAGTTCATAAATAAGGTCTTCATTGTCCTTATCAACACTAGAAGTAATTTCATCAAAGATATAGAGCGATTTTTGAGCAAGAATTGCCCGGGCACAAATCACTTGCTGTCTTTGACCTGGTGACAGCTGGTTGCCATCTTCACCAACAAGGGTATCTAGACCCTCAGGTAAATTTTCAATAAAAGATAAAAGCTTCTTCTCGGTCAGCCATTGCTGAATTTTCTCCCGACTCCAATCCCTTGCCAACTGCAAGTTCTCTAAAATACTGGTATTCAAAAGAAAGCTGTTTGACGACACATACATCATCTCTTTGTAGAGAGCTGATTGTGCCAAATTTTCATTGGAGGTCTTTCCAAAGAATATCTGGCCTTGCTCGGGTTCCAATTTCCCTAGTAGAATCTTGGCCAAGGTCGTCTTACCACGCCCGCTTTCCCCAGCAATAGTAAATACTTGGCCTACTTCTACGTTAAAAGAGACCCTATCCAGAATCTTTTTGTCCCCATAGGAGAAGGACAAATCCTGCACACTCAAGTGCTGAAATGGTGCCAAATCTTGTTTTGTTTCTACTTTAGTCTCTTGGACCGAATCCAAAAAACTAAAAATCCTATCTGCCATCTTGGTATTCATCATGACCAAATGCATACCGTAGCCTGCTTCTCGAATCGGAGTAAAAAATTCTGTTGCAATTAAGACAAAATAAATCATGCTAAACAAGGATAATTGGCCAGTAGCCAGCCAGGAAAGGGCTAAAAAACCTGACAGGCCGATTCCCAAATACATAACAGCATCCATATAGCCCACTGATTGTAGTTGAAAACCTAGCAGTTCCATAGTGGCATCACGAAAATCTTCGGCCTGCTCCGCAAATTCCTGCTCGTATTTCTCATCAGCCTGATAAGAATACAATGTGTTCAGTCCCTTTAAATCATCCAGAAAAAGGTTGCCCACATCCATATAAGAGCCCCAATATCGATTCATAATCCTACGCGATCGCTTCTGCATCAGGATGATAGACACAGGAATGAAAGGCAAGGCTAATATAAAAATTAACCCCCCAAGGGAAAGAGCCAGAAGACTAAGATAAGGACTGTTAAACAGTTAAAATAGGTTCGTAGATTTAAGGGGAGATAATAAGAATAGTAGGTATCCAAGCTATCAATCCCCTGAGTAGCAACTGTCAGAACATCCGCTGCAGTACGACTATCCTGAAACTCACCGTCTTTAGCAACAAAAGCCTGAAAAAATTCTCTCTTTAGCTTGTTTCGTGCAAACTGGGAAGCCAAGCCTTGAAACTGTTTGGCAAATAGAGCAATTCCAAATCCTAAACCGTTTAAGGCTAGCAAATAAAGAAAAAGGGAATATAAGTCAACTTGTTTTCCTTCGTAAAACTCTGCCAATGCTTGAGCAATCAAAGCAAAACTCGTGATTCTCGTTAAAAATTGAATCCATGATAAAAAAGCAGCCAGATAAATCAAGCCCTTCTTTGGTTGAATTTGCTCTTTCAAGCGAGCTAACAGCTGTTTCTTCCTGCTTCTTGAGATCTTTTCCTCTTCTTGAGCCATAGCTTTCCCTTTCCGTAGGTTTTTTCTCCTTATTATAACATTCACAAAGTCGAATGTAAATTAAATTTTCAGAATATTTAATCAAAGAACAAGCTAGCCAAAATGGCTAGCAAATTAACTTCTATTTGTGACTTAATTTTTTAGTCAAAAAGTCTCCTGCAAACTGAATCGTAAAGATGATAGCTACAATGACAACCGTCGCAAGAATGGTAACGTCATTATTATACCGGTTAAAACCATAAGCAATCGCTACATTACCGATACCACCTGCACCGACTGCACCCGCCATAGCAGTTTCACCAATCAAAGAAATCAAAGTGACTGTCGTTACACGGATTAAATCTGGTAGACCTTCAATAAGATAGACACCAATAATATCCCATAAAGTTGCACCACTAGCCTGGGCTGCTTCAATCACTCCACCATCCAACTCAGATAAAACAACCTGAACTTGACGGGCAAAAAAGGCATAAACGGCAAATGAAAGTGGCACAATAGCAGCGTTTGGTCCAATTCCAGTTCCAACAATCAGGTGAGAGAAGGGCGATAGGACAGCCAACAAAATGATAAAAGGAATCGCACGGAAGACAGAAGTCACTTTATCTAAGATCCAGAAAGCCACCTTATTTTCCAGAACCCCACCTGGCTTGGTTAATACAAGAAAAAGTCCAGTTATCAAGCCAAAGAAACCACCAATCAAGAAAGAGATTACTGTCATATAAAGGGTCGTATAAATAGCTGTTCCCCAGCCTGCTTGACCAGTCCAGCCCATCCTATATACATTTGGCAAATAAGTTTCGATTAATTTCAGCATCTTATGCACCTCCCTTTAGAACAGTCAAACGAACGCCTGCTTCACTAATAGCCGTCTTAGCCGCAGTAAGATTTTCTGATTCGCCAGACAAGACAACTACCAAAGCACCAACAGGTGTATGGTCCAAAATTTCGATATTCCCATATAAGATATTGGCAGTAACTTGATATTTTTTATAAATTTGATTCAACAAAGGCTCATCTGTTGCTGTACCCGCGTACTCCAATTGAACCAAGATACAATTCGAAGCCAGATTCTGCACAATTTCTTGCTTTTCGATTTTAACCATAGCTTCATTAATTCCTGTTGCTGTTGTAATGAAGTCTCTAGTCAAATCCTGATTAGGATTAGAGAAAATATCAAGAACAGACCCCTCTTCAATCAATTGTCCATCCTGCATCACTGCTACTTTGTTAGCAATATCCTTAATGATTTGCATTTCATGAGTAATAAGCACAATCGTCAAACCTAATTTTTGATTCAAGTCTTGCAAGAGAGCCAAGATTTGCTTGGTCGTCTTAGGATCTAGAGCTGATGTTGCTTCATCCGAAATCAAGATTTTGGGATCATTTGCCAAGGCACGAGCAATCGCTACACGCTGCTTTTGTCCACCTGACAGCTGCGAAGGATAGTTCTCAGCTCGATCCGCCAAGCCAACCAAGTCTAGTAGCTTCTTCACCTTCTCTTTTTTCTCTTCCTTAGACAGGCCTGAATGCTTTAAGGCAAAGGCTACGTTTTCTTCAGCCGTCAGCTGGCTCATTAGATTGAAGTGTTGGAAGATCATCCCAATATCCTGACGCTTTTGACGTAATTGAGCTGCAGAAAGTTGAACTCTTTTGTCCTTGAAAATGACATCATGGTCAACGGTAATAGTCCCTCCAGTCGGTACCTGTAATAGGTTAATCACCCGAACCAGAGTAGATTTTCCAGCTCCAGAATAGCCAACAATTCCATAGATATCTCCTTGGTTAATGCGGATACTCACATCTTTTACAGCTTGGATTTGACGTTTCTTCTGCTGGAAGGTCACGTCAATCCGATCTAATGTAATAATTTCTTTACTCATAGCTTGCAATCAACTCCTCTACTAATTCTATATGGGTGTAATAATCTGCTAGGCGAACATTTTCATCTCCACCATGGTCCCGACTGTTAGCGTGTCCCAAGCCAAAGGCCATCATGGGTACCTTCAAAGCATCATAAACAGTAAACATTGGGCCAGTTCCGGCAGATGTTGGTAGCACTGCTACTCCTTCTCTGTAATATTTCTTAGCTAACTCAATAACACTAAGAACAGACGGGGCACTCATGTCGCTGCGGTAACTCATTTCTCCCAAAGTATAAATAAGCTCTACCTTAGGATAACCGTTCTTGATTAGTTGTTGTCGAATCTTATCAAGCACATCTTGTGGTTCTAAACCAGGTACAAGTCTCACCTCAAGCTTGGCCTTAGCTTCTGAAGGCAGGATCGTCTTGACTCCCTGACCTTGATAACCTGAGGATAATCCCTCAATATTGATAGCTGGTTCAAAAAAATAGCGTCGTAGGAACTTATGCCCTTCCTCCTCAAGCAGAGGCAATTCTAAACCATAAATTTGCTTTAGCTCTTCTGGGTTACGTCGTGCAAACTCCTCAACCAGGGCTAGTTCTCGTTCGTTTGGCTCGACAATTTGTTCATAGATGCCTTCTACCAAGATGCGACCGTCAGCTCCTCGCAAGCTAGCTAGCGCATTTAAAAGATACCAGCTACTTGAATCAATTACGCCACCAAAACTCGAATGTATATCTACATCAGCGCTTTTCACCTTGGCATCAAAGGTTACAATGCCCTTATTTCCGCCTGTGATTTCTAGCTGTCCTAGTGCATTCCGGCTCCCCTGTTCCCAGATGAGGAGATCAGCACCAGACAATTCCTCCTTGTGCTTTTCCAAATAGCGATCCAAGTCAGTCGAAGCAGACTCTTCCGCTCCCTCTATGATAAAAGTAACATTTACAGGTAAATCCTTCTTACCTTCCCGATACTTCTGCAAGGCTGTCAGGCGAGCTACGATATGCCCCTTGTCATCATCAACTCCTCGACCATACATGACCCCATCTCGGACAGACAAGGTAAAAGGATCTTCTGTCCAAGGTTGATCACTATCTGCAGGTACTGTATCATAGTGATTGTAAAAAATAATACTTTTAGCTTTAGGATTTGAACTCTTAAAACGAGCAATGACAAAAGGAGCTCTGTAACTTGCATCAACAGTCACTTCTGCACCAGCCTCTTCAAAAACTTCTCTCAAATAATCTGCTACTTCTTTCAAGCCTATCTGCTGAGAAAAAATAGATTTTTTAGCAATCAATTCCCGTAAAATCTCAAAATAAGCCTGCGCGAGGTCATCCTCTTCAAATTTTTTCAACTGCTCTTTTTCACTGAAAAAAGCCATAATTCCTCCCCATAAATAAGGCGATAAAACTCAGCTGGTCATCCCAACTGAGTTTTATTAAACACGTTCAGTCTTGCATGCTTGATAAATCCATTAAGACTTGTGCCTACTGTCTTTTACTTCTTACCAAACTGGCTCAAGCAAGCCATCTGAAGTTTTTTCTGTTAACTCTTTAACATCGTCAGAATGGTAGGCTGCAATCAACTTCTTAATTGCATCAGCCTTGTCAGATTTTTCCCAATCTTTCTTAGCTGCAATGATGTTGTACCATTGTTTAGAATTTTTATCTTTTGGTTCGATAAACAAAGCTTTTTTATAGTCTAATTTTGCTTCGTTTACAAAAGTGTTGTTTACAACAGCAGCGTCTACAGAAGTCAGTGAGCGAGCGGTTTGACTAGCATCCAATTCTGTAATTTTCAATTTCTTTGGATTTTCTTTAATGTTTGCAACTGTTGCAAGCTCGTTACCAGATTTGTCCAATTTAATTAAGCCAGCAGCTTGAAGCAAGTTCAATGCGCGGCTTTCGTTAGTCGCATCATTTGGTACAGCGATTTCTGCTCCATCTGGAAGTTCGTTAACTTTTTTATACTTGTTTTTACCGTCTTTTGTACCGGAGTAGAGACGGATTGGCGCAATGTAAGTATCTGCAATCGCAACTAGATCCTGATTATTTTCCTTATTCCAGTTGTTAAGGTAGTAGTAGTGTTGGAAAGCATTGACATCAAGCTCACCATCTGCCACGGCCTTATTTACTTGTGGGTATTCTGTAAATGGAGTAAATTCAAGTTTCACATTTTCTTTTTCAAGTTTCTTCTGAATGAGATCCCAACGTTGTTGCTCATCGTTGTCAATAGTCATTGTACCAATTTTAATGGTTACTGTTTTATCTTTGCCATTTCCTGATTCTTTATTAGAAGCTCCACAAGCTGCCAAACCAAGGACTGCAACCGCAACTGCAGCTGCTCCAAACCATTTTGCTAATTTCATATTCTTATCTCCTTATAGTTTAAGTCTTATTAATTATTTAATATCTTTTGCCTCTGGAAGGTAACTACCACCGAAGTATTTTTGAGAAAGTTCTTCAAGAGTACCATCTTCGTATAGTTTCTTAATACGTTTGTCTACAAAAGTTTTTAATTCTTCTTGTCCCTGAGCAAATAAAGGATAAACATATGGCTGTTGATCGCTAGGAAGTTCAATGACTTCTAGATTTTCCAAATTTTGTTCTTTGATAATGGTATCAACAGAAATACGTTCAAAAATCTTGTAATCTGCACGACCCTCATTCAGATTCACTAGGATTTGTTGAATCGTTCCGTCCGTGTAGTTAATTTTCGTTTCCTTTTTAGGATGCTCTTTGTTGTAGTCTTCCAGCTGTTTCGCTGTAGAAGTTCCTTGTACCACTTCCGTCGATTTACCACCAATATCATCTAAAGATTTAATATCTGTTCCCTTACGAACTACTAAAACAGTTGGGTTTTTAGCATATGGGTTTCCATAAAGATATTTACCAGCACGTTCTTTTGAATAACTAATATTGTTGGCACCAATTTGGAAGCGATCGCTATCCAAACCAGCAAAGACAGAAGTCCATTTAGTCTTATTGAAATTGATTTCATACTTGTCTGATCCCTTAAAGACCTCTCTAAGCACTTCAATTTCATAACCTGTTAATTTTCCATCTTCATCATCATATGAGAAAGGTCGGGTTGTTCCAACGGTTGCAATTTCAACTGTTACCTTCTTCTCATCTGATTTACCTGATTCAGACTTGCTATTTGAAGCTGAGCAAGCAGCTAAGGTTCCGACTGCTGCAAAAGTAAGAGCAAGAAGGGCAGAATATTTTACTAATTTTTTCACAGATATTCTCCTATTCATTTATAAACTATGTCCTATAATAACAAATATCCCTAAGCTTGCCTAGTATATATTTTTTATCAAGGGTATAAATTTTATTTATTGCAGGCACATAATAAAGGCACAATAAAATCTCCTTGCCACTGTTCTATCTTAACAAAAGGAAGGAGATTTGCCTAGTTTCATTTTTTTATATAGGGATATAGTTGTTATTTATAGCATCTTAATAAACAGAGAGCACTTTCGACATAGTATGGAACAGATACTTTAAAAGCTTGGTCATCGATAGTCATCGTATCATGGTGAAGATCAGGTGCATCATCAGCTCCATTTGAGCCAACAAAGGCAAAAACTCCCGGAATCTTCTCCTGATAAAAAGCAAAGTCTTCTCCAGCTGTGGAAGGTCTAGCCTCCACCACCTCAGCAAATGTTTTAGAATTTTCAAATAAGAGTTCGGTCAAATCCGGATCATTATAAGTCACAGGTGGTGTTTGATCCCAAGTAATAGAAACTCGTGCACCAAAGTTTTCTGCTGTATTTTCAACAATTTTAATAAAGTCTTCTTTTAATTTTTTTTGAGAGCTTGGACTAAAGGATCGAATGGTGCCTTCAAAAAAACCATTTTGGGGCAGAACATTCCAAGTAGTCCCTGCCTTGATATGGGTAATAGAAAGAACATTGGCCTCAAAAGGGGAGACCGTTCTGGCCACCAAAACTTGCAAAGCTTGGACCATACTAGTCAAGGCTAAAACTGTATCAACACCCAGATCCGGCCGTGCAGCATGACTACTAATCCCTTCCACTTCTACTTTGAATTTTTCTACTCCAGCCATCATAGCCCCTGGCTTTAGGGCTAACTGATTTGCTTTTAGCTGAGGCATATTGTGAAAACCAACAATAGCTTTCACATCATCTAAATAGCCTGTCTCTATAACTTCCAAAGCTCCGCAAGAAGTCTCTTCAGCAGGTTGGAAAATAAGACGGATTGTCCCTCGCAAATCTTCCTCCATAGCCTTGAGCAGTTCTGCTGCCCCTAAGAGACTTGTCTGATGAAAATCATGGCCACAGGCATGCATGACACCTGGATTTTGACTGGCATAAGACAAATTAGTCTGTTCAAAAATGGGCAATGCATCTATATCAGCTCTCAGGGCAATTATAGGCTGTCCAGAGCCGATTTCAGCAATTAGACCTGTTTTGAGATTAGAATCTAATATTCTAATCTCAAGGTCTTCCAGATAATTTTTTAAAAAAATCGTTGTTTGATATTCCTGACCGGACAGTTCTGGATGACGATGGAGATAGTGGCGGGTTTGTATTAGTTTGTCATAAAATTTCTTCATAGCAGGCTCCTTTTCCTCTAACTTACCTATCCTCCAGTATAGCACAAAGCTTAAGGAAGAAACAAAAAAGAGAGGCCTAATGGATGAAACTGGCTCTCTTTTTTACTTTTTATGATATATCGCCTTCAAAAGCGACAACAATAGAATCATAAGTATAATCTGGTTCTACAACCCATTTCCCATCCGTCTTAACAAATGTTAACTGGTATTCAGATTCAGTTGTAAGAAGAGGATGAGAATCTAAACCAGCCGTCATCACGTCAGCATAATTCTTGTCAATTGCCTTATTAATTTCGGTCAGATTGGCATATTCTGAACGATGTTTTTCATAAAACGCTTTA
This sequence comes from Streptococcus sp. 2_1_36FAA, assembly GCF_000161955.2. Classification (NCBI taxonomy): domain Bacteria; kingdom Bacillati; phylum Bacillota; class Bacilli; order Lactobacillales; family Streptococcaceae; genus Streptococcus; species Streptococcus sp. 2_1_36FAA. The sequence continues at coordinate 151,618 of NZ_KI391976.1, forward strand.
CGATGGTTTAAAATCGTTCTACTTAGACTGATCGTTTTTGGTCTAATCTTGATCACAACCGAATTTGGTAGGTACTGAGTTACCCTATAAGAAATCTCAGCCCTTTTGGCATTCATTTCTACATAAGAATCGATAAAAGCATTAACTTCGTCATCAGTAAATGGATAATCATGTAATTTACGCTTGAAATCCTCTGTAAACGCTGCCCTGAAGTCACTTTCATTTTGGGACAGGTCCCCTCCCAAAACAAAATCTTCCTTACCACCAGATGATTTAGCCTCATCCTTACTTTTAGCTTTTCCGCCCAAGAAAACAGTATTGAGATAGTCAAAAGCAAGTTTCTTACTTTCTGCCACCTGATTAGGATACTTAGCTGGATCAATAGTCAATTTAAATCCTTTGATTTTCTGTTTTGGGTTATAAATCTTTTTCTCATACTCAAGTTCATACTTACCGTTGGTTTCAACCTCAAAGACTAAATAACCAGAAAGAGATTTTCCTGCCGAGAGATTATCTAATTGTATTGTCTCAAAACCATGCTTATAATCACTGACTCTGCTTAACTTAACTTTTTCACCATTAGGATTATAGATATCAATATCAGAAGGAGAAATTCTAACTGTTTCATCTGATTTATTCTTAATTTCCAATTCCAAGGCTAAATATTTTGAATTTTCTTTTCCATCACTTGGCAGAATATACTGGCCGCCCTTTACTTTCATTTCTATCTCTTTGTTGCTAGCTGATAGGGCACCTGATTTCGCCTCTTTCTGCTCTGCTGGAGTGCCCCCACCATTACTTTGGCCAGGAAGTAGATCACAAGCCATCAAGCTCAGTCCAGCTACAAGTATGGCTACATATTGAAAGATTTTTTTCATGCTTGTCTCCTTGAAATAATATGTTCTCTTTATTTTATCATAATCGCCTTAACTGGTAAACGTCATTTGGAGTTTTCGATTATAATAAAAAAACCTGCAGTTCCAACTGCAGGTCCAGTAGATTAAAAGCCTTCGACATTTGTGTAGACTTTTTGAACGTCTTCATCGTCTTCAAGGACATCTACTAATTTTTCAAAAGTTGCAAGATCATCACCAGAGAGTACCACTTCTGACTGAGGAATCATTTCTAACTCTGTCACTTGGAATTCTTCAATGCCAGACTCACGCAGAGCTACGATAGCCTTGTGAAGATCCGTTGGTGCAGTATAAACCGTAATTGTTCCTTCTTCTGCTTCAACATCATCTACATCGACATCTGCTTCCAAAAGCAATTCAAAGATGCTATCTGCATCATCTCCTGCAAATACAACAACTCCTTTGTTATCAAAAAGGTAAGAAACAGAACCACTTGCTCCCATGTTCCCACCGTTTTTACCAAAAGCAGCACGAACATTCGCGGCAGTGCGGTTCACATTTGAAGTCAAAGTATCCACGATTAACATTGAACCATTAGGCCCAAAACCTTCGTAACGACCTTCTGTAAAGGTCTCATCTGTATTTCCTTTTGCTTTATCGATAGCTTTATCAATAACGTGCTTCGGTACTTGTGCTTGCTTAGCTCGGTCGATAACAAATTTCAGAGCTGTATTTGTTTCTGGATCTGGATCACCTTTTTTCGCTGCTACATAGATTTCAACACCGAATTTAGCATATACTTTTGAGTTTGCGCCATCTTTGGCCGTTTTCTTTGCCACAATATTGGCCCATTTACGTCCCATTGGAGGTTCTCCTTTTAATAGTTTACATTTTAATCTTTCTTATTATAACACAGGAACAAGGAAAAATCACTAAGAAAAATAGTCTAATTGGCTCTCTTTTATATCTTTTCTTTCACAGAAAAGGAGATCATTACCTGTTAACCTTAAACTTAGAATTCCCCATTGACTTGGTCTTTCTGAACTTAGCCTTGGAAAACTGAAATAGAATAGCGAAATTCAACTCACCGGCTTATTGTTCTTTTTTCTCATCAGAGATGGTTGGAATGTCTTCCTTTTTAACCAAGTTCCAGTCTGAGTAGCTTATCTCACTCTTGATAGTAAGTGTTCCTTTTTTACCTGAAGTAGATACAGCCATCTTGAATTCTTTGAGGAATTTACTTTTTTTGTCAATCTTTACAGTCAATTCATTCCTATATTTTGATTTAGGGAATTGTGATAAGTTAAACTGAAACTCTTTTTCATAAATGCCTATAACGTCGGCGCCCTTATTCTTCAAAGTAAGGACATAGGCGTCGTCCGTTTCTTCTAAAGCTAAATCTTCCGTTAGTTTATTTAAGCCGTTTAAGAGCTGGAAATAGTCTGGATTAACAATATACTTTCCACCTTCTCCATAAAGCTCTTTATCCCATTCTCCAGTTTTATTATAACGGGTATATAATGGAGTATTTTTACCACCCGGCATCAAGAGTTCTTTAAAATTCTCTTCTCCATTCTCCACAGTCTTAACAGTAATGTTTGCCATCTCTACTTCTTGCTTTTCAGTCTTATAGATAACTTGCGAAGTCATTTCTTGATTTTTTTGAATGGTTCCGTCTTTCGTTTTTAATGAACCGCTTATATCTCCTTTTTGACGAACACTGCTCATTTTTTCGTTGGCTATCTGGATTTCTTCCAATAGACTATCTATGTCTTTTGTTTTACTAGAACTTTGACTAGTTTTTTTCTGAGCACTGTTTTCTTGGCCATTGGCCTGCTTATTATTGCTTGAGTTTGAGCAGGCACCTAGGCCAAGGGCAATGATAGCCAAGAGGGAAAGTAAGATTGATTTTTTCATTCTCATAAAAGAAGACTCCTTTTTCTATTTTTATATTCTTTGACTTCTATCTTTCTAGTTTAGATAGAAGTTTTCTTTACAATAAAATCAGCGGAACTCGTCCAAAATTCTGTTCCTTAAGTGCAGGATTGCCTAGCTGGTAGACCTTGTCGGCCTGCTGGGTCAAACTGTCCCATGGTTCCTTGCCAATACGGCTGACCAATTCAACCTCTCCCTTAAGCTGGGACAAATGCTGCCGCCCCTGCTCAGAAAAGCCTAAAATATGGATGCCAGACGGAAGCTCTTCTTGCCTAGCTCCGACCAGAATATAGGTCAGCAGACGCCGGATCCGAGCCTTGGTGTAGCGCTTGGTCGCCACCTGCTCAACTAGCTCTTCTATGGTCTCACTGCTTTTCAAGGCCTCTCTGATCCTAACGGCCAACTCCTGATTGACCTGATAAAAGTCTGTCAAAGCCGGACAGGTCACTATCTGGTAACGGAGATAAGGAAAGAGATCCGACCAGGTCACCTTGGGAGCCGTTTCAAGCAAGTGATGGGCTGGAGTGAATTTCTTAAGAAAGTCTGGCTGATCCAGATTCTGGCGAAGGGCCGTTGCGGAAGCAAATTCTTGATTAGCTGATAAGGAATGATAGCCAGCTCCCTGACGTTGAATCGGGCACAGCTTTATAGTTTTTCCCGCCACAGCCTTGGCATAGGCCAAGCCCAAGATGTGGTTGGGAGTGGAGCCTGAGAAATTGAGCTCTGCAAACTCCTGCCACATGGCCTGAGTCTTCTGGGGATAGGATAGGGAATCAGGCAAACCAGACAGATAAGCCTCCATCTGCTCTGCCTTTTGACCATAGACCTTGGAAATACTCTCATAATCCAGCACTTCCTCAGTTCCAAATATTAGATGATCAATGCCCAGTCTCTCTAAGATGTCTACTGCCCCCTTAGCGAAAAAGTCCGCCGCCTGAACGCTGACCAAGAAAGGCAGCTCAAGGACCAAATCCGCTCCAGCTTCCAAAGCCATCTGTGCTCGAGTCCACTTGTCCACGATAGCCGGCTCCCCTCGCTGAACAAAATTACCACTCATAGCGATAATTTTCAGACCAGAAGCCTGCTCCAGCAGATATTTGTGGCCATTATGAAAAGGATTAAACTCTGCGATAATACCGGTAACTGTCATCTCATTTCTCCGCCACAAAGAACCAGCGAGCGCTCTTGTCAGTTGGCTCCTTGTCCTCAAAGTCCGCATAAACCTTGACATTCTTAAAGCCAGCCTGCTCCAGCAAGATATCATAGGTCAGAATCTCATAGGTCCGCTCCTCATGCACCTCATCATGGCGCGTGAAACGCCCATCTTCGTCTTGGACAAAGAAGGTCAGCTCATGCACGATGGAATGAGGCGGTTCGTCCGCATAAGAATCCCAGACCATGGCAAAGGTTTCAACATTTTCATGATAAGAATAGCCTGGAAAAACCTCGTCAATCTGGTAAATCGAGTGCACATCGAAGATAAAGCGACCGCCCTCATTTAGATGCTGGTAGACTTGAGTGAAGACCTGACCAACATCTACTTCGTCCTCCATATAGCAAATCGAATCCGAATAACAAGTCACCAAATCAAACTGACCGACGCCACTCAAATCCAGCATATTGCCCTGTATGAAGGGAATGTCCAAACCGGCTTCTCTGCTACGCTTCTCTGCCAAATCCAGCATTTCCTGACTCAAATCCAGCCCCGTCACCTCGAACCCTGCCTGCTTAAAATAAATAGACTGAATGCCCGTACCACAGGCCAACTCCAGCAGCTTTTTCTTATCCTTGGGAAAATGACGCAGGCTGAAATCCGTCCACTTCTCATACAAAGAATCATCCATAATCGCATCGTAAACCGACGCGAAGGTTTCATAAGTTGCCATACTTTTCCTTTCAAAAATAGCCCAGCCAGCAGGCTGACTGAGCCGAATTCTGCTTTCTTGCCTAAAGGCAAAAAATCACTTATTTTTTTCTTCCAATAGGGCCGCAACATCCACACCAGTTGCTTCGTGCCACAACTTTTCCAAATTGTAATGCGTCCGCATTTCCTCAGAAAAGACATGGACGACGATGCCTCCCAAGTCTAAGAGTACCCAGCCACCAGCTGCGTCTCCCTCAACATGACCAGCAGAAACACCCACCGCAGCAGCTTTCTCACGGATATTTTCAGCGACTGCATCCAGCTGACGACTGTTCATAGAGCTGACGATGACAAAGTAATCTGTCACAGTAGTCAGACCTTGCAAGTCCAAAGCCACAATATCTTCTGCACGCTTTTCATCGGCCGCCTTCACGACCAGTTCTAATAATTCTTGTTCTTTCATAGTTCCTCTTTAATTAAAAATGTTTTTGTAATCTAGAACTTCCGCAAAACGTCCATCCCAGATGTCCTCATAAAATTCATTTATCGTTTCTGCTGGAATGTCATCACCATCAAACGTTGTACAAGTTCCTTCTGGAACAATAAGCTTATAGCCATATTCAAAAGCAACCTTGACAGAGGTATCCACACAATATTCCGTCTGCATTCCACATAAAACTAGACGACCAATATCTTCTTTTTCCAAGTAATCCTTCAAACCTGTCTCTTTAAAAATACTATTATACTTCTTCTGAAAGACCTTTTCATCTGACTTTCGATTCAAGAAAGAAGACAACTGCCAATCTTCCAATGCACTATCTTCTGGATTTTCAATATGCTGAATATAGATAATTTCGACACCTTTACTCCTAGCCTGATGCTGCAGAAAGGAAATTTTATCCATCATTTTATCAGACTGAAAACCTGTCTCCACTAAGATATTTTGCACATCTATAATGATTAGAGCTGTTTTCATTCTTCTATTTCCTTCAAATATTCTACAAAGGCATTGTAGGTTTCCAAGGTCTGCGGATAGATGGGCATGCCTTTGTGAGCCAAGTGCTCCACAGTCCTTGCTGTTTCGTATGCCACGGCTTGATTGAGCGACCGCTGAGCCAGCTCTCTGGCCTTGTCCACTCCTGGAAAGTCCCGGTTGTGTTCAATATAGTCGGCGACATAGACCACCTTGTCCAGCTCAGACATGGTGCTACTGCCCACTGTATGAATCTCGATGGCTCGCAGTATCTCAGCATTTTTGATGCCTAAATCTTCCTGAATCTTGTAAATACCCACCATGCCATGCCAGACATTATTGCCCCAGTTTTTCAAGTCCGGATCCAGCCGGTATTTGTCAATCAAGGATAGAAAATCCTCGTCCGAGACCTTCTTAGCATAGTCGTGTAGGAGACCTGCCAGACCTGCTTTTTCGACGTCAAGACCAAAGCGCTCCGCTAATTCACGGGCAGCCTTTTCCACACCTAGACAATGCCACAGGCGCTTCTCGGGCATGACTGTTTCCATCTTAGCCAGCAAGGCCTCACGACTCATACTGATATAACTTTCATAGGTCATAGATAAAGCCCTTCTTTCTCGATATAGTCTAAGACTGGCTGAGGCAGTAGGAAATTAGGAGTCCGTCCCTGAGACAGGAAATCCCGCACCATACTGGAGGAAATATCCATAAGGGGCACATCCACCCAGATAACGGGGTAAGAAGTCCCCGCCTTGTAGCGCGGTCGCTGGACACCAACAAACTGAACCAGTTCAACCAGCTCATCAATCCGGTACCACTTGGGCAGGTAGTCCACCATATCCGCACCGATGATAAAGTAATAGTCTGTATCTGGGTGCTGCTCTGTCAAGAGCTTCATGGTGTCATAGGTGTAAGAAATTCCCTTGCGCTCCAGCTCAATAGTTTCAATCCCTAAGCCTTCAATGCCCTCAATAGCCAGCTCCAGCATTTTCAGCCGATGCTTTTCATCAATGGTCTCTTTCTTATCCACATGGGGTGGCTCGTACTCTGGCATGAGCAGGACCTGATCCAAGCCTAACTGTTGTCGGACCTGATCCGCCACGACCAAATGAGCATTGTGGACAGGGTTGAAATTCCCACCTAAAATGCCAATCTGTTTGCGTTTTTTATCTTTAACTTCTGGTTCTAATTCCACCTTGGTAAAGGGGGTCAGTAATTCAATAGCCATAGGCTGACATCTCCACAGAAATTTTTCCTTAAATTTGTTTTACTTTGACAGAGAGTTTGCGATTTTCCTTTTTGCTGGACTGCTTGTAGAGAATCAAGATCCGGCCAATCTTCTGCACCGTATCCACTCCGATTTCCTCTTCCAGAATCTCAGCGACCTCGTGGATATTCTCATCTGTATTCTGCAAAAGTGTGATCTTAATCAGTTCTCGAGCATCCAGTGCTTGACGGACGCTAGTTTTGATTTGGTCGTTGAGTCCATTTTTCCCAATCTGAATGATAGGTTTGAGACTATGTGCCTGACTGTTGAGAAAGGCGCGTTGTTTTGATGTTAGTGTCATGTTCTTCTATAAGGCTTGAATCAGTTAGGACTTGCTTGTCTTCCCACTGTTCATGGCCTTTTCCTTCCTTATTTTAAGGAGATTTATTCCCCTTTGTTTCTTGAGTATTATATAATCGCTTTCCTTGTGACAACCGCCACACCCTCTGGCGCCCAACCAGCTACTCGAGCAGGACCACTGACGCGAATCCAGCCCAAACCTGAGAATACGATATCTGTCTTGTCCTTGATGGTAAATTCATGCTTGACCAAGGCTGGAAACTCTTCCTTTTCCTTACCAACTGGCGGCACCAAGAGACTACCAACATGCTTGTCATAAAATTCGCTAGCACCTTGCAATTTGGTACGGTGGAGCTTAAGCTCATTATCAAAATAAGCTGTGAAGCCTTGCTTGTCTCCCGCCACAAAGTCAAAGCGACCCAAACCACCTAAAAAGAGGGTTTGCTCTGGATTGAGCTGGTAGGTTTTGGGTTTGATTTCCTTTTTGGGACTGACGTATTTGAGATTCTTAGCAGAAAGATAGTGAGCCATCTGGTGACGATGGATAATACCCGGCGTATCATAGATATGACTGCCATCTGCCAAAGGAATCTCGATTTTATCTAGAGTTGTCCCCGGGAAGCGCGAAGTCGTAATAATATCCTTGTCGCCTGTGATTTCCTGAATAATGGCGTTAATCAAAGTGGATTTGCCGACATTGGTAACGCCGACCACATAAACATCACGCCCTTTACGACAGTGCTCAATCTTGTCAATCAAGTCCTTAATCGCCTGCTTGTTCTGAGCAGAGGTCAGGACCACATCGACTGGACGCAGACCTTCTTCGTGAGCCCTCTCCGTCAGCCATTGGGTCACCTTGCTATCCTTGACCGACTTAGGCAGAATGTCCTTTTTATTCCCGACCAAGAGAACATCGTTTCCAGCAACAAAGCGAGGCAGGCCAGGGATGACCGAGCCATTGAAGTCAAAAATATCGACAACATTGACGACCAAGGCATCACTATCTCCAACCTCATGAAGAAGCCGTAGAAAGTCATCATCCGTCAGCTGGACGTCGCTGATTTCATTATAATGGCGCAGGCGGAAACAGCGTTGACAATAGAGTTCGCCTGTCTCCAAGCCTTTTTCTAGAGCTGACTGAGGCGTGTAGCCTAGCTTGCCCTTATCTTCTGTCTGAATAGTGGCTCCGCAGCCGATACAGAGAAGTTCTTCCATGCTTAAATTCCTTTTTTGTATTGAATTGGGCCGTATTTTTCATTGATTTTCTTGAGCACACGGCGTTCACGCGCCCGATTGATCTGAGTCTTAATAGAGTCGTGCTCAACCAGCGGTTTGACCAAAATCGAGCGAATCCCGGCCCGATGCGCTGCTCGAATATCCGTCATGAGCTGATCGCCCACCATGACCACTTCATTTTTTTCAAAATGGAAAAGCTTGAGTGCTCGGTCGATTCCCCAAGTGAAGGGTTTCATCGCCCAGTAGATATAGTCAATTTCAAACTTTTCAACAGCCCGCTTTACCCGTTTTTGGTTATTATTGGACACTACGATAATTCGAATACCCGCGTCCCGCAAATCATGGAGCCACTTCTTCATCTCTGGGGTTCCGTCAGGATTATTCCAAGCAATCAGGGTGTTATCCAAATCCACCAAAACCGCTTTGATCCCCTGTTTTTTCAAACTCTCTACTGTCAAATCGTAAACTGCCTCAACCGCAAAGTCCGGCATATAATCTTCAATCGCCACATCTCTCTCCAAAAATTCGTATTCTCATTATTATAGCATAAAATGGGCTTTTTGGCACTCATGGTCCTCTTTCTTCTAGAGTGGCTAGGTGATGTTCACTTTTCTATTTTCCAAGCAAATGAAAACAGCTCCCCAAACAGGAAGCTTTATTTTAAAATGGAACAAAGATTATGCTCATAGTCCAAACAAATCTCAATTTTTTTCTTTCCGTAACTTCAATTCATAAAACTTTTGAAGTTCAAGGATAATAGTCGTTTCTCCTTCTTTTCCATCTCTTGTGATGTGAAGCACCTTAGAAAACTTCTGAAAATCCTTTTCTTCCTCACCTGGGGCGATACGAATATCGACAGATTGCCATTGACCATCTTTCTCTTCATATCCTACTAAAGCAACTAGAAATAATTTCCCTACTATATGACCACCTGTAAAGAAATCTGCCGTATCATTAAAAAGACCACCATAATACATCGGATTAGATAAAGCAAATAGTATAATATTTTTTCTCTCCAATTTTCCATCAACACTAGCTAGGGGAATCTCATCTACCTTCTTAAGCATTGGTAAAACTGTTTCACGCTTTAATAAACCTACAAAATAACTATTGTATAATGAATCTGAATTCATAATTTTATCATAGCTATTCACATATTCTGCAGCTATAGCAAAGAGAAACAAAAAGAAATAACTTGATATGAATAGAATAATCCATTTTTTTCTAAAAAAGATGCACCAAAAAATTAAAAATAATACGAACAACAAGATTGTAGTTGGATAGAAAAATGTTCTTATGAGATTCTCATATGCAATCTCCCACAATTTTTGACGATATAGATTTAGATATTCTTCCACTGGAGAACCTCCTGACACACTGAAATTTCAACCTAGATATATGCAATCATTCCAATTTTTACACAATTATAGATTATTGTCAATTGCTTATATAATTTTATCATCTTTTAGAATTTTGGACCCTCACAGCCCAAAGCTTACAAAAAACGTAAAACATGCTATAGTAGAATTAGTTTATTTTATTGGAGGAAAGTATGTCAGAGAGAAATCGACAATTACAGGCTGTGTCCCCTTTTTTACAAAAAGTTATTAATTGGTCTTCTATTATTGGGGCTGTTGGGACTATCGCCTTTTGTATCTGGGCTTATCAAGCCGGAGTTTTACAATCAAAAGAAACACTCTCTGCTTTCATCCAACAAGCAGGCATATGGGGACCCCCACTCTTTATCTTTTTACAAATTCTGCAAACTGTGGTCCCAATTATTCCTGGAGCTTTAACCTCAGTCGCTGGTGTCTTTATCTATGGACACATCGTAGGAACGATCTATAACTACATCGGTATCGTCATTGGTTGCGCCATCATCTTCTACCTGGTTCGAATCTATGGCCCGGCCTTTGTTCAATCCGTTGTCAGCAAGCGAACTTACGACAAATACATTGGCTGGCTTGATGAAGGCAATCGTTTTGATCGTTTTTTCATCTTTATGATGATTTGGCCAATCAGCCCCGCAGATTTTCTTTGTATGCTGGCTGCTCTGACCAAGATGACTTTCAAACGCTATATGATTATTATCATTCTGTGCAAACCCTTCACACTAGTTGTTTACACTTATGGCTTGACTTATATTATTGATCTCTTCTGGCAAATGGCGCCCAAATAAGAAGAAGCATACAAAAGACCGAGACAAATGTCTCGGTCTTTTGAGATAGATTTATAAAAGTCCTTTTTTTCTTTGGATGAGCAAGTCTTTTAAAGAAATCAACATAACCGCGACTAGAATCATAGCCATTCCTAGAAAATCTAGAGCGTAAAATTGTTCCTGCATGATTAAAAAAGCAAAGAAAACTGCTGAAATCGGCTCAATCGAAGCTAGCAAACTTGATTTAACTGGTCCTACCAAGGTTGTTCCTTTCAAAAAGACGGTATAGGCAAAGATGGTTCCAACAAGGATAATACCGAACAAGGCCATGACAATATCAGGAGTAAACTTCCATTGATGTTGACTTAAGCCACTGAAAAGGAGTAAAAGAAGGCCAGCTACTGTCATACCAATTCCAATCACCAACATACTACCCCATTTTTTTATCACATCAATAGGCAAAAGGATATAGAGCGAGTATGTAAAGGCAGAGAATAAACCTAGAAGTAAGCCCTTTGGCGTCATAGATAACTGATTAAGCTGACCATGAGTTGCAATCAAGAAAGTACCACCAATCGCTAAAATCATCGAAGCGATTTCTGATACAGTTGGGGAGACCTTATCCTTGATGCAAGTATAGGCTAAAAGCCCCACAGGACATAAATATTGTAGCACTGTTGCTGTTCCTGCATTTGTTTCATGAATAGCCTCCAAATAGGCGTATTGATTAAGAAAAAGACCAAACAAAGCAAAAACAAAGATCATCACGAGTGATTGCTTATCCTTCCAGATCTGACCAAATGACTTGGGATCAGCAAAATAAGCCATCCCTATCAGAGCAAGACCCGCCACTAATAAGCGAAAGTTGGCCAAACTCAGAGCAGAAAATCCGTGCACCATCAAATATTGGCCACTCGTTCCAGACAGCCCCCAAGCTGTCCCAGCCACTAGTGTATAAATGGTCCCTCTTACTGTCTTAGACATCCTAAATCTCTCTCCTATTACTTTGTTTATTATAGCATAAACCATAAAGAAAAATCAGCCAATTTTGACTGATTTTCATACCATAGTTAAGCAAAAATTTATTCAGGGGACACCAAAATTTTAATCTGAGCCTTATCCTGAGTCAGCTCGATAAAGCCTTCTTGCACAATATCCTCCAGCTTAATCTTCTTGGTCACAAGCTTATCCGCAGAGAAGTAGCCTTGCTCCATCAGCTCCAGCACCTTAGGGAATATATGCCGATAGGCGATAATACCCTTAAGCGATTTTTCTTGAATGGCAAATTCATTTGGATTAATGCTGGCTTCTCGCTCCCAAATAGAAACCACCATACATTCTCCAGCCTTGTGAACAGCAGCCAAAGCTTGCCCCAGAACAACTGGTACTCCGGTTACTTCATAAGACACATCTGCTCCACCACCCGTTAAACGCTGGATAGCAGCTACCACATCTTCACCTTCTTCTGGTCGCACAATGATGGCCCCAAGCTCCTCTGCTTTTGCTTGGCGCTCTGGAGATAACTCGACACCATAAATCTTAGAGGCACCGGCCGCCCGCAAAGCCTCTACAATCAAGAGTCCAATTGGTCCCAAACCGAAGACCACCGCAGTATCGCCCGTCTTAAGAGCTGACTGACGGACCGCGTAAACTGCCACAGCAGCAGGTTCTGTCAAGGCTGCCTGCTCATAGCTAAGACTATCTGGAACTTTGTGAACAATGTCTCCATCCAAAACACAATATTTGGCAAAACCACCATCAGCCGCCAAACCGACAAAGTTTAGATTAGGGTCCAAATTATAATCACCGACAAGATTATGCTTAGCTAAAATAGGTTCAACTGTTACCCGATCGCCAACTTTGACCCGTGTTACGTCACTTCCAACCTCAACAATTTCCCCAGCAAACTCATGTCCCAAGGTTACAGGCGCTTTCTGTCCAGAGTAGACATGCTCTGTTTCAGTCGGAATAAAAATTGGTCCGTCCAAGTATTCATGCAAGTCAGTACCACAGATTCCTGTGAACTTGACCGCAATCTTAACCTGATGCGGTTTGACTTCTGGTACGTCCACCTCTTCAATGCGAACATCTTTAGCGCCATACCAACGAGCAGCTTTCATTTTTGCCATAAACATACCTCGCTTTATAATTCGTTAGTTTTATTGTAAACCCTTTCACAAACCTTGTCAAAAGATTAGCAGAATCTCAGAAAAAAGATTTAATTAAAAACATTTGTTACTTCAAATTATATCACTTTGTTTATTATAGGATAGAAGAGAAAAAATCAGTCACTTCTGACTGATTTTTCTATAGTTTAGAAAATCTTAAATTCCGCTCCTGTTGCAATTTGGGAATATTAACCCTCTATTTCAAGAAGTAAATAAGGTAAGCCTAAGATAGTCCCAAGAATTCCTAGCATAACACGAATTCCAGAAGCTTTAACAAGTACCTTTTGGCCATTTTTTACTTGAATTTTATGAGACTTCATAAAACTTTGTCCAACCTGTAGCTCAATACTGTCTCCCTCAAATGACAGAGTTTTGCTTTCATTATTTGAAAGTTTATGTACAAGTTCACCATTAAGATATACCGCTACTTTTTGAGCAACACCAACAATACCCGTATCACGCGTAATTGTAATTTCCGACATAACTAACTCCTTTAATTTTTATCTATTCTATCATATCGGATATTTCAAGAAAAAGCAAAAAACCAGCCTCACGACTGGTTTTCTACTTATTTCTATAGTTTTTCCAACTCTTCATTGAGCAGTTTTTGTGCTACTTGCGGGTTAGCTTGGCCCTTAGTGGCCTTCATGAGCTGGCCGATCAAGGACTTGGCCGCATTCTTATTGCCACCCTTATAGTCATTGATAGCTTTTTCGTTGTTGGCAAATACTTCTTGGATGATTGGCAGAAGCTGGGCAGGGTCTGAGATTTGAATCAGACCAGCTTTTTGCACATATTCCTTGGCAGAGCCACCATTTTTAGCTAGATGGACAAAGACCTTCTTAGCAATCTTAGAGGAAATCGTTCCGTCTGAAATCAGAGCAATCATTTCAGTCAGGTTCTCAGGCGTCAGCTCAATCTCAGAGATGGTCTTGCCTTCGGCATTGAGGTATTGAGCCACATCTCCTTGGAGCCAGTTAGAAACAGCCTTGGCGTCACCGCCTGCCGCAACAGCTGCTTCAAAGAAATCTGAAACTGCTTTCGTCGCTGTTAACTGCTTGGCATCGTAGTCAGACAGACCATAATCGCCCACATACTTAGCCCGGCGTTCTTTTGGAAAGGCTGGCAGACTGCTACGCACTTGCTCAATCCAAGCATCCTCAATCTCAAAGATAGGCAGATCAGGCTCTGGGAAGTAACGGTAGTCCGCTGAACCTTCCTTAACCCGCATGAGCAGAGTTTCGCCAGTTGCTTCGTCATAACGACGGGTTTCCTGACGGATTTGGCCACCGCTGCGTAGGATTTCAGCCTGGCGTTTTTCCTCAAATGCTAGACCCTTACGAACAAAGTTGAAGGAGTTGAGGTTTTTCAGCTCAGTCTTGGTACCAAACTCTTCCTGACCATAAGGACGGATGGAAATATTGGCGTCGACACGCATGGAGCCCTCTTCCATCTTAACATCAGAAATGCCCGTGTACTGGATGATTTCCTTGAGGGCAGTCAGATAGGCATAAGCTTCTTCTGGACTGCGCATATCCGCTTCAGATACAATCTCAATCAGTGGCACTCCTTGACGGTTGAGGTCCACATAAGAGTAGCCATCGCTACCGTGGGTATTCTTTCCAGCATCTTCTTCCAAGTGAGCCCGCTCGATACGGATTTTCTTGGTCGTGCCATCTTCTAGCTCAATCTCAATCCAGCCATTGTAGCCAATCGGCTCATCAAACTGAGAAATTTGATAGGCTTTTGGATTGTCCGGATAGAAGTAATTTTTGCGGTCAAAGTGCATCTTCTGGTGAATATCCATGTTCAAGGCCAGAGCAGCCTTGATACCATAGTCAATGACACCCTTATTCATAACAGGCAGGACACCTGGGAAGGACCAGTCAATGATATTGGTGTTGGCATTGGGATCTTCACCGAAGTGAGCTGGAGCTGGTGAGAAAATTTTTGAATTGGTCTTCAATTCAACATGGACTTCCAGTCCGATAACTGTTTCAAAGTTCATTATTTTTCACCTCCAAAGATAACTGGCTGCTGTTTGTGGTAGTCAGTCGTCGCTTCAAATGCTGCGGCTGCCTGATAGATGGTCGCTTCATCGAAGTGGTTCCCAATCAGCTGCAAGCCGACAGGAAGACCGTCTGCAAAACCAGCTGGAATTGAAATGCCAGGTAGGCCAGCCAGATTGACTGGAATGGTCAAAAGGTCAGCCAGATACATAGCCACTGGATCTTGGTTTTGACTGCCCAAGTCATATGCTACTGTTGGTGCAGTTGGACCTAAGATCAAATCATATTTTTCAAAAACCTTAGCAAAATCTTGCATAATCAAGGTCCGAACCTGACCAGCTTTCTTGAAGTAAGCATCATAGTAACCAGATGACAAGCTGAAAGTACCCAGCATGATCCGACGTTTCACTTCTTCACCAAAGCCTTCGCTACGAGATTTGACATAGACATCTTCTAGATTTTCAATGCCTTCTGCGCGGTAGCCATAGCGAATACCGTCAAAACGTTGCAGGTTAGAGCTGGCTTCAGAGGAAGCAATGATATAGTAAACAGCCACACCGTACTTGCTATGAGGCAAGCTAACTTCTTCAACGATAGCTCCCAAGATTTCCAAGTGCTTCGCAGCTGCTAAAATCGTTTCCTTAACCTTGCTGTCAATTCCCTCACCCATGTATTCCTTAGGCAGGGCAATCTTCATTCCCTTGATGTCTTGGCCAATCTTGCTGGTAAAGTCTGGCACTGCCTCTTGTGATGATGTCGAATCCTTAGGATCATTACCAGAAATAACATTCAGAAGCTGTGCATTTTCCTTAACCGTTTGAGAGAAAGGCCCAATCTGGTCTAAAGAAGAACCAAAAGCAATGAGACCAAAACGAGAAACCCGTCCGTAAGTTGGCTTGAGACCGACTACACCGTTAAAGGAAGCAGGCTGGCGAATAGAACCACCCGTATCCGAACCTAGTGACAGACGGACCTGACCAGAGGCAACAGCTGTCGCTGAACCACCAGATGATCCACCAGGAACCTTACTGCTGTCCCAAGCATTCTTAGTCGTCTTAAAGTAAGAGTTTTCGCTGGAACCGCCCATGGCAAACTCGTCCATGTTGGTCTTCCCAACGATAATCATATCCTTACCGTAAAGCTTCTCTACGCTGGTCGCATCGAAAATCGGCTTATAGTTGTAGAGCATTTTAGAGGCAGCCGTCGTCAAAATCCCCTTGGTTGAGATATTGTCCTTAACTGCCAGCGGAATCCCGCTCATGAGATTGTCAGCATCAATGCCCTTGGCATCTAGAGCCGCAGCCTGAGCCAAAGCTTCCTCTTCGCTAACAGTAATGAAGCTGTCTACAGCTCCTTCACGTTCTTTAATATCCGCCAAAGTTGCCTGAGTTAACTCTACCGCAGAAATTTCTTTCTTGACCAGCAAATCATGCAACTCTTCAATAGTCTTGTGATTAAAAGTCATTAGGCATCTCCTCCGTCATCTAGGATGGCAGGCACTTTGATGTACCCCCGCTCTTTTTCAGGCACATTTTGGAAAAGCTCTTCCCGATTCCAGCCTGGCTGAGCCACATCTTCTCGCATATAGTTGATATTGGCAGCTACATTAGAAGTGAAAGGCACACCCTCTGTATCTACTTCATTGAGCAATTCGACCATGTCGACAATCTTAGACAAAGTCGTTGCAAACTCAGCTGTTTCTTCTGGTGAGAAAGCCAACTTTGATAGCTTAGCTACATGACTTACTTCTTCTTGAGTAATCTTCATCTCTGATTCCTTTCGTAGAATATGTGAGTTTTAGTGACTGAAAATAAGAATTTGAGTTGAGTTCTTTATTTCCAGAGCTTAGCTCACCTTCGATTTGATAGGCTAGAGGACACCGATTTTTTAGCATCCACTAACTCCTTTCTTGGGCTTATTCCTGCTATCTTTCAGGAATTCGCATCATTTCATTTTACCATATTTGGCTCTATTTCTTCAATTCCAAATGCAATTCTTTTACCTGTCTTTGGTCAACCAGACTCGGACTTTCCAGCATAGGATCAAAGCCTGTACCATTTTTTGGAAAGGCGATGACCTGGCGAATATTTTGCTCTCCAGCCAAGATCATAACTAAACGATCCAATCCTAGAGCTAAACCACCATGTGGCGGGAATCCGTATTCCAAGGCTTCCAGGAAGAAACCAAAGTCACGTTCATAGTCTTCTCGGCTCATGCCTAAAAGCTCAAACATAGCTTCCTGAGCCTTCCGATCATGAATCCGCAGACTTCCTCCGCCAATCTCATAGCCGTTCAAGACGATGTCGTAGGCGTGGCTACGGAATTGACCAGGCTCTTGGCCTTCTTCAAAGATTCCCTGTGTGAAAGGATGGTGCATAGCTTGATAGCGATTTTGATCTTCATTCCACTCCAGCAGTGGCCAATCTACAACCCAGAGGAAATGAAGCAGACTCGGATCAATCAAGTCTAAAGCTTTTGCGACTTCTAGGCGAAGATGTCCCAAAGCTTCCCGAGCTCGACGCTTCTTAGCCATGACTAGCAGGATTAAATCTCCATCCTTTGCCTCAAAACGTGTCAGTAACTCCTGACTTTCAGCTTCAAAGGTGCTAGCCAAATCACCAACCAACTGGCCATTTTCAACCTTGAGGCTGGCAAAACGGCTACAACCAAATTCCTTCATTTCCTGATAGTAGTGACTTAGTTGCTTTTTGCTAAAAGCACTAGCCGCACCTGGCACACAGATTCCCATCACTTCCTCTTGGTTATCCAAGGCTTTCTTGATAAGAAGCGATTCATTGGACTGGCATAAATCCGTCAAATTCTTCAGCTCTAAACCAAAGCGTGTATCTGGCTTATCAGAGCCGAAACGACTCATAGCTTCTTCATAGCTGATCGTCGGAAAAGCTTCCGTCAGCTCTAAACCATGAGTTTTCTTGACAACAGACTTGAGCATAGCTTCAACCAGAGCTCGGATTTCTTCCTCGCTGGCAAAGCTCAACTCCAAATCCACCTGAGTAAACTCTGGCTGCCGGTCCCCCCGCAGGTCTTCGTCACGGAAGCAACGAACAATCTGATAATAGCGCTCAAGGCCAGCTCCCATAAGCAACTGTTTGAGCATCTGTGGGCTCTGAGGTAGCGCGTAGAATTGATTTTTATAGATCCGACTAGGAACTAAGAAGTCTCTAGCACCTTCAGGAGTTGACTTAGTCAGATAAGGCGTCTCCACTTCCAAAAAGTCCAAACCATTCAAATATTCTCGAATAGTTGAGGTGACCTGATGACGAACTTTAAGGTTATGTGTCATCTTCTCACGGCGCAAGTCCAGGTAGCGGTATTTCTGACGCAGGTCTTCTCCTGTATGAGCATGCTGATCTAGCTCAAAAGGTAATGTCTTGCTACTAGCAATGACTTCAATTTTCTCAGCTCTCAGCTCAACCTGACCAGACTTAATGGCTTTATTAACAAAACGCTCTTCACGCTGAACAACTTGTCCAGTCACTGCAATAAGATCTTCCTTGCCGATTTCTTCCAGCTTAGCAAAATCTTCAATCTCACCGCTAACAAAAACCTGAAGTAAGCCCTCACGGTCCCGCAACTCAATAAAGGCCAGCTTACCGTGATTGCGGATATTTGCCACCCAGCCTTGTGCTGTCATAGTCTGTCCAACTTGCTCTAAACCATAGTTTCCGATAAAAATTTCTTTCATCTCTTCCTCTTTCTTTATACTCTCATTTGGTGAAAGTTTCTTTTTCTATATTCTTGCATTCCCATACCAATAGCCCACCAAATCATTATAGAAATCCATTGTCGGCTTCCTTGTTGGTTGATCAAAAAGCCTTGGATAGAACTTCGTTGTCTATTTTGAATGAAATCTTAGAGATATAGAAAAAACCACAGCTTCCTCTGTAAAAACAGACGAAAACCGTGGTACCACTGTTATTTGCCACCTAAAAAGGTAGCCTCTAAGCTCGTAACGTGAGCAACGTTTGCGCTTTATCACGCAAAAGATTATGAAACATGTTCTTCGAATTGTGCTTTCTTGGCGCTGCTCTCAGCTTCCAGCGCTCTCTGTGCAAGTTAGCATACCTACTCTGTTTCTCTTTTACTTTTAAATTGTTTCTATTATAGTCGAACCTAGTACATTTTGCAAGTGATTGAGGGCAAATTTGTGATTTTCCTCTGAAATCGAAGCAACAGCCGGCTCTATCACTTGGATATGGTAGCCTAAATTGTAGGCATCAATTGCCGTATGCATAACGCAAATATCCGTCAAGACTCCTGTCAAAATGACCGTATCTACATGTCTTTCTCTCAAGCGAATATCTAAATCCGTCCCAGAAAAAGCAGAATAGTGGCGCTTATCCATCCAAAAGACCCGAGAATCTCCTTTATGTTTCTCATAGAAATCTGCCAAAGGTCCATATAAGTTTCGACCACTAGTTCCCTTGATATTGTGGGGAGGGAAAAGCTTGCTTTCAGGATGAAAGGCATCATTCTCATCGTGGGCATCAATAGTAAAAAAGATATAATCCCCACGCTCAAAGGCTTCTTCAGTTACTTGGGCAATGGCTTCAGAAATTGCCTGAGCAGGAGCTCCGGCTGTCAACTTTCCCTCGTCTGCCACGAAATCAACTGTATAATCAATCGAAATTAGCGCTTTTGCCATCAGTAGTCCCTCTTTTTAATTTCCTCAAAAACATCTGGAATCAACACTTTCAGATAAGTCCCCTTCATTCCCAAAGAACGGCTCTCAATGATCCCAGCACTCTCTAGCTTACGCAAGGCATTGACAATAACAGACCGCGTAATTCCAATACGGTCAGCAATGACAGAAGCTGTCAAGTGGCCTTCATTCCCATTTAGCTCTCCTAGGATAGCTGAAACAGCCCGTAATTCTGAATAAGACAAAGTGTTTACTGCCATTGTCACTGCTGTACGACGACGGATATTCTTTTCATCTTCTTCTCTTTGGAAATTCAATAACTGAATGCCCACAACGGTACTTGAAATTTCTACTAAGACCAAATCATCATTATCAAATTTCTCGTCATTTCGCCAAATAATCAAAGATCCCAAACGAATCCCTGAAACATGAATTGGTGCAATAGTTGTCAAACCATCTGGAAAATCCGACTGTGTCTCAACCGGAAAGATGGATAATTCATGCTCGACTGGCAAATTAGCCTCTGTATCGTAAATTAAATTAGCAGAACGAATATAATCATCTGGGAACATTTTAGTTTGGTAGAAGGCCTCTACACGGTCATTGTTTGTTTTGTACCGCATAAAGTAACCCAACAAACGTCCCTTGCTATTAACAATACAAGCATTACAGTCCATAATTTCTGCCAACTGTCTTGTAATGTCATTGTATGGCAACTCTTCTTGAAGCTGCTCTTCAGAGCGCTTCAAAATAGATGTAATTTTTCTTGTTTTTTCTAATAAATGTGCCATAAGCCACCTCGTATTTAGTCCGATTGATTATATCATAAATTGACAGAAATTTCAATAATTATCTGAAAATTGCCTATTGAATAATAATTCTTTACAATTTATCCAGCGAACGATTTTAGTTCCTTCAAAACCAACATATTTTTGAAAACAGCGCGAGGTCCTGATTTAAATTTATTGGGATTTCAACGCTTCTTTTTGTAAAAAAAGGAAGTTAGGAGCTTATCTCATCCTAACTTCCGGCCTATTATCTTATTCACTATATCTATAGCTTCTTCAAAAAATCTAATTTTTGCTTTCTTTTTTATGCTTCCAAATCAGCAGAGCAAAACCAGATACCAAAGCGAGAATTCCACTCATTACCGCCCAGACAGAAAGCCTGCTTCCTGTATTCGGCAATTTTGCAGAGCCTACAGAGTCCTGCATAGAATGATTCTCACTAGGATCAGATGACATTGCTGATGCCCTGCTAGCATCCGCTTTGCGAGTAGCATCCGCTTTGCGAGTAGCAACTCCTTTAACGATCGGCTCCTCTTTCGTTTTCACTAGCGGATCTGAACCAGATTCTTGCGTCTGCATTTCCTCACTTGGATTAGACTGGACTGGACCATTCAAGCGCTTCTCTGTCTGATCCAAAATATTTCGATAGTGATCATCGCGTTTTTGTTTCTCTTGAGCTTGGAGTTGAGCAGCTAAACTGTTATAAACTTTCTCTGCTTGGGCCTGAGCAGCTTTCAGCTCTGATAGAGTCTGCTGTTTAGCTTCTAGATCGCTAGTCTTATCAGCTAAATCCTTCTCAGCTGCTGCCAGATTGGCTTGAGCTTGTTCCAGATTCGTTTGAGCATCCTGCAGGTTAGCTAAATTCTTTTGGGCTTGATCCAAAGCGGTCTGAGCTTGAGCAACTGCCGCTTGGGTGGCATCACGCTTTGTTCTAGCCTCTTCCAAAGCCTGATTGGCCTGAGCCAATGCTTTTTCTTCTTGAGCTAGTCTATCTCTGGCTACAGCTTGGGCGGCCTGAGCAGCCGACAAGGTCTCTTGATATTTTGAGAGGGCAGCTGCCTTATCTGCCTGATCCGAATTCGCAAGATTCAGTGCCTCTTGAGCCTTAGATAATTTTTCTTGATTCTTTTCTAATTCCTGCTTAGCAGTAGCTAGGGCGGCTTGGGCAGTTGCAAGTTCTAGAGGCGCTTGCTTGGCTTCATCTAATTGTTTTTGCGCCGTTTGCACCGCAGTTATAGCTTGGTCATAAGCAGTTTGAGCAGCACTTTTTTCTGCTTGTGCTTGATCATGAGCGCTTTTAGCTTGATCATAGGCTGCCTGAGCTTGGGCTAAAGCTTGCGGATCACTAGAAGTAGAATTTCCACTAGCTGTTAAAGGTGTAGCATCAAAGTTATTTTTTGTCGCATATTTAACTTGATCTTCAGAAACCATGGTGAAATGGGCTACCGTGATATCGCTCTCCATAGAGAAATCAACACCTAAATAATTTTTCTGGCTTCCTGTATTAAGTCCAGAAATTGACTTGGCATGGACCCATTCATAGCCATTATACATAAATTCAACAAGAGAGAAGTAGATGTCGCGCTTCATATCTGCCACGCTCATCTGAGCTGTATTAGCCCGCCAGATATAGGCATTTTCATAGTATTGAAGCCCTTGTTGCTCTTGCTCTGAAGTGGTCGTGACCAATCCATATTCACGAGCCACCCGATTTATCCCCCAAGTATCATGGTGATAGCGATTCATCAAATCCCAGTTCCAATTGTCATTTCTGTATGCTTGGGAAACCTTGTCAGCAAACTCTAAAGATGATGGCGTTAGTAAGGTTTCACCTGTACCCATTTGAGCACGCAATTGGTTAATTAATTCTGAAGCAAACTGCGATAACTCTCTGCGAACCTCATAAGGAATATTATTGGTATCATACATTTTAGTGCTATCATTCGGATCTGCTATGTAGTTATTGTAAGATTTGGCCTTATCGTTAACTGCTGTCAACGTTGCTTCAATCTGACTGATTTGAGATTGCGGTGTATTTGGATCAGCCAACTGTTTCAATGCAGCAATATACTCCGGCGTCATGTAAAGCCTGTTTTTGTTGTTAGAAACAGAAGGTTTCAGACTGTCATTTTCAGTAGCCTGGGCTGCTTCCAAACTCGCCTGAGCTTGACTGAGCTTAGCTTGAGCTTCAGCTTCCTGAGAACTTGCTTTATCCAAGGCTTGTTTAGACTTTTCAGCATCAGAGTCTGCCTGAGCTTTATTTGAAACAGCCTGATCAATTTTTTCTTGACGCTGACTATCTGATTGCTCAGCCTTGTTCACTTCCTCCTGTGCTTTATTGACTGCAGCCTGACTATTGGCTACATCTGCTTTTGCTTGTTCAAGATTTGCAGAAACTTCTGCACTCGATCCCTCTTGACTCTTTTGAGTTCGTTCCAAATCAGCTTGAGCTTGACTAACCTTTTCGTCTGCTTTTTTCAGAGCTTCTTTAGCCTCTTGAGTTTTTTGAGCTTGAGAGTTTGCCTGATTCTGACTTTTATCCAGTTCAGTTTGACTTGCTTGAGCTACTTTTTCTGCTTCCTTCACGGCTTCCGTTTGATTAGCTACAGCCTCTCTAGCCGCTTCTTTAGTTGCAGAAGATGCTTGAGTCCCTTCTTCAGCAGTTTTAACTGCCTCTTTTGCCAGCTCAGCATTCGCTTTGGCAGTTTCTACGGATTTTTCCGCTTCCTTGACCGCTGCTTCCTCTTCTTTGACCTGCTCATTCTTTTGATCTAAGCTGTCTTTAGCAGCATCAACTTCAGCCTTATTAACTGCTGAAACAGCTTGGGTATTTGTCCCTTGATCAATCGTATCTTCTGGCGCCGGCTTGCCTCCTGTCACTTGATCTGCTTTGGCCTCTTTGGCAAAGAGCAAAGACAAAGCAAGGGCACCAACAGAAAATGCACTCAGCATTTTTTTAAACATAAAAACTCTCCTTTGTGTTTAAATCTTTTCATCATTAGTAAAATAATGATGGAATTATTCTACCATCTTTAGATTTGACAGAAAAGTAGGTACCCAGTTCATTTGGACTTCAAACAAGAGAATCGAAAATTTTGTCATTAAAATGTTACATAAAAAATATACGAAAACTTGATAAAAACAAACATAATTTCCACTCCCATTTTTTTAGATCTGCTTTTATGTCATTTATTTCATTTTTTTAACAATTTTAAAATTAGAACTATTTAACTTAAAAAGTTAATTTAGAAACCATCTGATACAGTAATTTAGCCTTATTCCATTTAAACAACAAAAAAAGAAGAACATTTCGTTCTTCTTTTCACTTTTATTAACTTAATTAGCGCCGGTATTGTTGCAAGAAACGAGTCATTTTTTCTTGCACTTGGGCCAATTCATCCACACGTGGCAAATATACAATTCGGAAATGATCAGGATCCTTCCAATTGAAGCCACGGCCATGAACTAGCAGAATTTTTTCTTGTTTTAAGAAATTTAAAACAAACTGCTCATCATCATCGATCTCATACATTTCGCGATCAATCTTAGGAAAAATGTATAGACCTGCCTTAGGCTTGACTGCAGAAAGACCCGGGATGTCATTGATAGCTTTATAAATGAAGTTACGCTGTTCGTAGATACGACCGCCTGGCAACAATAACTCATCTACAGACTGATGCCCTCCCAATGAAGTTTGAACCACCTGTTGGGAAAGAACATTGGAACAGAGACGCATATTGGATAACATATTCAATCCTTCAATATAGCCTTGAACATGCTTCTTAGGACCTGACAACGCCATCCAGCCAACCCGGAAGCCAGCAATGCGGTGAGATTTTGACAAACCATTCATGCTGACACAGAACAAATCGGGTGCTAGACTTGCAATAGCCGTATGCTTCTCACCATCCATAACCAAACGGTCATAGATCTCGTCTGCGAAGATAATCAAATCATTCTGACGGGCAACTTCAACAATGTCTTCTAACACTTCCTTCGGATACAGGGCTCCTGTTGGGTTATTGGGATTAATCACAACGATAGCTTTGGTGTTTGAAGTAATTTTTGATTTAATGTCATCAATATCTGGATACCAATCTGCTTCTTCATCACAAAGATAATGAACTGCATTTCCTCCAGCTAGGCTTACTGCCGCTGTCCACAATGGATAATCCGGCATAGGAACCAGAACTTCATCTCCATTGTCCAGCAAGCCCTGCATAGACATTACAATCAGCTCACTGACACCATTTCCTAGGTAAATGTCTTCAATTCCAACGTTAGGAATATTTTTGAGCTGGCAATATTGCATAATAGCCTTCCGAGCTGAGAACAATCCCTTAGAATCAGAATAGCCTTCACTACTACGAGCATTGATAATCAAGTCATGAATGACTTCATCTGGAGCAGTAAAGCCAAACTCAGCTGGATTCCCAGTATTTAAACGCAAAATCCGTTCACCATTCGCTCTCATGCGCATAGCTTCTTCAAGGACTGGTCCACGAATATCATATGCTACATGCTCTAGTTTGACAGATTTATTGTATTCTTTCATTTTGAACTCCTCGTTTCAATCAATCGTCTTATTATAACTCAATTTTTCTCAAAAATCCAAAAAATATCACAAAAATAATGAAAGAAAAATTGATTAGGAACTTCCTGTAAAGGGAGCTCTTCACCCTTCATTAAGCTATTTGAGCCTTGATTTCTTTTCATTTTTTAACGAGAATTTCTCCCCTTCTTACCGAAAATTGCTTTACTTCTTTCATGAAAAGGTTTACAATATAAATATAAGAGAATTTTCAGCAAGGATTAGAACTCTTAAAACAATCTTCATATTTTATGAAATAGAATTCAAGTCGAAAGCTAGGCTTTCTTTATCTATCTCTTTCGACAGGTTCCTAAACTGCTGAAACTTTCTTAGCATCTTTATGGAGGTAGGCTTATGTTACAAAAATATGAAAATATTCTAGTCGCAATTGACGGTTCCCGTGAAGCAGAATTGGCATTTGAAAAAGGGGTTAATGTTGCCCTTAGAAACAAATCTCGCTTAACCATTGCTCATGTTATTGATACTCGCGCTCTTCAAAGTGTATCAACATTTGATGCTGAAGTATATGAAGAACTGCAGGAAGATGCAAAGAAATTAGTCACTGGCTATGAAAAGAAAGCTCGTGAGGCTGGTGTTGGTGATGTTGTTACTGTAGTTGAACTGGGAAATCCTAAAACTTTACTAGCAACAGAAATTCCAGATGAACAAAAGGTTGACTTAATCATGGTTGGAGCAACAGGTCTCAATGCTTTTGAGCGTTTATTGGTCGGTTCTTCATCTGAGTATATCCTACGCCATGCTAAAGTTGACTTGCTCGTTGTCCGTGATAGCGAAAAAACCTTATAGACATTTTGTTTTAGATATAAAAAAACTGAGATAATCTCAGTTTTTTTCTTTGGAGCCACAATTTTTCTCGTAGGCTTTTATCTGTCTTTCTAATTCTTCTTTAATGGCTGGTTCTGGCGCATATTTTTCTTCCCAATCATCCGGCTTTAAAATTTTATGAGTTACCGGATCAAAATGGGCTTTTCCGTCAGGGAAAATTTTACCCATATTGGCTTGATGGACAATTGTGAAAAGGCGTTCTGGATCTACCCCCATTAAAACAAAGCTTCCATAAGTAAAGTAAAGTGTGTCAATCAAGGCATCTACTTGACCAACTAAAGAAATTTCTGCCGGACTCTTTCCCTTAACCTTGGTGGCAGCCTTATCTAAGGCTTCATGCATATGAACAACAGCTTCTTCAAACTCTTCTTCTGACCTACTTGAAGCACGCAAAAATTCCACTAGTTCCTCTAGTTTAAAGGCCGCCCGGTGTCTAGCTCCTTCAGGCGTCCATGCGATCGGTTCTTCCTGAGTCTTCTTATCCATGACTCCATGAAATTCTTTAACCTTATTAAAATGATGGTCACTACTAGTAAAGACTTTCTCACTTGCTAAAATACCAAAATGCTCCAAGGCTTTATGAATCCCGTCTTGACTATTGCTGGTCGTTGTATGCTTGGCAACTTCTTTAACCTTACTAGTTCCATTTCCCATTGCAATTGACATGCCTACTCCCGACAACATTTCAAGATCATTGTCTGAATCGCCGAAAGCCATCACTTGGTTAATATCAAAGCCATATTCTTTTCCTACACGCGCAATACCCTGCAACTTTGAGGTATCCCCATTGATGATGTCTGCCGCATAGGGACTAGAACGAGTAAACTTCAAATCTGGGAAATATTCCTCCATAGCCTGAGTTTCTTCAGGTGTAGCCAACATCACCACTTGATAAATGGGCTCTCGCGAAATATCCAACAAATCTTTTTTCTGTTGTGGAAGAGCTTTACTAACAACCCTATTAAAACCATGACTAATATAACGAGTAAAACCTTTAGGCACAAAGCGACTGCTCCACTGAGAAAATTTGCTCATGCCAAAGCGCATAATATGACTGCCAACTATATCTGTTTCTGTTCCAAGAGCAATTTCCTTTTTATGCTTTTTGGCATAATCAATGATTTCTCGAAGACTTGACTTATCAATAGGGGTCGCAGAAATAATCTTTTCCTTTGAAAATATATACTGGCCATTATAGGTAACTGCAAAATCCAAATCCAAATCTTTCATGAAAGATTGGACGAAAAAGGGACCTCTTCCTGTGGCCAAACCGACAAAAATACCTTGTTCTTTCAGACTCTGAATAGCCTGCTCTGTTGATTTGAGGACAGTTCGGCTGTCATTGACCAGAGTACCATCAATATCGAAAAAAACAGCTTTTACTTCCATACTTCTTATTCTTTCCTTTTATGATAAAATAAATTATAACACAATTTGGAAAGAAGCTCATCTATGAACAAAAAAATATTGGTATTGCATACTGGTGGCACCATTTCTATGCAGGCTGATGGAACTGGTAAAGTCGTAACAAACGACGAAAATCCTATGAATCATGTTACCGTCCCCTTGGAAGGCATCCAAGTTACAGCTCTCGATTTTTTCAATATCCCTAGCCCCCATATGACACCAGAACATATGCTTCAACTCTATAAAAAAATCAAAACCTCTTCTAAGGATTTTGATGGAGTCGTCATTACCCACGGGACCGATACCCTTGAAGAAACAGCATATTTCCTAGACACTATGGAAATCCCTGACATTCCAGTCGTCCTCACAGGTGCCATGCGTAGTTCAAATGAGCTCGGTAGCGATGGAGTCTATAATTACCTTTCAGCTTTACGTGTAGCTGCTGACCAGAAGGCTCACGGCAAGGGCGTCTTAGTCGTTATGAATGACGAAGTTCACGCAGCCAAATACGTCACTAAGACTCATACCACAAATGTCAGCACCTTCCAAACTCCAACCCACGGCCCCCTTGGACTTATTATGAAACAAGAGGTTCTATATTTTAAAACAGCTGAGCCACGTGTTCGTTTTGACTTAGACAAGATCACCGGCTTTGTCCCTATTATCCCTGCCTACGCTGGCATGAAGACTGAATTACTAGATAGGCTTGATTATAGTCAGCTAGATGGTTTGGTTATTGAGGCTTTTGGAGCAGGTAACCTGCCTCAGGAAGTCGCTGAAAAATTAACCTGTTTCATTAAGCAAGGAATCCCTGTTGCCTTGGTTTCTCGCTGCTTTAACGGTATTGCTGAACCTGTCTATGCCTATCCTGGTGGTGGGGTACAACTTCACGAATCTGGTGTCTATTTCATCAAAGAACTAAATGCGCCTAAGGCCCGTCTTAAACTCCTTATTGCTCTCAATGCAGGACTTTCAGGCCAAGAACTAAAAGAGTATCTAGAAGGATAAATAAAAACCAGCCGAGATTAAATCTCGACTGGTTTAATATTTTTCATCAGAATTATGAAAGGAGGGGTAATGAAAAATAGATGTTCTACCTACTTACTACCGTATGTAGAAAAAATCTTTTCTGAATCTTTGAAAACTTTTTTATAATCTACGTGAATATTTACTGTCATGATCAATACCTCTTTTCTTTTGATTGACTTTATTATAGGCAGTAAAACTTAAGTCATTCTTATAAAAAGCTTTCAAAAAGCTTAATCCAAATAATCTTGCTTATCCAAATGAAGAGCCACTAGATGCCAGTTAGGATCCCTCCGCCAGTCTTTATTCTGCACAATTTGGCTAGCTACCTTTCTAGCTTCTTCCAAGATAGGGTAGTCCTCTACGATATCGGCCACTTGAAATTCTGGAATACCAGACTGACGGGTTCCAAAAATCTCTCCTGAACCACGCATTTTTAAATCTTCCTCAGCAAGTACAAAGCCATCTGTTGTCTCCGTCATGATTTTCATACGTTTCTTTCCAGATTCAGTCTTAGGATTCGCGACAAGAATCGCATAGGATTGCTTATCACCACGCCCCACTCTTCCTCGCAATTGATGCAGCTGACTGAGCCCAAAACGATCAGCATCCATGATAACCATAATCGTTGCATTGGGCACATTAACACCCACTTCAATGACCGTTGTAGACACTAAAATATCTACCTCTTTATTCTTGAAGGCCTGCATAATAGCCTCTTTTTCGTCACTCTTCATCTTACCATGAAGGAGAGAAACTCGGGCATCTACTCCAAAGTAGGCTTGCAGTTCTTCTTCTAAGTCAATAGCATTTTTTAGATCCAGAGCTTCTGATTCCTCAATCAAAGGAGAAATAAAGTAAACCTGAGCTCCCTTTACTAATTCTTTTTTTATCCAATCGAGTACGACCTCAAGTTGCTCATGCTTAACCCAACGGGTAATAATGGGCTTTCGTCCCGCCGGCATTTGATCAATAATGGACACATCCATATCCCCAAAAGCCGTAATGGCCAAAGTTCTGGGAATGGGAGTAGCAGTCATCATGAGAACATCAGGATTGTCTCCTTTTTCCCGCAAAATTCTACGTTGAGCAACCCCAAAGCGATGCTGTTCATCTACAATAACCAGACCTAGATGATGGTATTGAACACCATCTTGGATCAAAGCATGGGTCCCAATTACCATATCTACCTGACCGAGCTCTATAGCCAACAAAGTCTCTTTACGCTCAGCTGCTTTCATACTACCGGTTAATAAGGCTAGTTTTAAATCAGGAAAGAGATGACTGAGGCTTTCAAAGTGCTGCTCTGCCAAGATTTCTGTTGGAACCATTAAAGCCGACTGATAACCAGCCGTATGGACAGCATACATGGCCAATCCCGCAACTACTGTCTTTCCACTTCCAACATCTCCCTGTAAGAGTCGGTTCATGTGGGCAGGCGACTTCAAATCAGACAAAATTTCAGCCAAAGCTCTCTCCTGAGCTCCTGTCAGAGGAAAAGGTAGCTGACTTTTTTTCTCTTGTAGCTGCTCTTCCTGCCAATCCAGTACCAAACCGTTGCTGACATCCTTCGTTTCCATTTTAAGCACCTGAAGTTGCATTTGGAAATAGAACAATTCTTCGAATTTTACGCGACGTAGCGCCTGTTTGTATTCTGCTAAATCTTTCGGAAAATGCATGGCCCTCACTGCTTCTGCTCGAGACAGTAACTGGTAGCGTTCCAACAAGACCTGGGGTAAATTTTCTTCAATCAGTAAGTCCAAGCCTTGGTCAAAAGCTGTTTTAATTAATTTAATCAGACTTGTCTGGCTAATCCCTTGAGCCACCCGATAAACTGGCTGCAAGTCGTCTTTGACCTGAGCCAAGAGCTTCATCCCAGTCAAGCTAGCTTTAGCCTTATCCCACTTTCCAAAAACAGCAATATTTGCCCCCACTTCAACCTTATCCGCCAAATAAGGCTGGTTAAAGAAATTGACTGCTAGAATGACTTCTCCTTGCTTGATTGAAAAACGGAGACGATTGCGCTTAAAACCGTAATACTGAACATTTGCTGGTGTCGCAACTATACCAAAAATGACGGCCTTTTCTCCATCTTCTAGATCAAGCACCTGCTTGCTTTGAAAGTCTTCATAGCGAAAAGGAAAATACAGTAGTAAATCCTGTAAGGTCTCAATACCAAGCTTGGCAAACTTTTCTGCTGATTTCGGTCCTACTCCCGGCAGAACCGATAAGGGTTGGTGTAAATTCATAATTCCTCTTTCAGTTCTAGCATCAAATAGCTTTCTATAGCCAAATTCTTTCATCAAGGAGACTTAAACTAATTAATTCTTGTAAATTCTTGGTACCCGATCACTAATCAAACAAACCACTTCATAGTTAATCGTTCCTCGTTTCTCAGCAACATCAGTCGCTGAGATGCTTTCTGTTCCGCTCTTACCAATGAAAACAACTGGTGTGCCCAGAGGATATTTCTTCGGCAAGCGAACTGTAATCTGGTCCATGGATACTCGACCAACTATTGGACAACGTTGACCATCAATGAGAACGTCAAAACCTTGCATATCCCTAGTCCAGCCATCTGCATAACCCAGTGGAATTGTTCCAATGAATTGTCCTTCATCTGCTGTGTAGGTTGCTCCGTAACCAACATCAGCCCCTGCTTCTACTTCTTTGACATGAACCAATTCTGAAACCAAAGAAAGAGCTGGTTTTATATCATAAGGCAGTTCAAGGGCACTTCCACTAGGATTGAGACCATAGATAATATCTCCCAAACGAACAGCATTCATAACAGTGTCCGCATGCCAAAGAGAAGTAGCTGAGTTACTAGCATGAATAATCGGTGGAAGAGCATCTAATTCCGCTAAGATACCCTTAAAACAAGCTAACTGCTCTTCAAACTTACTAGCATCTGCCTCATCAGCTGTCGCAAAGTGAGTAAAAATCCCTTCTACTTGAACACCAGCTGACTGGAGACGATTGATAGCTATCTGAAGTGACTGGCTATCCCTAAAGCCAATCCGGCCCATACCAGAATCCACTTTCAGGTGAACAACTAAACCTTGCAAAGACAAGCCTGAAGCCTCCAACAAATCTAGCCATTCTAAGCTAGCCACTGTCAATGTAATCTTGTGTTCAATCGCCAGAGGGACTACCTCTATGGCTGAGACACCTAAAATTAAGATTTTTTTATCCAGGCCGCCTTCTCTTAATTCCAAAGCTTCGTCAATATTTGAGACACAAAATCCGTCTACAATATCATCAATATAACTTGAAACAACTACTGCACCATGGCCGTAGGCATTAGCTTTAACGACAGCCCATTTTTCAACATCTTGAGGCAAATGAGCTTTTAATTGCTGAATATTAAAGTGAATTGCTGACAGATCAACAAGTGCTTGACTTGGCCTATGTATACTAGTTTTCATCTTTTTCCTCCAAAATAACGCTAGCCATTACTAGGGTACCTGCATGGCTAATAGACACCCAAACCTTCCCAGAAAAAGGGGCTTTTGTAAAGACTGGAGCACCTCTTTCATCATTCAAGACTTCTAAATCTTGAAAACTAAGCTTGCCAATTCCTGTTCCCCATGCTTTAGAGAAAGCCTCTTTAGCTGACCAGCGACCGGCCAAATATTCTATCTTTCGCTTGCCAGAAAGTTCTTCAAAACGAAGCCATTCCTTGTCTGTCAAGACTTTTTTTGCAAAGCGAGCATGTTTTTCGTAGGCCCGCTGAATAGAAGATAACTCCTCTATATCAATTCCATGTCCTATAATCATCTTTGTTCTCAGAATGAGACAAAACTCAGTTGGATTTCCAACTGAGCTTGCTGCATTCCGACCAATTGGCAAGATCTTCTTTTGCCAAGCGGTCCCTTTCATTTCAATAATAGAGTTATTTTTCTAAATGGCTATAAATTTCTCGAATCAACTGTTCAGTCTTGTCCCATCCCAAGCAAGGATCTGTAATGGATTTTCCAAAGACCTCTGGCTGATCTTGTCGACCATCTTCCAAATATGATTCAATCATAAAGCCACGAACACTCTGCTTGATTTTTTCATTCCAGTCTCGATTTAAGAGAGTTTCGCGAACAATCCGCACTTGCTCTAAATATTGCTTGCCTGAATTGTCATGGTTCGTATCAACCATGATGAAAGGATTGGACAAACCTAACTTTTCATAAGCGGCAATCGCTTCAAGAAGATGTTCATAATGATAATTCGGCTCATTCTTACCATTGGCATGAATTGCGCCACGAAGAATGGCATGGGCCAGAGGATTACCTGATGTCTCCACTTCCTGAGAACGATATAGGAAGGTCTGTTTATTTTGTGCAGCGTAGATGGCATTAAACATCACAGCTAAATTACCTGAAGTCGGATTTTTCATTCCCGCAGGAGTAGACAAACCTGAAGCAACAAAACGGTGTTGTTGATCTTCAACCGAACGTGCACCTACAGCCATATAGGAAACCAAATCGTCGACTAGAGATACATTTTCAGGATAGAGCATTTCATCAGCTGTAGTCAGACCAGTCTCAGTGATAACACGATAGTGCAGATGGCGAACTGCCTTGATACCAGCCATTAAATCTGGTGCTCCTGCTGCATCAGGCTGATGAATCAAGCCTTTATAACCGTCACCATTTGTACGGGGTTTGGCTGTATAGACCCGCATAACAATGAAAACATGTTTTTTTACTTCTTCCTGAAGGGCAGCCAGACGTTTAGCATATTCTATGACTGCTTCTTCATTATCAGAGGAGCAAGGACCTATGACCAATAAAATCCGCTTGTCTTCTCCTTTGAGAATAGCAGCCAACTCCTGGTCGCGAACTTGCTTCGTTGCCAAAGCTTTTTCATCAAGCTGAGACAAGGTACGAACTTGCTCTACGTCAACAATAGGACCTCTTGTTGTAAATGTCATTCCAACTCCCCCTCAATCTTTTTTAACGACGGCCGTGGCAATTTTTAAACTTCTTACCTGAGCCACATGGGCATAGTTCATTCCGGCCAACCTTTGCCAAATCAACATCTGCTGGCAGATCGGATTCTTGCGCTGAGATGTTACGCGTTGCTGTTGTTACAATGTTATGCTCCGTACGAGGACGCTCTTGCTCGTGAATTTGTGCTTTCATCATGAGACGAGTCACATCAAACTCGATTGAACCAATCATATCGTTAAACATTCTGAAACTTTCAGATTGGTATTCAACAACAGGATTATTTTGAGCATAACCTCGGAGACCTACAGCATTACGAAGCTGATCCAATGCATCAATGTGATCTGTCCACTTGTTATCTACAACACGTAGAATCAATACTTTTTGGAATTCTCGAACAGCTTCTTCATCACGAAGTTTAGCAATTTGACTATTGTAGACTTCTAAAGCACGTTCATATAAGTTAGCCTTGATTTCCTCATCAGATAAACCTTGAAGATCGCTCAAAGAAATTGACTCTTCCGGAACCAAGTTATACTTAGCAAAGTACAAAATTGAATCCAATTTCTCTTCTTGAGGAGCTCTGCTATTTCCATCAACAAAACGATCAATAGTTCGTTTGATCATAGCGTGAATCTCTGGAGCCAAATCCCGATTAGCTGTGATAACATCATGACGTTCAGCGTAGATGATTTCACGCTGTTCACGCATCACATCGTCATACTGAAGGACTTGCTTACGAGTATCATAGTTATTTCCTTCAACCCGTTTTTGAGCCGCTTCAACTTGGCGCGTAAACATCTTAGACTTAATGACAGACTCTTCTTCGCTCAGTTTGAAACGATCCAAGACAGCCTTGATTCTCTCAGAACCGAAACGACGCATCAGCTCATCTTCAAGAGATAGATAGAATTGAGATTCACCTGGATCTCCCTGACGACCGGAACGTCCACGTAACTGATTATCAATACGACGGCTTTCATGGCGTTCTGTACCAATCACACAGAGACCGCCCAATTCACGAACACCTTCTCCCAGCTTAATATCGGTACCACGACCAGCCATATTGGTTGCAATTGTAACTGCACCGCGTTGGCCAGCATTCATAATGATTTGCGCTTCACGATAGTGGTTCTTAGCATTCAATACCTCATGAGGAATTCCTGCTGCAACTAGCTTTTTAGAAAGATAGTCACTGGTTTCAACTGCAACTGTACCGACCAGAACAGGCTGTCCTTTAAGATGGCGTTCTTTCACGTCTTCCACAACTGCCTTAAATTTAGATTCTAAACTAGGGTAAAGTAAATCCTCATGGTCAATACGAGCAATCGGGCGGTTAGTTGGAATTGGGATAACACGGATATTATAAGTTTCGCGGAATTCTTCTTCCTCAGTCTTAGCTGTACCAGTCATTCCAGACAGTTTTTTATACATACGGAAGAGGTTTTGGTAGGTAATAGAAGCAGATGTCTTAGTTTCATCTTGAACCGGAACACCTTCCTTAGCTTCAATAGCCTGGTGAAGTCCGTCAGAATAGCGACGTCCTTCCATGGTACGACCGGTGAACTGGTCAACGATTAGAATTTCTTGTTCTTCACTAACCACATAATCGATATCCAAAATCATGATATAGTTAGCACGCAAGGCATTATCAATGAAGTGAGTCAATGCCACATTTTCAATATCATAGAGGTTATCTAATTTGAAATAGCTTTCAGCTTTGTCAATTCCAGAGTCAGACAGGCCGATTGTTTTTGATGGCACGTCGATGATATAATCATCCTTGTTAAGACTCTTAACGAAGCTATCCGCCATGTGGTAAAGCTGATTAGTTTCAGATGAAACTGGTCCAGAAACAATCAGAGGGGTTCTAGCTTCATCGATCAGAATGGAATCCACCTCATCAACTAAGGCATAGTTAAGTGGACGCTGAACCATGTTTTCAGCACGAACCACCATGTTATCACGAAGGTAGTCAAAGCCAATTTCTGAGTTCGTTGAGTAGGTGATGTCACAAGCATAGGCTTCTCTCTTCTCAGCTGGAGATTTAGCTGCCAAGTTAATACCAACTGAAAGCCCTAACCAAGAGTACAGTTCACCCATTTCGGTCGCATCACGCTCTGTCAGGTATTCATTGACCGTTACAACGTGAACTCCTTCTCCTGCCAACGCATTCAAGTAAACAGGCATGGTCGCAGTAAGAGTTTTCCCTTCACCTGTACGCATCTCTGGTACGTCACCATGATGGAGAACAATCCCCCCCATAATCTGTACTGGATAAGGATAGAGACCAAGAACACGTTTCGCGCCCTCACGGACAACTGCGAAGGCTTCATAGAGCAAGTCATCTAAACTTTCACCATTCTGATAACGTTGTTTAAATTCATCTGTTTTAGCCTTTAGCTCCTCATCGGATAAGGCAGCCATCTGGTCACTATAAGCAATGACCTTATTTGCCATTTTCTCTAATTTTCTTAATTCACCTTTATCGTTTTCGATAATTGTTCTTAAAATATTTGCCATTTTTATCCTTACTTTATAATCTTTCTGATTTTAGAATGTTCTTTTCATTATAGCATTTTCTCCTATAACTTTCAAGAAACTTAAGCATTTTTATACCTAAATAAAGCCTTCTCTTTAATTCATTCCCACAATTTAACTCTACTTTTATTTCACGTACCAAAGTAAGCATTCAAGATAAATAATGATAAGTTTTTCCGGTCAGTTATAGCATTTTTTCCTTCCACACCCTCTATCGAAACAACTGTACTTTTTGTTAGAAAAAAGCCTCTTTCAACCAAGAGGCTTTTATATGATATAGAGGAGAGCAAGGTTTCAAACTGAAACCGATAATGTCTATCCCCCGCTACTAAATCAATTTTCAGATTGGTTGATAACCAATGTCTCAAATTTCATATCTGGCATGCATTCTTTTAAGTCAGACTGGATTCGCTTCAAGGCTTCCAAACGCATCTCAACGGAAGTATTAGCATTCCCTTGAATGATAAAAATTGCATCTTTGGTATCATCATCAAACTTGTAGAGGTCACTATCTCGAATATCTAACCAAGCTAAAATACCTTTGTCGTCGCGATAGACATAGTCTGTTTTAGCTACGTGTTTCTCCTTAGACAAAATTGGGAGAAAGGTATCTT
This sequence comes from Streptococcus sp. 2_1_36FAA, assembly GCF_000161955.2. Taxonomy (NCBI): domain Bacteria; kingdom Bacillati; phylum Bacillota; class Bacilli; order Lactobacillales; family Streptococcaceae; genus Streptococcus; species Streptococcus sp. 2_1_36FAA. The sequence continues at coordinate 187,801 of NZ_KI391976.1, forward strand.
CTTTTTGACTGACAGTGAACTCAATCTTTTCTCCAATTTTATTATAATCATGTCCGCCAATAGCTAACAGGGATTGCAAGGCTTCTACATTATAAATATCGATAATCGTATTGATAGAAGGAAGAGACCCGCGATGGAGGATATTTTTAATCAGAGCTGGAACAGTTGGAGGATTTTTCTTGACACTGCGACCTACACGTTGCAGGATATCTTCATAGCCTTGAATAATCGGTGATTGGAGAACCTGCTCCATGTCACAGTTTAGAGCCCACTCTTCTCTTTCTTTTTTCTTTTTTAGAAAGGTTGGCGATAATTCTGCATGCGGATTGACATTTTTAGCAATACCAATGACTACACTTTCAATACCTAAATCGCTTAGGCTTCGATCCAGGATAAATTTCATCATACATCCCTCCTTATTGCTATTATCTATTCCCCATCATTATACGACTTTCTTAAGCCTGTTTCAAGGCCAAAGAACACTCTCTCCTTGACTTGTATTTAAAAAAGAATTCGATTCTGACAAAAAAGACGGGAGCTTTTTTGCCCCAGTCTCTCTTTTTATTCTTCTTCGCCCTCTGCATCATCGTCAGAAAATTCATCATCTTCTTCATTGATGTCAACATCTTCGTCTAGATCATCCGGAGCAATCTCATTGATTTCAGCATCATAAGCGTCTGCTTCATTCTTCTCATCGTCTGGATTTTCATCGTCATAGTTGAGTGCAGGATCTGCTTCGTATGAATCCTCATCTTCTGGATCATCATCGCTGTAGTCGATGGCATCCTCATCACCATCCATAAAGGCATTAACGCGTTTTTTCTTCCGTGATTTCGGATTATCTTCTTCATCAGTCTCTTCAAGCGCTATAATTTCCTCGTCCACTTCATCAATTGCATACCAAGAACGAAGGCCCCATTTGTTGTCACCAAGCGGAATAAAGCTTCCGTCAACATTTAGCTCAGTATAGAACAATGGTAGAGCTTCTCGGATTTCGCTGTTTGATTTTTCTAAATAAGTTTGGATTTCATTGACAAGGTCATTAAAATACATCTCATGGTCACGACCACGCAATTCTAAAATCGCACGCGCTACCTCAATCATAGAAAGTTCACTTTTTTCTTGTCCAGCAAATACTTCTAATTCCAAAGTTGGTCTCCTTTTAAGCTGATAAAGGACATTCGCCCTCTTGTATTTTTTCGCTACTTTCTATTGTACGATATTTTTGAATTTTCGTCAAAAGAATTTTGCTCTTTTTCCCTTTTAGAAAAACGAAAAGTCACTAGTCAAACTAGGACTTTTCAAATCATTATTTCACTTTTGCAGTGCTTGTGATGACTTCAACAGCTTTCTTGATAGTGATATCATGTTTTAACATATCTTCTGAAAGAAGTTGACGAACACGATCTGCTTCCATGTTGTAGTCGTTTGCGAGTGAAGAAATTTCTGCTTCGATTTCTTCAGCGCTTGCTTCAAATCCTTCTGCTTTTGCAATAGCTTCAATCACTAAGTTTGTCTTAGTACGAGCTTCTGCATCAGCTTCGTGCTGTTTGTGAAGGTCTTCTTGAGTAGTACCAGTAATTTGGAAGTACATGTCAGGTGAAATTCCTTGGCGTTGCATGTTGCCGAGGAATTCGTTTACTGAACGATGAACTTCTTCATGAACCATTTCTTCTGGTAAGTCTACGATTTCTGCATTTTCAACCGCAAGATCGATTGCTGCTGACTCAACTGCATCTTTGTATGCAGCTTCTTTTCCTTCAGCTAATTCTTTACGGTATTTTTCTTTCAACTCATCAAGAGTTTCTACCTCTTCGTCGATGTCCTTTGCAAGTTCATCGTCAAGAGCTGGAACTTCTTTTTCTTTTACTTCATGGATTGTAGTTACAAACTTAGCTTCTTTACCTGCAAGATCTGCTGCTTGATAGTCTTCAGGGAAAGTTACAACCACATCAACTGTTTCGCCTGCTTTGTGACCAACCAATTGATCTTCAAATCCTGGAATAAATTGACCGCTACCAAGTCCAAGAGAGAAATTATCTCCTTTTCCGCCGTCAAATTCAACACCGTCAACTGAACCAACAAAATCAATGACCACTGTATCACCTTCAGCTGCTGGACCTTCTTTTAGGACCAACTCAGCCAAGTTGTTGCGTTCGCGTTCGATACGTGCATCAACGTCTTCGTCTGTTACTTCTTTTGAAACTTCTACAGATACTTCAAGGTCTTTGTAAGCACCTAATTTTACTTCTGGTTTTGTAACAACTTCAGCAGAAATAGTCCAATCTTGACCTTTTTCCATTGAAACGACATCGATTTTTGGTTGTGCTACAACCTCGATACCAGCTTCTTTCACAGCAGCTTCATAAGCATTTGGAAGTAAGTTGTTTAAAGCATCTTGGTAAAGCGCTTCTTCACCAAATTTTTGGTTGAAAACAGGACGTGGAAGATGACCTTTACGGAAACCTGGTACATTAATTGTTTTCTTTACTGAGTTAAACACACGGTCCAATTCTGGTTTGATTTGTTCTTGACTAATAGTGAAAGTCAAAACTCCACGATTTGTTTCTTTTTTTTCAAATGATACAGACATTCTGTCATTTCTCCTTAAAATTTATTGAATACACTCCATTATAGCATATTTAAAAAATTTTTCAAAATTATATAATATTTTTTTACTATTAGCCTTTTCTTATTTTATCTTCGCTATAAGCTGCTCTTGAACCGCCAATCAGCTTAGGACGGCTAGCTAAAGCTGTAACATGGGCAGCACCTACTGATTTAAGCTTTGGTCTGATAGGAATCTGAACATGCTTAACATGCATGCCAATAGCAGTATCTCCAATATCTAGACCAGCCTGAGCTACTATAAATTCCACCTCAACTGGATCCTTCATGTACTGGAAAGCTGCTAACTGACCACTGCCTCCTGCATGAAGAGTGGGGAGAACGTTAACAATTTCTAAATCTTTCTTTTTTGCCAAGCTTCTCTCAACCACTAAAGCCCGATTGAGATGCTCACATCCCTGAACTGCTAGAAAGATCCCCTTCTCTTCTAAGATATCCAGAACTGCTTTAACAATGACCTGACCTACTTCTAAACTGGAATTTCGGCCAATATGACCTCCGATAACCTCACTAGAGGATAGACCCAAAACAAAAATATCACCCTCATCCAAGGACGCTTTATCTAGAACATCTTGAAGAATCTGACGCGTTTCTTCTCCAATCTTATCTAAGTCCATGTCTCACCCCACTTATTTCACTGTAACCATCTTTTTCAAACTCTCTGGGAAGACTTTGTAAAGGACGTAACCGACTACCAAACCAAAAACATTCTGCATAAAATTACCCAACATCCCAGCTAGACCTGCTCCAACACCATTCATGATACTGTCAAAGAGGGCGTAGCCACCAACCATAGAAACTGCAGCCAAAACTAGACCAAGATAGCGACTCTTACCTTCCAGACCAGCAAAGAAGCCCTGCAGGCCGTGGCAAATCAAACTGAAGAACATCCACTGAGGATAGCCAGCAATCATATCAATCAAAAAGCCTGAAAGCCCTCCGACAATAGCTGCTTCCTTGTGTCCAAAGTAGAAGGCCGTAAAATAAATTCCTGCATCCAACAAGGTCAAAAATCCTGTAGGCGTAGGGATTTTCAAAAAATTCCCCAAAACGACAGACAGAGCTGTGATGAAAGCTAAAATAACTAATTTTTTAACTTGATTATTTCTCATATTGAACCACCCCATATTGATCTGAGCGCTGAATCGCTCCGTAAACAAAATCCTTAGAAAATTGAACCGCGGCAAAAGGATTCTTGCCTAAAAGCAACTGGCTAGCAATGCTGGAAGCAAATGTGCAGCCTGCTCCGGTATTGTTGCTAGCTAGCACTGGCGATTCTAATACCTCAAAATCTCGACCGTCATAATAAACATCCACCGCCCGCTCCTTACTCAAGCGATTGCCACCCTTTATCACCACATGCTTGGCTCCTAAATCATAAAGCTCCTTGGCTGCAGCCTGCATATCCTCCAGACTTTTGATTTCTTTTTGGGTCAATAGCTGAGCTTCTGCCAAATTAGGCGTGATGATGCTGACATAAGGGAAGAACCTGATGAGTTCTTCTCTCAATGCACTAACTTCCAGATCATGATTTTCTTTACAGACCAGAACAGGGTCTAGCACTACTGGTATATCTGCATGTTGCTTGACAAAATCCAATGCCTGCTCTGCTATTGCTAGATTGGGTAAAAGCCCTATTTTAATAGCAGAAAAAGGAACATCTTTGAGGCTGGATAGTTGCTGAGTAAAAACCTCCTCTTCAACCGGAAGGACCTCAAATCCTTGGTTGGTCATCGCAGTCAGGCAAGTCACAGCCACAAAACCATGCAAACCATTGACTGTATAGGTAGCTAAATCAGCATGTAGTCCGCCACCGCTAAATATATCATTACCCGATAGGGCTAAAATGAGTTTATTCTTCATAACGAATCTCCTTTAGATAAAACCGTTTGAACCTGCTATTGCCCTTCTGCCAGATGGCGATCTTCTCTTCTGAAATCTACTATTTTTTACGTAAATCCAGCGAAACAATAGCTTTATAAGGTGCTATGTGTTTATTTTAGCAGGAAAAAAATACCCCAGCAAGGACTAAAAACAGGAACTGTCTGGGGACAGATTTTTGAAAATAGAGTATAACAAACGGAGATGGCTGATGTTAGGAATCACTAATACGCAAGAAAATAACCCATCTGAATCAGACTGTCAGTGACGACACATCCAGAGCTAATTCAAATGGGTTATTGATTACATCTTGCTAAAGGTCATTATTTGCAGCTACTCATGTAGGCAATTAAACACTTTTTCTTAGGAACCCCAAATGGAGTTTTCATCCATAAAGCTATTGGTATTCTTGAGTAATTGTGTAAAGACAGCATACTTGAAGTCCTTGGTTGCCCGTTCATCGACACGAGACTTCTTCAGATCCTTGTCAACAGCTTCTGCAAAACCAGCTTTCAGTTCTTCATAAGTGTGATAGACTTTTCCGTTGACAGTCACTGGCTTAATACCTGAAGTTTGTGCTTTATCCACAACTTTTCTGAAGTAAGCTTTCTTGAAGGCTTCCATGGTTTCAAATTCGCCTCCAGAAATTTGCTTAATGATAAAGTTATCACTCAAGCCAGTCACCCCTTGCTCATTGGCTGTCTTACGGTGTTTATTGGAAGCATAGCTTACGAAACCTTTTTCATAGCCATAGTAACCCCAGATTCTGAAAGTATTATGCTTGAACATCAAGGCACCTGGCGCTCCAGTACTGTTTTGACCGCCACCATAGATACCTGTCATGAAGTCGATTGCAATGTAACTAGAGTCGTAGTCAGCAGGGTTATAAGTTCGATTGTCCACCGCACGATTAGACAGCAAGCCTTGGTCAACCAAGTCATCTACAGATGAAACTGACATGGCTGCTTTCTCCTCTGCTGTCAACTCTCTCACGACATCGTATTGAGTCCGAGCATCTACAACCTTCGGCTCAACCTTCTTGAACCATTTAGCTGCTGCTGCATTTCCTTTATTCACAACCGCTTGACCCTCAAGATAATCCAGCAGCATGAGGCTATCATTATAACCCTTCATGTAATGGTCAATATCTGCTCGGTTCTTGAAGAGACTTGGCGAGCTATTGAAAATGAGGCTGCCATCATTTGGACGGTCAAAGGCCATATTGAGACCTAGAGCACCCCAACCTGGCTGACCAGGAACAGGTGATTGGAGCATGCCTTGAGCATAGCCTTCTGGTCCGATACCTTGTCGTCTGCCATGTCCACCCAGGTAAATATAGCCGTCATTGACGTGGGTGAGTTCGTGCGTGAAGACAGATACACCGTATTCTGTCAAGAGGTCAAAGGCTTCGAAGTTCACACGAATTGAACCGGCAGCATGGGCGCCATAGCCATTTGACTTGTACCAGCCACCAGCTCTGCCCCCAACTAGGTTGAAGAACTCGCGGGATGGAGCATAAGGATTGCCCTTATTATCATTTCCGTTGACATCAATCCAGCCACGTCCTTCCACATCAAAACCATCCCATACAGCCGTTACATTTTGCTTGACCATTCTGGACTTGATATCATCTGAGAGCAGTTTGTACCAAGTGTCTATGTGATTTCGATGCTGGGTCGCTACTTCCTTGATGCGCGCATTAAATCGTTCATCAGACCATGACCGGCGCTTGTCTCTGTTGACAAAGGCCATCGTACTATAGTTTGACAGAATGGCTAAACGCGTATTCTTCAAGGTTAGCAGCGGAAGAATATAGTTGCTGAAATATTCAGAATTGAGGTTATCGAAGACGCGATACTTAGCAGACCTAATCTCCTCAACTTCTGACTGGCGTTCTTCAAACTGAATAAAGCCTCGGGTTGCATCCTTGAACCAAGAATCCATGTCCGCAAAGTCAGTCAGCAGGCGACGGTTGTAATCCAAGTAAGCAACCAAATCACTAGACTTGGACTCAGCCTTCAACTGACGTGCAAACATATTGACATTGTCTGCCCCTTTTAGTTGATTTTCTGTCGAACGTCCAATCTTAATCAAGCGATCCAACAATGGTACTTTTTCACCATAGAAGTCTGGTTTGAAGAGCACTAGCTCCTTGAGGTTGTAGTCGCCAAACTTGAGATCGTAATAACGGTTGAGGTAGGTCAGACCGAGCATGATAGCGGTCTTGTTCTCTTCGATTTTAGCTTTCAGAGCTTCGTTGGCTGCTGGATTGTCAGCATGGAATCTTGTCCATTCATTGGCCAGGAGCTTACTAATCATATCCTGCAAGTTGGCTTTCACTTCAGCCAGAGATTCATCCAAGAAGAGACGCTTCACTTTGTTGACCTTATCATTATCATTAGGCAGACCAACAGAACGATAGACTTCATCACTATACAGTTCGAAACTCTTCAAGCTCTCAGTCAACTGAGCCAGCAAGTCTTCTTTGACAGCCGTTGAGTGATTTGGAGTATAGACTGTACCAAGCTCTGCAATCTGATATTCCGGCAGAACTGTCTGTTCAAATCGTGCTTGATTTTGAAGATTGTAGATGGTCTTGCTTCCGTCTGCAAAATGGACTAAAATCTTGTCCGCATCTGTTCCGCCAGCAACAAACTGATTGCCTTTCAGGGCTTGAACTGCTAGAACTTTCTTAGTCAACAAGTCTCCTGCTTTACCAGCATCCACCAGCTTATTGGCTTCATGAATCAAGAACTCTTGATTGTAGAAAGGCATAAAACGTTCTAGGTTCTGATAAAGCTGTTCATTTTCTGCCTTGTAACCTGGCTTATCTTGATAAGTACTTGTTCTCAGGATAGCAGCATTTAGCTTCTCAGTTGTTACTTCATTGGCGCTGGTTTCTTCAAGAGCCGTAATCCGATAGCTCTTGACTTTTTGCTCGGCTTCAGCTTCTGTCAAGCGACGGAACTTGGCATCTTTTCCTGTCTTGGTTCCAGAGCTTTGCCCCTGAACACCAAAGAGGTTTTGGAGCTTTTGTCCCATCCAAGCATCGGTAATCTCATTATCTGAGCTAAAGAGCTCTTTACCGTTCACTACTGTGGCATAGCTGACGGTGTCATTGATAGTTCCATACGGCCAAATGGAAGCGGCGATACCAGCTGCATTTCTTGAGCCTGCATCCTCTAACTTACCTTTGGCAACGGACTGCATCAGCTTGCCCCAATTACCCCAGCCTGAGCCTGAATTGTCAGTGAAGTTTTGAGCAACCAACATACCTGCATTACGAGCACTGTGCACCCAAATATCCGCTTCAACGTAGGCGCGTTTCACCAAGGACATAGAGTTGCTGCCTGCAATACCACCTGTTACAGAGTTTCCGCCTTTAGACTTAATCTGGCCCTTAAAGGAGACATTTTCAACTCGAGATTGGCCTTCTATATTGTTAACCAGACCGGCTATATGGTCTCTTCCTTCCAAGTAGCCTTGGACATTGACGTTTTCGATTACTCCTTTATTCTTCAAACGAGCAGCAATTGTCGCAATAGTATCGCCCGCTTGCGAATCTGGATAAACCATATTGACTCGCTTAAAGTCAATATCCTTGACCGTTCCGCCAGTAATCGTATCAAATAGAGGATGCGCCAAGTCTAAAATTGCATGACGCTCGCCATTTTGACCACCAATCAGCTGACCTTTGAATTCTCCTGGCAAGTAAGACTTGCTGTTGGCAGGTTTGTCAATCAACTTGGCACTGATACTGCGACCCAAAATAAAGGTCCCAGAAGGATTTTCCTTGATACCGTCCAAGAGGTCTTGGAAGTCATAATAGACATTCCCTTCACGCTTCTTGGCCTTTTCCAGATAGAAATCAAAGCTGTTTTGAAGGCCAGTTGCGCTTCTTTGCAGCAAGTCTGGTAGCTGAGCCTTGATCTTGAAGACAGGCTGGTTATCAACGACCACTTCCTCGATAGAGGTAACCGGCAGGACCGTGTCCTTGAACTGGTCGGATGTAAAGTGCAAGTAATATTGATCCAGATTTGCTGGTTTTTCAGCCAAAGTAGGCATCAATTTTGTCTGGCCATTCTCAACCTTCATCAAGGCGACATTAGTGATGGACTTGAGTTCCACCTTCTTCAGGTCAAGCTGAACTGTCTCTCGAGCTAACTCTTTGCTTTCAGAGCCATTTCCTAAGTCATAAGACAGGGTCGTCTCGATATCATAAGGTGTATAGTAGTCCAAACCACTGAAGCTGGCAGTCAACTGACCGGTCGCCAAGTTTTGCTCTGCTATTAATTGACCATCCTTCTTCAGACGAACATGAGCACTAGTAAAGGCTTGATCCCTGTCCGTCAGCTGGTATTGAATTTGCGCTGATTTCTGCAATTCATCCTTCTTAACCGCTGAAACAGTCAGAGTTGGCGCTGTTTTAAGAGCCAATAAGTCGGCTAAAGCCTGCTTGAGTTGGTTGACACCTGCATCTACTTCATCTTGACTCGACGAAGTCTGATAAACCGACTCAGCCATATTCTTAATTGCTTGCAATTGCTGGTAGGATTGATTGGTGTAAACTGCAGGATCCACAGTCGCTGCTAAAGCTAGCTGCTTACTTAATTCTTCTTTATTAACGCGAGTCTTAGTGCCTCGAGTGACCACTGTATCAACTGCTTCATGCAAGATGCGCTCAGTTGTTTGTGGCTCCGATATCCGCTTGCCATCCAAGACTTCATAGCTGGTTACAATTTCTTTTTGGCCTGGAGTTCCTTCTACAGTTGTCTCTTCATCAAGATACTTGCTATCATCAGTTTTGTGAACGACCTTTGGTTCAATTGTTTCTAGCTTGACCTCTGTATGCAAACTAGGCAGCTCAGCTTGAACTGTTGATTCCCCGTTAACACCACCCGTGTATTCTGGAATCGCAGGCTCGACTGGGGCCGTATCTCCTGCTGTACCTATCGGCTCTGTATAAGCTGGTTGCTCCGGTTGAACTTCTGGTTCGCCATTCACAGAACCTGTGTATGCTGGAAGCGCAGGCTCTACTGGGGCTGTATCTCCCGCTGTTCCAACCGGTCTGGTATAGGCTGGTTTCTCTGGTTGAACTTCTGATTCGCCATTCACAGATCCTGTGTATGCTGGAAGAGCGGGCTCTACTGGGGCTGTATCTCCTGCTGTACCAACCGGTCCAGTATAAGCTGGTTTCTCCGGTTGAACTTCTGGTTCGCCATTTACTGACCCTGTGTATGCTAGAAGCGCAGGCTCTACTGGGGCTGTATCTCCTGCTGTTCCAACCGGTCCGGTATAGGCTGGTTTCTCTAGTTGAACTTCTGGTTCACCATTCACTGACCCTGTGTATGCTGGAAGTGCTGGCTCGAATGGGGCTGTATCTCCCGCTGTACCAACCGGCTCTGTATAGGTTGGTTTCTCTGGTTGAACTTCTGGTTCTCCCTTACTACTGCTGTTTTTTTCAGATTGATTCGGATTCGTTTTATTTTCTTCTTTTGATGTTTCCTTATTTGGATGTAATCCTTGAGAAGATGGGTTAGGAGTGGAATCAGAGATACTTCCAACCTGACTTGAAATATCTTGATCTGGTTTTTCCTCTTCCATAAGCTCTGTTTGCTTTTCTTGACCCCTAACATCCCGTCCAGATTTTGAATTTTCTGGTACTGCTAGTTGGTTTTTATGGTTAGATTCTTCAGTTAGAGAGGCCGACGCCGTCCCCTTCAAAGAATGCAAATCAGAAGCAGTAAAGTAACCGATATAGTCGTAACCTTCAATCGCTAAATCTGCTTCAGAAACACCTGAAGAAATCGAAACTTGACGGTTATAAGAAGCCAACTCTTTATTTTCTAGCGCAAAAACTTGAGGCGAAAGCAAAAGGCTCTGTCCGAACGCTCCAATCAAAAGCACTCCCACCAACTTGCCAGCCTTCTTACGAGAAAACACCAAGACAGCCAAAATAGCCGTCCCAGCTAGTATGCCAAGAAGCGGTTGCCCATTATTTCCTGTTTGAGGCAAAACTGTTGGTTTCCCTTGCTTACGATAAATCAGGTAATAATTCTCACCTGATTGCAAATCGGAAGGAAGCTCATGCTTAATCAGTTCCTTCTCCTGCTCAGTTAACTCTTGCTCTTCAACATAAGTGTAATGAGCCTGACCAGTCTTTCCAACTTCATCAGCAGCAACAGCTGGGCTAGTCAAAAAACTCCCAAAGATCAAGGCAGCAATTGCAACGGAGCCTACACCAACAGATAATTTTCTAATCGAAAATTTCTGAATTTTCTCCTGTACTTTTCTAAAATCCTTCACTTCATAACTCCCATTATTTGTTTGGATGTATAAATTTTCTCCCTAAGTCTTCATCGGCTAACTCCCTATTAGCCTTTAAAAGACAGCATTTATACACATAGTATTATCATAATTCTTTTAGATGTTTTTTACAATAGATTTTTCCTGAAAAAACTATTTATTTCTTCAAAAACTACTAAAAAATGGAGAATTTTTCAGCTTTTTTTGTAGAATCGCTAAAAATCGCTCCAAATAGTCATTTCACACCTATTCCATATGACATTTTAAAGAGACTTCCCAGATAGAAATAAAAATGTATCAGAGAAGAATCTTTTAGTCTCTTTTCTAGAAAGCTACTCCCAATCAAATAAAGCCAAGATACCATTATCTCAGCTTCATTCTTCATATCTAATTTCTTTCAAATAAAGGCCATTGGGACCGGCAGTTGGCCCTGCTAGATGACGGTCTTTCTCCGCTAAAATCCTCTGGATCTGCTCTATTGGCATACGCTTGTTGCCGATTTTGAGAAGTGTGCCAACCATATTTCGAATCTGCTTATAGAGAAAGCCATTGCCCGAAAAAGTAAAGACCAGAAAATTACGCTCTGCATCATAGCGGACCTTGGCCTCAGTAATGGTCCGAACCTTGTCTTCCACACTGGTCCCCGAAGCAGTAAAACCTGTAAAATCATGCGTCCCCTCTAACTGAGTAATCGCTTCTTCTAGCAGGCTCAGCTCCAGAGGATAAGGATAATGGGTGGCATAATAGCGCATCATAGGATTCTTGGGCCTACCGATGTCCACCAAAAATTCATAGGTCTTGCTGTGCTTATTGTAGCGAGCGTGAAAATCATCCGACACCCGCTCCACACTGATGAAATCAATATCTTCTGGCGTCTGTGTATCCAAGGCAAAACGCAATTTCTCTTCATCCCGCTCTTCTGGTAAATCAAAATGTAGAACTTGTCCCAGAGCATGAACACCACTGTCTGTTCGACCTGCACCATGAATGACCACAGGCTGGCCTTTGTTAATTCGAGTCAAGGTTTTTTCAATCTCTTCTTGGACACTTCTAGCATGAGGCTGCCTTTGGAAACCAGCAAAGTCATGTCCATCATAGGAAATAATCGCTTTATATCTAGTCATAAGACCTATTGTAGCAGGAAAAGCTAGTAGTAGCAAGAACATTTTCATTATGCCAGTATCAATAAAAAAATGATATACTAATTCTAAAAAAGGAGGGAAGAATGTTAGCAGATATCAGCTTTCAAGAAGAACATAGACGTTTCAGATACAAAGCCGCAGCACTTATCATAGAAGAAGGAGCCGTGGCTTTCATGACCAACCCTGACGAAAGCTACTTCTATCCACTCGGAGGTGCTGTTCAGTCGGGAGAATCCTCCCAGGAAGCCGTCAAAAGGGAAATCCAGGAAGAAACTGGTCAAGAATACGAGATTGATCGGTTAGTATTTATCCATGAAAACTTCTTCCAGCAGGAAACAGGACGATTGGCAGGACTAGACTGTCACGAAATTTGCTTTTATTACTTGATGAAACCAAAAGGACAGCAATTCCCTAGTCTTTCAGAAAATGAAACTGTCGAATGGATCCCTTTGGAAGAACTCCAAAACCACACGGCCTATCCTAATTTTCTACCTGAACTGCTCCCTCATATCCATCAAGGAATTCAACACATCATAACTGGAAAACCAGGCGAGTGAAGAAAAAGAACCTAAGCTAGCACCCCCCTTAGAGGGCCTATTCCCCATAATGTCATAAACAAAAAGACGAGGCCAAACTATTTTCTTTGACCTCGTCTTTATTCTTGCCCAAATAATTATTTAAGCCTAGGTTTACACTCGATTTTTAGAACGATAATAAATCATCCTTTCCTTTTCTTGCGTCCACCCAAACCGATCATAGCTAAAGCTGTTCCCAGAAGAGTTATAGGCCAAGCTGAAGTTGTTCCAGTTTGCGGAAGTTTATTGTCCTTAGCCACTGCTTGGGCAGATGGTTGAGATAATTTTTCAGCTATTGGCTGCTTAGTTTGAGTCGGTTTTAGGCCGTCTTCTTTTTTACTTACTTGGCTAAGCGCTGATGATCCCTTAACAGAAGGAGTAACCGACGGGGCTGGCTGAACCTGCCTTCCACCCATTTTTGGTGAATCTGCTTCTTTTGTTCCAATTTCCACAATTTCGGCTACAGCATCCTTAGAAACGAAACTCTCCACAAGCTTGCTACTACTGTCCTGGGCAGATATTTCAACTAAATTCGTTTTTTCACCTTTGATACCCACTTGCAAAATCTTGCGTTGCCCTTTTTCAAGGTTTGGATTTGCTACTTCTTTTGTCTCAAAGGCAATCTCTTCTGTTTGAATATCAAGATATGGTTTATATTCCACAAGAGCACGAACTTCTTCCTCATCAGCACTGCCATTGTAGGTGATTGGCTTGAGATTTTCGCGGGCAGTTTTTAGCTTGGCCGCTAGTTTATCTACCTCTTCTTGCTTCATTCGGCTTAATTCCCAATCAATCTCATCTTGAGCTACTTTTAGAGCTGCAACAGATTCTGGTGTATAGATGGTCAAATCGGTTGGGATTTTAGCAATTTCTTCTTGAATAGGGCCATAATTAGCCTTGAAATAGTCTTTATTATGATCAGCAAAAGCAGTCATTAATCGGAAGATCTCTTCTTCTTTGTATTCAGCTTGCGGTCTATCAGCCCAGATGGCAATCATGCTACCGACTGTTGGAAGATCTACTTCTGGGTACTTGGTAGAAGCTAGTTGATTAAATGATGTCTTTTCAGTATTATCAAGTGCTTTCTGTAAGAAACCACCGCCATCTTCTGGCTTTTGCCCCAAAATGTAGTACCAATCCCCATTGGTATTGAGGAATTTGTAGCCCTTACTTGCTAAATACTGTGGTGATGCCAGGTTATAGCCCCACCAGCCTTTAGACCAATAGGAGATTAAGACATCCTTATCAAACTCAACATCGTCTTTGTCTTCGTAGTAGAAGCCATCGTTGAAGGCCATTGGTTGCAAACCTCTCTCTTTTGCCATAGCAGCTAGAGAATTAGCATATTCTGCGAACTTACCATAGAGGTTGTAGTATTTGAGATAATACCAACCCTGAGCATTGGTAGCATCGTTGGCATATTCATCCGTTCCATAGTTGAAAATTTTAGCCTTACCTGCAAAGTAATCCATATACTTGCCAATCAAAGCTTTGGTAAAGGACTTGGCTTCTTCATTTTCCAAATCAAGGGTTGTTTTGGATAGTGTATCAAAGTAAGCCTGCGGATTTTGAATACCTAGTTTTTCCATAGCGACCAAAAGGGCATCCATATGGCCTGGGCTATTGAGTGCTGGAATAAGACCTATACCCCTTCCTTTGGCATAAGCAATCAGCTCATCCATCTCTTTTTGGCTGAGAGCATTTCCATTTGGATCATCGTAATAAGCCTTGGTACCAGCCAAGATCGCTTCTTTCACTTCATCACTTGTGTAGGTTTTACCGTTGGCTTCAACAGTCATATCATCCAACATAAAGCGCATACCGTCATTTCCAACTAGCAGATGCAAATCTGAATATCCCAATTCACTAGCCTTGTCAATGATTCTCTTCAGCTGATCCAATGAGAAATATTTCCGACCAGCGTCAATAGAAATCACCTTACTCTTAGCTAATTTTTCTCGTTCAGCTTGGGCATCCAGTACTTTTTGATAATCAGGGGTTGGCTGGAGATGTTCACGGGCTTCTTTTAAGCGAGCAACCGCAAGATCAATCTCTTCTTGCTTGCTCCGACTTAGATGCCTGTCTAATTCTTTCACAGCATTTTCAGCCTCCTTAAGACGAGCGATACTTTCCGGTGTATATTTAGAAGCCAAGTCACTTGGGACTGCTGCTAATTCTTTTTCTGCATCTTGATAATTGGCGGCAAAATACTCAGCATTTTGGTCGGCAAAGCGACGCATCAGCTTATAAAGACGAGATGGGGAAAAACGTGCTGAAGGCTCATCAGCCCATGCAGCCACCATACCACCAATAATTGGAATATCTGCTCCCTCAGACTTAGGAACGCTGGTAATCGGTGTAGAAGCAATTCCCTTCAATCCTTGGTCCAGATTATACCAACCTTGGCCGTCTGCATTCCGACCTAGAACATAATACCAAGCATCATTGGTATTTAGAATCTTATGCCCTTTTTCAGACAAAAGTTTAGAAGAAGCAACATCATAGCCTCCCCAGCCACCAGTCCAATAAGACACAATAATGTCCTTATCAAATTCACCAAAACTTTGATCAGAATTATAGTAAATACCATCATTAAAGGCCATCGGCTTCAGACCATTTCGCTTAACGATTTTAGCTAGATCATTGGCATAAGCGATGAATTTTTCATAGCCCTTTTCTGGGTAACCTTCTCCTGGATAATACTTATCCGCTTGTAAGACTTGCCACCCTTTAGCATTAGTCGCATCATTAGCATATTCATCTAAACCAATATTGAAAATATCCGTCTTACCAGCAAAATATGCAGCATATTTCTCAATCAAGGCTTTTGTGAAATCAACAGCAGGCTGATTATTTAGATCAACTGTTCGAGCAGATTCCTTGCCAAAGTAGTCAAAATTAGGTTTTTCAATTCCCAGCTCCTTCATGGCATTCAAGATCGCATCCATATGGCCCGGGCTATTGATTGTCGGAACAAGACCGATTCCTTGTTGTTTAGCATAGTCAATCAAGTCCGTCATTTCAGCTTGTGTTAAGTGATTGCCATTTGGATCATTATAATAATCGTTGGTCCCTTTTTCAATAGCTTTTTTAACATCTTCACTAGAATAGGTCTTACCGCCTACAGTTAACGACATATCATCCAATTGGAAACGCAGTCCATCATTTCCTAACAGTAAATGCATGTCTGTAAAACCATAACGCTTAGCCTTGTCTACAATTTCTTTCAATTGTTCTGGGCTAAAATATTTACGACCTGCATCAACTGAAATCATTTTCCTCATGGCAAGCTTTTCGTCAACACGGTCTGACTCTTGACCCTTTGGTGCATCAGTAGGTAGGCCTGCTTTCTCCTCAGAATCATTTCTTTTTTCTGCTTCTCCAGTAGCATCTTTTTCAGGGGTCTTATCTTGCTTAGGAATATCTGTATTAGATTCTGCTGGTGCAGAAGTTGATGGAGTTGCTTCACTATTGTTTACAGGATTTGCTCCGGACGTTTCCTCTGCTGTAGACTTATCTTGTGCGGGACTAGAGGTTGCCACTTCTTCTGTAGCTTTGGGTTCAGTAGAATCTGCTAGAGCGACAACATTTGACTGCGTAGTTGGAAGCTCTTCTGCCGAAACAACCTGTCCAGCCATAGTGATTCCAATTAGAACAGAAGCCGCTCCAACTGAAAATTTACGAATAGAAAAACGCTGTTCTCTATGAAAGACCATCATAAAATCTCCTTTTTGATAAATAGAAAAACCGATTATGTAAACGGTTTCTTTTTCTTCATTATAGGCTATTATCCCCTGTTCTGCAATGAGCCTTCAGCAAGATTCTATAATTTAATGATAAAGAGATTTAATTCAGATACCTATATTTTAAAGCAAGATTTCAAAAAATCTCAAATCCAAAAAAGAGAGAGTGAACTATAACTTCAGTCCACTCTCTGCCTTTCTTTTATTCCCCATCAAAAGCATCTTTAATATGGTCAAAGAAGCCTTTTTTCTTAGGATTTACACTGATATTTCCTGCAGCCGCAAAGTCCTTGAGCGCCGCTTTTTGCTTATCATTCAGTCCTGTTGGAGTCACAACGTTAACAGTCACATACTGATCCCCCATGCTTCCACCACGAAGACTCGGAGCTCCCTTGCCACGTAAGCGGAAGCGTTTGCCAGTCTGAGTGCCTTCTGGGATATTGAGCTCAACATCACCATGAACGGTTGGAACCTCCACACTGTCTCCAAGAGCAGCCTGAACAAAGTTTAGATTGAGCTTGTAGTAAATAGTAGATCCATCTCGCTCAAACTTATCACTTGGTTCGACATTGACGACTACATATAAGTCTCCATAAGGGCCACCATTGAAACCTGCTTCTCCTTGACCTGCTAAGCGAACTTGCTGGCCAGTTTCCACACCTGCTGGGATTTTAACATGGACACTGTGGGCTTGTTTTTCATGTCCTGTTCCATGACAGGTCGTACAAGGCTCCTTAATTTCTTTTCCGCGTCCATGACAGACATCACAGGTCACTTGACGACGCATCATGCCCAGAGGAGTTTGCGTATCTACATTGATGACACCTGAGCCATGACAGCGTCCACAAGTCACTGGACTTGTCCCTGGCTTAGCACCTGATCCGCTACATGTACGACAAGACGCCTCCCGGTTGTACTTAATTTCCTTTTCAGTACCAAAAATAGCCTCTTCAAACTTGAGATTAACGCGGTATTGGAGATCATCACCTTGACGAGGAGCATTTGGATTTCGCGAAGCACCGCCACCAAAGAAGCTTGAGAAGATATCTTCGAAACCACCAAAACCAGCTCCATCAAAGCCTCCAAAGCCACCTGCGCCACCGCCAAAACCGCCATTGGCTCCAGCAGCACCATACTGATCATAGGCCGCTCTTTTCTGCTCGTCACTTAAAGTCTCATAAGCTTCTTGGACCTCTTTGTACTTATCTTCTGCCCCAGGATCTTTATTAATATCCGGGTGATATTTTTTTGATAATTTCCGATAGGCTCTCTTGATTTCATCCTGTGAAGCA
This sequence comes from Streptococcus sp. 2_1_36FAA, assembly GCF_000161955.2. Lineage (NCBI taxonomy): Bacteria > Bacillati > Bacillota > Bacilli > Lactobacillales > Streptococcaceae > Streptococcus > Streptococcus sp. 2_1_36FAA. The sequence goes on from NZ_KI391976.1 coordinate 205,368, forward strand.
TTCTTAGAGACACCTAGACGGTCATAATATTCCGTATTGTTCATATAAGATACCAAGACCGTAAAATTCGACTGAAAAATAGGAAATCAGGCGACGGAGCGATGCTCCTAGGCTGATTTCTCTTTTTTCCGAGAATTTAGGTCGGGTTCAGTTCCTTTCTTTTATATTGAGTCAGAATTTTTAGAACCCATGTTCCTTTCTATAAATTTTAAGAGATTTCTTAGAAGTTGTTTTTTATGCTCTGCTTCACTTCATCAAACTCTTTGTCCGATAGAGTAAAAACCAAATCCTCTTCTGAATATTCGTTCTGTTCTTTGAAATAGTTTTCGGCACTATCTACCAAACCTAAACTAAGAAGAACTATCCTTGCAAACTCTTGATGTGCAAAGCCAACAGCAGTAATGATATTTTTATCTTGCAGGACAGCTTTAGCTTTGAAATTTTCCCGCGGAAGAAATTCAAAATAGTCAAAGAAGTTTTGCCAAATACCGCCAGTAAATTTCGTGTCCTTCAATAAGCCTGCTTTCGCTAATAAAATTGGTGCTGATGAAATAGCTGCAATCAAAATTTCTTGCTGTTTTAAACTTCTTAGGAAAGAGATCAATTTTTCATCATGCAAAGCAGGGGCAATATTTATCATTCCTGGCAAAATGACACAAGAATAATCTTCTAACACCACTTCATCCAGTGTTCTAGTAGGCTGACAGGCTAATCCATCTTCCGATGTTATGATATTCCTATCTGATCCTACATAATCAATCTCAACACCAAAAGATAGAGCTAAAGTACTAGTTAGACTAACTACTTCATAAAGAGAAAAATTAGGATAAATGATACAAAGTACTTTTTTCATAAAGGTCACCCTCTATCTTACCGAAAAACAGAGGCTGGGTTGCAACCTCTGGATTTCTTCCTATACTTATGACATCAGACCGAGGTTAAGACAAAGACCTATCCACCTCATCTAATTTTCAAAACAACTTTTGACGCGGTAGCTGATTGGATTTTGGGTTCGTCTTTCAGACTCCCAAAAATCCTAATCATCCTCGCGGGGGTTCGACTACGAACTAAAAACTTTCAATTTTTAGTTCTGTCTTACCGCCTATTTCTCCGTAAACTCTCCGTCTACGACGTCATCGCCTGCGTTTCCTGTTGCTTGTGCGCCTTCTGCTCCTGCTTGAGCTTGTTGAGCTGCTGCAGCTTGTTCGTAGAGTTTAACAGCAAGTCCTTGAGCTTTTTCGTTCAAAGCTTCGAGTTTTGCTTTCATTTCGTCCAAGTTGTTGTCTTCTTGAGCTTTCTTAAGGTCATCAAGGGCAGTTTGAGCAGCGTCACGTTCTGCGTCGAAGCCTTTACCTTCAGTTTCCTTGATAGTCTTTTCAGTCGCAAAGATAGCTTGGTCAACTTCGTTACGAAGATCAACTTCTTCTTTACGTTTCTTATCTGCTTCAGCGTTAGCTTCTGCATCTTTCATCATGCGGTCGATTTCTTCGTCTGTCAAACCTGAGTTAGATTGGATGACAATTGTTTGTTCTTTTTGAGTTCCAAGATCTTTAGCCTTAACAGATACAATACCGTTCTTGTCGATATCGAATGTTACTTCGATTTGAGGAATTCCACGAGGTGCAGCTGGGATATCTGTCAATTGGAAACGTCCAAGAGTCTTGTTATCTGCTGCCATTGGGCGTTCACCTTGAAGAACGTGGATATCAACGGCCGGTTGGTTGTCTGCTGCTGTAGAGAAAACTTGTGATTTAGAAGTTGGAATAGTAGTGTTGCGGTCGATGAGTTTTGTGAATACGCCACCCATTGTTTCGATACCAAGTGACAATGGAGTCACGTCAAGAAGGACAACGTCTTTGACATCACCAGTGATCACACCACCTTGGATAGCCGCACCCATGGCAACTACTTCATCAGGGTTTACTGATTTATTTGGTTCTTTACCAGTTTCAGCCTTAACAGCTTCTACAACGGCTGGGATACGAGTTGATCCACCAACAAGGATGACTTCGTCGATTTCTGACAAGCTCAAGCCTGCATCAGAAAGAGCTTGACGAACTGGAGTTTTTGTACGTTCTACAAGATCACGAGTCAAATCATCAAATTTCGCACGAGTCAGAGTCATTTCCAAGTGAAGAGGACCTGCGGCTCCTGCTGTGATGAACGGCAAGCTGATTTGAGTTGAAGTCACACCTGAAAGGTCTTTCTTAGCTTTTTCAGCTGCATCTTTCAAACGTTGAAGAGCCATCTTGTCAGTTGACAAGTCGATGCCATTTTCCTTCTTAAATTCTGCAACCATGTGGTCGATAATCTTTTGGTCAAAGTCGTCACCACCGAGCTTGTTGTCTCCTGCAGTTGCCAATACATCGAAGACACCGTCACCCAATTCAAGGATAGATACGTCAAATGTACCTCCACCAAGGTCAAATACCAAGATTTTTTCTTCTTTGTCAGTCTTGTCCAAACCATAAGCAAGAGCTGCTGCAGTTGGTTCGTTGACGATACGTTCTACTTCAAGACCAGCGATTTTACCAGCGTCTTTAGTCGCTTGGCGTTGCGCATCGTTAAAGTAAGCTGGAACTGTGATGACTGCTTTAGTTACTTTTTCACCAAGATATTCTTCAGCGTAGCCTTTCAAGTATTGAAGAATCATAGCTGAGATTTCTTGTGGAGTGTATTCTTTGCCGTTGGCAGAAACTTTTTCAGAAGTCCCCATCTTAGATTTGATAGAGATAACAGTATCTGGGTTTGTTACTGCTTGACGTTTTGCAGCATCACCAACGATGATTTCACCGTTTTTAAATGATACTACAGATGGAGTCGTACGATTTCCTTCTGGGTTTGCGATGATTTTGCTTTCAGTTCCTTCAAGAACTGCAACTGCTGAGTTTGTTGTACCTAAGTCAATACCGATAATTTTAGACATGTGTTTTTCTCCTTAAATTTTACATTCTTTCTTTTTGATACTCTTCTTAGGTGGCGGCGCCGTCAGAGCTTGACTTCGTCAATCTCTTTGACTAAACTTTGAGCCTAAGGTCTCAAAGTTTGCGCAAATAACACCACGGCGAAGAGTATCGTCTTTTGTTCGCTTCGCTCACTATTGCAAAGCTGAACAATTTCTTCTTATCTTTCTTCATAGTTTATTGTCATTTCGGACGAGTTTTCAAAGTATATATGTTGCGACGCGAGAAGTCGAAATCGATATTATTTCGACGACGAGTTAGTAAGGAGGCTAGGCAAACGCCATAGCGATTGCCGTTTTCTGACGAGTTGCTTTAGCAACCGTCAGAATTGCCTAGTTATAGACCACTACCATTGCTGGTCGTAGGATGCGGTCATGGAGTTTGTAGCCTTTTTGGAAGACTTGGGCGATGGTATCTGCTGGGTGTTCGTCGTCAGCTGGAACAGTTTGAATAGCCATGTGATAGTTATGGTCAAATTCTCCATCGGCCGGAATTTCTTCGATGCCTTCTTCTTTGAGAGCATGAATCAAGCTTTCCTGTACCATTTCCAGTCCCCTTTTGACATCATCTGTCAATCCTTCAACAGCAAGAGCACGCTCAAGGTTGTCCAAAGAAGGTAAGATCGCTTTTGCTAGATCTTGACTACGATAGCGTTGCAAGAGCTGACGTTCTTCATTGGCACGGCGTTGAATGTTCTGCATTTCTGCATGGGCACGGAGATATTTATTTTCAAAATCATCTGCCCGCTCATTTGCTAGTTCTAATTCTGATTTTTCGGGGCTTGCAGATTTAGCTTGCTCAGCTGTTTCCACTGCTTCCTCTTTCACTTCTACATCTTCTGGATGTTTTTCTTGTTTATGTTTTGCCACAAGGCACCTCCTTTTTAGGAATGATTATACTGTAATTAGTGGACTTCATAGTGATTACTACTGAGGTAGCGATAGAAGTCCGTCAGTTTCATAGTCAAGACACGATTAATCACATTAACCTGGCTGACCACTCGCTGATAGTCGAGATTGACTGGTCCAATGACTGCTAAAATTCCAAATCCTCTGTAAGGAATCAGAAATTTGCTAGAAATAATGGTCAAATCAGACAAGCAACTTTCTCGGCTATCTGCCACGCGCACGCTTTGCATCTGATCCTCGGCTAGACTGTCTCTAATCTCAAAGGCCACCTTCTGTGAATCATCAAAGAATTGATAGGCCTTCAAATCTGAAAAATTCAACAAGCCAACCTTGCCGGACACAATAACATTCTCTTTGAAAATATCACCGAAGATATGCTCAAACAGATGAATAACATTATCTGTCGTAGTGAAATAGCGCTGGATAATCTGGGGAATTTCCGTCCGAATCTTGTAGTGAATATCCAAGACTGTCTGTCCCAAAAATCGCTCCTGAACCAAAGCTTTAAGCCTATCCAAGTCTTCTCTTAGGAAGTTGCGCGGAATCATAAACTGACTGGTGATAGTATTGGACTCATCTAGAGTGAAGACTGCTAGAGCCGTATGCTGACTGAGTACTACGATATCAAATGCTGTCAAACGTTGCCGACTGGGTTCGACATCCAAGGCAACAACTGTGCAACCACTCAGCTTAGTTAGAAGGTCCGCTGCCTGTTGAAGAATGTCCTCCAAGTTGAAAAACTCATGGTCAAAGGCTTTGATAACCTCATAAAGTTCATTCTCAGCTAGACGATCAAAAGATAGCGAATGCTTGACGAAGTACTGAAAACCAGCCACGCTAGGTTTACGACCACTAGATGTATGAGCCTTCTCCAATAGTCCCTGTTTTTCTAGAGCTGCCATATCGTTTCGGATAGTGGCGCTACTAGAATTGATGGAATCCTGTAAAGCTTTGGACCCTACTGGCTCGTGAGTCTTGGTAAAGATATCAATAATCAAATTTAAAATCTCATTTTGACGCTCCGTTACCACGACACCACCTCCATTCAAGATTTCCTTCTTTGTTAGCACTCGATCACCTTGAGTGCTAACTCATGATTCTATTATACACTCTTCCCGAACAAAGTCAAGATAAAAATTCAAAAAATTAGCACTCTTTTTTCAAGAGTGCTAAAAATCAGTCTAAAGACCTAGGTTAATCATCCAAGGCTTTCATGTTACTCATTAAGTAGAAAGAAAGTCCTGCAAAAAGAAGCAACCAAAGTAGCAGAGCCATAAATTCTCCGCTCCATAAATGGAAATGAGACCAATCTTTCATATAAATAGTAAAGAGGCCCATAAAGCTATAACGCAGAACCTTAAATAAATCCTCATTCATATTCGAAAACATAGGAATAAAAGCTACCAAAAGCATAGCTGGAACACTAAGGGATTGTGCCATGACCTGATTTTTACAAAACAGACCAACCATTAAGAAGAAGAAAATTAAGACTAGCAAGGTTAACAAGAGAACCAAACCATAACTGAATACCTGATTAGAAAGCTTAGCTCCTGCCAAAATCGGGGTAATGATGATATAAAAGATCCCAATAATCGCTGGCCAGATTAAGGCAGAGAGAATGTATTGACCAGCTGTCACACCAGCCAAGCGCAAACTTTGCAAATTATGTTTTTCCCTTTCCTCAGCTAAGATGATAATAATGGGTGTCCCAACAGACATGGCTAAAGAGAAGGGCAAAGAAATATTCATTAACAAGATAGCTAGTCTGTCTGCTCCCAGTTCTTTACCTGCTCCATTCAGAGAAAAAATAAATTTATAGAGAAAAACGAAGAAAACTGGCATGAGAACTTGTAATAGGATACTTTTATTTGCTAATGTCACTTGACCTCTCAGCCAAATCATACCTTTTAATTTATTAGACATTTAAGGTACCTCCTGTCAAAGTGATGAAAACATCTTCTAAAGTTGGTTCGCAAGAATGAATACTGATAACATTTGACAGATCCATGCCTCCTTGCAATTCCTCAAAGGCCACCGTCTTCGTTGTCAAATCTACATATTCTAAACGAACTTTCTTATCTGTATTGTACTTTTGGATAATCTCATGCGGGCTACCCACTTCGACCAACTTACCCTTATGCAATAAGGCCAAACGATCGCACAAAAGTGTAGCTTCCTGCATATCATGAGTTGTCAGAAAAATAGTTGTTCCCTGAGCTTTTAGTTCCAGTAGCAAGTCATGGATTGTTCGGGAAGTTGACGGATCCAAACCACTGGTCGGCTCATCTAAAAAGAGCAGTTTGGGCTGATTAATCAAGGCACGGACCAATAGCATCCGTTGTTTCATACCTGTAGATAGTTTTTCAGCCACCTTGTTGCGACTATCATAGAGCCCCACTTTTTGAAGAAGCTCATCGACTTTCTTCATATCCACACCAAAGATCATAGCATAGGCCTTAAGATTGTTGTAAAGCGACATTTTTTCATAAAAGCCACTAGCGTCACTGACAATCCCTATCTGCTCCAGGACTTCTACCTTTAAATCCTCAACCGTTTTAGACAGCACATGAGCTGTTCCAGCATCTGCCTCTAGCTGCCCAGTCAAGATATTAATGGTCGTTGTTTTTCCTGATCCAGATGGTCCTAGAAAACCAAAAATTTCTCCTTCTTGAATGGAAAAATCAATTCCTGCCAAGGCTTCTTGTTCCTTGAACTTCTTTTTTAAGCCTTGAACTTCAATAATCGTTTTTTTCATCATTATCCTCGCTTTCATAAAAACAATTGATAAAAAACTTATCAGTTTTTGAGCTCCTGCTTCCTTCTCCAGAAACTCAAGCCTATATGAACCAGTTGACCAAATAAAATAAGTAACAATACCGTATCTATTAATAAGATACATTTTACTAGCCAATCTACATCTGAACCTTTTTGAGCTACACTTAAAACTAAATAAGTAGCAAAAAACAAAGCTACAAGGGCTGGGAAAAACCGCCATATAAGCAAACGCTTAACCATTTCTAGCTTAGACCAGGCATCATTATAGATCTCAAGGTCACTTTCCGCATCAAGCTGAGAAGCTGGCTTGCGGAAATAGGAAAATTGATTAAAATTTGTAATATGCTCCCAACCACAATCTTTAAATAATTGATAATAGGAATCTCGCTCCGCCTTCTTTATAGGACGAAAATCTAATTGATAAGCCATTTCCTGAGGTGAAGTTTTTTCAAAAGTATAACGAACTGCAATTATAAAAGGGGAATAGTTTACTTTTTTCAACTTCCAGCCCTGGCCATGCATCTTTTTAAAATAGGACGCTTCTCTATCGTAGTCTGCAATGGTAAAGATCCTGTAGACGACTTTCTTTCCCATCAAACATCCTCCTTACTATTCCGGTAAAGGCGTTCAATCCGCTGAATTTCCAAGTTCAAAATCTTCTGCCCAAGATCTGTAATCTGGTAGAGTTTCCTCTTTTCTTCCTCGCGAACAAAGGCAATCAGACCATCCTTTTCCATTTTGGACAAGGTTCCATACATGGTTCCGGGACTGATAGATAGTTGCCCATCTGTCAATTCCTTGACTTTTTGAGTAATACTGTAGCCATGCCTTTCTTTCTGGAGACAAAAGAGAATATAGAATCCTGTCTCTGTCATCGGTACATAGACTCGCCTGAGTTTTTCTGTTAATCCACTCATCTTTTTCTCTCCCCTTTCACCTCGATATATCGAAGCTTGATATACACATTATATCGCAGTCCGATATAGTTGTCAAGAGTTTATATAGGAATCTTGCTTAAATTATTCTTTTAGCTCAAATAGATCCTCTATCTTCAAATCAAAGACTCGTACAATTTTTAGAGCCATTTCAAGAGAAGGATTGTAACGATTATTTTCTAGATGCAAAATCGTCTCTCGCCTGACACCGATACGCTCTGCCAACTCTTGCTGGGTCATGCCACGAGCCTCACGAGTAGACTTCAAACTTGTAATAAGATTGCTCACTTTCCCCATCATGCCCCTCTACTTTCCAAATAGATGAATACAAAATTGAAAAGCAAGACCAGCACCCCTGCTACTATAAAAAAGATACCTCCTGGAATCAACAGCCCCTTCACGATCGTCAAAAGCAAGGCTAGGGTTAACAGAAAGATGATACTGCTAGCAAATGCTGTCATAGCAGCCTTAGATAAATTTGCATAAAAACGCTCATCTGCTTGCTCATCTGCTTTTCTTAAGATAAAATAACCAAGAAAAATCAGCTGCACTAGAAGACCTATCCCCATCACGGTTTCCTTTAAAAGACCCGCAGATGGTGTACTGAGCCAGATGCCTAGAGTATAGATGGACGAAGCAGATAAAACGAGGATACCATTTAATTTTTCTTTAATAGAGAAGATCTGCCTTTCCCTAACTTCATTTTGTTTGCTCTTTAAAATTCCCCAAGTAGCAAAAAACAGACCAATCCCTGTACCACCAATCAATATTAACTTTTCCAGCAAGCTAAATCGAACAACCCCAGATAAAACCGCCCAATCTCCGCATAAGACCAGAATCCACAAAGGTAGTAACAAGACTAACTTTTGACCTTTTTTCATGACAAAACCTCCTGTAGTGTTATAAATATATCACACTTTATGTTATAAATATATCACATTGGTCATCATAATGCAAATTTCTCGATAAAAAAAGCCAGGAACACCTGACTTACTTGATTTATTTTTCTGCTGCCTTTAGTAATGCGATGTACTCTTCCAGAACTAGATTGTGCTTTTGCATATACTGGGCGTTCTCTACACCGACATAGCGGTAATGCCAGTGTTCAAAATCAACTCCAGTAATATTACTCTTGCCTTCGGGGTAGCGAAGGACAAAGCCATATTGTGGGGCCAGCTGAGCTATCTTAGCAGCTGGTTCATCCTCCAGCCCTTCAGGAACACTCATATCAATAGCCAAGCCTGTTTGATGTTCACTAGCTCCTGGAATCTGAATCTGTTTCTGGACAGCACTGACTGCTTCTTCATGCGACAGACCCTTAGCCTCCTCTGCTGCAACATTCTCATTATAGAGCTCTTCTTGCTCTGCACGACTCCGATAACCAGAAATTAGTATTTCTCCTGGAGCTACGGTCTGAGCCGCAGCAAGGAACTGCCGAGTATTCTCAGCAATACGACTATCCACCCGGATTTCCCCAACCTGAGTCAAAGATGGCGTCTTTTCCTCCTGTAGATGATCACGGTTAACCAAGACTAAATTCCAATCCGCTGAGGACACCTTGGGTAAATCAGAATCAGAGCTTGTTAATCTTGAAGACTTAGAGCTGCTTGGCTTAGTAGAGCTACTCACTTGACTCGAAACCTGAACATAGCTGAGAAGATTCTTCAATAAGGAGGGGCGGAAATAAATAACCGTTCCACCTATGACTAAGGTCAAGATAAGTAATAGTAAGATCGTCAAGCCAACCTTCTTAGCCTTGGATTTCCTTTTTACTCTTAGATGTTTAGCGTGTTTCAACTTATTACTCCATTACTTTAGCGCCCACTTCACGATAAGACATATCACCAATCCGGTCAATCGTAAACTTACCATCTTCGTAGTCTACTACAGTTACACTGCCGTTGTGCAGGCCTAAACCTCGAGGCGTTGCGTGGTCAATCAACCAAGCGAAGGTTCCAATCGTCATACCATGACTGACAATCAGAGCATTTCCTCCTCCTAGCGACTCAACTTCTTTGGCGATACTCTCAAAACCATCTAAAATACGGCCACTGAGTTTAGGCCAAGATTCTGCCCAGCCCGCTGTGTCCACTTCTACCAATCCTTCTGCTAATTCGGGGTAGCTAAGTTGATGAACATGTTCGACATGAAAGACACGGGGCATAACACCCATAAAGAGTTCACCGTCATAAGCCCCATCAAAGCTACCAAAACACCATTCACGAATGCGTTTGTCTGTACGGTAAGGAATCTTATCTCTCAAGCCCAGCTCTTCTAAAATGATTCCCATGGTTTGAATAGTACGACCACTATCGCTAGAATAAGCCCGCTTAAAGTCTATACCAGCAGCTTTTAGACCCAATCCTAACTCTCGAATTCCTCGTTCACCTTCAGTTGTCAGAGGAGTATCCGACCATCCTTGCGCTCGACCAATCGCATTAAACATGGTTTTACCGTGACGGACGATATACAATCTTGTTTTTGACATTTACTTGCCTCCCTTATTCTTCCTTTATTATACCACTTTTAGGAAAAAATCAAGACCATTGCTGTCAGCGACTATTTAAAACCTCTGCACCAGCTTGACGATAGGACACATCTCCCAAACTTTCAATGGATAGTTTTCCATTGGCATATTCAACAACTGTCACACTTCCATTTTCAACTCCAGGGTTTTTCTCAATCTCTTCGTCAATTAAATAAGCAAGAGTACCGATTGTCATGCTATGGCTGACTACCAAAGCATTCCCACCACCGGAAGCCTCTACATCTTTTGCAATAGCTTCAAAGCCGTCTAAAATTCTGCCACTGAGCTTATCCCATGGTTCCGCCCAACCTGCAGTATCTACTTCAACTAAGCCATTCGCTAAGTCCGGTAGGCTAAGTTCCTTGTAGTTATCTGTTTTCAAAACACGAGGAATGACACCGTGAAAGAGTTCTCCACCATAAGCACCATCAAAACTACCAAAACACCACTCTCGGATTCTTTTATCAAAGGTATAAGGGATTTGCCCAGTCAAGCCAAGTTCTTCCAACACAATCCCCATAGTCTGAATGGTTCGCCCCGAGTCACTTGAGTAAGCTTTTACAAAGGAAAGGCCTGATTTTTTTAATCCAATCCCCAACGCTCGAATACCACGTTCCCCTTCAGCTGTCAGAGGAGTATCTGACCAACCTTGGGCTCTGCCAATGGTATTAAACATTGTCTTCCCATGCCGAATGATAAATAATCTCGTTTTTGTCATCTCTTCTCCTTGTTCAATCGAAAAGGCCTGTCTGCACAGACCTGATTTTCTTATTAATTTTTAAAACTGTGAATCGGCGCTGGAATCTGTCCACCACGCGCGATAAATGCTGCTGACGAAGCTTGGTTGACCTTCATGACCGGAGCTGTTCCCAAGAGCCCGCCAAATTCAATCATATCGCCTTCCTTGCCCTTTGGAATAATCCGCACAGCTGTCGTCTTTTGATTAATGACGCCAATCGCTGCTTCATCCGCAATCATGGCTGCAATGGTTTCAGCCGGCGTCGCCTCAGGGATAGCAATCATATCCAAACCTACTGAGCAGATGGCTGTCATAGCTTCTAACTTTTCTAGATTGAGCGAACCGTTTTGCACAGCCGCAATCATGCCCTCATCTTCTGAAACAGGGATGAAAGCACCAGACAGACCACCCACTTGATTGCAGGCCATGACACCACCTTTTTTGACTTGGTCATTGAGTAGAGCAAGCGCTGCTGTCGTGCCATGGGTGCCGACTGTTTCTAAGCCCATTTCTTCCAAAACACGGGCTACTGAGTCTCCGACTGCTGGCGTTGGAGCCAAACTCAAGTCAACAATCCCAAACTTAACGCCCAGACGTTCGCTAGCCATCTGACCAACCAACTGACCAATACGAGTGATTTTGAAGGCCGTTTTCTTGACTGTTTCAGCCACCACGTCAAAGCTTTCACCACGAACCTTTTCCAAGGCTCGTTTGACAACACCAGGCCCAGAAACACCGACATTGATGACCACATCTGCTTCACCGACACCATGGAAGGCACCAGCCATGAAAGGATTGTCCTCTACTGCATTGGCAAAAACAACTAGCTTGGCCGCACCCATGTCAGACAGTTGGGCTGTTTCCTTAATAATGCGTCCCATATCTGCAACCGCCGTCATGTTGATACCGGTCTTGGTTGAGCCGATATTGACAGAAGAACAGACCTTGTCCGTCTCCGCTAAAGCTCGTGGAATAGAATTAATGAGAATTTCATCACCTTTTTGATAGCCCTTTTGGACTAAGGCAGAGAAACCGCCTATAAAGTCTACGCCGATTTCCTTAGCCGCTCGATCCAGAGCCTTAGCTAAAGGAATATAATCTTTAGCATCCGTGGCCGCCCCAATCAGCGAAATCGGAGTCACTGAGACCCGCTTGTTGACGATAGGAATCCCGAGCTCTGCAGCAATTTCGTCCCCAACAGCCACCAAATTTTTAGCCTTGGTCGTGATTTTTTGGTAAATCTTCTCAGCAGCCAGATCAATGTCTGTATCGATGCAGTCCAAGAGTGAAATACCCATGGTGATAGTCCGAATGTCGAAATTCTGCTCCTCAATCATGGCAATGGTTTCTGTTACTTGTCTGATATCCATCCTTCACCCCTTAGATATTGTACATAGCGTCAAATATTGCTGCGCTTTGAATATTGATTTTGACGTTAAGAGTCTGGCCAAAGCTCTCAAATTCACTACGAAGAGCTGCAAAATCTTGTTTTTCTTCACTTGAAACAACAGCCATCATCGTAAAAAATTCATCCAAAACAGTCTGTGAAATATCATCTATATTCAATCCCAACTCTGCAATCTTAGTTGAGACTCCCGCAACAATCCCTGATCTATCTTTCCCAACAACCGTAATAATTGCTTTCATTGTCGACTCCAATCCTTTTTTTGTTTGTATTATTGTAGCATAAAAGATGTGATTTTGCATGGAATTGTAGAAATTCCTCAGACGAGCTTATACTTGCTTTCTTCTCACTCTTCTATTTTAGGCAAGAATCCATAATTCATCCATATGAAATAAGCCCGTCATTTCTTGTTCGACAAGGCTCATAGATGGAATTGCAAGACAAGATTCTCAGATTTGTCTATTGAAAGCATATTTTTTATCTATGCTTTTTCTTGAAAACGATTACAAAAATTGATATAGTAAGATTAAAGAACACATTACAAAGGAGGTCTCTTATGAAAGACACCTATAAGAAACGCTTATATACTCAGGTTCTTAGCCTGTCAGTCGCAGCCCTTCTAGCTGTTCTAGCCCAAGGAAACGTAGCTGCCGATACGCTAAATCCGACTGAAGCGCCACAAGAAGCAAGTCCTGTAAGTAGTCTTGTCGAAAATCCTACTCCAGTCAGTGCCGAGAAAACAGAAGATCATTCTGATCAACCTCAGGCAGATACTGCTGATAAGGAAAATCAGCCTGTAGCTGAATCGGATAAGACTACAAGCGAAACGGCTACTAGCCCATCCACAGGAGCAGAAAGCAAAAAGGAAACTAGCTCTGAAAACACTACTGCACCTGATAAGTCTGAAAGTCGTGCAGCAAGTAGCGAAGACTCAAAAGTTCAGCTTGCAGACAGTAAGGTTTATATGTCTGAAAAAGCAAACATTGAGGAAACCGTTCAAGAACAAGGTGCCAAAGCCAACAAAATTAGTTGGACACTCGATAACAAGCCAATTAGCGAGTGGAAAACTTGGAAGATGGAAGACGGCACATTCTCTGGAGATCCCTTTGTAACCATAGAAGAAAAAGTCGAAGGAAATGACCTCAAGCTATCTCTGAAATTTAACGAACTATTTAGCCAAGATCTGAGTTTACGGACACCCAACAATATTCGCAGAACCTACCGCAACTTTATGGGAAATCATGAATTAGTCGGGGTCAGCGAAGATTTGGGACTTACTATTCGCAAAAACATTATCCTAAGACCATATGAAGACTTCCATACCCACGATGAAATGCTGGCCTCTATCGAAAAAAGTCGACAAGAAGCTAAAGATGATCGTTTGGTTCAAATCGAAACGATTGGTAAGAGCGCGCAAGGACGAGATGTCAAACTGGGCATCATTAGCTCTGATCAAAAGAGTATCGATGACTACCTCAATACAACCAATCCAAAAGCCCTCACAAAACCTGCCGAAATGCTGGCTGCCTTAAAGAACGGAACACTGGATTATAAGCTCCCGATCCTGATCAACAATACCCACGCTGATGAACAGCCCGCCATCGACATCATCACTGGACTTTTCAATACCTTTGCTACTAAAGATCTTATTTCTTTCCAGACAACTGATGCCAATGGCCTTGCCAAAAATGTGACTCTTAGTGTCAAGGAACTCCTCAAGAAATTTATTTTCTTATTTGACTTCACAGAAAATCCCGACGGAGATGTTGCCAATACTCGTGCACTAGCTAATGGAATTGACCCCAACCGTGACACAAGTTATCAAGCCAACCCTGAAACTCGAACTGTCGCTGGCCTCATCAATAAATGGAATCCTATTGCTCTTTATGACATCCATGGATTCGTTAAAGAATTTTTGATCGAACCAGCAACACCACCTCATGATCCTAACTTCGAATATGACCTCTTGTCAGAAAATATGCTGGAAAACGCCCACCTCATGGGACGTGCCGGCGTTGCTAATTCTAAGTATGACAGCTATATTATCCCTAAACTAGACTGGGGTGATGGCTGGGACGATTCCTTCTCCGGCTATACTGGAGTTTACGCTATGTACCATGGTATCTTAGGGCATACAATCGAAATTCCTGAAGGAAATCAAGAGTCCTATAAAGCTGGATACCACGCAGTATTGGGGGGTATTTCTTACTTATCTCAAAACCCAGATAAATTGATGGAAATGCGCCTCAACTTCTATCTCAGAGGTATCAATAAGGTAGAAGATCCTAAAGCAGAGAATGAATTAGTAGGACCTGATGGTAAGGTTGTTGGACGGATCAAGAATGGTCAAAAGAAATTCTTCCCTGACTATTATGTCATTCCAATGGGACTTGATAAAAACAACGACTCCCAACAAGCCTTTAATATGATTGAATACTTCAAGAGAAATGGTGTCACTCTTAAAGAATTGAAGGAAGATGTAGGCAACTATAAGAAAGGGGACCTAGTTGTTGATATGGCACAAGCTAAACGAGGCTATGCCAACCATATCCTTTATAAAGGTTCTAATGAATCCGCTTGGTCAGCTATGTATGCCGAACTTTTGGTGAATTTCCCAGACATGCGTGGCTTTAAAGCAGAAGCTGTCTTCAAGGATAAACTCTTTGACGGAAAATTAGGAGACGTAACAGCTCTTCGTGCTACTCGTACAAGCGAAATTAACCACTCAGCTCCTTACTATGTGATTGCAAATACATCTGACAGTGCCGTAAAAGCAGTTAACCAAGCCATTCGCCAAGGAAAGAAAGTCTATCTAACAGACGATGGATATATCGTTGACACACCGACATTCGAAAACCTGCTTGGAGATTATGCCATCTACGGGGATGCACTCTATAAGGTTCCTAATGGCCCAAGCTTGAAAGCCTTAAAAGTCTATTCACCTCCTCATCAATTTTATTGGGCAGGCGTTGATTCGCCTACACATACAGCTCTAGCACTAAAAAATCTAGGCTTTGATCTTGTCGACACACCAGAGGAAGCTGATGTTGTTGTTTTAGAAAGCAATAATTTTGACAAATCTCTGGTCGGTCTCAAGCCAACCATCGTCGTTGGTGGTTCTGCTATGCAAAGACTCGAAAAACTGGGTCTTATCGACGGATTTGACGCTGAAAAATTCTCTGGTGGCAGTGATTTTGAAGGCCTCATGAAAGCAATTATAGATGATCAAGACCCACTGACTAGTGGCTATAATAAGAACGACCTCTTCTATTCTAACTCAGGAAACTGGATTGCTAAGGCTCCAGCTAACTTCAAAACTTTGGCAACAATCGCTGGCAGTGATTACTATATAGCTGGATGGTGGCCAGGCAACGAAAAACTGGCTAACAAAATTGTAGCTATCTCTGGGAAATACAACGAAAATCCACTATTTGTATACGCTGGAAATCCTACCAACCGCTTGCATACAATTCACTTCTACCGTTGGATATCCAATGCAGTCTTTGGTAGTCAGTTGGCAAACTTGACAGATTATATCTTGCCAAGTCCAACTCCAAATCCAATTCCTCAACCTCAGCCATTAACGCCTCCTACTTACCAGGCTCCAAGCAAGACCTACCAAGCTCCAAATCAAACAAGGCTTGAGTTTAAACCTGCAACTAAAGTTGATCCTGTTCAAGAGATTCCTTTGACCTATAGCAGAGACTCTCTTCCAAAAACTGGAACACAGGAAATGACTGAAGGCTTCAAGCTAGCAAGTATTTTAATCGCTTGCTCTGCTGGACTCTTCCTTTTGAAGAAAAAGGAAGACTAATACTTAAAAACACACCTCCCAATTGATGCGGGAGGTGTATTTTTAGTTATAAGCTTTGTTATTTTTCCACATAGGTATGAAGTGGATAGGTCGGATAGGCCAAGTCACGCGCCAACTCTGAAGTCACATAACCTGCCGGTGCATCTAACACAGAAGGGATTCGATTGACGATAGTGGCACAGGTCAAGGCTACAGTATCAGGCTTGCTGACTGAGAAGACTAGATTTGGCTCACCAGTAATTTCCCAATCACACATATCTCCGTCATTTTCACGATAAACCTTTCCAATACACTCTACTTCTAACTCAATTCCCTGATGGGTATGAATGGTTGTCACAGCTGACATACCCGTTACTTGCCCCGCTGGAACTGTGCGTCCCAGCGTTTCAGAATAAACATCTTCATCCAAAATGTAAGGAACACTCTTTTGTGAAATATCCTGAATGGTCCAGTTCATCTTAGAGCAAATAGCTTCAGCAGCATTCCACATATAGGACGGAAGACTCTCAGCACTAGCAATTTCCTTTTCAAATCGCTCTGAATCGTAACCAGCACCATGCGCTTCTGCCAAAGCCAGACCATAATCTTCCACATTATAGCTGACAATCCCTTTCACCTTTTGAATGCGATTAAGGCCAGACATAGCCAAGCAAGGCATATTAATCCAGTAAATATCCTGCATGCCAGATCCCATTACAGTGACACCATATTCTTTGGCCAGCTTGTCCAAGCGGTTTGTTTCGGATGGCGACGTCGTCCAAGGGTAGATAGCTTCCTCACAGGTCGTGATGATATTAACTCCATGCTTGATGGCTGTTTCAAAAAAATCATACATTTCCGGCATATAGGAAGCAATGGTGACAATGGCAATGTCTGCGTCACACTCTCCAAAGACACGTTCAGCATTATCAGAAATCAGGACACCAGTCTTATAGCCTAGCTCTGCAAAATCACCAACATCCTGTCCTACTACAGCAGGATTGTTATCAATAGCTCCGACAATTTCTACACCGTGATCCAGCAGGTACTTGAAAATCACTTTAGACATCTTGCCGCAGCCATACTGGACAGCACGAATTCTTGTATTTCTCATGGCAAACCCTCCATTAATTGTTATTATTTTCACAATTATAGTATAATATCTCTAGTAACTAGAGAGTCAATAGAGGGTTTTAAAAAATGAAAAAAATTTTGCGTATCGGAGAGTTTTCCCAAATAAATCAGATTTCCATCCAAACTCTACGATTCTATGACCAAATCGGTCTTTTAAAACCCTATAAAGTCGATCCAGAAAACAACTATCGCTACTATCACATCAATCAATCTTCTCTGGTTGACTCCATTCAGTACCTGCGTCAACTGAATTTTTCTCTAGAAGACATCAAAGAAATTCTATCTGACAAGGACCATTTTCAACTGCACCAGCTTATCGAAGAGCGCTATCAGCGCCTTCTAGAGGAAAAAGAGAATATAGAAAAACAAATCCAAGAAATCGAAATCTTTCGGTCTGGTGCCCGTATCTATGGCGAAAAACAGAGCGAGCAAGAACTGGAAATCCAAACTTTTCCTGAACGGCAGCTGCTTATTTTTGAAATTGCTCAAAATATTTATCAAATGAAAAGTGAAGAATACGAACTTGCTCTCCGCTGCTTCAAGCAAGAAATCCTGCGTTACAGTCCTTTTTTCACTCATTTCAGCCGTGTTGGCTCCATTATGAAACAAGAAGATTTCCAAAAAGAAAGATGGATTTCCAAGCAACTCTGTCTCTTCCATCATACTCCCAATGAACTCCCTCACTTAAATCGAATGTTGCTACCGGCAGGAAATTATGCTGTTGCTTACTGCTCTTCCTTTGTAGATGAACTTAAAGCTCTGCCGCATTTTCACCAAGCTCTGACCCAAGCTGGATATACTCCTGTGGGCGATTATATCTGCGAGGTCATTCATGAACAGCCACAACTCCAGGAGCAGCACCGCGATATGTTCATCCGGATGCAAGTTAAGATAGAGAATTAAAAAGCAAGCCGATGGATGTATCGGAATTCTTGCCAGATACTGCAGCATGCTCAGCCAAAAACTAATCATTTCATAAACCGTAATTATATCAAAAAAGGACGGGAAAACACCCATCCTTTTTATGTGCAAATAACCATTGCTTAGCACCTTAGTCTTCTTGTTTCTTTCTTCCAGCTAGAAGACCCATTCCCAGAAAAGCTAAACCAGCCAGAGGCAGAAACTTGTCTTCTTGAGTGCCAGTCTTAGGCAGGGCTGAGTCGGGAGCTGGCTGCAATCTTGGCGACGGAATAACTTTCTCTTCCTCACCTTGATTGAGAGCTTGAGGCTGGGTCCTTGTCAAAGGCTGTTTAGCACTTTCAGCCACCACCTTGCTGCCAACTTCTACTAGTTCGTCAACTGCTAGAGAAAGCACTTCCTGACCGAGGACAGTTCTCTGACCCTTCAAGACTTCTACAAAGACTCGCTTTTGACCCTTTTGGCCGGCTACAAGTATCCGCCGCTGCCCTTGTTCCAGTTCTGGATTTTCCTGTTCTCGGGTCTGATATGCAATCTCTTCCATTACGATTTCTAAGAAAGGCTTTTCTTCCACTAGGTCCTTTATCCCTTCTTCTGGAGTGACCTGATGACTTGGTTTCACAGCCAGAGCAGCAAGAGCTGTCTTCAGATCCTGTTCTGCTCTATCTAAATCTGCCTGCTCCGCTTTTTCATCTGCCAAGAGAGACTGGGCTCGAGCCAAGGCTGACTGGTAAGCCTGAACTGTCTCATCTGTGTAGAGGCTTGGATCTAGACTAGCCGTACTGTCTACCACTTTCTGCAGAGAAGCCTTATTAACTGCTGGGGCATGAAGATTGGTCACAAAGAAATTGCGAGCTTCCAAATCCCCATCCCAGAGTCCCAGACCGACGTAGGAATCATTATAATAAGGCTCAACCGCATCAAATTGGTGGTTCAGGTATTCTACACCGTCCACAGATACACTGACACCATTTTTAGTTTTCACTAGCTTAATATGGTGGAACTGGCCGTCATTAAGACGCTTGCCATTCATGCTATTTTCTGCAATCGTCTCCCCCATAAAGCGGTAAAGTCTAATCTTATCATTATCGCCAAATTGAATAGAATAGGCATTGCGAGGGTCAACATTTTCAGACGCATAGAAAATATTAATCAAGCCTTTTTGATACTTGAGCTCCACATCCAAGTTATACTCAGGGAAAGGAATCTTCTGACCTCCCATATAATAATCATTGGCGCTGGTATTCTGATTATAGAGGCTTTCACCATCGACATACCACTTACCGGAAACAGCTTTTAGATCTGGAACATTTGTCTTAAAGTCATTACGGCTGATATTGATGGTGAAGACCTTGGAAAGGCTTGGATTTTCCTTAGAGGTCGCCGTTACCTTGACCACACCCCTTTGCAGAGCAGTCACTCGTAACTTGTTGCCATCTTTCGTGACAGAGACCAGGTCTGGCTGATCCACACTCCAGCTGACCGCTTGAGAGACACTTGCTGGCATGATATATGCTTTCAAATCCAAAGTATCGCCGACATAAATATTATTTGTTACAGGAGAAGCCTGCACTAGTTCCAGTGGTTTGGTCACTGCCTGCTTGTCTTTCCAGATGCCCTTCAGCGGATAAAGAGCAATGTCAGCCTTAGCAGCACCACCTTCTACAAACACACTAGCGGCAAGACTATTTGGTGCAGGGAAAATCTGATTGGCACCCGCTACAGTATACCCTTTTGCAAAGACTTCTAGGCTGGAGCGATCCACATAGAGATGCAGATCTATGCTGCCATCCGCATTGCGCTTGACAGACTGACTATCCACCTGAGCAAATTTATTACTGAGAAGAATGCCGGACTGGCTGCGGTCAATAGAGAGAGTTTCCTTTTCTAAATCATAGGTAACTCTAGTCACTTCTCCATCTCCAACCCGCAGGTTAAAACCGACTTTCTTGGTCGTTTCACTCGGACGGAAAGTAGAGACAATTTCATACTGATCATCGGAAAAATCTTTCAACAGCCCATTCTTCTCACTAACTTCCACGTCTTTATACAACACAGCCTTGTCTTCCTGACGCAGAGACTGATAAGCTGTAATTGGCGTCTGAGTCAGCCGATAGCTGCCGTCTTGCTTGATAAGGCCTAGTTTGAGGTTAAGATTGAAGGTGCCGTTGAACTTCTGACCGACGGTATCGGCTACCAGATTACAGTAATCTTCCCAGGTATTCATCCAGTTAGACGCGATAATGTCAGGTAGGGTTGGATTAGCCTTGCTACCAAAGTCCTGAACGTAGTAAGTCATGGCCGCATAAGAGTCTTTACCAAAGTTCATGACCTGATCAGCCTGAGCAAACTCAGCATCTGGGACGAAGGTCCACTTGCCCTCCACCTGTCTAAAATCACCGACCTTATAGGAGCGCCCGCCACGAGACAGGACCCATTTTAGGCTACCATCGTCTGCCAGCAGAGGATAGAGATCTGGGCACTCCGTATGGAGATCTGCATAAGTTGACTCCACCTTCCAATTACGCAGATTATCAGACGAATAAATTCTCAGTGGTCCGCCTGCAACGACCATAAACCATTTACCCTCCCAACGGAAGACCTTGGGATCACGAAAATCCTGTGATTGCAGTGGATCATCCGTCCAGTCAGCTGCAATTTGATCAAGCTTCGTCCAAGTCCGGCCCTCATCCTTACTGTAGGCTAACTTGATGCGCTGACCATTTCCGTCGGCAGTAATCAGTGCGACTAAACCGCCCTGGTCATTGTCAAACAAACCAGAGGAATTGGTGGTATCTGCTACTATTGATCCTGAGAACATAGCCCCATTAGCATCCGGATAAAAGGCAATCGGCTGTTCTTCCCAATGAATCAAATCCTTGCTGGTCGCATGGCCCCAGTGCATAGGTCCCCACTTTGTATCGTCGTAAAACTGATAGAAGAAATGATAGACTCCCTTATAATAAACCAGCCCGTTGGGATCATTGGCCCAACCGTCCTTGACCGAATAATGATACTGACCGCGATAGAGTTCATTGTAGTAAATCTCATCTGCCTGCCGACGATGGACATTGAGCCGATAAGTCAGGCTGACCTCCTGCCCATCCGCATCCGTCACAGTGCTGGTCACAGTCAGATAGTTTGCCCCCACTGCCAGCGGGATATTCTTCAAATCACTATAGACCCTACCTGCAGCATCGGTCACGCTTACCTTGGCATCAGGATTTTTTGCTACGACGGTCAAGTCTACAGTCTCAGCATCATGCTTGACATACTGGATAGTGATAGGAGCAGTAAACTGACCTTTCTGCTCCACTTTCCCAACCGAAGAAGTCACACTTATATCCTCCAACTCAGGATTAGACTGAGGAGTGATTTCTTTATAAAAGGTATTTTGAAAAAGCAGCTCACTGTTCCAGTTAAGTAAGCCAAAATAGCCTTCTGACAGATAAGTATTCTGCCCCTTATCATCTCTCTGAAGCGTGTAATCTCCTGAGCTGGCCACTAGGATATCATTGACATAGTAGGATACCCAAGAGCCGATAGAAACGACCTTGAGTCGATATTTATTATCATCCGTTGGCTCGATATGCTTTTCATTGATAAACTGATAGTCCCGACCGCCTTGCCAACGCCAAAACTTCACATTGTTGCTACCACCATCAATATTAACTGCATAGCTGCTCTTGTCATCCGGATTATTATTACTGCGGAAAATGAGGGCTGCCGCCCCTTCCTTACTGAGGAAAGTTACATCCGTTGAGTAAACAAAATTCTTGCCCTGACTTTGAGAGTAAAGGAAACTATCACCTTTGCCTCTGGCATCACTATAAAGACCTTGTTCCCGGACTTCCCAAACTCCATTTTTGTCTCCCTTGGCTTCTGCCAAATTAGTATTGAAGCCTGACTGCTTATCTACAGTCTCTACGGCAGGGATTTTTTCCGAAGCAACTTCCTTCGCCGCTGGCTGTTCGTCTTCTTCCTGTTTGGTCTCTTTAGCATTTGCTGTGGCTGGATTTTCCTTATCAGTCTTTTGATTGGCTGACTCTACTGCTGCATCCTGACCACTCGCTTCCGTCGCAGCAGTCTCTCCAGCTACAGAGCTTTCTGTCTTATCGGCATTACTTGTAGGAGCAGCTGTTTGCCCGCTTTCAGGCTCCGAGACAGCTGATGAATCAGCCTGCAAGACCTGAGCAGGGGCTGGATTAACCTTGCCCTCATCTGCATAAACCACTCCACCGCCATCTAACAAGAAAGCTCCAAAAGCCAGCAGGGCACACCCAAAAACCCAACGCTTGCCGCTTTTTCTCATAAACCAATTTTTACACACTTTTTCCTGATGATTTTTCATGACGCACCTCAATATTCTAAAAATAAAGTCAGACTCCTCACAACCAAATTACTTCTACATAACGCACTCCTTTCACCTTTTCTTGTTCAAAATGAATACGTTGTTTAGCACCTAACTCCTTTATAAAAAAGAAGCAATTTCAATAATCTAAATATAACAAATCTTTGTAAGCGCTTCATCTAACGTTTGTCACAAAAACAAAATGACAGATGTCATATTTTAGAAATGACGAAAAAACAAAAAGCCTCCAAAACGGAAAGCTTTTGTTTGTTTTAAATTTATTCTGAATAGGATGCTACCAGCTCGTTCTTTAGATATTCTGCCAAATGCTGATGTGCAAAAATCTCTGCTTTTTCTTCTGCTGTCGGATTATAGTTGGTATTGGTGTTCACATCATAGACATAGATCTGACCCGCCTCCGACTCTACCCACTCAATAGCCGCCACATCAATACCAGCCTGAGCTAGAAATGTCTCGTAAGCCTGTCTTTGACTAGCAGGTAGCGGATCTGTGATTTGAAACTTATCCGATGTTTCCAACTGAGCAGGCCGTTGTCCAATCTGACACCCATCTGCCGGACAAAGCTGAAAACCATCTGATGAATCAATCGACACTGTATAAAGAAACTTCTGGTTAATAAACTCCGAACGACGAATACGACCATCCGCTGGCTTGATATAAGCCTGAAGCAGGGTAATCCCATCCACAGAAGGCTCAAAAGCAGGACCGTTTACATAAGCTTCTAACTCTGCCTCACTATTGAAGAGCTGCACTCCCAAACCTTTCCCAGCCCGATTATGCTTGGTAATCAGGGGATAAATATTAAGTTTTCTAGCTGCCTCAAGAATATTCTCCTGTCCCAAAACGGCTACCGTCTCTGGAGAAGCAATCCCAGCTTCAGAAAGCTTCAAATATTGCTTAATTTTGCTAATTTCTAGATTGATAGCTCCAGTACCATTGACGACCTTACGGCCATGAGCTTCCAGCCAAGCCAGAACCTGCTCTGTAAATTCTGGTGCGTAGCGATGACCTCGAGTATGAGAAGAGGCTGACATCCTATTATAGAAAATTCCTGTTGGGGGCGGACTCTGCAGATCTAAGATCCCACTTGACAAATCCCACAGCTCAAAAGGGACATTTTTCTCCTCTAGCCACTTGACCAAGTGCTGCGTCCACTCCAAATTTTCATGAATAACGTATACTTTTGCTTGACTCATAAGTCTTCTCTCCTTTAAGAATACCGAACAGCCAGTTCGCTGCTTTTTGATTCTTCCACTACGTGACCTTCTGTTTTTTCAATCACACTCACAGCCAAAGCCTGGCCTAGAACATTGAGAGCAGTACGACCAGCATTAACAAAGAAATCAACCGCAAAAATCAAGGCAACTCCTTCCACTGGCAATCCCAATTGAGGCGCCGCAGCCAGCAAGACAACAATCGCTCCAGAAGGCACTGTTGCAGCAGTCTTTCCAACCAAGGTTAATAGTAAGATGGTAAAGAATAGACCAGAAATAGAAAATGCAATTCCATAAGCATGAGCTATAAAGATAGTAGCTACTGAGAAATAAACAGCAGCTCCTTCGAGGTTAAAAGTATACCCCAAAGGCACAACCAGGTCGATGACATGCTCATCGTGCCCCTGCTTCTTTAGATCTTTCAACAGAGGTGGCAAAACAACACTGGAGCTACCAGAAACAAAAGCCAAAGTCAAGAGGCTCCAATTCTGACGAATACTTGTCAGATAAGGAACTCCGAAAACCAATGCAATCAAAGGAAAAATCACTAAAGCCAAAGCAGCGTACGCCAGATAAGTTCCTGCTACAAATTGACCCAAACCAACCAACTTATCAACTCCTGTTGTGGCTACATCTTTGGCAATAAAACCAAAGATCCCAATTGGCGACAGCTTGATAATCACACCGACAATTTTGTATATCGCCTCAATCCAAATTTGCAATAAATCAATAAACTTCTGTGACTTGTCTTCCTTAAGACTTCCAAGACCATACCCCAAGAATATCGCAAAGACGATGATAGGAAGCAAAGCCCCTTCAGAAAGCGACTTAACAATATTAGCCGGAATGAAACTGAGAAAGAACTCATTTAACTGGATGCTCTTAGCAATCCCATCAATATTTCCTCCAGTCTGACCGATATTGACCCCTTGACCAAAGCCTAGATAATAAGCAGCAAAGACAAAGATCAAGGTAATCACTGTCGTGACACCAAAGAAATAGAGCAAACTTTTTGTCAAAAGCTTCCCAAAAGATTTCTTACCAATCACACCAGCCACCGCTACAACAACCACAGGAAATACCAGCGGAATGATCACCATATTAATCAGACTGATAAAAGCTTGTCCCAAGAATTGATAGAAAGCCGAAAATTGCGGCCATACAAGAGCAACAAGAACACCCAAAACCAAAGCAATCAAGAGTTGAAACCCCAAAGAAACCTTTGACCATAAAGAAAAAATTTTCATCCCCAAACTCCTTTTTCTATTTTGATAGCTATTCTACTATGATTCTCCCAACCTGGCTAATATATATTTTCTATGAAAGTAATAGAAGAATTTTATGGAGGAGTTGAACAACTTAAAAAAGACACCCAAGAGAAAATTCTTGAATGTCTGTATAGATCGATAACTCCGTTGGTTCTGTCAGTAAACTGGAAATGATGATATTATGGTCTCGTTATCTCAAATACTGCTGTATGCACCCACTCATTGTGAATTTGTAAGTCATTTTCTATAATCTTACTAAATGTAAAACCATTTTTAAAAAGTACTCTCTTAGAGGCCAGATTATCCGTTGCCGTTCCCGCAACGATCTTATTTAAACCATAAGTATGAAATGCCTTGTCTAAAACAAGTTTAACCGCTTCGCTTGCATAGCCTAAATTAGTGTAATTTCCTCCAATCCTATATCCAAGTTCCGCTGTTTTTTGATCATTCTCTAAGACACTTAAATTGATTCTTCCAACCATAACGCCTCGCGAATCTCTAATAAGATGCATGTAGACATCCCGATTCGTTTGTTCCGTTAACAATTCCCTTGTAATTTCTTTAAAGCCTTCTGGATCAAAATAGTTACCTGGTCTAGGAGGTAAATTTCGTTCAAAATACTCCCGATTTTCTTTTTCAAAAGAATAGACGTCTGTACTATTTTCTTCAGAAAGTAGCTCTAAACTTATCAATGTAAAGCACCTCCCATCATTATCTACATCCATATTTTCTGATGTTTACCCAAAATAGTACCCCTATTATTTTGCTAATTCTTCATATATCTCAAATAATTTTGCAACAGTACACTATGAACTATGCCTTACCTCTGTTTTGATGGCTTTGAAAAAAATAGTAAATATATTCCAAATACAAACTTAATTGCTGAGTCAATATATGCGATCACTTCTAATGGAATATCCGTAAAAATATATCCTACAGAAATATTAATGACACAAACAAGACCTAAAAATATCATTGATTTTCCATGTACAAAATAATACGGAAAAAAATGTAGTGCGGTTGCCATTAATGCCCCCAACCAAATTAATCTCCAATTTTCAGTCGCAAAAAAAGGACCACCTAGTAAAAACATTAAAATAAATAGTAAAAAAATAGCATATAAAGATACTTTATTTTGAAATGTATTTGAAGAACCGTTGGATAATATATTCAATACTTTTTTATTCATATTGATTGAGAAAAAACTAATAACATACCCAACACTAAACACTGGCATATTTATTATTTGTTTCCCTCCTGTTAAGGTAGCTACTGAAATAATGACCGCTACTACAATTAACCATAGTCCACATGCTCTCTTATAATTAAATTCTAACTTTTCATCTTTATTGTAATTTAAAAAAGCCATAAATACCTCCAGCAACCTCAAATAATTTCTCTTATTATACCACTAGATTATTATTTATTTAAAAATTTTTGTGATAGAGTGAGGGTATTATGACATCGTCACAATTAACAATTCAAAACACCAATATTTCAATCATAAAAATCATGTTGATTTTTGGACAGAAGATGAATTTCGAAAAGTAATACAATCCCTTGATGAAGCAAGTTACTTTTTCAAATAAATATATTGATAGAAGCAACAAATTGTTTTATAATAGTTTGAATTCAAAATTAGGAGTGATGTTTATGAAATTCTATTCATATGACTATGTTCTCAGTCAGATTAGTCAACAGAATTGGACCATGATTATTGTGTCGACATTCTTAGTGATTGTGACTGGATTCTTTGCATTTAAGGCTTTCAAAGATAAAAGAGGGAGTAAGTTCCGTGAATTATCGCTCATTTCTATTTTGACGTTAATTGCTTTTGTATTGATTAGCATTACGAATTTTCAAAACAGCCAATCCAATGATAATCAATTTCGTAGTTCCTTACACTTCATCGAGATTGTATCAAAAGAGTTAGGTGTTGATAAAAAAGATATTTATGTCAATACTTCAGCTACTACTGATGGAGCTATTATTAAGGTTGGCGACAATTTTTATCGCGCCATTAGCGGGACTGACCAAGATAGCTATTTACTTGAAAAAATGGACTTATATAAAACAGATGTAGAACTGGTGGAGGTTGAAAAATGATAAGCTTTTTTGCTACAATTGCAATTAAATTGGCCTGGGGGCTTCTTTCTCTTGTTTTTGTTATTAACGTAACAGGAAAAGGAAATTTAGCGCCAAGTTCTGCAGTAGACCAAATACAGAACTTTGTTCTCGGGGGTATTATCGGCGGGGTCATCTACAATAGCTCGATTACCATCCTTCAATATGTCGTCATCCTCATCATCTGGACGATTTTGATTCTGTCACTCAAATGGCTTAATACCAATGTTTACTTCATCAAACATCTGATTGATGGAAAACCAACTATTATCATAAAAAACGGAAAATTAGATCCAGAAGCTTGTCGCTCAAAAGGCCTTTCTGCTTCTGACGTCGCTCTTAAGTTGCGCTCTCAAGGGGTCTTCCAATTGAAAGAAGTCAAAAGAGCCGTAATTGAGCAAAATGGCCAATTAATCATTGTGAGAATGGGTGATGAAAATCCTAAGTACCCTATCGTTACCGATGGTGTTGTTCAGATTGAAATTTTAGAGACTATTGGTAAAACTGAAGAATGGTTAATGGATGAACTCAAAAAAGAAGGATTTGACGATGTATCAGATATCTTCATTGCAGAATATGACAAAGGCGAAATCAATGTGGTGACCTATTAACCCATCATTATTTGCTGTCTAATAATGACTCGTTCCTGCTTTCAGAATACCGTAGCAATAATTTGACTTATCATTTTAAAAAGAATATACTCGTAATAATCTGAGATGAATATATTTAATTTTTAAAATCAACTGTATTGAATTCAGAGAAACAAATCATTCACTTAATGGAGGTGACGCTATGTCATTAGAAGAAAAATTTAACCAAGCCAAAGGTTCTGTTAAAGAAGGGGTCGGTAAATTAACCGGCGATACAAAAACACAAGCTGAAGGCGTTGCTGAAAAAGTTGCTTCAAAAGCAAAAGAAGTTGCAGAAGACGCTAAAGGTGCAGTTGAAGGAGCTATCGAAGGCGTTAAAAACATTATCAAAAAAGACGATAAATAATCATCGTCTGTTGTTCTTATAAAAAACACTCTTATCCTACAGTTTTAGTAAAACTATGGATGAGGGTGTTTTTAAGTATTGCTAAGGCATTTGATTTTAGAATATAAGAAAAGCATCCCAATAAGGAGATGCTTGGAATATACGTAAATAAATTTTAACGTTTTGAGTGCTGTGGTTGCCATCCAATCAAACAACATTGAGCAAATATAGCTGATTGTAAAACTCATACACTAGATTGTTCAAAAATTAGTTGTCCATTATGATGAAACTGATCTCCCAAAAGTAATTTTAAAGACCAATTCAGAAATTAACAATCTAAAACTATAAATACGATTGTCATCTATTTAAAATTTATTTATTCATTTTCAGAGATTTTTTATCTGGTATTAATAAATATAATGGCAGTAAATTAATAACAATTGTGAGTACAAATAGCAATACATCCGTAATTTGAATTTCTTTTGACGTTACTAAAGAATTAACTATCTGACTATAATAATATCCTGGAAATATCTTTTGAATTGTACTTACTGTGTTTACAAAATCACTTTCGACAGCTAGGTGAGAGAAAGGAATAATGGTAATTGAAGCAAGTACAATAATAGGAAAGCTAATAGTATCAATAACTTTAGAATCAACACGAACTCCAATTACAAAACCAATAAAACTAAAGTACATTCCCATAAACATTAATAAAATAAACTGATAGATTAACAAATTGCTAAATGGCAATCTAAAAAATATGGTTGCAACTAAAGTTACTACCGCAAAAATCAATCCGTTCAACAAGACCTGAACTAAACTTTGACTCAAAAGATAATTAACTATGCTATAATTTGAAAAACTTGATTCTAATTTATAAAACTCTATTTCCGAAGAAATCCTTTTACTAAATGTCGCCAAACTGTTCCCAATTACACCGATAAATACCGCAATACTCAATAAGATATTTGGCATCATATCCCCTTGAAGATTATTCAAAATCATATACCATGTAACTGGAATAAATAAAGTAAAAAGAATAAAACGTTTATTTCTCAATACTTGTTTAAATTGAATAAGACTAATCATGTTTTTCCTCCAAATTACTCAAATCTCGATAATATTGTTCAATTGTTTTTCCTGTCTTATGAATTTCAGCGACAGATTCATCCGCTAAAATATATCCATTTTTTAAAATCAACACCCTTGAAAAAAACTGGTCAATCTGATTGAAATCATGAGTTACAATTACAGATGTACAACTACTATCTTTTAATAATTCCCAAAAATTATCTATAGAAGCCAAATCCATACCAGTTGTTGGTTCATCTAAAAAAAGTAATCTAGGGTTATTTAATAATGATAATAATAAGGACAATCTTCTCTGTTGCCCCCCCGATAAATCACCTACTAGGTCTTTTTTCTTATCTGATAGTTCTACCTTAGAAAGCATTGATTCAACTTCAAAGTCCTTTAGTTTGTTCATATATGCTTTAAGCAAAACTAGTTCTTTTACTGTCAAATCTTTAATCAAAAGATCATCTTGAGGCATCATTCCAATATCATTTTTAAAATCCAATTGAGTTTTTATAAGTCCACTATCGCTCTTTACTTGTCCAGCAATAATTTTAAATAAAGTGGATTTCCCTGCCCCGTTACATCCAAGCAAAGCTATCTTATCGCCTTCCTTAATAGTAAACGAGATATCCTTAAGCACATTCTTTGATCCAAATTTTTTCTTAATATTATGCAATGAAAACATGACTATCTCCTTTGTTTTGATGACTATAAGATAACATTATTCAACATTAATTTTTATCAATTATCAGAATCGGACCCTACTTTATCAGAAACAGTATTATTACTTTCAATAATATATTCAGTTAGGTAATCTTCATCGAAATTAGGGTTTGGCTCCTCAAAAACAATCCAATCGCTTCCTTCATTACCGACTTTATACTTTTAGCAAATAAAAAAGAGGTGTAGCTCATGAATTGGTGGAAAATCTTTGGAAGTCACTAAAAAATATAAAAAAACTACAGATAACTA
>NZ_KI391976.1:235569-652197 GCF_000161955.2 Streptococcus sp. 2_1_36FAA
TCTGTAGTTTTTTTTTGTATTTCTATTGTCTGTCTAAACACATATGAAAAACTTTGAGTTCTAATAGATGCACTAGGATACTTATCTAAAATTTGTGTCACTTTATATAACCCTATCCCTCGTTCTTCACCTTTTGTTGAAAAACCATTTTTAAAAATATTATTCCTATTTACACTTTCCTCCCTTGTCTTATTTTCAACTATAAAATAAAATCTATCATTATGAGAAAAAATAGCAATGTTAATTTCCGGATCTTTTGATAATAATGTTGCTTCTATGGCATTATCTAAAAGAATTGAAATAATTGTAATAAAATCTAGCAATTCAAATGAATATAAATCTTGCCTACCATCCACCTCTATAGCAATTTCAACCCCCTTATTATAAGCCTCAAGTAATTTTGCTGATAAGACACTTTTTAGGGCAGTGTTTTCAATTTTGGAAAGATTAGCAATATCGTATTTTCTATCCGAAAAATCTTTTACGGTTTTTGATAAAACTGTATCATATACATTCTGAATAGATGCTATATCGTTTAACTCAATACCTGATTTTATACTTGTAATAATGTTTATATAGTCATGCCTAAATAATCGTATCTCCTCATATAAGGACTCAATATGACTACTATATTTTTCTAAGTTCTGAACTTGGTTATCTTTCTGCTCTTTCAACTCTCTATCAATCTCATCAGTGATCTTAGAATGCAAAAAAATTAGCATAATCAGAAAGTAAATAACGTATATCCCTACTAAATTCTCTCTTAATTTAAGTGCATTTGGAATCACGTCTGTAAAAATAGAAAAAATTTGAAGCAATATAAAATAAAATGCCATTGAAATATCAAATGTTAACAAATAATATTTTAATTGATTTTTAGAAAACCCAATTTGCAAATTTTTAAAGTCGATCTGGATAGTTTTGGTCAAATAATAAAATGTTGGGAATATTAACAGTTCAATCAATAGTGATAATACCGGAAATTTATTTGTAATATTTATTGATACACCAAACATCGGTAATAAATCAAATGCAATAACCCTACTAAATAAACTTTCGACAACTACTGGATATAGACCAAAAAATACAGCTAATGTTCGATTACTAAATTTATTTTTATATAATGAGTAAATTAACCAAAATAATAATGAAGAAAAATATCCTATTGGTGGAACAATATAAAATAATACTCTAAAAATGATTGGTAATAGAAAATAAAGATAAAAACGTACCTTGTCCCCTGTAATTTGTTGATATAGCATTAAAACTACGATAGTATGAACAACAAATGTTATTTCTTCAAGCAAAAAATTATTGATATACAAAGTTAAAACCTTTTAAAAATCTAACCTTTCCTTGAGTTTCTTTAATTTAGTCTTAGAAACTAAGCAACTTTCTCCATTTTCAAATAGAATTAGCTTATTTTCCTTATCAATCTTACTAATGTTTTCAGGATTTACGACAAATGACTTGTGACATCTGTATAACCTATTATCCGTTTTTTCAATCTCAGAAATTCCAGCATAAAATTCTAATCTTTCATCTATCGTATGCATAATAACCTTATGCACAGTAGGCGATGTTTCAAAATAAAGAATTTTATTAAATGGAACTTGGACACGAGATAGTGATGTTTCAAATTTAAAAGAATCATGAGCAACAGTACTTCCATTTTTTTCCAATGTATATTCAATCGCTGATTTTACTCTTTCATAAAAATGAAGATCACCAAGTGCCTTATCAATAAAATCTAAAGCACTAACTTTATATCTGAATGTTAATGGCATAAACTCAGAATGGGTAGTCACAAAGACAATAGTTACATTGGGATCGAGTTTTCTAATTTGATAAGCAAGCTCTAATCCTTTTTTTTCTTCATCCTTGATCTCAATATCTAAAAAAAATAACTGATGAGCCCCTCTCTCACTTATCTCTGCTAATAATTGAGATGGCTTTCCAAAAATCTCAAACTTATTAATTTTTAAATTTTCATCTTTTATAACCTTATAAATAATAGTCTCTATGCGAGACTGCTGTAGTAATTCGTCTTCCAAAACATAAATGTTAAGCATCTCTATTCCCTCCATCTATATAAAAAGGCATTTACATTATGACAATATACTGACCAATTATGATAATACGATATTTTATTTTTAATTTATTTTATCATAATTATAAAACAATAGAATGAGAGGCAAAAAATATTTTCTGTCTAAAAATAATCAAATTGATAATTAAAATCAACAAATTATGTAAAAAATATTCATTAAAATATCAAATATTGCCTAACAAAAAAGCTATTAAAGTATTTAAGGATACAAATAATGGCTTATATTTTATCATAATTCTCTCCCAAAATACAGTGAATACTAAAATAGGCAGGATAAAGAACACTAACACTACTGATTATAAATCAATCATTCTTCTTACCAAGAAAATAAAGTACGAAAAACTCTTTTCTGGCCATTTAGAATTATATGGTGCAATTGATTTAACAGAAGATCTAGATGTATTAATGAAAGAAATTAACGAATACCTAACTGAGTGGTTAAAATTCACAACTAAAAGCTTATAAGTAACATCAAAATAACAAAAAATTTGACTCCATTAATTAAGATTTCATCTGATAAATGGAGTCTTTTATTATACATAATGGTTTAACCATTTAGTTAGAATTTCAAGGTAATTAGGAACTACGTAAATTATAGTATCGAACCAGTCTGACGAAGATACCCTGAACTGTAGTTTCGCTTGAGGAAATTTCTGAAGCACTCACTCATAGTGATACGATTACAACTAAGACTTATGTCAACACTTCAAACGTAATCCCAATGGCTGTTGGAGAAATTGCCTTTCGTAATCTTAAGAAGTAATGGTGTGAATTTTGCTAAAAATCATCAAAAAAACACTCCATGGTGTGAACCATGAAGTGTTTCGAAACGTTGATATAATCGTATTGATTAACGTTTTGAGGCAACTGACTCTGTCAGTTTGCAGCCACATTTGTAAGCAACTAAAGTCGCAACAACTGTGTCAATTGCACCAATTTAGTATAGAAATATAAAAAAGAACACCAAGAAAGGTGCTCTTTGTAAGTATAGTAATTCTTTCAAATTAACGTTTACTAAATTGTGAAGCTTTACGAGCTTTCTTAAGACCTGGTTAGAAACACTTTTATTTGAATAAGTTTCAAGATATGCTTAAAATCAATGTTTTCCCACGTTTTCAGAAAGAACAATTTCATCTAATTTGAATAACTTTCAGTTGAATGGTGTGAATTTTACCCTAAAAATACACAAATTGAGCTAACTAATATCTAAAATTCACACCATTGAATAATCTAATTTTTATTATGTTTTTTTGTAGAATACTCCCTTTATTTTTTCGTATAGAAAACAAATGAGAAAGACACTTGAGTATAAAACAAGCGTCTTTTCTATTATTCTAAAAACTAACTATGATGGAAATCTATTCCTATTCCTCCCCTTGCTTTCCCATTCGTTCTACCAATCCTGCAATTAAAAGAGGGATAATTGCAAAAAAGATTGTACCTCTTTCTCCCCAAATTAGCAATCCAACTGCCAATATAATTGAAATTATTGCTAAAGCAACAGCTACTTGATGATATATTTTTTTACTCATAACAATTAAACTCCTATCTATTAAATGTACTAGAGTATATTTTGGTTGATATTATCATAGAAACAACCGTTATTGTCATAATTAAGATACAGCTTGCAATTATTAGTAGAATAGCATTAGTATTGCTAATCCAAGAAATAAATACTAGACCAAAAGCTGTTTTCTGCAAAATGTAAACTGCTCCCATAATGAATACCAAAACCAGTATATTTACGACTGTGCTTCCAAATGTACCAAAGGCATAAACCGACGGAAGTAAGAATACTACATACATAATGCCAATCAATAAGCCAGCTATTGATATGAATATATGTATTTGTATACTGAATTGTTGAAAAATTAGAGCGGTTATAAGACTCAAAATCAGAGTTATAAAACTAACAAATATTATTAGAGAGATACAAAAAATGTACCTAGCTAGAACTATCGTTTTTTTGGAAATTGGGAAAACACCAACAAACCTGTTCCAACCACTTTCATAGTCAGAAACTAATAGACTGGTTGGTATAGATGCCAAGCCAATTGGTCCCATTATTGATAAAAAAATTGCTCCAGACTCTCTACCAAAAATTGTTATTAACAATAACGCACAGACAATTAACAATCTATTCGTCACACTTACTTTATTCAAAATAAGTTGAAAATCTTTATAGAGTAGTCCCTTCATCTATCCTCACTCCCTTTGCTAGAAATAATAATATTTCTTCTAATGTAGCATAGTCTTCACTATCAACTTCATTTTGTGATACGTCAACTAAATATTGAATAATGTTATCTTGAGACGACTTATATTTGATGTTTTTCAATGGCAAATGTGCTATTTCGGTTTTAATAGCGTAATGGTTAAGTAACTCACTCCTCTCGCCCTTTAGTAGAATTTTCCCATTTTCAATAAAAATAAAATAATCAGCGACTTGTTCCAAATCACTTAAAATATGCGAAGACAATAGTACAGTCATTCTATTATTATCTACATATTTTTTTAGTATAGTTAAAATCTCTTTTCTTACAATAGGGTCAAGCCCGCTTGTTGCTTCGTCAGCAATCAAAAGTTTAGGATGATGGGATAATGTGGCAGCAAAGTTTAGTTTTACAACCATTCCCCTTGAAAAATCTCCAATAGCTTTGTTAATAGGTAAGGCAAATTTATCAATTAAGCTGTAATAAAGTTCTTTATCCCAACTTGGATAAATCATTTTTAGCATTTTTTCAATTTGTTGAATTGAAAACGAATTTGGAAAATAATTTTGTTCTAAAATCACTCCTAGGTTAAGTTTTATTTGATATTCATCTTTATCAGAATCCAAACCTAAAATTTTCATATTACATGAGTCACTTTTTATTTGATTTAACAACAAATTCAGAAAAGTTGATTTTCCTGAACCATTTTCACCAATCAATCCAACAATACTTCCTTCTTGGATTTTTAAATTATTGATTTGTAGTTGAAAATCTGTATACCGCTTGCTTAAGTTTAGCACTTCTAATACTGGTTTTGTATTCATTTTTTACACCTCGCTAAG
This sequence comes from Streptococcus sp. 2_1_36FAA, assembly GCF_000161955.2. Lineage (NCBI taxonomy): Bacteria > Bacillati > Bacillota > Bacilli > Lactobacillales > Streptococcaceae > Streptococcus > Streptococcus sp. 2_1_36FAA. Next base: position 240,735 of record NZ_KI391976.1, read on the forward strand.
ATTGCAATAGCATATACACAACCGTTAAGCTATTTCCAATTAGAATTACCAACGTCAATAGAGTATTAACTTTTTTAGATACATTGGCCTTTTTTAATTCAATAAATAATAATAAAGCTACTAAAACATAATTACCTAAACTCATTAGTAAAGTAAATAAATTTGTTATTGTGATAAATAGACTTGTTATCACAGAGATAGCACCTGTTATTGAATAAGATAATAGATAAATAAAATACAATGTATTTTTAAAATCATAGTTATCTATGTTTATGTCAGAAAATCTTATTATTATCTTCTTAATTATAAAATAGGTTATATTGGTATTTAAAATTAATACACCAGCTGTAATTACTAGTGAAACCACTATAAATAATAGTGTATTGAATAAGTTAAAGTGTATATTGTATTTTATTTGAAAGGTTTTTTCAGAAATAAAAATACTTCTAAGGATAAAGATAAATAATGAAATTGTAAATACAATGGGTAATTTATGCTTTTTATCCATTTTATTTCTCCTTAACTAATGAAATTAATCATGAAAGGGGTTATAAAGGTTTCAACCCCTGCCGCTAAAGCTAACAATAGGAAAGAGACTATAAAACGTTTAGTCACTTTTTTCTTATCTTGGTTCTGATTCCTCATATTCATTATAGTATCTGATAAATATACATAAGAGCCTATTTCAATCAATCCATGTGGTAAAACTAGCAATAAATATGTTATTGACGAAAAGGAAGACAACAAAAGTCCCAAGATTACTCCATTAATTATAAAGAAAATATAGATAATTGATTCACCAAAGATATATGCTAATAATAACCAAATACTAGCAATTGAATTTTTTAAAAGTATTTGGATAAAATCTTCAAAGCCAAAAGCTACATTATAGTTTGAAATTACTTGCTTTTCAGAAGAAGTGGAAAAATAAAATACTATAAGAGCGGTTAATAAATAGGTCAAAATTAAATATTTTTTCCCTCTCATCCTTTCTCCCTTAGTAATCTAATTATTACTTACTTGAATTTTGAAAAATTGAGGAAGAATTTATCTCCCTCAATCCTCCAACAGTATTTAAGCACTTACGACACCAAAACCAGCTAAAACTGGTGCAATCCATGCTGGAAGTGTAATCCCAGCAATAATTGCAAAGGCATCAACAATTGAACCGCCAGCAGATACAAAGTCTACAATATCTTGGTACCATCCTGGAGCCAACCGAATACCAAATTTTCCACAAATCCAGTAGATATTTCCTACCGCAATAAGCATACCTACAGAAACGAGCAAACTAAATAGAAAAGTTTTTTCAATTTTATTAAGATTGAAGTTTAGTGATACATTGTTTCTCATAATAAACCACCTTTCCCAGTGCAATATAAAGCAGTATTAGTACATTCACAAATTCACCTTTTTGTTTTGGACCCCCATAATAACCATCTCTTTTCTTTTAGTATTATTATCCTTTAGAAAAATATTTTACTAGTATTAATTTCGATAAAGGATAATTGGTGTAACCGATTACACTGTTATTCTAGCACTCTTTTATATATAACCTAGATAATTTCAAATAAGAACTTTAATTTACTATTATTTTCATATTTGAAAAAATACACCTTATTACTTATTTCGATTTATAATAATAGTAAAAGGAGGTTCTACCTTATGTTAAAAACAATTTTAAAAAGAATTATTTCTCTCGCTCTTGTCCTACCATTTTTCCTACTACCAATTTTATAAGCTATTATGAGCTAAAATGTTAAAAAGCTGCTAGATTTAAATCTAGTAGCTTTTTTATCAATGTAAAAATTGTTGTAGATTTATTCTTAAAAAAGAGGCAGCAATGGGATTACCTAGCTTTTCAATCATGTTTATATCATTATCTATTTTTTCAATGCTCTTTACATCACCATTGAGATAGTCTGATACTTGTTTTAAAACATGCAAACAAGTAATAGCAAACATATCTTGGTAATTCAATATTTCTTCTAATTTAGATATGAAATACCTCACATAGTAAATCTCTTTCCGCTCAATTAAAATTAAAATTAGATTCAAAAAGGCTATTTCAGCACTTTTTTTATGACTTGTAAGTGAGGAATATAATTTACTACGTTCTTCAAACGCTTTACCTAAAAAAATTAAATCTCTATCTGACAATATGGACATTGTATTACCAAATATATACAGTTCATATTCTGTCCATGCTTCAATCTCATATAAATAATTAGTTAAAAATTTTTTATCTTCATCAGTTATTAGAGAGCCGTTATCGAGGGAATGGATAGCTACTTTAATAACTAATAGGTTTAAACGATTATAAACATCAAAACTTTCGTATCCCTTATAAGTTACCAATAGCTTTTTTAAACCATCAATATCTTGTTTCGAGTGAAGCGCTGCTATTTTTTCTCCTAATTTAAAAAATTCAGGCTCTTGATAATTATTCAGTGCATATCCAAACTCTGAAAAGTTCATATGAATACCCGATATAGCTACTAATAGCTTATCAGACGAAAGCATCGTCTGACCATTCTCAAATTTAGATAATTGTGAGACAGACAATTTATCACTTGCAACATCTTTCAATTTTAAGCCTCGTGCAATACGTAACTCACGAAAAAGCTCTCCTAAATCCATTGATTCTTTTGTATTCATCTGCATGTCTCCTATTTTTTAGCTATTGATATAAAACTAAAAACTTAAATTCTCATGTATATCAGGCTTCACTTAACTCTTTCAAGTAATTTCATGTTTTACAAAATTAATTACTTTATAAATTTGTATGCTCAAATCGAATTACATCAATTTCTTTATCCGATTGTTCCTTATACAAAGAAATTAAATTTTCCGTTTTCCTTTGAATATCCTTTTCATACTTAAGTTGAATGAGTTCTATTTTATCTTCGTCAGACATGTTATTATTTTCAAGTCCTAACTCTTGATTCAGTTGTTCTTTTGTATAAGTTTTCTGTTCCACTTCTCGTTGAAATTGAGCATACTCAAAAAGATTTTCTAACAGTAACTCTTCTTCTGCCATACGAGCATAATGCCAATCATTAGCTAAGCGCTCCAAATGGTCTGCCCATTTCACATCCCCTTTCATCTCTCCAAACTCATTGTAAGGAAAAAGCGCATCCACATCAACTTTTAAAGCTTTAGCTATATCTTCAAGGCGTTCCCAGCTTGGGTCGGTAGTGCCTTTTTCGTAGTTAATAATCGTTTGTTTTGTGACACCAATAATCTTAGCCAATTCTTTTTGAGTCATTCCTGCTTTTAAGCGAGCTGACTTAATATCTAATTCTCCAGCTCGTAGAACAGTCGTATAATTATATAAAGGAGCCATTAGTATCTCACTTTCTGGGTAAAATATATTTTTACTTTTTTGGGTCGACAGGTAAAATTTTGTTTTGTATAATAAAGATAATTCAAGGTAAAATAATTATTTACCTCTTGATTATATAATATTTTACCATAAAAGTAAATGAGAGGAGACAAAAATGACACAGTTTTATGGTTATGCCCAAATAATTGAACTTGTTAAGGGATTGAACTCTATCTCTACACTAAAAAAAATGGCGTTTAAAGATTGAACAACTCACAGGGACTACCTTTGAAGAAAGTCGAGTCCGAACTGGTAAACGTTCTTACAGTAAAATCTATCTCTTTACAGATGATGATATTGAAAAACTCCAACAAATTGCAGATACCAAAGGAAACCTTGGGCTTGATAAAGCAATCTTAAAAGCCTATGCACCGAGTAGAGCCTCTCCCTTATCTATTAACCAAAAAGTCAATCGTTTAACTGTTCAATTAAAAGGGTTAAGTCAAAAAGTAACAGACTTAACACAACAGGAACAGGTATTAGCTATTCGTATAGAGCAGTTAAGAAAACAGATTGAAGTTTTAGAGAAATCGAAGAGGAAAAAATTATTTGGGAAGTGAGCACGGCTAGAAGCACAACGCCATGGGCGAGTGTGTAGAAACACGGTAGCCCATAATGGCGTGCCCGTGCTTGGACGGGCAATCTTCCCCAAAAATTAGTACCCCGATACTAATAGGGGGTACGAACGTACACGAAAGTAGGGCTAAACCCTTGATACGTCTGGGGTTAAAGCCAATCAGTTGAAGTTTGCGCTGAAATCCCTTGGGGGAGTATGGTTCAAAGCTAATTCTGCGTACGTTTAGAAAAGATAACTACTTTAAAAAACACAAAGGAGAATACTATGACAAACTTAACACTAACTGACACAACACTTAAACTTGGCGAATTGAACCTTGATAAAAGTCAATTCATGCTACCTAAAAAAGTGGTAGTGCTTTCTGCTCGTATGAGTTATAAGTATCAAGAGGTAAATGGCGAACAAGTCCGAACAGACGAACCATCCAAACTAGTTTGTAGCGTTCAAGATGCGGATAAAATCAAAGTGTTAAAAGAAATGAACATTGCCATTGAAGAACTCAAAGCGATTACGCTTGAAATTAATGACAACCTCGACAAAATCACGAAATTGGCAGAAAATGACGGTTTACTTGATAAGACCGTTGAACTCGTCAATCCTCAAGTCCGTCTCATGTGGAACATGACTCGTAGTAACTGGTCTGGAGTAAAACTAGTGGCAAACGACCTTAAAATGACTGGTGACTAAGCATGGATAACAGCGTAAGGATTGACTACTTCGCTGTGACCATTAAAGATGTTCCACCAGAGGAGGTGTTAGAAGAGATACTCCTTATACCCCAAGACCAGTTTGCCCTTAATGCTTGGGGAATAAACAAGTATCAAAGCCACTATGCCTGTTCAGATATCAAAGTTTACTTTAACCAAGTCTTAGATAAGATGGGGGTCTATCTGGAACTCAAAGGACGAGGCTGTCGCCAATATGAGGAATTTATGGTGGGTAACGCTAACAACTGGGTAGCTCTGGTCACACGCCTTTACCGCTATCAGGTCAACTTTACCCGAATAGATATTGCCAATGACATCTACGATAAGGCTTTATCCGTTCAAACCCTCTACGCCTACTGTAAACGAGGCTTGTGTATTACAAGAGCACAATATATGGACTATCACGAGCGGTCAATCCTTGAAACAGGCGAACGGGTTGGTGAGACCGTCACCATAGGGGCACGAGGGAGCCAACAATGGTGTGTCTATAACAAACTCATGGAACAAAAAGGTAAAGGTAAAATCGTTGATGAGACAAACGCTTGGGTCAGAGCAGAACTCCGTTGTTGGCAAGGAAAAGCCAATATCATTGCTCACCAAATACACCTTAAAAGACCTCTGACAGCCATTTACTTTGAGGCAATCAACGGACACTACCGTTTTGTCAGACCAAATGGCAGGGACACAAATAAGCGCAGACGCCAACCCGTCAAATGGTGGCTGGATTACCTCCAGACGGAAATCAAAACACGGTTAAGCACTGAACGTACCAAGCCAACGCTTAGACAGTCAGAACGATGGGCGGAAAAACAAGTCTCAAAGACCTTAGCCAAACTCTATGTGGCTAAATATGAGGCAACAACTCTTGAAGGAGCAGACCAATTTCTCCAAGACCTCTTAAAACTGGGATTATCGAAATTTACCAACAGCGATGAAAAGGAGATTGACCAATATGTCCGTGAACACCAAAGTTCCAACACTTGGGGCATACAAAAAGACGACTTGTCGTAAACAAATCGCCTTAGAAATAATAACTACAAATATTATATCATGAAAGGACAAAAAAGACTATGCAAGTGATTTTACCAGACGAACAAATTCATCAGCTACAACTGTTAATTAGCTGGCTTATAGAAAATGAAATAAAAAATAAATTGGATAGTAACAACATTGAAAGTCCATTCTTGAACAAGCAACAAGCTTGTAAGTATCTAGGAATTGCCAATAATACGCTTGATTCTTGGATAAAAAAGGGGTTACCAGTTATTCGAGTTGGAAAAACTGTCCGCTTTGATAGAATTGAACTCAATCACTGGTTACAAAATCAGTAGCATTCTAACCGTGGTTTGATATAATTAAGCCACGGTATTTTTCTAGCTCAATTCAAAAAAAGGAGAATACTATGTCAATTACAAAAACTAAAAATGGAACTTATCGCTTACGTATCTATGTCCCAGAAGAAGTCAAATCATCATTGGGAATTGATAAAAAAGTGATTGAAAAACGTTTTAAGCTAAGGAGTGAAGCTAAAAAATACGAACTTGAATTACAAAACAGGATTGATAAAATTTTAAGCGGAGATTCAACCTCATTGGAAACAAATGGTTCAACCCTCTTTTCCGATTTTTATCACAATATTTGGTGGGAATCCTATAAAGCAGGTCAAACAACATCTACCACAAAACCACCTTCACAAGCTACTATTGACGGTACAGAAATTGTCTTTAGAAAACATATCCTACCCTTGCTTGGAAATTATTCTATTGATTTTCTCAATCAAAATAAACAAGTTGTTTTGAACCTATTGACCCAAAAAGCAGAAGAATATGCCAACTTCAAAGTCATCAGAAGCTATGTTAACTCTATTTTTGATTGGGCTGAGGAATTAGAATATATCGAAACTAATCGCCTCTCTAAAACCATTAGCCGTATTAAGGCAACTAAAAAAATCAAACTACAAGAGGCTAAAAATGATGAAGATTTGTATCTGTCACAATCAGAACTACAAGCATGGTTTACAGCGTTTGAAGAAGATTTAGAAAATGACAAACTCCTGTTCAAAGATTATGTGTTATTCTATACAACCTTTTTCCTAGGTGATAGAAAATCTGAAAGCTATGCCTTACAATGGAAGCACATTAACCTAAAGAAACAAGAAATTCAGTTAGTGAGAGCCTTGGATAAGTATAAAAATCCAAAGTCAACTAAGGGTAATAAAAAGACGACTTTCCATATTCCCATTGAGCTAGCTGATTTACTCCGTGTTTGGAAAAAGCAACAAAAATTGGAATTAGCAAAATTCAATATTATTCAATCTGATGAACAGTATGTCTTTACTTATATTGACACAAAAGGAAACGTTAATAGTCCCTTACATGCTGATTATCTTAATAATAAGATGAAGTCAGTCGAACGCCGTCATAAGGAACTAATACACGCTACACCTCATAAATTACGTCATACGGGGGCAACTCTTGCCAAACAATCTGGCACATCACTAGAAGCCATTTCAGAGGCTCTAACGCATAGCGACACTTTTACAACTAAGACCTATGTCAATACTTCAAATGTCGTTCCAATGGCTGTTGGAGAGATTGCTTATCGTAACTTAAAAAAGTAATGGTGTGAATTTGGTGTGAAAAGTGGTGTGAATTTTACTTAAAAGACATCAAAAAACACTCCATGGTGTGAACCATGAAGTGCTTGAAACGTTGATATAAAAGTATAATATTAACGTTTTGAGAACTGACTTGCTTTACGAGCTTTCTTAAGACCTGGTTTCTTACGTTCTACCATACGAGCATCACGAGTAAGAAGACCTGCGCGTTTAAGAGAATCGCGGAAGTCTGGGTCTACTTGAAGAAGGGCACGAGCGATACCGTGGCGGATAGCTCCTGCTTGTCCTCCGTAACCACCACCGTTAACGTTTACGAAAACGTCGTATTGACCAGCAGTTGAAGTAACTGCAAATGGTTGGTTGATAACCAAACGAAGGTCAGCGTGTGGGATGTACTCTTCAACATCTTTTTTGTTTACAGTGATTTTACCAGTTCCTGGAACAAGGCGAACGCGTGCAACAGCGTTTTTACGACGTCCAGTACCTGCATATTGTGCTTGTGACATAGCTTATTTGTTCCTTTCCTTAGATAAGTTCTGAAATATCAAGAACTTCTGGTTGTTGTGCAGCGTGAGTGTGCTCAGCGCCTACAAATACTTTCAATTTCATACCTTGAGCACGGCCAAGAGTATTATGTGGAAGCATACCTTTAACTGATTTTTCGATCAAACGAACAGCGTTCTTAGAGCGAAGTTCACCAGCAGTGATAGATTTCAATCCACCTGGGTACATTGAGTGAGTGTAGTAAACTTTATCAGTAGCTTTCTTACCAGTCAATTTAACTTTTTCAGCGTTGATAACGATTACGCAGTCACCTGTATCAGTGTGTGGTGTGAATGTTGGTTTGTTTTTTCCACGAAGTACGCTTGCTACAACAGCAGAAAGGCGTCCAAGAGGTACATCAGTAGCGTCAACTACGTACCATTTGCGTTCAACTTCACCTGGCTTAGCCATGTATGTTGTTTTGTTCATGATTTCTCCTATTTGAATATCGTTTTTGTTTACAGGGCGGATGTTCCGGTCCGCAAGTTATTTGAAAGGTTCCGGGGCCTTACAAATGGGGTAAACAATACCGCCTACTATCATACCAAATTTTTAGGCCAAAAGTCAATATCTTTGCCGGAAATATTTCACTTTTTAGCTTGTTTTCGTTTTCAAGTTTGTTTCTTAATCTCGGTCGTTTTTTGCGAAGCCAAATAAGGCTAAGGTTCCTGGTCCAACGTGGGTTGCAATAACTGGTCCAAGTGGCTCAATCAAGACTTCTTTCACTCGGCCATCTGCTAAAAGCTGTTCCTTCAGATTTTCAGCATCCTGATCAGCATCTGCATGAGCAATCACTGCACGATCATCCGCTATATTTTCTAAAAGCATGCGAACACACTCTGCCTGAGCCTTCTTCTTTCCTCTTACCTTAGCAATTGGTTTCAAACTTCCATCCGCTTGAACTGCAATAATCGGTTTAATGCTAGCCAGACTACCTATCATGGCAGCTGTTTTTGAAATTCTTCCGCCCCGCACTAAGTGATTCAGATCATCCACTAAGAAATAGGTTTGAACTTTTAGTCGCAAAGCTAGTAAAATATCTAAAGTCTCAGCTAGTGATTTACCTTCTGATCGTGCCTCAACCGCCTTCATTACCAGAAGCCCTTCCCCCATAGAAGCCGCCCGACTCTCAAGAATCTCAATCACAGCTTGAGGATAGTCTTCCAAGACTATGTCCCGAGCCATAACAGCACTTTGATAGGTTCCAGATAACAAGGAAGCAAAAGCCACATATAAAAGTGGCGTGCCAGCTTTCGCATATTCTCTAAAGACATCCTCAAACTGACCTACATTAATTTGACTAGTAGTTGGTTGACTCCCCGCCTTCATCTTTTCAAGCAAGGTTTTACTGGTTAGTTTGTTTTCCCCTACTGTTTCATAGGTCACTCCATCCAGCTGAATGGTCAAGCCTAGGATTGTAACATCATGTTCAGCTGCCCATTTTTCAGACAGGTCTGTTGTAGAATCCGTTAAAATTTTAAAGGTCATCTTTTTTCTCCATCATTTTTTAGTTCCCACAGAAGCGCTTCTCCATGGGCATAAGCGGGTTATTAGTGGTGTTTTGAATGACCACCTTATTGGGACTAGCTATTAAACATTCTTGCTTTTTAGGAAAGTTATTTCGCTAGGTTAATCCAAAACAGGACTGACACCTTGAAAACCATTCAAATCAAAAATATATTGGAAATATTCATCTTGTGGATCTTTTAAAATCAGGTTTGCTCTATCATTAAGCAATTCAATACAAGTCCATTCCCCATCTAAACACTCAACATCATATTTTTTATCTTCTAAAAATAAATTTGTTAATTGTACTTCTGGATATTTATTTTGGAAAGAAACCATCCCAGAGTTGTCATTTCGGTAAGCAAGCACAGGAACTTCCACTTTTTGATTTCCCATATAAAAGGAACTCATACACCTCTTTTCAGCAAGGCACTCATATTTTCCTTTTACATAATTCACAATCTCTTTATTTAAAATTGTAGAAAAATTGAGAATGCTGATGAGATCCGCCTTAGCACTGGATAAGGTTTCGACCTCAATTAGGTATTTCAAAGAGCCATTTACCTGACTTCCTTGACCGTATAAATCCGTGCAATTCAAGGAATATTGGGTCAATAAATCTTCTAATGGATACTGATCTGCTTCGTCAGTGATTTCAAAGCAAAAGCAATAATTATCTTCTCCTTTATTATGATAGATATCATAAATAATCGGTTCAAACTTTTCTGTTTGATATTTTTCTAATACATAACTCCCAAGTACTTGCATTAGTCCACCCGATTTCTAAAGACTTCATACATGAGAATTGCCGCTGCTACACTGGCATTGAGGCTCTGGACATGGCCATTCATGGGAATGGAAATCATCTCGTCCACCTGCTTTTTAATATTGCTTGAAATCCCCTTACCTTCGTTACCGATGATGAGGGCCAGCTTGCCTGTGGTATTCCACTTATGAGAAGGCGTCCCCTGCATATCTGTACCGAAAATCCAGAAACCAGCTTCCTTGAGCTTATCCAGAGTCTGGCTGAGATTGGTCACACGAGCAATAGGAATATGCTCAATAGCACCCGTTGAGGTCTTGGCAACGACTGGTGTCACACCGACTGCCCGGTGCTTGGGAATGATGACTCCAGCCACATTGGTCGCGTCAGCCGTCCGCAAGATAGAGCCCAGATTGTGAGGATCAGTCAGCCCATCCAAAATCAATAAGAGAGGATTGTCTTCCTGCTCTGCTTTTTTCAAGAGTACCTCAAAGTCAGTATAGGCGAACTCTGCGACTCGCAGGACAAAGCCCTGATGAACTGCTCCGTCAGTCATCTCCTGCAAGGTCTTCTTAGGCGTCCAGGAGATGGAAACCTTTTTTTCCGCTGCTAAATCTTTGATTTTATCGACCTTTTTACCACGCAGGTCGTCTTGAATGTAGAGTTTATTTCCAGTGTTGGCTGCGAGCGCTTCTGTCACCGCATGCACACCGTAGACAATATCGTTTTTTTCCATGTTTTCAGTATAACATAAATGCCTCCAAAATTGCGACAGCTTTTACTGAACAAAACAAGAAATCCGAATTGAAGGAATCATCCTAACCAACTTTATACTCTAGTCATGATATAATAAAGCGACTCTAGAAAAAGAAAGTTGACGCATATGTCCCTTCTCCACCGAACGATCAAACTGATGCTCGCCACCTGCCTAGCGGCTTGGCTAGCAAAAACTTTAGGATTAGCTTATTCAGTCTCTGCTGGTATTATTGCTCTTTTGAGTGTTAGCGATACACGCCGGAGTACAGCTAGACTAGCTAGAGACCGCTTTTTATCGACCCTGCTGGCTCTGGCTATTGGAAGCTTAGCCTTTCACTTTCTAGGCTTTAATCTCGGTGCATTAGCCCTCTATATCGCAATCTATGTTCCGCTAGCTTTTCAACTTGGATGGGAAATTGGCATTACCCCCAGCACTGTCCTGGTCTCTCATCTGCTCTTAGAAAAATCCACCTCTTGGCTACTTCTTGGTAATGAGCTCGCTCTATTTCTCATTGGAACTGGCTTTGCTCTTTTAGCCAATCTCTACATGCCCTCGCGCCAAGAGGAGATTGACAGCTATCATGAGCAAGTGGAAGAACAACTAAAAAAGATTCTCCTTCGTTTTGAATACTTTTTAAAGTCTGGAGACGGACGAAACGAAGCGACCCTAATAAAAGAGCTTGATACAACTCTAGAACAAGCCTTGAATCTGGTCTACTTGGACCGCTCTAACCATCTCTTTCATCAAACCAACTACCATATCCACTATTTTGAAATGCGAAGAGCACAGAATCGCATCTTGCTGGATATGGCCGGTAATATCAATACCTGTCGCCTAGCAGCTAGCGAAAGCTTCATATTGGCTAAACTCTTTTTAAAAACAGCCAAACAGTTAAGTCAAGAAAATCCAGGTCATGATTTGCTGGATGAAATCGAGGAATATCTGGCTGTCTTTCGAAAACGGCCACTTCCTAAGACTCGCCAGGAATTTGAAACCCGCGCTACGCTCCTTCAGCTCCTGCGGGACTTGGAGACCTTTATTGAGTTAAAGGTTGATTTTTATAGGAATTATCAAGAAGAAAGAAACTAACTCTTTCTACACAAAATAAAAAAGGAACCAAAAAATTTGGTTCCTTTTTTACATTAAGAAAGTAGGTTACTCTTTTAAGTGATAAGAATAGCTTGCGACTACAACATCTTCGTACCACTTTAGATAATATTTCAATTTTAAACTCATTTGATTATGAAGGATATTTTGCCAGCTCTTTTTCGGGATAAACTGAGGAACCAAGACTGTCACTGTCCTTCCTTCTTTTTTAGCCCGCTTTGCTACCTTGATCACATACTGAACTGTTGGAGTAATGATATTGCGGTAGCTAGTCGTAACAGTCTCAAATCGAATATCAGGGAAGTAGTCAGCAAATTCCTCTGCGACTTCAGCATCCTTTTTAGCAGTTTCAGTTGTTGAGACGTGCATTGCGACGACATCGTCGCCAATACTGCGAGCATAGCTCATCGCTCCAACACTAACTCTGGTAACATTTCCGACTAGTACAATTACTGTATTGCCTGTGTAATTCTGACGCTCGATATGTTCTTCTAATCTCAGCTGTCTCGCGACTCTGTTATAGTGCTGTTTAATAGCTAAGAACAGCCAGGTCAAGACAATGATAATGGGAAAGAAGGGCCAAATATCTCGCAGACGGAATAAAAGTAAAATAAGAACAATCCCGTAACAAATAACAGCACCAAGGATATTCGCAATTGAATGCTTCAAGAAATCTTTTCCAAACTTTTTCTTCCAATGGACAACCATACCAGTTTGAGAGAGGGCGAAGGGCACAAATACACCAATGGTATAGAGTGGGATCAAACGCTCTGTGTTCCCTTTAAAAATCCACAAAAGAGCAATAGCCCCAAAGGCCAATGTAAAAATCCCGTTTGAATAGCTGAGTCGATCTCCTTTTTCCATATACATATGTGGCATATATTTATTCTTAGCCATATTGTAGGAAAGCACTGGAAAAGCTGAGAATCCTGTATTAGCCGCAACTGCCAAGATCAAAGCTGTTGACAATTGAAAAACATAGAATAAGACACGACCAAGTGGAGAACTTCCCAAAATTGCCTGAGCCATCTGTGCCAAGGTAGTTACACCTTTGACAGGCACGATTCCAATCCAATAGTTTAAGAAAGTGATTCCTGCAAACATGATCCCTAGGATTAAAGCCATAATTGATAGGGTTGTTGCAGCATTGTGAGCCTTTGGCTTCTTGAAAAAGGGAACTGAATTAGATATGGCTTCCACTCCAGTCAAGGAAGCTGAACCACTGGTAAATGCTCGGAGCAACAAGATCAAACTTACTCCAGTAATAGAAGTGCCAATATGAGCAGTTGCGTGATATTCCAAGTTTCCTGTCATGATTTGCACAAATCCAAAAGCAATCAATAGCAAAGTACTTAAAATAAAAAGATAGACAGGAACCATTAAGGAAGTCGCTGATTCTTTTAGCCCTCGTAAATTCATTAGCATCAATAAGAGGACTAGCAAGACCGAGATGTGTAGATTGTAAGGGTGTAAGACAGGAATCGCTGAGGTAATGGCATCCGCTCCAGAAGCAACTGAAACAGCTACAGTCAACATATAGTCTACCAGTAAACTTCCACCCGCAATTAAGCCTGCTGTTGGAGAAAGATTTTCTGTCGTTACCATATAAGCCCCTCCTCCTTGAGGATAAGCATGGATAACCTGACGATAAGAAATTGTTAAACTTGCTAGTAAAACTAATACAACAATTCCTATAGGAAGTGACCACCAAATCGCTCCGACAGAAACAGAAGTTAAGACCAAAACAACCTGCTCTGGTCCATAAGCGATGGAAGATAAGGCGTCACTAGAGAGCATAGCCAAGGCCTGTAGCTTTGTCAATAAATGACCATCCTCTCCTTCTTTACCGGATTTTAATGGGCGTCCAATAAAAAATCCTTTTAACTTGGAAAACATAAGTTCCTCCTCAATTAAAAAATAAGGGCTATTTTACTCTTTTTCAGAAAACATGTCAACAGTTTTCTGGATTTTTTCAAGTTTTAAACAATATTTCTTTATTCAACAGTGTGAGCTAGTAGCAATTAATAGATTGTGAGAAGGATTCAATTATCCTATCCTTAAAGAAGAGAAGTGAATCTCCTCATCTCTAATGAAATAACTTCGAAGGACAAATTCATATTTTCCAAACTCCATTTGCTATCACTTATAAAAATAATCTCTTCAACTATGAGGTTTTTGGGCCTATCAAGTATGGATTATAAGACCTAATATGATAGAAAAAAACGAGCGTAGATGTCCAAGCTCGTTTTTGATAACTAAATTTTCTTCATTGTAGAAAACATTAATAAACTGTCTTTTCAGTTTCTTTATCGAAGAAGTGCGCCTTGTTCAAGTCAAATCCAAGATCGATTCCTGCACCTGTTTGCAAGTAGTCACGCGCATCTACTTTTGCGATAAATTCGTTTTTACCAACTTGGCAGTACAAGTGCGACTCTGAACCAAGCAACTCTGATACAGAGATTGTTGCGTGTACCACTGAGTCAGGGAAAGTTTCAAGGAAAGCAGGTTCTGTATTGATATCTTCTGGACGGATACCAAAAATCAATTCTTTACCTTCGTAGCCTTTTTCTTTCAGAACTTTCAAGATCCCTTCTGGCACTTTCAATCTCACACCTTCTGTAACGATCTCGTTGCCTTCAAGCTTCACATTGATGAAGTTCATAGCTGGGCTTCCGATAAAGCCGGCAACAAATTTATTGACAGGGTGTTTGTAAAGTTCTTGTGGTGTACCAACTTGCTCTACGCGACCAATTGTACCAGTTCCTGATGGGTTCTTAGTTGCTGACATGATAACAATACGGTCAGCCAAAGTCATCGCTTCTGTTTGGTCGTGTGTTACGTAGATAGTTGTTGCTCCGATACGACGGTGGATTTTAGCGATTTCAGCACGCATAGATACACGAAGTTTTGCATCCAAGTTTGACAAAGGCTCGTCCATCAAGAATACTTTTGCATCACGGACAATAGCACGTCCCATGGCAACACGTTGACGTTGACCACCTGAAAGGTCAGCTGGCTTACGGTCCAAGAATTCTTTCAAACCAAGGATTTCAGCAGCTTCTTGAACACGTTTGTCGATATCATCTTTGCTGTATTTACGCAATTTCAAACCGAAGGCCATGTTGTCGTATACAGTCATATGAGGATATAGGGCATAGTTTTGGAAAACCATGGCAATATCACGGTCTTTTGGTGCCACATCGTTAACCACTCGGCCATCAATTGAACATTCACCTTCTGTGATGTCTTCAAGTCCAGCAATCATACGAAGAGTTGTAGACTTACCACATCCTGAAGGTCCTACGAATACGATAAATTCTTTGTCTTGGATTTCCAAGTTGAAATCCTCAACAGAATAGTGTTCACTATTTGGATATTTTTTGTAAATGTTTTTTAGGTTTAATTCTACCATGATAGGCTCCTTTTAAATTTATACTCTTATTATATTTGAAAGCGTTTTACAATGCTATGGCAAACTGCCTAAAATAAAAAAAATGTTTTGTGCAGCCTGCACAAAACATCAAAATAAATCTTTCAAAATGATATGGTAACAGAGTGATAAATCCGTCAACTCTTTTAACTGCAAGCCTGTCAACTCCTCCCACTTATCCAAGCGATATTGGAGAGTATTCCGGTGAATATAAAGTTGCTGGGCTGCCTTGGTCACAACTGCTCCATTTTCCCACAAGGCTAAGATAATCTCGGTTAATTGCTCTTGCCCATCTATAAGCTGATGTAGTTTTCTCTTCAGAGGAAGAAGAGTGTCCTTAGCCTCGTCTAAGCCCCATAAAAAGAGCTGGGAGAAGGACAAAACAAAAGAGTGCTGGTAACGATTGAACCATTGGATAAAGAGTTTGCTTTCAGCCTGGTAGAGCTGAGGCAACTCGTCTTTCACCGATTTGGGCCAGACTTGCCCAATCAAAACAGCCAAACGCAGGTTAAAGTCATATTCAACAGCTGACAAGACATCCCTCAGCAAATCTTTAACAGTCAATTGTTGCCCCTGATCAAGAACAAAAATATAGTCTTGCGGGCTGGTCTGAAAATAAGCGACTTTATTGGTCAAAAGAGTTCGCATCATGTCCAGCCAGGCTGAAATAGATTCTGCCTCATAATGGAAAAGATGACAATGAATAAACTGTAGCGCCTCAACCTCATGGGGAAGCGTCTCTTCGGACTCAGATACTAAATATCTATACCAGGGATTTTGTGAAAAAACGGACTCTTTTTCTGTCAGTAGAGCAAGCAGTTGCTGTTCTCGATCTGTTAAATCTTCTGTTGCCAAAACTAGCCAATGTTGCTGATCAAGACGAAGCGAGACTTTCTGGCTATCTTGACTGGGTTTATCTTGTAGACTAGCCTTTGGAAACAAAGCTAGCAGTTCATTTGTTTTCATGAGTAGCTTCCTCCACTCGTTTGACACACCAGTCAATTAATTCTTCCAAGCGTTCGATTTCTTCCGTCATATGCAGGTAGCCCATGACCGCTTCAAAGCCAGTAGACATACGGTAAGTAACAATATCCGCATTCTTGGCCTTGGTGTGGCTATTAGCATTGCGGCCGCGCTTGTAGATATCCTCTTCCTTTTCCGTCAGAATTCCTTCTTCCAGCATGAGAGAGATGAGATCGGCCTGAGCCTTGGCAGAGACGTACTTGGTTGCTTCCCTGTGCAGCTGATTGGGCTTGGTCAGACCCTGAAAAATCAGGTGACGCCGGATATACATGGAGTAGACAGCATCTCCCTCAAAGGCGAGGGCAATGCCGTTAATCAGGTTGACATCAGTCACGGGTCCACCTCACTCCGTCCTTGGTATCCAAAAGCTTGATGCCCTGAGCGGCCAAGTCATCTCGAATACGGTCTGCAGTCGCAAAGTCACGATTGGCACGCGCTACTTGGCGCTCCTCAATCAAGCGCTCAATGTCTGCGTCTAGGACTTCTTCTACAAAAACAATACCAAAAACTTCTAAGAGCTTGGCAAATGCTTCCTTAACTTCAGCGGTGTAATTGCCAGAATTGATCCACTTGGCTAACTCGAAGACAACCGTGATACCGTTGGCCGCATTGAAATCTTCGTCCATAGCAGCGGTGAATTTATCCAGAAAGGCCTGAAGCTGATCAGAGTCTGCCTGACCAGTGAAAGGCTGCTCATAGGTATTCTTCAAATATTTGAGATTGGTTGCTGCATCATGAACAGCTTTTTCTGTGAAATTAATCGGCTTACGATAATGCTGGGTAGCAAAGAAGAAACGCAGCACTTGACCATCAATGGTCTTGAGGGCATCGTGAACAGTGATAAAATTGCCTAAAGACTTGGACATCTTAACATCGTCAATGTTGACAAAGCCATTGTGCATCCAGTAGTTGGCAAAAGTCTGGCCAGTCTTAGCCTCTGATTGGGCTATTTCATTTGTGTGGTGAGGAAACTCTAGGTCTGCCCCGCCACCGTGGATATCAATCGTATCCCCCAAAATCTCCGTCGACATGACCGAACACTCGATATGCCAGCCCGGACGGCCTGCTCCCCAAGGGCTGTCCCAGGAAATCTCACCTGGCTTAGCTGCCTTCCAGAGAGCAAAGTCCACTGGATTTTCCTTACGTGCAGTCTCCTCATCTGTCCGGCCAGAAGCACCCAACTCCAAGTCTGCCAAGGTTTTATTGGCTAATTTGGCATAATTGTGAGACTTTTCCACTCGGAAATAGACATCGCCCTCTGACTCATAGGCGTAGCCTTTGTCAACCAAGTCCTCAACAAAACGGATGATGTCAGCCATAAACTCCACCACCCGCGGATGACGAGTCGCAGGTTTGACGCCCAAAGCTGTCACATCCTCACGAAAAGCTGCGATATACTTATCAGCCACTTCTTTTGGTGTGATGCCTTCTTCCTTGGCGCGATGGATAATCTTATCATCTACATCTGTAAAATTGGAAATATAATTGACCTCAAATCCCCGATACTCAAAATAGCGACGAACTGTGTCAAAAGCTACTGTTGAGCGGGCATTGCCGACATGGATATAGTTATAAACCGTCGGACCGCAGACATACATGCGAACCTTGCCCTCTTCAATGGGCACAAATTCACGTAGGCTGCGGGTCATAGTGTCGTAAATTTTAATCATGCGGTCCACTCCCTTCTCTATTTCTGACTTTTTCGGCTGAAAACCAGCTCTGCAAAAGGGCCAAATTGTCTGAGGCTATCCAGTTGGTAAAAGCGCTGCCCTTCCTCTTGGGTAAAGAGGGGAACCCCCTTTCCTAGGATAAGGGGCGCTATCTGAATAATGAGGTGGTCGAAAAGATCCGCATCCAAGAGCGGTCCTACCAAGGAATTACCACCAATCACAAAGACATTTTTGCCTTTGTCAATCTGGTGAACAAAGTCCACCACATCCCCAGCTACTGGCTGGTAATTGCTGACAGGCAGGTGCCCATCATGCGTAAAGACATAGTTTTCCGTAGCTTGATAAAAGCTTTCTACATCTTGCAAATCTTGGATTTCCTCAAAGGTCCGCTTGCCCATGATGGTGATATCCATTTGCCTGTAAAAGTCATCATAGCCTGTATCCTCTACAGAACCAAGCTGATGCAGCCAGTCTATCCTGTGCTGGCTGTCTGCCAAGTAGCCATCCATGGTGATACAGCCGTAAAAATATACTGCCATTCTTGTAGTTACCTTTCTAGTTCCTTTGCTATTGTCAAAGCGATAGTGAAAAAAGTCATGGCATCAGCTGTCCGCTCTTCATGGCGAGCATCCCAGGTTCGGTTATGATGATCCACATAGTCAGCTGTGTAGAAAAACTGATAGACTTTACTCTTGCGAAATTGGCTCCATGCCATGATAGCCGAAGCTTCCATGTCCACCACTTTGGCTCCAGCAGCCAAGCGACGCTTGACCTTATCAGGCGTTTCTCGATAAAAGGCATCAGTCGTCCAAGACTTGGTGCGGATATGCTCGATATTATGCTTGTCAAAGATGGCTTCTAGCTTAACTAACAGAGACTCGTCATAGACCACTTCATCACCCGGTGGAGCATAGTGATAGCTAGTCCCTTCATCTCGCAATGCGGCTGCAGGCAGAATGATTTTATCCGCCTCAATTGAGTGGTCCAAAACGCCACAGGAACCTAGAATGATAAAATTCTTGAAGCCTCTAGCCACCAACTCCTCCAGTTGACCAACTATCATGGGAGCCCCAATTGGAGCCAACATAACTGCTAGCTTGCTAGGTCCTTGGCCATAAATATACCATGGATGCTGTCCGTTTATGCTTTTCAGATAGCCTCCCTGATAGACTTCTTCTGACTCAATCAAACGTTTCAGAATTTCGCCATTAAAGGACAGGATGATGGTTTCGCACACCTCACCCTTGTCATGGACTGGCTTTTCAGTTGGCTCAATAACTGCTGCTACATCTTCAAATTCCTCTAATAGCATAACTTCTCTTTCTTTAAGGCTCCAGCAAATCCGCCTTCATTTTATTTAGACGGCGCAGTTTGGTCTCATCTTTTTTGGCTTCACTGATATAATGAGCCCATTCTCGCTGGTGGCTAGGTGGCAGTTTGATAAAGCGCTCCTTAGCAAGACCATCCAAGTGTTCTTGCAACTCAAGAACTGCCTGGTTCAAAATTGCATCTGATAAATCTGACATAGTTCTTACCTCCTGTCATACTTCACCTCGATAACTTTGCTACCCTTTCCTAGAGACTTGACGAATGGTGGCTGGCCTCACGGGCATGCTCTAGTTTGTCTAAATAATATTCTCGTTTTTCTTCTACTTCATGGATAGTCGGCTCATCCTTCTCGCCGTGAACACGGACAATCTTCGCTGGAACTCCGACCACTGTCACATCACTAGGCACATCAGATACAACTACTGCACCCGCCCCAACTTTAGCTTTCTCACCTATTTCAATAGGGCCAATCACCTGAGCGTGGGCCGAAATCAGCGCCCCTTTTCGAACAGTCGGATGGCGTTTACCTGTATCCTTTCCAGTACCTCCAAGGGTCACGCCGTGGTAAAGCATGGCCCCCTTCTCCACAACAGCTGTCTCTCCAATCACTAGGCCACTGCCATGGTCAATAAAGACACCTGATTCAATCTGGGCTCCAGGATGAATCTCTATCTGGGTCCAAAAGCGCCAGAATTGACTGTGCATTCGTGCTAATAGCTTGAACCCACGCTTCCACAAAAAATGAGAAAGACGATGAGCTGCCAAGGCTTTAATCCCTGGATAAGTCAAGAGGACCTCTAGGGAATTTCGAGCTGCTGGATCATTTTCTTTTACAATATCAATGGTTTCTTTCCACCACCCCATCTTCTTCTCCTTTCATGATGTAAAAAACAAGGGAGCTGGCCCAAGAATTGCAACGCAACTGAGCCCTACTACTCCTTGTTTGTCTTTTATTCTTCTGTTTGAGTAAGAGGTGCTTCTTCATGTTTCTTATGAGGATGCCCCTTACCATGATGCTTATCATGGTGCTTGTCTGATTTTTCAGGTTTAGGCGGACGTGGCAAAAGAGCCTTCATGGAAGCATCTACCCGGCCTTTGGCATCAATCTTGATCACCTTGACATCCACTTCATCACCGATTTGTACGACATCTTCGACATTGTTGGTCCGAGTCCAAGCTAGCTCTGAGATGTGAACCAGGGCATCTGTCTTGTCAAAGAGATTAACAAAGGCACCAAATTTCTCAATCCGAACAACCTTGGCATGGTAAACTTCATCCACTTTTGCTTCGCGGACCAAGCCAGCAATGATTTCCTTGGCACGATTGATGGCATCTTGGTCGCTAGAGTAGATGGACACATTTCCTTCTTCATCAATGTCAATCTTAACACCAGTCTCAGCGATAATCTTATCAATGGTTTCCCCACCTTTACCTATGACAATTTTAATCTTGTCCACATCAATCTTGATGGTGTCGATTTTCGGAGCAGTTGGAGCCAACTCAGGGCGTGGAGCTGGAATTGTCGCTTCAATCAAGTCCAGAATTTCAAAGCGGGCTTTCTTAGCCTGAGCAAGAGCTTCTGTCAAGATCTCGGCTGTAATTCCTTCAATCTTGATATCCATCTGCAGGGCTGTAATCCCTTCACGAGTACCAGCTACCTTAAAGTCCATATCACCAAAATGGTCTTCCAAACCTTGAATGTCCGTCAGAACCGTGTAGTTGCTGCCATATGAAATCAAGCCCATGGCAATTCCGGCAACCGGCGCCTTAATCGGCACACCACCAGCCATCAGAGCCAAAGTGCCTGCACAGATAGAGGCTTGGGAGGAAGAACCGTTTGATTCCAAGACTTCTGCTACCAGACGGATAGCGTAAGGAAACTCTTCCAAGCTAGGCAAGACTTGCTCCAAGGCACGTTCCCCAAGAGCACCGTGTCCGATTTCACGACGACCAGGAGCCCCATAACGGCCTGTTTCACCGACAGAGTATTGCGGGAAGTTATAATGGTGCATGAAGCGCTTCTTGTATTCTGGATCCAAACCGTCCACAATTTGCGTTTCTCCCATTGGTGCCAGAGTCAGAACAGACAAGGCTTGGGTTTGTCCACGGGTAAAGAGACCTGAACCATGCACGCGTGGCAGATAATCCACTTCCGCATCCAGCGGACGGATTTCATCAACCTTACGACCGTCAGGACGGACCTTATCTTCGGTAATCAAACGGCGCACTTCAGCATGCTCCATTTGCTCCAAGATTTCAGCCACATCACGCATGATACGGTCGAATTCTTCATGGTCCGCGTATTTCTCTTCATAAACTGCTGTGACTTGGTCTTTGACAGCCTGAGTTGCGGCTTCACGCGCCAGCTTTTCTTCTACCTGAACAGCTTTTTGCAAGTCGCTGTTGTAGGCTGCGACAATCTCTGCCTGCAACTCTTCATCAACATGCAGCAATTCTACTTCTGCTTTTTCCTTGCCGACTGCTGCGACAATTTCTTCCTGGAAGGCAATCAATTCTTTGACCGCTTGGTGCCCTTTGAGAAGAGCTTCCAGCATGATATCTTCAGACAGTTCCTTGGCTCCAGATTCTACCATATTGATAGCCTCTTTGGTACCAGCCACTGTCAGTTCCAAAAGCGAAACTTCTTTTTGTTCCTTGCTAGGGTTGATGATAAATTCACCATCTACATAACCGACTTGAACTCCTGCGATAGGGCCATTAAAAGGAATATCTGAGATAGAAAGAGCCAGAGAGCTACCAAACATAGCGGCCATTTGAGGTGAAGCATCTTCGTCATAAGAAAGAACGGTATTGATAACCTGAACTTCATTGCGGAAACCTTCCGCAAACATAGGGCGAATCGGACGGTCAATCAAGCGGGCAGTCAAAGTCGCATCTGTTGACGGACGGCCTTCGCGCTTGTTAAAACCACCAGGGTATTTCCCAGCCGCATACATTTTTTCCTTCATAGTTGACCTGCAATGGGAAAAAGTCACCAGTAGCCATCTTTTTGGACATGGTTGCCGCAGTTAAAACGGTACTTTCTCCATATCGAACAACGGCGCTGCCATTTGCCTGCTTTGCAACCTGACCGGTTTCAACTACCAGCTCACGACCTGCAAAAACGGTTTTAAAAACTTGTTTTGTCATAAAGACTCCTTGCCGAGCACATGCTCAAATTTTTTCATACGCCTTGGCTACAAAGATCAAGATACTAAGCCGTTAAGCAACTCAAAGGAAAATAGGAAAGCGAGCGACGGAGCGACTGCTCCTAGATAGATTTATCTTTTTCCACAGAGTTGTAGGCGTGTTCAATTCTCAAGATACTAAGACCGTCAAAAGCAAAGTAAAAATAGGAAACTGGCGAGGTCTTCGATGAAGACAAGACAGTTTATCTTTTTTACACAGCTTTTAGGTCGTGTTCAGTTCATCAAGATACTAAGACGTTAAGCAACTCAAAGGAAATTTATTTTTCTCAAGAAATGAGACCTGAGCTCAATTCAGATAAGCGCAAAGAACTTAGGACCTGTTCACTTAAGATTCTCAAAGCGACTCAGCTTAGCTTTGATTTCATGGCCTTAGTAGCCTATTATATCCTCATCTTTGTATCAAGCACGTATAGACCTTATTTTACCACAATTTCAGGCAAAAGAAAAAGGCTGAAAATGGCTTTTTTCTATAAAAGTAATAAAAAGCTATTTTTCTTTTCTATAGCTGATTATAGTCAGCTGTCAGAGTTCGTTTTTCCCCTTTCGATTCGTCAAACAAGATGGCGGTATAGCCACTATTCACTTTTCAAAGTGAACTTCTTGCTTTATAATAAATACAGTGACTCATTTCAAACATATAAAGGAGACAATCGTGCAAGATCATCAAACAGTTGAAAAGAAAGATTTTTTCTCGCTCCTTGCGACAGCCTTAGTCTGCTTTGCAGGCATCTTATCTGAAACCAGTATGAATGTAACCTTCCCGCATCTAAGTAAGGTCTTTGGTTTAGGCTTGGGAACACTGCAATGGATTACAACAGGATATTTGTTAGCAGTGGCCATTACGATTACTTTAGGAGCAACCTTAGCCCACAATTGGAAAGAGAGAATCATCCTCTTTACTGCTTTGGCCAACTTTTGCTTTGGCACACTGATTGCCATGCTGGCTTCAAGTTTTCCCATCTTGATGATAGGGAGAATCCTACAAGGAGGAGCTACTGGATTAGCCATTCCTTTGCTCTTTAACTTGATCGTTGAGCGTGTTCCTAAGCAAAAAATCGGAACCTACATAGGCTTATCTGGGATGGTGGTCAGCCTAGCACCAGCAATTGGTCCGACTTACGGTGGTTTTATGATTAGTCGTTTTGACTGGCATATGATTTATACCTTAATTCTTCCTGTTCCAATCATTTCCTTTATCCTTGGCTTTTTCTTTTTAAAAAATTCCGAGAAGTCTAGGAAACGCGCCTTTGATCTTCTCTCATTTTTCCTCTTAGCAAGCTCACTCGTCTTTGCCATTGTAGCTATCTCTAGCTTAGAAGAAGGACATATCGATTGGCTCTACCTTGTTCTCTGCCTACTGCCACTAGCTTGCTTCATCTATCGGAGCTTGAAAATCGATCATCCATTTCTAGATATTCGTATCTTAAAGCAACCAACGGTCTTATTAGCTATTTTACCCTTCTTCATTTTTCAGTTTATCAACCTATCGGCTAATTTTCTGCTTCCCAACTTCCTGGTCATAGAAAAAGACATTTCAACCGCTCAGGCAGGATTTGCATTGCTTCCGGGAACCATGCTTGGAGCCTTCCTCTCTCCTCTCTTTGGCAAACTCTATGATACAAAAGGTCCTAAACCAACCCTTTTTACAGGAAATTCACTTCTTTTCCTGGCTGTACCTTGCTCCTTATCTTCACAAAAGAACTCACCCTAACAGCTGTTATTGCGATTTATATTTGCTTTACCTTGGGGCGAAACATGGCCTTTAATAACACACTTGCCCTAGCGACGACTCAAGTTGATAAAGAAAAAACTGCAGATACGACCGCGCTCTTTCAGCTGGCCCAGACCTTTGCGGGCGCTATAGGTACTGCAGTTACAGCTGTCATCGCCAATCAAGCTCCCAATATGACAAAAGGAACTCAAAACGTCTTTACCCTTTTATTGGGCCTGGTTATCTTCGTCTTCTTGTCTTATATACTGCTTTTTAAAAAGATTGCTGCAAAGAAACATTGACTTTTATCCTTGACCTGATAAACATCTAAAATTTCCGACTTATCCTTCTCCCCCAAAGACATTTTGGGGGATTTTTTGCTATACTATTTCTATATATGACAAAAGGAGCATACTATGGAACAAAAACATCGTTCTGAATTTCCAGAAAATGAACTCTGGGACCTAACGGCCCTTTACCAAGATCAAGAGGACTTCCTGCGAGCCATTGAGAAGGCCAGAGAGGATATCAAAAAATTTGTCCGCGATTACCAAGGTAATCTCAGCACTTTCGAAGATTTTGAGCGGGCATTTGCTGAGTTAGAGCAGATTTATATCCAAATCAGCCATATCGGCAACTACGGTTTTATGCCACAGACCACTGACTTTGGTGACGAGAGCTTTGCACAGATTGCCCAAGCAGCTATGGAGTTTGAGACGGAAGCCAATGTCGCACTCAGCTTCTTTGACGACGCCCTGGTCGGTGCAGATGAAGCTGTCTTAGAAAAACTAGGTCAAGAGCCCCATCTGACTTCAGCCATCCGTCAGGCTAAAATCAAAAAAGCCCACTATCTGGGAGCAGATGTCGAAAAAGCCTTGACTAATCTGGGCGAAGTCTTCTACAGTCCACAGGATATTTACACCAAGATGCGGGCTGGCGACTTTGCTATGGCTGACTTTGAAGTGGACGGCAAAGTATACAAAAACAGCTTTGTCACCTATGAGAATTTCTACCAAAACCATGAAAATGCAGAAATCCGCGAAAAATCTTTCCGCTCTTTCTCTGAAGGCCTTCGCAAGCACCAAAATGCCGCTGCAGCTGCCTATCTGGCTCAGGTCAAGTCTGAAAAATTACTGGCTGACATGAAGGGCTATGACTCTGTCTTTGACTACTTGCTAGCTGAGCAAGAAGTTGATCGTTCTATGTTTGACCGACAGATCGACTTGATTATGAGCGAATTTGCCCCAGTAGCTCAGAAATACCTCAAGCATGTCGCTAAGGTAAACGGACTTGAAAAAATGACCTTTGCCGACTGGAAACTGGACTTGGACAGCGAGCTCAATCCCGAAGTCAGCATTGATGATGCCTATGACCTCGTCATGAAGTCAGTCGAGCCACTCGGACAAGAGTATTGTCAAGAAGTTGCCCGCTACAAGGAAGAACGCTGGGTCGACTTTGCGGCCAATGCCGGAAAGGACTCTGGAGGCTATGCTGCGGATCCTTATCGGGTTCACCCTTATGTCCTCATGAGCTGGACTGGTCGCATGAGTGATGTCTATACTCTGATTCACGAAATTGGTCACTCTGGTCAGTTTATCTTCTCTGACAATCACCAAAGCTATTTCAACGCCCACATGTCCACCTACTATGTGGAAGCTCCGTCTACCTTTAATGAGCTCCTGCTCAGCGATTATCTGGAGCGCCAATTTGATAACCCACGCCAGAAACGCTTTGCCCTAGCTCACCGTCTGACGGATACTTACTTCCACAACTTCATCACCCACTTGCTGGAAGCTGCCTTCCAACGCAAGGTCTATACTTTGATTGAAGAAGGCGGAACCTTCGGTGCAAGCAAACTCAATGCTATCATGAAAGAAGTCTTGACAGACTTCTGGGGCGATGCCGTTGAGATTGACGACGACGCTGCCCTGACTTGGATGCGTCAAGCCCACTACTACATGGGGCTGTACAGCTATACTTACTCCGCAGGTCTGGTCATCTCTACTGCTGGCTACCTACATTTGAAAAATGACGAAAATGGTGCCCGTGACTGGCTGGAGCTACTCAAATCTGGCGGCAGCAAGACTCCGCTTGAGTCGGCTATGATTATCGGAGCAGATATTTCGACAGACAAACCACTCCGCGATACCATCCAGTTCTTGTCTGACACAGTTGATCAGATTATTGCCTACAGCGAAGAGTTGGGGGAATAAGTCCATATCTTTAGAATCAGACTCAGATGAATCATCTGAGTCTGATTTTTTCTTTTAAAAAACAAAATCAAATCTGTATTTTAAAATTTTACAAAAATATCTATTGAAAACGCTTCCTTTTTGTGGTATGATGTCCTTGGATATATATCCGAAGGGAGAAAAATTATGAAAAAATGGTTATTTTTAACAGCTTTGACTGCACTACTGCTTGGAGCTTGCTCAACAGAGAATGAGGTTTCCCAAGAAAACACCGATAAACAGATAGGCTTCGTTCAAAAAGAGGATAAAAATAGTTTAGAGAAAGCGGAAAAAGAAAAATTAGAGAAAGAGAAAAAAGAAAAAGAACAACAGGAAAAAGAGAAAAAGACTGAGGAAGAAAGAAAACTACGAGAAGAAGAGGAAAGAAAAAAACAAGAAGAAGAGAGGAAAGCTCGCGAAGAACAAGAAAGAAGAGATGCGGAAGCCAAACAAATTGCAGAGCAAGCAGAGGCAACTGTTCAACAACTAGAAAACAATCAAGTTCAAGACTACGTTGCTCCTGCTCAAGCTGCAGTTGAGCGTGTTGCTGATGAAAATATAAAGTCTAAATTGGTATATCGTATTGGACTTGTCCAAAATGCGATTAATATTAGGGCCCAACAAGCTGCAGAAGCTGAACAAGCACGCCAAGCTGCAGAAAGACAAGCTACAGAAAATCAGATAGTAGAACAGCAAGAATCAGTAGCTGCCGGTGGATATTTTAAAGATTATAGAGGCAGATGGCATCGTCCCAACGGTCAATACGCTTCAAAAAAGGAAATAGCAAATGCAGGGTTGGCATGGTAACATTAGATCTGCTCAGTATCCATCAGGCAATATGTATATGCTTAACCACTCCGCGACACCATCCAATTCCTGTCCGACACAGTTGATCAGATTATTGCCTACAGCGAAGAGTTGGGGGAATAAATGAAGAGTAGGCTCGCTATATAATAATGCTTTTCAGCTATTAATCATTCTTGAAATTGGCTTATCTGTAGCCATTTTCAAGAAGACCGTTGAAGTTCGTGATGTTAGAACTGAACTTGCTATTTAGTTACTACTGAAAAAATTTGATGTTTAAATAATATAAAGTCATCTACGGATGGCTTTTTGATAAGTTACTAGAAATGTAGAGGTGCTAAGGATGTATCAAGAATTACAACGAAAAGTGACAGAAGAAAGACCAAGCTATAGCCAAGAAGAAATCCAGTGGTTACTGAAGCATTTGGGAGATCCCTCGTCAGAAATTCGCGACGACCTCGTTTTTATAAGCTTGGCTAGAGGGATTCAAGAAGAGCTATTTACAGAGAAACAATTCCATTTCATTGTTGAGGAAATTTTATCTGATGGAGGATTAGAGAAAGAGACTGATAAGATAGGGTTGCCAACACTTGAACGTTCTTTTAGGGCACTTATTTATGCAAATCTCCTGTCTGCAGATGCCAATCAGCAATCGATTTTTTATCGGGAATTAAAAGGAGAAATTCGCAATATCATTTTAAATCAAGGCTTGCACTATCTTTCAAAAGAAAAGGATACAACAGGTTTTTCAAGTCAATATGGTTGGGTTCACGCTTTTGCGCATGGTGCTGATCTCTTGACAGAGGTAGTTTGTCATCCAGAATTTCCTAAAAACAGAGTTCATGAAGTAATTGACATACTTGACCAACTATTTAAAAGAATTTCGATTCGTTTTACAAATGATGAGGATTGGCGTTTAGCAAGAGTGCTTTATGAACCCATTTTACAAGGAAAGTTAGAGCAAAAACAAGTAGTTTCTTGGATAAAAGCTATTGATTTTCCGTTAGAAGAGACTGATGATTTTTATAAATTTTCCAACTTCAGATCCTGTCTGTTGGAAGTTTATGTCCAACTTGATCAGAGAAACATTTTACAAAATGAATTAAGAAAAGCTATTCAATCTTTTCAATACTAGGGTTAAGATAGTCGTTTTATGATTTTCAAAAAAATTTCAAGTCACTTTTCTTGAATCCGGTTGCTTCTTTTGATAGACTAGTGCATAGTTTTAGAAAAAGGAGACAGAAAATGAAAAAGTTTTTTGCTGAATTAATCGGTACATTCATGCTTGTGTTTGTAGGGACAGGTGCAGTTGTTTTTGGTAATGGCGTAGAGGGTCTTGGTCATCTTGGGATTGCCCTTGCCTTTGGTTTGTCAATCGTTGCCGCTGCATACTCTATTGGTACGATTTCCGGAGCTCACCTTAATCCTGCAGTATCTATTGCTATGTTTGCAAACAAGCGTTTGTCGTCTAAGGATCTTGTCAACTACATCCTTGCACAAGTTCTTGGGGCTTTTATTGCTTCAGCGACAGTATACTTCCTCTTGGCCAACTCAGGTATGCCAACTGCCAGCCTAGGTGAAAATGCCTTGGCAAATGGTGTAACTATCTTTGGTGGCTTCTTATTTGAAGTCATTGCAACCTTCTTGTTTGTCTTGGTTATCATGACCGTGACTTCTTCAAGCAAGGGCAACAGCTCAATCGCTGGCCTCGTAATTGCCTTGACTTTGGTAGTGATGATCTTGGTTGGTCTCAATATCACTGGCCTCTCAGTTAATCCAGCTCGTAGCTTGGCTCCAGCTCTTCTTGTAGGTGGTGTAGCCTTGCAACAAGTTTGGATCTTCATCTTGGCACCAATTGTTGGTGGTCTTCTTGCAGCAGTAGTTGCCAAAAACCTTCTTGGAACAGAAGAATAATCGAAAATAAAAAGAGCCTTGCTCCTTATCTTGAGGAACAGGGCTTTTTCTTTAAATATTAAAATACACTCCCATTTTACTTACGGGAGTGTATTAACTTTAACTCAATTCAGCAACGATAGCCTTGATTTGTTCTGCAGTATGAACACCTGCAACTTGTTTAACCACTTGGCCATCTTTTTTAAATAGAAGTGTTGGGATAGACATAATTCCAAAGGAACGAGCTGTCAGTGGATTTTCGTCCACATCTATTTTGACAATTTTAAGTTTATCTTCTGAAACTTCTTCTGACAGTCTATCTAAGACTGGTCCTTGCATTCGACAAGGTCCACACCATGTGGCCCAAAAGTCAATGAGCACTAAACCATCTTTTGTTTCTTGTTCAAATGTTGCATCTGTGATTGCTTTTACCATTATTTTTCTCCTTTTAATCAAACTTTGTCAAATCCTGCTTCATCAGGAAAAAGAATACATCGCCATAAGTCCCATGATAATCCAAATCGTGCCCATTATAGGTCAGTTTCTGAACCGGATAATAATCCGCAACCCCAATCAAGCAGGCCTGCTGAGACTGTTCAAATGCTTGATAGGACTCAAAGGTCATCTTGCGTTCTTGCTTGACAGCATCCAAATAAGTAATTTCAATCATAACTTCTCCTTTTTCAAATTACTCTTGTAATTTTTTATTTTACGATTATATTGTAACCATCTTTATTACATCTGTCAAATGAAACGACTCAGAGAAATTCATTCACTTTTAAAGTTACTCACTGATTGCCTAGCAAATGAAAAAGCCTCCCATCGGAAGACTTTTTATGTAAATAAGAAAAAGCAGGATCAATGCCCCTTGTGTTTTTCCAATCGTTTTTGCTGTTTGAGTTCGAATTTCCTTTGCTTAGCCAGTTCTTTCTGCTGCTTGCGCTTGACTTGAGCGATTTTCTTTTGCTCTTCAAATTGCAGCTTCAGCGCTTCCTGGGACTTTGAAGACCGTGAAGCCATCTGCTCCTTTTTAGCCTGTCTCTGCAAGCGTTTGGGACTGATGGACTTAGCCTTCTCCTTCACCCTGATGCTAGGACTAAACTGCAACCGATGATAATAACGGTTTAGAAAATCCAACAGCTCCTGCATACTTGGCTCTGCGCCAAAGGTGACTCGGCAAACTCTATAAGACTGAGCATGTTCCCGCTCGAAAAGACCGTGCCAAAATCCCTCTTCAAAATAGACTGTCAGCGTCATTGAAATCTTATCCATGACAGCACCTCCTTTAAAAAATCCCTAAGAATGGACAACCAAGGAGGAAGGTTACTGACAAAAAATGGTTTTTTGCGTCTGGACTACCAACCAGAACTGTGTTTTTATCTTAGTAGCTACAGTCTAGCAAGATTTTCTAAAAAATTCAAGATTATCAGAATCTCGCTTAGATAAGTGAATTGGATTTTCTTGTATGAAAGGTAGAAAAATCAAAAAACAAGAAAGCTCTCTTCTTGTAAAATACATTCATTTCCGCTATAATACTACAAATACTGAAAGGAGAGAACTATGAAGTATATTTGGGCTTTCTTAGCAGCCTTGAGCTTGGCTGGACTGGTTCTTTTCTTCTGGCATTCCCAAACCAAATCAAATCCTACCCCTCCTAAGCCAGAAACCACACAGACAGCTTCTAGCGAGAAAATCGACAATCAACCGACTCCGACAGAAGACATCGTGTCCGAAGAGTACAGTATTTCATACGACGACAAGCAGCTCTACGGAAAGATTACTGCTCCTTCTGACTACAAGAGAAAAAAATTGCCGACCATTGTCATCGCACACGGGTTTAACAATACCCTTGAGCAATATGAAATGTACAGCCAGCTGCTGGCAAAGCAAGGTTATCTGGTTTACAGCTTTGATTTCTACGGAGGCAGCCATCATTCTAAAAGTGGCGGACAAGATATGCTGGATATGTCGGTCAAGACCGAACTCACAGACTTGACCCAAGTCATGGAAAAACTTCGTTCCGAGACCTTTGTAGATAAGAGCAAAATGAGCTTATTCGGTGCCAGCCAAGGCGGTGTCGTTGCTAGTCTCTACGCAGCTGCTTATCCGGACCGCGTATACAAACTCCTGCTTATCTTTCCAGCTTTCGTTCTTTTTGACGATGCCAAGGAGACCTATCGTGAGCTAGGGAGTCCAGACTTCGATCAACTTCCCGATAGCCTGACACACCACAATGTTACTCTAGGGAAGATTTATCTAATTGATGCTTTAGGTATCGATATCCAATCTGAGCTGGCCAAAATTACAGCTCCAACTCTGATTATCCATGGCACTGATGATGCAGTCGTTCCCTACCAGTATGCGGTCGAAGCCAGTCAGACCATTCCAAATGCTAAGCTGGTCACTGTAGAAGGTGGAGAGCATGGCATTGACGAAAGATTTGCTATCACTGCCGCTCCAGCAATCCAAAAATTCTTGAAAGAGTAAATCTTCTTATAAAAAAGTTCTTCTAAAATCCTAGAAGAGCTTTTTATTTAGAAAAACAAGAAATGTCGGCTGATGATAGAAAAACACTGGTATTTAAGCCAATCAATATAGGCTAACAAAGGACTAAGTAATTTATAGAAAAGATTAACAAAAAACGCGCATAAAATGAGAATATTTTTTTGAGCTCGGGTTAAAACCCATGAAAAAAGCTACCCAATTTAGAGTATCTTCATTATCAAGATATGCTCAATTGTACACGCCCTAAATGAGTTGATAAAACAAAAAAGCCCTCTGAATCCAGAGAGCCATTTTGAGCTCGGGCTAAAATCCTAGTGAAAAAGATGAAACTCCTTGTGTTCATCGAACACGGTGTCGTTTCCCTATGTTCATACGGATTTTTAACGCCCTTGACATCATGATTCTTGCTGGATAAAACGTTTATAGACTAGGCGACGAGTCGAAGATTGTACGAAAATTTTAGTGAAAAAAAATCTCCCCGAAGGGAGATCATTCTGGTTTATTTTACCTTACAGTGCTAGGAACCGTAACCGAAGATAATACTTGAGTATATCAAGGTAAGGTGACGGAACAGAAAAAGCTCCCTGAAGTCAGAGAGCCAATTTGAGCTCGGGTTAAAATCCATGAAAAAAGCTACCCAATTTAGAGTAGCTTCATTATCAAGATGTGCTCAATTGAACACGGCCTAAGCACTTGGCAAAAAAGATATAATCTCCTCGAAACTGAAGTTTCTTCGTCAATTTTCCTATTTTTGCTTTGTGCTTTTGACGGCCTTTGTATCTTGAATTAACGACGAAGTCCTAGAGAGTTGATCAACTCACGGTAACGGTTAACGTCGTTTTTACGCAAGTATGCAAGCAAGTTACGACGGCGACCGATTTTCTTCATCAATCCACGGTAAGTAGCGTGGTCTTTTTTGTGTTGTTTGATGTGTTCGTTAAGGTGGTTGATTTCCCAAGTAAGGACAGCAACTTGAACCTCTACTGAACCTGTATCACCTTCGTGACGCGCATATTGTGCAATGATTTCATTTTTTTTCTCTTTTGAGATTGCCATGATATACTCCTTTTCTTTACGCTTCATCCGAGTGGCAGGTTTGGCATGGCCTGCAACCAAGAAGAAGTTATTTGTCTTTACGACATTCTTATTCTACCAAGAAGGACCAGCTTTGTCAAATCATCCTACTTTAAATCGTCTTGGTCATTGATTAATCAACCTTAGTCACATAGTTCCCGGAAATTAGCTAAAAAAGAAGTGCTGCAATAGGCAGAGCACTTCTTTTTTTATTCATCAGTTGCAGCATCATATAGAGTCAGAACAGTCTGGTCTTCTTGACCTTCATTTGCAAAACGAATAGATGGCTGGTTTGTTAAAGGAGAGATAATTCCTATAGCAACCTTATAGCCCTTATCCTTACTCATCAGATTAGAAGTTGAAAGTGAGACTTCAAGCTCTTCCTCTTTATCTGGCAGAAGCTTGGTCAAATCAAGAGAAAGTTTCTTAGTTTCTACAATCTCCCCTGATTTATCAAGAACATAAATCTTAGTGTCCCAATTCCGATAAAAAGGAGCCACTCCTTTGTTTGCTAAAGTAAGAGTAAGCTTGGTTTCATCACCTTGTGACTTCAAGGACGCTGAAGGAACCCAGAATCTATAACCCATGTTTTTCAAGACTTCGTTATAGCCCGTATCATCCTTCTCATCAAGTACCTCAGCAATCTTAGGTCCCAAGAAGCTTGTATGCGATTGTTGAACTTCTTTAATCGTTTGTTCTAAATTATTCTTGAGAATGTTTTTCATGCTCACTGCACTAGTAAACTCACCACCAATCGGTGCAGTTTGCCAGGCGTCAGGCATCGCTACAAGGCCATCCTTCGCTTCTTCCTGGTCATAGTCGCCACCAGATTTTATCCAATCCAGCCAAACCTTAGTGCTTTCTTTCTCTCCTACCATATCATTATAAAGGCCGAAGCCATGCTTCTTCGCAGCCACAAAAGGACGACGCATTAAAATATTGGCTTTGGGAAAAGATTGAATCCATGGAGTGATAAATTTTTCACGGATTGCTGCTTCTGGTAATTTTCTGATGTTTACCTCATCATTGACGTGCCATTCTCCCCAATGTCCGAGAACTCCAAGCTGAATAAAGGCAATTTGCCCACTTTTAGCCCAGCGCTCTCCCATGGCAGCAACAGCTTTTTGATAATAAGAAATCAAGGTTTTATCTGAATAATTAGGAGAAAAGCCTTTTCCATAGTCAGACTCATAACGGTCCCCTGGATCAGACATTTCTTTTATGAGCCAAGAAGGAATATCTTCATGAGAAGTATCAGAAGGATAGTCTAAGACAAAGCGTAGAACAATGTACTTTCCTTCCTTTTTCCAGCGTTCCATCTGGTTGCTTTCTTCTATCTTGTCCCAATCATATACACCCTTTTGGGCTTCCAATTCTTTCCAAGTGACATCCATATATACCAGTTGAACATCGTCCGAAAGCTCCGATTCCTCTGCGGATGGTGCATAGCCCATCAAGGGATTTGGAATTGCCTCTTCAGAGTAGGTAAAAGTACGGTTTGCTTGTTTTTTATTATTCAAGGAACTTAAGAAAAAACTACCAAAAATCGTGGCTACTACTAAAATAATTAAACTGTATCGCAACTTTTTATTCATTCCATTTCCAATCATGCTATCCGTGATACTCACCGTTATATTGGATAAGGGTCACGTCTGAAACCTGTTCAATATTCCGAATGCGTTCTACAAATGTGAAATCGTCTTTTTTACAGAGGACTTCAACTGCCATTTCAACAGCATCTCCACGAAGGGTCTTGGATTTCACAAAGTACTTGATCTTACCAAAAGATTGGATGATGCGGTCTCCTGTTTCATCTCCTTGGTAATGAATAATGAGAATGAAGACCTTACCTTGGTGCTGCATCCGACTAAAAATGAGTAGCATTGCAAAAATAACAACCGCTGTCACAATAGCTAGGATATACATTCCCGCTCCAACTGTGATTCCCGTAGTGATTGCCCAGAACAAATAAAGCAGGTCCATGGGGTCTTTCACAGCCGTCCGATAACGCACAATGGAAAGGGCACCGACCATCCCCAAAGAGATAACAACGTTGGTACTAATTGCTAAAGTAACCATGGCTGTTAGGATAGACATCCCAATCAAGGTCATGGCAAAACTTCTTGAATAGACAACTCCAGTGAAAAATCGCTGATAAACAAAGTAAATAAAAGCTCCTAATGCGATTGCTAATAAAAGAGTGGCAAGAATTTTTACAGCATTTTGGGAAGTAAAATTCTCTGATTTTAATATTGATTTTTTAATCATATCTTGAACACTCATTCTTTTCTCCTATCTCTCCTAATAATCTGTGTCAAACCAGTACTCAAAATCATGCAAATATCTTGTCTTTTCATAGCAAAGAACGTATTTTGATACCGCGATAAACTCTGAAGCTCCGGGGGGAATAATATCTTTGATAATCTGCGGTTGCATCTCTGTATATTTCACCTCAAAGACCAACTTGCCTTCCGGAAGAACTGGAATAGTCGGTAAGTTCGGGTCAAATATATCATAGCTACCAACAGCTGCTCGAACATTTGAATCAAAGGTCAAGCGTACTGTCCCTGCATCGTAAACCCACGGTTCCCGCTCGTAGTCAACAATTACACGGGGACGCATAACATTTGTCACACATTCAAAATAAAATTCCCGACAAAGAGGGTGGGGACTATGGAGTAGAAACCCATAGTCGCCTTCAATAATTTTTTCCACCTCTTCTCGTGTTAAAGGTGCTGCTTCCTTATAGATATAATTTTCAAACTTTTTCTTTCTTTCCAACTTGATGCTACGATCGCTAAAATTATAAATTCTAATTCGATATTTCTTTCGCATCAAAATCCCTGCAGCCTTTTCCTCGTAACTACTATTCCAGTAATCGTCAAAATAAAGACTGCGAATGGTGTACCCTCCGTTTTGAGCATGTCTATCCAAATTTAGAATAGACTCAAACCGTTGGGTCAGTAAGGCTTTTTCTTTTAAACCGATGAGATATTTCGCTTCATGGCGAAACTGCTCCTTTTTATCTGTTTTCATAAGTGTCAACCTTGATTCCCCCATCTTCCATTACATAGAAGCCTGAGACACCAAATTGTTTGGTAGTGTCTGTCCGATAGTAGTCAAAGGCCGCTTGTGAATTGCCTGTTTCATTTGTAGCGAAAATTCGGATAAAGTATTGCCCCTTAGGTAAACGGTCTGTCTTAATGCTGAGCTCCTTGATCCCCTTCTTATCTAGTATTTTTTCTTTGAAGCTTGGATCCTTGGCAAGTTCTACGTGATAGGTAATCTCTTGATTATTAAAATCATAAGATGGTAGCCATCTTAAAACAAGTTTCTTTCCTTCTACTTTAGGTTGGTCAATGTAGAATGGCTGAGGCGATTGCAGACTCTTCTTATAACCATGATAATTTTCCTCTACTTCTTTTGGTAGAGCATCCAAAACTTGATTATACTGGTCTTCATTAAAATATAAATGACCCAAATCTGGCATACGAGACAGATATGGTTTTACTATTTTAGCATAATTTTTACTCAAATCGCCAATATTTTCTGGTTTCAGCTGATTTTTATATAACTCATCAACTGTTCTTTCCAAACCGGTTCTGAATCTTTCTGATTTGAGCAAGCGTTGGAACAAGTGATTTCCCCAGTAGTTGCTGACTCCGTATTGCCAACTATTTTCTCCCAATGCATCTGGCTTACGAATTGCATACTCACTTTTGTGTAGGGAATCGTCCAAGTCCCAAGGTAAGATATACCAGCGTGTCCCATTCTTTGGACTGTAGAGGAACATATTCCGGTTTTGACTGTCAATATTACCCATCAAAATCTGAAAGGCCATCCAGTACTGGACATTTTGCGCATCAAAATATTTTTCTAGGAACTCATCACTTGAGACTGACTCATCGTTTAGTTTATCCAACATATCAATCAGTTTGGTATGGTCCTTGTCTCCTTTAACCTCTAAACGAGACTCGAATTTTTTCTTATCAAATTGAGGATCATCTTCTTTTCGAATAGCATCAGGCTCTCTGTAGAATTCGAAATTATTAATCTTATAGAGATGGCCACTTTGGTCAAGACCATGAGCTTCAAGAGCCGTCTTGTTTAACTGTTCAACTTGCGTGTAGATGCCGTAATCTTCAAACCCCTTCGATTCTTCTCCTGTCTCATCTTTGACATAGAGATGGATAAATTGGGTTCGTAGTCCTACAATTTGCGGAATTCCTTCTATTAGCTTAAAAGCTAGCTTATTACGGAAACGCAGATAGTCATAGGGATGCTTATTTAGGTTAATGGTCCGTTGGCCTTCCCATCTTCCCTTGCTCCTTTTTATCTCAACCTTATAATTCTTTTGACTGGCTCTACTAGAGCTTTGCCCACGGATCTGAACCGTAGCATTGGGAACTTCTTCTCCAAAACCGAACTGTCCTGACTCAGGTCCTTTTTCATTGCCCACTTGAAGGAGACCTTCGACTTGATAGCGTTTCACACCCATTTTTTCATAGTCGTAAGCTGAATATTGGTTGACTTCACTCCAAGAATGATTGGTGTTTTCGACTGTATTACCCCGTCTAACAGTCAAATACATGGTAATCACATCCGGATCCCCTTGGTTATACAAGGTTTCTTTGTCATAAAGATGCAAGTCATTAATATTTTGCACCTTTTCCTTCTTCACCTTTTGGGTCACTTTGTCTTTTCCAGTATTTCCTGTGTTATCAAAAACTGCTAAAAGAATAAAGGCGAGGGACATTAAGCCAAAGACTAATAAGAACTTACCCCATTTATTATTCATCATTTCTCCTCGCTTCCAACGTATTATACAGCTTAGTGAAGAATCCCACTTCTTCACGTGAAACGACATCCTGACTTCCTAAAACACGGTAAGGAAGGTCTTTGGTATATTCAGTCAACCGAGCACTTGTTGTTAAATAAAGTATTAGTGAAGCTAATAAAAAGCCATAACCGATAAAAGATGTATCCATAAACTGAGTCAGAATACTAAAGATTACTGAAATTCCTGCAAACCATTTGGCACAATCCTTAGCACCCTCATAGTCTACGAAATAAAGAAGTAAGAGTAAGTTAACATTTCCTACGGCATAAAGCCCGTAGCCCAAACAAAGTGTCTGAAAATAACCTTTCATCTGACTATTGAAGCCTAGGGGTAGAACCCCCAACAAAACTATCCCCACAAACATCGCGAGCAAGGTTGCTAAGAGTTGTTTCCAAGATAAATATTTCAGTTCATTTCGGAGAGTCCGAAGCATATCCACTTCCGTCTGGTTGATTTTATCAACACTTCCGACCCCATCGTACAGCTGATAATATTTCCTAAATTTCGGATAAAATACAACTTCTACCGAAACCACAAAGCTCACAGTTGACACCAAGGTTACGAGATAGGCTAACATAGCTGACACATCATAGACAGGAGCCGTACGAAAAAGCCCTCCAATCCCTTTGCTCAATGGTCCGAACCAGTTAATCACAATATGAGCAAAGAGCCCAATAAAAAGATAGATTCCAACCTTAAAAAGATTGAAATATTCATCAAACCAGATCAGAAACTCGAAATTGGCCTCATAGCTTTTCGGAAAATACCGATACATTATGCGAATCATTTGAATTAGGATATATGCATAAGCGATACAGGTACTCAGAAGCAAACCATAAGGGATCGACAAGGATAAAGCGAGGAATCCTGCTCCAAGCGTAATCAGGATCGCCATTGCAAATGTTTTTAAGATACTGCGATAGTCTTTAACCGCTGTTAGGTAATTGACTGCATGCCAAATCAAGCATAATTCACTAAACAGTAGCAAGTTTAAAACAATCTCCAGCAAGGGAATGCCTGATAAGAATAAGAACAAGCCGTAAGACACAAAGCCAATCCCCAACATCATGGCACCAGAAGAAAAGTAAGAAGGCAGAATTTTTTCAAATTTTTCTTCATAAAGCATATCTGAGACATAGCGGGTCACAACCATAGAAAAAATATTGGTAATGGCTAAGGAAGCTAGGATTGAGTAGGAAATCAACCCCAACAGATGGTCGCGTTCACTGTTGCCAAAACGACCAAAAACACTAAGATAGACAACTGCAAGAATCAGTAAAATCCCAAGAATCATTGGTCCAACATAAATAATGCCTGCATAGCCATATGCTTTTTGCTTGGCCAGGAAGCTTCCCTTATTATATACCTTTCTTAGTTCAAATCCCAATCCTGCCATTACTTCACATACTCCTTATACATTTGTCTATATTGGTCAATCATTTGATCATATTGGTAATATAGCTCGGCTCGTTTTTTAGCAGTTTTCCCCATCACCAGCCTTTCTTCTTCCACAGAAGCCATCCGTAGCATAGCATCAGCTAGGCCACTTAGATCAGTAGGGGGGACACAATACCCTGCTGGTCCTAAATTATCGTCTTCTCTTCCCTCCAGCAATTCTCTACAGCAACCAACGTCTGTCGTTACACATGCTTTTCCAGCTGCCATTGCTTCTAAAACAGAAAGTGGCTGTCCTTCAGAAATACTGGTTAAAATCATAAAGTCCATTCTTTTTAGGTATTCTTTGATGTCAACTCGACCAGTAAAAATCAGGTTATCTAACTTCAATTTTCGAACTAGATCATAACATTCATTGGCATACGCTTTATCATCTACACCTCCCATAACATAGAGACGCACATTAGGCATTTGGGCGGATACTTCATAAAAGGCATAAATCATGGTTTTAATATCCTTGATTGGAGCCATTCGGACCGCTGCACCAATGTTGATAAAGCCATCCCCCTCATGAGGAATTGTTGAAAAAGCTTCGTAGTCAATTCCATTTGAAATGACTCGACACTTTTCTGGATCACAACCCATTTCTATCTGAATTTCTCTAGCTTTTGAAAAAAGGCTGGTAATACAGTCTGCTTTTGAATAGACGGCATCTGAGAGAGTATAGAAAAAGTCAATCCATTGTTTTCGCATGGACGGCAAAATCCAATCTGCTCGGATGATCTCTTCCTCACGCTCCCGAGTATAAATCCCATGTTCAGTCAAAAGAAGGGGTTTCTTTGTCCGAACGCTCGCTAGTGTGGCCAAGATGCCACCATATCCTGTCGAAATTGCATGATAAGCATCTGCAATCGGAATATCACTAGATAAAAGGGTCAAAAGTGGAAAAAGCATGGAGCGGATGGTATGAAACACATCTGACATCGGTTGCATGGCGTATCTTTCCGTACACAATTGCTGGATCATTTGGAAAAACTCTTCGCTAGCTAAGAAGCTATCCCGCTGGATTTTTCCGTCTTGAAGCAAGTTAAAAATCAAAGACCAATCTGGTTTTGCGCAAAAAACTAATTGTTTTAGGGCTTCGTATTCTGCATCCGTCAATTCTCCAGATTCCTTATTCCCTACTTCTGATCCAGCTAGACTATCTAGGAAAACCTCTCGAACTTCTACTACATTAGGAGGAAATTCGTAGACGAATTGTCCTTTTTTTTCCTCGTTCGCCCCTATCACCCATACGATAAACTCGTGTTCTTTCATCTCGGTGATATACTGATGCATCCAAGTAGATACACCTCCGTGAACATAGGGATAAGAACCTTCTAAAACCAAACAAATTCTCATTTTTCTTTTCTCTTCTATGTTTATTTGACCTCAATAGATACTTTCGCTGATGTTGCCTCCAGCAGATAGAGATTACCTGTTAAATGTTCGAGTTTGCCACCCTTGACTTTTCCAGGCTCGCCCTCGTTTAATCGAATCATTACATAAGCTTGATTATGGAAGTTTCCAAGTTCTAGCTCTAGGCCTGTATCTGTTCGATTCTGATTTATGGTTAAGATGGCATAGCGTTGAACTGCTCCAGCCATTTCAGAACCTGTCAGACGTCGAATATTTGGAACAACTTTGTACAGGCTCTCAATTTCACTTTGGAAATCTTTATAGAGTTTGGGCCATCCTAGTTTCGCACCTCGATCTTCATCCATGACATCGTCAGGATGAAGGAAATGAGTAGTGACATAGTGCATGTTTAACTCAGAAAATACGGTCAATTTTGAATAGGCATCCCATGAAGCACCCGAAACAATCCGGGGTTGTTCAATCATACCGTCATCTGCCACTTCAAATTCCTGGGAATAGGTGAATTTGCCTGGGAAATAGTTACTAGCAATACTCTTGATTTCTGGGAATTTTTCTCGTAGAACTTCCCTTCCTTCTTTAGATAGAACGTTTGAAGGCGGGATATAAATCGACTTTTCTCCCTTTGGAAAGAGTTCCTTCGTAAAGCGAAGCAATTCACTGATTGCAGAAGCCATAGCTTTCTTATCTTTCCAAGTTTTATAGGTTGGGAATTCATCACCATAGTCAACTCCCTTAGGCGTTAAAGGTTGGTGATTATAACCATGGTAACTGATCTCGCCTCCATTAGCCAAAAGCGACTTACCAAAATATTTAAATCGGTCTACGTCTTTTTGGCTATGAACATTTCCTGATGTGTCATCCTCATAATTTTCGATGACCCCGCCTGTATACTTAATTCCATAAGTTTCAGCCAGCTTCAACAAATCAGGCCACCAGATATTGGTATAAAAGTCTGAGATGCTCATGTTATAGTCACGTTTAATATAAGTCGCATCTCCTGCAGGGACTGGAGATGGGAAGTCATCTAGGTAAAAAGTTGTCCCATTAATAACTGGATAAGCTGTCGCGGACGTCATCAAGCTATAGGAAGCTGCATAGAGGCCACGTACTGCTCTTTCATAAATGCCAAAATTATCAACTACAAACTTCCCTTGACCATGTTTCTTTTCCCAGACCAAAGGAGTTTTTGCCTCATCATCTGTCCAGGCGTGAACTTTGGCATCAGATGATAGCGTAACTGACCAAGCAGAATGGAAAGCGCCGTCAATGGCATAGCTTTTCCCACCACCAATCATAAAGTCTTTATCAATATAAATTTTCTTAACATAGGCATTTTCAAAACTAGAACTTGAAACGCCTAATTTTTGTTCGATTTCTGTTAGTTTGCTGTCCTTGGAGAGTGTTACAGCAAAGAGAACATTTCCTCCCTGCTCAACCCAATCCACCATCTCAAGCGCCTTGTCTCCCAAGCCTTCCAAATCGCTCAGAAGCACAACGACTTTTTTATAATCAGAAAAACTAGGAATCGTCTCTTTTGAAATATCAACCAAGCGGTACCCCATTCTCATATCTTTGAGAATCTGAGTAAATTGCTCTTTTGCCCTTCGACTTGTATCATTGTTTTCATCATAAAGAACCAGATTATCCTGAGCTAAGCTGTCAAATACAGCATTAGACGAAGGGGTATTTTTTAGATAAATGTTTTTTTCAGGATTAACTGTATATTGTTCACCACTCTTTTGAATCCACAAAACTGCAGATAACAAAAGAAAGATTACAATTACAATAATGGATTCTTTTGAATATAAGATTTTTCTTTTTTTCTTTGTCATCTTAAAAACCTACGATTGCCAGAAAGCTAGGCGTTCTCGATTCGCTTTAGAAATATAAATAGAACCATTTTTGATAGCTTCTACCAATTCTTCTAACCTTTCTCCCTGTCTCGTTTCAAAATAATATCTGAGATAGAGCATATAAATCTCTTCTTGTTGAGGCCATTTTTGAGAAATAGTATTCAAGTATTTTTCAACACTTTCATATCGCTTCAACAAGAGTTCATTCTCTATCAATTTCACATAATCAGAAAGTTGCTCTTTTTGTTGAAGTTTCTTTTCTAAGAGATGGGAATAATCTTTCCGCAAGACCTCTTCCATCCGCTTAGTCACTAGATTCTTTTGCAGGTATGCTGCTAAAACTGCACAGTATTCTGCTAGAGTCCGGTAATCCGACGGATTTTCCTGGTGCTTTTTATCCAGTGTCTGTAGACGGATATCATATTGTCGAGATATTTCTGCAATCAAGGTCGTTGCGTAATGCACAACCTCTGTATCCTCATCCTGACGAGCCAGGAACAATAAGTCAATGAACTTAGCAGGAGCCCGACTGACTATCTCCATCAACATCCACCGAGAAACTTCTTTGTCTTGTAAGACAAGAGCTTCTTCTAGAGGAATAATTTCTTCAACGTGATCATAGGCACTTTCAACCCTGCTCATTTTCTGTGTGTCATCTACATCAAACCATTCTTCGAAATCACCTTGAACCAGCGAAAGGTCAGATTCATCCTTTTGAATAGAACGATTCAAGCCCCAAAGTAAGATATAACCTAAAAAGGGTAGAGCAATAGGAAAGACTATGTAAAAGAGAGGCAGCTGCATCCGTTTTGTTTTTAATAAGATAAACGAATGCAGGCATAAAGCTAGGTCTAAAAAGACACAAAAACTAGTAATCATCCATTCCATTTTAGTTTCCTTGCCTCATTTCGCCGGGACTGCTATGCGTGGTCAGGCCAGAATCTTTATTCATGCTAGAGAAGACTTGATAATAACCGGCCTTGTCTACCATAGACGCTGTCAGTTCACTTACCATCTGTAGGAAATGAAGTTTTGAGAAAGTCAATTGATCATAAGAAACTTCGTCGACCCATATCAGATAATGAAGCCCAGAAGCACTTTTCATTTCTACTGCAAAAACAGGATAGTCTGGAAGCATTTTTTTGTTAATCCAAACCGCTTCTTTTTCCAAACCTTCTTTCAACTGAGGATAGAGCTCTATCTTAAAGTTAGAAAAAGGAGACAAAGGATAAAAATGAACTTCATCAGTTGAAAATTCTTCTCCAATGATTTTTTCAGCTTCAGCAATCACTTCTTCAACTGTTTTCTTATTTAAACGTTTGTGAACAGCGTATAGTTGACTATTGCCATTGCTACTGCTCACTACTTTTTGAACTAGTGCATCTCGATCATGAGCGGCATCTTCATATGAAAGAGTCAAAAAGTCATTTTGCTCGTTCAATAACTGATTTTCTTTTTCCAGCAATTCCTTCTCATCTTGGTATTTCATCTGGATAATACCACAAATAAGAGCCACGAAGATATAAGCGGCAAACGGGAGCCATCTATCAGTGTTATATACAATTGATTGCCACTTATTACCTGCTGCTATGCTTGTTACAAATAAGCCTAAAACAGATAAAACACCAGCAAAGACGCCATATACTGTTCCAAAAATAGTACTAATTAAGGTTACAAACAAGAGGCGCACATCAATCATTCCTAGCTGATTAAATCTTGCAACGATAAAGCTGAGGACTTCTGACAAGAGAAAGGCCAGTAAAATCTCTGCTGTTTTTTGAAAATCATTATGACCCCGCAGTCTATAGATATTTTTCTTCAAACCGCGAAATTCAAGCCGTCTTAAAGGCTTACTTTCAGAAGCAAATTGGCAATAAAGATCTGATAAATCATCCAAAATAGAATAATGGATAAACCAACCATACCGACCACGCAGATTATTCTTGTCCATTGTTTGGTAGAGAGGCGATAGCTTATTGGATGATTGGAAACCAATCGTACTGTGCGAGAGCTCTAAATTTTGTAACTTGGTCGCCAACTGCTG
The DNA here is from genome assembly GCF_000161955.2 of Streptococcus sp. 2_1_36FAA. Taxonomy (NCBI): domain Bacteria; kingdom Bacillati; phylum Bacillota; class Bacilli; order Lactobacillales; family Streptococcaceae; genus Streptococcus; species Streptococcus sp. 2_1_36FAA. The sequence continues at coordinate 285,127 of NZ_KI391976.1, forward strand.
GAAAGTATCCTGAAACGGACTAGGAATTGTTAGAACTTCAATCTCATCTGTCCAACTATTAAATACTTTATAAACAAGTTCTGCTAAGTCTTCTGAATTAATAAAGTTTGCCACTTCATCGGGCTGCTCATCGAAACGAATTGGCTGATTGCGTCGGATATTAGACATTAAACCGTAGAAATAGTCCTCTGGCTGAGTTGCAGAATAAACATAAGGACTTCTAATAATCTTGAGAGAACCACTGTAGGTATGAGCCCAATGCAAGCAAAGATTTTCTGCTGCTCTTTCTAAATCCTGAGGCAGATTGATGATTTCTGGTCCGGTCAGATAGATAATCTTAGACCAGGTCAATTTAGAAGTGTTTTTTAAGAAATCCTGTAGTCTTTCCAATTCCCCAATCTGTTGATTTTTATAGGTCAAGAAATTTGAAAGATACAAAATCTGATCGAAGCGATAATTTTCTAAGATTTCAGCGATTCCGATTGCTTCTGTCTTCTTAAAAACTGTTACTCGCTTTAGGCTAGTTAAGTTGGTCTTTCCAAAAATATAGACGTCGCTATTGGGGAAAGCCTCCTCAATGAACTCTTTAGTTATGTAACCTGTGTTTCCGAATAGTAAAGTCTTCACATTTCTCTCCTTTTTTTATATCCTTTGTTCGCCTTAAGAACAAAATTAGGTCGAAAATACTTTCATATATCGTATTATTTCACACTCAGTTTAAAATCATATAATTTTTTGGCAAAAATATCAAGTATATCACCCCGTAATTTACATAAAATACAGAAAGAACAATGACTTTATAAATTTAAGAATCAGATCAAACATTTGCTATATATAAAAAAACATCTCCGAGGATCATAATGCAACATAAAAAAACATTAGAAGGGCTCAAAGATTCACCTTCATTATACCAAAAAAGGTTATCAATGAACACTATTCACCCGTTTCAAATCCAGACTTAATCTTACAGAAAATTCTTATCCTCAAATAATTGGAAAGTCCCCACTATATTAAAAAATTTATGAAAATCAAAAACACCCTCGAAGTCAGATTTTCATTCCAACCTCGAAGGTGCGACAATATTATAAAATTAAATTCATTATAATTCTACCTGAAATCTCTCCAAAGATTTTAGCTCTTCCTCCGTTAAACGGCGCCATTCTCCGAGGGCAAGCTCAGGATCCAATTGCAGAGGCCCCATCGTGAGTCTCTGAAGATCTGTTACTTCTTTTCCGCAGGCGGCCACCATGCGCTTGACTTGGTGGAACTTGCCTTCGGCTAGACTGATTTCTACGAGAGAGGTCTCTTTTTCTTCATCTACTTCTAAAATCTTGAGCTGGGCTGGTTGACAGGTAAAGTCTTTCAACTCTATCCCTCTAGCAAACTGCTCCACATCTGATTGATTCATCAAGCCAGCTACTTGAGCTCGGTAGATTTTCTCAACGTGTTTTTTGGGTGACAGCATGGCATGAGCTAGCTTACCGTTATTGGTCAGAAGGAGTAGACCATGAGTGTCAATATCCAAGCGACCAACAGGAAAGACTTCTTTTTGGAGAGCAGTCTCATCCAATAAATCCAGAACTGTTTTATGTCGTTCGTCCTCTGTTGCTGAGATATATCCCTTGGGTTTGTTAAGAAGATAGTAAACAAACTTTTCATAGGTCAACTTTTGGCCAGAAACAACAACCTCATCTTCCGTCTCGTTAATCTGAGTCTTGGGAGATTTTTCCGCTCTGCCATTGACCAAAACTAAACCTTTTTCAAGAGTTCCTTCACTTGGCTTCGTGAACCAAGACCATTTTCTACCAAAAATTTATCTAGGCGCATATTATTCCTTTGTGATATTGTAACTTAGCATTGCTATGATCATCATGATGACCCCTAGAGCAGAGAAAATGAAAAGCGGAGCTTGAGATAGATGACCAATCAAAGAAAGGATAAATGTCGTTACAGAGGCACCACCACTGCAACCTAAAACAGTAATTGAAACAGCCTGATTGATTAGATGAGGAGGAATCTTCTCTGACACTGTATGAAAAACGGTCGTCAGAGTTATACTGTAGGTAAAGCCTGCAAAAAGGGCACTAAAAGCTAACAGCCATATATTGCTGGAAAGACCAATCAGAATCATGCTCAAGCCAAAACAAATTCCAATAATCGTCAGTAAACGGTCCTTAAAAATTCCGACCATAGGAGCAAAGCTAACACCAGCCACAATTCCAATTAACTGCATAGCACTCAAAATCAAACTGGCCGTTTGCGCTGTCCCTATTTGATGGTACAACACTAGACTAGGTACGCGCAAGTTGATGGCTGTATTACTGAGTACAATTACCCCAGCCACCAAAGCTGATAATAAGGTGAAGCGGAACTGACCAGCTGTCATTTTTTCTTTCTTGGCCTGCTTATGTTGATGAACTTCCCCTTTTTCATAAGGAACAAAGAGAAGAAAAAGTCCCAAAACCAAAAAGCAGAAGGTATAAACAAGGAAGGTTGCTGTCCAGCCAAAGCGCAAAAGTTGGCCGACTGCCAGAGTCAGAAGGGCTGTCCCCACTACTTCTGCTGATCCTCTATAGCCTAAGAGCTGTATGCGCTCATGACCTTGGTAACGCTCGCTAATAATTGAAATAGCCTTGGCATTGATCAAGCCTGTCCCCAAGCCAAAAATTAAACGGGAAAGAAAGACTAGATTATAGGATGGATTCAGAATGGGAACAAAGGCGCAGGCAGACATAATCAGTAAACCCGTCACAATCATGATCCTCTCAGATAAGAAACGCTCAATCAGTCCATTCAACAAGAGCATGACCATAATCCCTATAGAGGGCAGGGACACCAAAAGCTCAACCTTATCAGCTGGGTAGTCCTTATAAAAATCAAACATGGCCGGCAAGGCACTGGAGATTGAAAAAGAGGTTGTCAGTACCAAAGATAGACTCAGGATACTGATTTTTTCCATTGTTCTTTTCATTTTCTTTCCCTTCAATAACACACTATTAGTATCATACAGTTTTTTGCACAAAGACGCAATCCGTTTATTTAGAAAAATTCATCATCAAGTCGTCTTCTTTATTTCTAGTCTGTTTTGTGATATAGTATCTTATAGAAAGAACGAGGAAAGAGAAGATGTCTGTTATTGAAAAACTTATTAAACCAGCTCATTTGATTGATATGAAGGATATTATTCGCGAGGGAAATCCAACCCTACGCGCTGTTGCTGAGGAAGTTTCTTTTCCCTTAGCGGACGAAGATATTCTTTTGGGTGAAAAAATGATGCAGTTCTTACATAACTCACAAGATCCAGTCATGGCTGAAAAACTTGGATTGCGTGGCGGTGTGGGACTAGCTGCTCCGCAGCTTGATATTTCCCGACGTATCATCGCTGTTCTCTTACCTAACCCTGAGGATGAAAACGGCAATCCACCCCAAGATGCTTATGCTTTAAAAGAAGTCATGTACAACCCTAAAATCGTGGCCCATTCTGTACAAGATGCGGCTTTGGCTGATGGAGAGGGTTGCCTATCAGTCGACCGCGACGTCCCTGGCTATGTAGTCCGACATGCGCGGGTCACTGTAGATTACTTCGATAAAGATGGTGAGAAGCATCGGGTAAAACTCAAGGGCTACAAGGCTATCGTTGTCCAACATGAAATTGACCATATCAACGGTATCATGTTCTACGATCGGATCAACGAGACAGACCCATTTGCCATTAAAGAAGGTATGTTAATCTTAGAATAATTGATCAGAGGTGCAAAATTTCCTTCTGTCTCTTAACGAGGTGAGACCAGACTAACTGTTTAAACAAGCAGTCTGGCCTCCCTCTTTTTTCTTGTCTGTCGAGCATTTTTCCTTAAACAAATATTAAGCCAAACTTAAAGAAAACTGATATCAGTTAGCTTTAAGGAGCCGTCTTTATACTGTTCTGTATCTTATCTATTAAACATCTAAGAAAGAGGTACAGCTTATGGATTATCTCGTTATTCCAGCTTATGAGCCAGATTACAATCTCATTCGCTTAATAAAAAAAGTTCGTGAAAAGAGTGACTTTGAAGTAATCGTAATCAATGACGGCAGTTCTGCTTCATGTAATCGTGTCTTTGAACAAGCAGCAACGTATGCAACTATCCTACATCATTCTCTTAACCAAGGCAAGGGACAGGCCCTAAAGACAGCTTTTCGCTATATTCAATCTCAAGGTCGCTATGGTGTCATTGTCACAGCAGATGCAGATGGTCAACATAAGCTCTGGGACATCCTGCGTGTTGCCAATGCCGCCCATGAGCAACCTCAGAAGTTAATCTTAGGGGCACGAGCATTTACCGGAAAGGTCCCTCTACGAAGTCGATTCGGAAATAGTCTGACCCGTCTGCTCTTTAAACAACAAACCGGCGTTGCTGTTTCGGATACCCAGACTGGCCTTCGTGCCTTTACCAGCAATATGCTTCCATTTATGCTCTCAATTGAAGGCCAACGCTATGAATACGAAATGAATATGCTTCTGCAAGCTTGTAAGACTTATCCAATCGTGGAAGTTCCGATTGAGACTGTCTACATTGATGATAATAAAACTTCCCATTTCAGACCCATTCAAGATGGCTTAATGATTTACAAGGATATGTTCAAATTTGCCTTATCTTCACTAAGCAGCTTCATTGTGGACTATCTAGTCTATGCTGTCGCCCTACTCTTCCTGGTAGCTGTTCCGACAACTCTGCGTATTCTCCTAGCCAATGGGATCGCTCGCGTCACCAGCTCCATTTTTAATTACTCAACCAATAAAAAACTCGTCTTTAAAAATGAGGATAGCATTGCAAAAACAGGAAGTGGCTACTTTGGCCTAGCTCTAGGTTTGTTTATATTAGACACACTCCTTATCAGACTCTTCTACGTCGTCTTTGGTATCAACCTTCTACTCGTTAAGATTTTGGTCGGCATTCTGCTATTTTCTCTCTCTTGGCTTATCCAAAAGAAGTTTATTTTTAAAGAAAGGACCCACACCGTATCATGAAATTATTTAAAAAATCTTATGTTTATGCTAGTCTTTTTGGCTTATTGTTGACTGCATCTTTCAGCTACTCTATGCTCAAAACCTTTGTCTTATCAGAGTCCATCACAACTGTTAAAGCCAATACTACAAGTAGTAGCACCAGTACAACTGCAACCAATGTCAGCACGTCTGATACTAGCTATAGTGATGACAATATCTCCATTACACTGACGGAGAAAACAGTCAGCAATACCCAGGTTTATATTGCTGACATAACCGTCAGCTCTGCTGAATATTTAAAAACTGCTCTGGCTCAAAACACATATGGAACCAATGTCACTGCCAAAACCTCTGTCACTGCTGCCAACAACAATGCTATTCTAGCGGTCAACGGTGACTACTACGGGGCTAATTCCACTGGCTATGTTATCCGCAACGGTGTTGTCTACCGTGATACCGTCCGAGAAGACTCCAGCAATGGTGATTTGGCGATTTACAAGGACGGCTCCTTTAAGATCATTTATGAGGATGAAATATCTGCCGATCAACTGGTGAAAGACGGAGTTGTTAACCTCCTAGCCTTTGGTCCATCCGTGGTAGAAAACGGTGAGATTGTCGTTGATACCAATTCTGAGGTTGGTCAATCCATGGCTTCCAACCCACGTACAGCCATCGGTATTATCGACGAAAACCACTATATCATTGTTGTATCAGATGGCCGAACCTCAGAAAGTCAGGGACTATCCCTCTATGAGTTAGCCGAGGTCATGAAATCTTATGGCGTCAAGACTGCTTATAACCTTGACGGTGGCGGATCTTCTACACTCTACTTTAACGGTCAGGTGATCAATAAACCAACGACCAATGGGAATATTTCAGAAAGGGCGGTGAGCGACATTGTCTACATCGGTTACTAATCCAAGCAAAAAACGTTTCAAGAAGACAGCTCTTGTCTATACTCTCTTAAGTATTTTCTTCTTTGCCTTTAGCCGTATCTATGAGCCTTTCAGCTTTGGTGAAACCTCTACCTACATGCACTATCTTTATGTAGTTCCTTTGGTTGGAGGCCTCCTCTTATTAATCCTACTCAAGATCATTCCCAACCTCTCAAGACTCAGTCTTAATCTCTGGAACTCGGCAGTCGCTACCCTCACTGCCGGCATCCTTTTCCGAGGCATTGTTAATCTATCTGGACGTTCCACAACGCTGGATCAGCCCTATATCTATACTAGCATCGCCTTTCTTGTATTAGCTGTACTCTCAATATTATTTACTAGAAGCGTCTGGACAGAAGAAAATAATCTTATTGATTAAATAAATAACAAAAACAACCGGAGTCATTTTAGACTCCGGTTGTTTCTTATGTAGGTAAGCTAACTTAAAAGATTTTTAATTCTCCTATAGACTATTCGCTTTCTTCACGCTTTTTGTGAATGGCCATTCCGGCCAATGCTAGCGAAGTTATTCCAAAGAGACTGAGTGCTAGAGAAGTTTGGTCCTCTTGTCCTGTCTTCGGAAGGACACCAGATTCTTCTTGCTTACTAGAAGCTGTTTTATAGTTAATCGTTAGTGGCATAGCTGTTGCAACTTTTTCACTCGCTTTATTTGTTTCAAAAGTAGGACGACTATCCGGATTTGTAGGAGCTGGGACTCCCGGTTTCCTATCTGGTTTTACAATTATTCCACTATCTCGATCTGGATCAGGCGTCGGAATCACCATCTCCTTCAGATAGGATAAAACATAACGATTAATCTTATTTGTGACTTCATAGATAAAGTCATTTTCAGTTGCACGATATCCTGCTGGAAGCTCAACATGAATACGATAGTTTCCATTCATCAGCATGCTTTCAAAACTCAGAAGATCATAAATACTATGAGTAAGCTTACGGATAACCCCTTTCTCATCAATAGTCTTCACAACAGTTCCTTCTGGCACTGGCTTGTCAAAACCTATTGTCAGCTTATTCTCAGATAGGTAGTGCGAAGCAAAGGTAACTTTTGGATGAGGATCCTCAGCAGAAACTGTCACTTTTTTCACTAGCTCAGCTCCCCAATCATAATGGTAATCAGAAAGAGTAATCTTGACTGTATATGTGCCAAATGGGAGCTCTGGGAAGCTACCACCATTATAGGCCGAATTAAACTCACCAGTTACAGCACGCCCCTGATCATCAAAGACTTGGTAACGCACAATTGATGGATAATAATTAATTACCTCTCCACTACTGTCTGTAAAGACAAGCTCCAAGGTCCCCTTGTCAGGGGTCTCTTTGTTTTCTGGACTTGACGTTGGCTCTTCAGCGACCGAAGCTGCCTGAGCTGTTAGGTCTTCGCTAGTCTCTACTTTATTTCCTTGCAAGTCTAGCTCAGCTGTATTGTATACCTTATCCCAAACCGAATAACGAACTGTTGAAAGATCTACTCCCTCAGGAATGAGATAGCTTCCATCTTCTTCTGGAGTCAAGGCATGCGTTTCTCCATCTTTAGTGTATGACAGATAAGTACCTGCGACTCCGCTTCCTGTTTCGATAATCTTTCCAGGACGGAAAACTCTGGTCTTAGGATCATAGTGAGCGCTACCCGTCTCGATGCTTGGAGCTGTATTATCAATTTTTACTTTGAAATTCAACTCCTGCTTCTTAGCACCAGAGGCTGATGGACGGTAGGAAATGACAAATTGATATTCGCCATCTGGAAGCCGATTCCCATCATTATCCAAACCTTCCCAAGAAATTTCATAGAATTCTTCACTTCTGTTTCCGCTTCGGTATCTCCAGTGCGTTTTTCTATGAACTTCATTTCCGATCTCATAAATGGGTTGTTTTCTCTCTGTGTCTTCTTTCTTGTAGACTGTCAGATGCACATTTTCGACATTGCGGAGCATAACAGCTTTTACCTTAACACTATCAAAACTAGAATCGTTATTTGGTGAAAAGTAGAGTTGATCCCCATCAAACTTTTCGCCATCCTGTCCCAGTGTTTTAGCTACAGATTCGCCGTTTTCATACACATAGCTGATCAAGGATGTAAAATGATTATCTGGATGCCGTTCTTCCACATCCGGAATCTTGCCATCTGGATAGTCTGTTTTGTCCTTATAGTAATAGAAAGGTTTGTCAGAGCCAGTATATTCATAAATCGGTTTTTCAATTCCTCGCAGATTTTGGTATTCCCCTCGGAAACCTACATAAGGAAGACTGACCAAATGCTGGTTACTCTTAGCATCTTTAACAAGGAAAAATCCTTCTAGAAAATAACCATTTGGCATTTGTTTGCTCAGCTCGGATTGATACTTGCTAGCATCTACTGAGACACGAATGGTCCGTTGACCATGAGCTGGGACAGTGATAGTTTCTTTACCAGTCAGGGTCTCTAAAAGACGTGGGTGGAGCGTAAATTTCCCATCTTCAACTTGATCCGTCTGAAGAGTTGTTTCGTAGGTGACCGTCTTTTCCTGATCAGATAAATTATGAACTGTCACATCAAACTCGAAGGTGTCCTTGATATTTCCCAAGGTCAAGCTACTCTTTTCGCCTTTTGCAGTGACATATAAATCACCTAGAGCAGCGGCTGTCACATCCATGACTCCAGCCCCCTGTTGACGGACAGAAGAATAAGCCTTGGTTTCTTCATCCACATGGGGAACTGCTGTACTCATCGTCATTTGCTTGACGAGGATTTGGAGTTGTTCAGGTGTTAGATGAGGGAAGCGCTCTTTCAAAGACTGCTTGACCAAAGCTGTTGCCCCAGCAGCATGAGGAGATGCCATACTTGTTCCTCTGTCCATATAGTATTCACCGTTATTAACTGATGAGTAAATCATTCCACCTGGCAAGGTCACATCCGGCTTCAAGTCACCATCAACTGATAAGCCCCAGGATGAAAAGTCCGACATCTGTTTAGCAGCTTCATACGGTACACGCTTAAATTTGTTGGCAATGTTCAGTTGGTAATCACTGGCGTGCTGGGACAAAACCTCTCCTGCACGGTGGCCGATTACCCCAACAGGGAAACGCTCCCCTAAACCTTCTAGATCAAATGGAGCAGGCCTTTCTCCTTGCTCTTTTGTCTGATAGAAGACCACTCCAGCCGCTCCAGCTGCTTTCAGCTGTTTGACTTTTTCAACATCTGAGACCTGACCGCCTCTTTCAGTCAAAACCAAACGGCCATTTATCTGATCTCCTTGATAGTTTTCCAGCCCACCATTTTCCACATGGATATAATTTTGTGGAATGGTCGTCCGGAAGCCATCTCGTTCAACAAAAGAATGCATTGGAATTTTACCATCAGGGAATTCTGTAGAACCGACTAGCTCCTTAATGGTTAAGCTTGCTTCCGTTGAAACGTGTTTAGTCAAGCTATTGATTGAAGCAACAGAAATGACATTTGGATTAACCGACGGTGTCCCTGTCATTCCGTAATCAGGTGTTGTAGCAAGTGGCTTACTATGCCAAAAACCATTGGTCGCCATATTGGTAGAAGCAACAGTAATGGTCACTCCTGCCTTGCGAGCTTCATCGAAGGCTTGACGAGTAATTTCTCCAACATCATAGATGGAGCCTGAGGCAGTTCCTAAACTCATATTAATAGTGTCGGCCCCAAGCTTCACAGCGTCTTCCACAGCCTTGGTATAAATAAAGTTTTGGACTTGTCCACCTTTCGTATCTGAAAAGACGCGCAAAAACATGAGCTGAGCTTCTGGAGCTACCCCTCGGAAAATTTCCCCGTTTGGAGATGGTTGAGAAGCATTTCCTACAGCAGTTCCAGCCACATGGGCACCATGTGAAATCGGATCTTCTTCTTTTACATTATCATCCATATCACTATAGTTATGAACATAGACGACTTTGTTGTTGTACCACTTACCATAGGTAATACCAGCCTTTTTCTTGGCTACTTCAATATCAGCTTCACTTTTGAATTTTGCCTTGCTGATGTCCGTTAAACGAAAAGCGTCGTGGGCAGGATCAACTCCTGAATCAATCACAGCTACAACCTGACCCTGACCTTTAATCCCTTTATCCCAGAGCGGTTGTAAATTGATTAAACTGTTTTCTTCGCTAACTTTGGCAGGACTTGGGGTTGGGGAAGAGACAGCTGGTTGCGGCTCTTCCACTCTGGTCCGTCTAAGAGGAGCGTAGTCCACAGCATCGACACGCGCCAAACCTCGAATTTTCTTCGCATCTCCGTAAGTCGTTTCTAAAGCAAGTCCACTAAACAAAAGATTAATATCATATAGTTTCTTAAAGCGAATGGACTGTCTTTCTAATTCTTTTAAAAATTCCTCGTGTTCCCGATTTGTCTTCTCAATTCGTCTAGCCTTGTCCGTAGCTGATGTAAGAGGGGCTTCGCCAGGTGTTTTTCTTCCTTTAGGCGAACAAGAGCTTCTACAGGAGTCGCTTCATCCAGTTCATTTTTTGGAGCTTCAGCTACTTTTTTATGGGACTTTTCTTCTATATTTTCCTGAGTGGCTTTCTTTGTGGTCTCAAGGATAGGTTGCTTATGATCATTTTCACTTTTCTTCTCAGATTCAGGAGTGACATTGCTTCCTGCTTCTTTTCCAGCACTTACCTTGTCGGGCTCATTGCCACTTTCTTTTACAGGATCATTGCTCTTATCGGATGGCTGAATACCTTCTGTCTGACCCGAGTTAAGAGTAGAAGGAAGAGACGGTTCTTCCGGTTTTCTTACTTCTTCCTCTTTGACAGGATGATTTTCTTCCGTCGTCTTTGCAGTATCCACTGCAGACGCTGTAATGGCTTGTTCTTCAGAGGTTACTGTATCTGCCGCAACCATTGGTCCAACAAGAGCCAGTCCAATCAATACAGATGCTACCCCTATAGCATACTTTCGAATTGAAAAACGTTGTTTTCGGTGAAACTCCATACAAAACTCCTTTATTTTTAAGCTGGAAGTAACAAACCTGACTGCTTCCAGCTGTTGTCTAATTATTAACCTATCTTTAAGTGATTAATCCTGACTTTCTTTTCCTCTTTTACGAATGAGTCCAAAGGTGCAAAGTGACAAGAACAAGCCTAACAGACTCATGCCATCCCCAGCTTGTCCGGTATTTGGCAAGCTTTCTTTTGGATCCAAGTCAGAGACTTCTCGTATGTCCTCTTCCTTCTTTTCACTTGGTTTGACATACATTGGACGCAAGTCTGCTTTTTTCGCAATTAGCCGATCTTCTTTATCCACTTCTTTTCCTTTACCAGGATCGGATGTCTTATCCGGAATGAGTGGATCTGGTTTTGGATCTGGTACTGGATTTGGGATTGGATTCGGTGTTGGATTCGGATTAACCGGATTGTCTTCTGCAACTTCTACAAATGTTGTTAAGAAGCGATTGATTTTTTCTCCTACTGAATAGAAAACATCATTTTCTACCGCACGATAACCTTTTGGCAGTTCAATATGAATCTGATAATCTCCATTTAATAAAATCTTTTCAAAAGTCTTTGGTTCATAGAGGGTTTGTTCTAATTCATGCTGTTCTCCGTTATCCTTACGAGTAACAAATACTCTAGTTCCAGATGGTAAATCCTTATCAAAGACTACGTTAAATCGATTCTTAGATTTGTAATGGTAAACAAAGTTGACTAGGCCTTCAGGATGTTCTTTCGTCAACTCAACCGTTACAGTTGTAGGCGATACCCATGAATAGTTTTCATCTTGTGCAACTACTTTGACAGTATAGCTACCAAATGGCAACCTTGGCAACTCACTTTCATAATAAGTATTAAACTCTTTATCAATTCGATTGCCCTTACTGTCGAATACTTGGTAACGCATCATCTCAGGATATTGAGAGGTTGGATTTCCCTCTTCATCAACAACACGAACTTCTAGCCTTCCATCTGTTGCTTCTGCTTGACCGTCCTCAGAACTTCTTTTTCCTCTTGATTTTCCTGATTCCTTCTCAGCCGACTTATAAGCGTTCTGACCATCAAGGGTTAAAGTATTGGTATTATAAGCCTTATCCCAAATATAAAAACGAACAGTTGCTGGATCAACCCCTTCTGGGATCAAATACGAACCATCTTGATTCGGGCTGATTTCAATAGTTTGGCCGTCTTTTTCGTAGGATAAGTATTTACCTGCCAGACCACTACCTTCCTCAATAATTGTTCCCGGTTTAAAGATACGTGTTTTTGGATCATAGAGATCTTTGGTTGACGCTAATTGAGGGACCTGATTGTCGACTTTGACCTTCAAAACGATTTCTTGAGGTTTTGCTCCAGGAGTACTTGGACGATAGGTAAGAACGTATTGGTATTCCCCATCCGGAACAACCTGATTGTTTTGGTCTTTCCCTGTCCAACGACTAGCATAAAGGATTCTACTTCTATCGTTAATTCTCCAGCCATAATCGGTTTTTTTCTCACTTTCGTTTCCTTGTTCAAAAATCGGGTGTTCACGTTTCGTATCATCTGCTTTGTAGACTGCTAAATGGATATTATCAACATTTCTCAAAACGACCGCATTTAGTTTAACCGTATCAAAATGCCCATCTCCATTTGGAGAAAATACCAAGGCGTTACCATCGTATTTACCGTCTGTTTCACCCAGTACAACCTGCTCTTTCTTACCATCTCTACGAATAGAGCTGACTAAAGCAGTAAAATGATTTCCTGGATCCTTGACTGGATTTTCCGCTTTCTCATCTTGATAGTAATAGAAAGGTTTTTCCTTACCAGTAAATTCATAAACTGGCTTTTCGATACCAGGTAGGTCTTGGTAATGTCCTTTAAAGCCGATATATGGAAGACTGACTAAATCTTTTTGCATCTTAGCATCCTTGAAGAAGACGAAACCTTCTAGGAAATAGCCATTCTTCATTTGTTGGGATAATTCTTTGGTATAGGCGCTCGTATTAATCTTAATCGGAATTGTCACACTACCCATTGGAGGTACAAGGACAGTCTTATCACCCTTTTGGTCCAGTAGCTGACGCATTTGAAGTGTAATCCGACCATTTTCAACTTGATCTGTATTGACAACAGTATGGTAGCTGAGCTCTTGAGCTTGATTAGACAAGTTATGAACAGTCACCTCGAAGGTAAAGCTTTCTTTAACATTTCCAAGTGTCAGACTACTATCCGTTCCTTTTCCAGTTACATACAGATTGCCAAAAGCAGCTCCCGCAGCATCCATCAGACCAGAACCTTGTTGGCGGACTGAAGAATAGGTATTGCTTTCCTTGTCCTTGTGAGGTTTAGCTGTACTCATAACCAGTTGACGAAGCAAGGTATGAATTTGCTCTGGACTATATTGCGGGAATCTTTCTTCTAATGCCTGCTTAATCAAGGCTGTTGCTCCCGCAGCATGAGGAGTTGCCATACTAGTCCCACCATCCATGTCGTAAGAACCGTTCGGAATAGCAGAATAAATCATGCCACCTGGCAAGGTTACATCCGGCTTCAGTTTTCCTTCTGTTGACAGTCCCCAACCTGTAAAGTAGAGCATCTTATTAGCTTCACTATAAGGAACCTTTTTGACCTCTTGATGGAAAGTCAGCTTATACTCACCAGCATGCGCAGCTAATTCTTTACCTAAACTATGTCCTAGCACGCTGACAGGATAGAAGGAACCCCAGTAGCCCATTGGAAGATTTTGGAGCTGGTCTCCTTGTTCCTCATTTTGATAAACCAAAACCCCTTTGGCACCAGCTTGACGAAGGGAGTTTACCTTATCTTCATCCGTAACATCGCCACCACTCTCAACTAAAGCAATTTTCCCTTTGACAGAAGCTACCCGGTAAGCTTCTTCTCCACCTTTTTCAACATGGACATAAGACTGCGGACCTTCAACAGGGAAAATGAGCCGATAGACCGGTAAATCAACAAGACCATTTTGAAATTCTTTCTTATCTTTTAAGGCAGGGATTTCTAAGCGAATCTTTGTCACATGGTCAATTTTATTATTAAAGGCTCCGATTGCTAAAACGCCATTCTCAATAGCTGGTTCGTCAATTGTTCCAGTATCAGGAGCATCTGCTTTTGGTTTGGCTTGCCAATATCCATTCACCGCATAATTTCCTGCCGCAGCGTTTATGACAACACCTGACTTTCTAGCAAATTCAAAGGCTTGTCGAGTAAGAGGATTGGTATCAGCTTCTGAACCACTAATGCCACCGAAACTCATATTGATTGTATCTGCTCCAAGCTTAACAGCATCTTCTACAGCTTTTGCAACAATAAAGCCTTGCTCAGTCATTCCTTTCTTATCTGAAAAGACCCGCATAAACATCAGTTGTGCTTCTGGAGCTACCCCTTTAAGTAGTTCTCCAGTTGGAGCTGGTTTGGTCGCATTTCCAACTGCTGAACCGGCTACGTGAGTTCCGTGTGAGCGAGGATCGTCCTCTTTGATCTCATCATTCATATCAGAATAGTTATAAGCATAAACCACCTTATCGTTATACCATTTACCATAGGTAATTCCTGCTTTTTTCATAGCAGCTTCCATTTGCTCTTTATTCTGGTATTTGGCCTTGCTTTTGTCTGTCAAACTAAAGAAGTTATGCTCGTAATCAAGACCAGTGTCAAGAACTGCGACGATACGTCCTTGTCCTTTTATCCCCTTATCCCATAATGGTTGGAGATTGATTAGTTCATTTTCATCACTAACCTTGGTTGGCAACAAGGTATTTTGTTTCTTAGGAAGATCTTGAGGAGTATTGGCAGTTGAAAGAGGTGTGATGTCAACTTTTTCAACTCTGGCTACCTGACGAATCTTCAAAGCTTCCTTATAGCTTGTTTCTAAAACAAAACCATTAAAAATCAGATCAAAATCTGCTAATTTCTTATATTGGATTCCTTTTTCGTCCAATTCCTTTAAGACCGCAGCTTTGATTGGTTGATTTTCATGCATACGAGCTTCAATTTGTGTAGCTCCTACTGGTGTCTCCTTTTTTTCTCCTGCCAGACGGACTACGGCTTGAACACGGGCCTCCTCATCTACTTTATTCGCAATATCTGACTCAACATTTGCATCATTTTTTCTTGCTTCTGAATCATTCTTTTTAGGCTCCTGTGTCACTTCTTTCTTTGTAGTTTCTGAATCTATCTTATTTTGATTAGGCGATATTTCCTTACCTGACTTTTCCTCCAATGCTTTATTTTCTTGTCCATTTTCATTTGCGACAGATTCAACAACCTGGGTCTTGTCTCCTTCATCATCTGTCTTCCTTGTCTCACTCTTCGTTTCAGAGTTAGGCAACTCCTGACTCCTTGTATCTGTATCTGAAGGTGCTAACTCTGGCTGTTCCGACTTCGAATCTTCTTGCTGTACAAGTTCGGAACTCTGTTCGACGATTGCTGGTGGCTCCAGTTGTGGATTGACTCCTGATTCTTGGGCTAAGACAGTTGGACTATAAAAAAGGCATCCGACTACCACGGATACTAAGCCAACTGAATATTTGCGAAAAGAGAAGCGTTGTTGTCTGTCGTTTCTCATAATTGGACCTCCTATATAAATTGTAAGCGCTTGCCTCGGCTTCATTGTAGTCTTTCTATGTTTTAAAGTCAATGAAAATTAGTAGAAATATATAAGTGTAGTATAATATTAATATTTCTGACAATTAATCTTAGAAAAATATTAGAAATTAGTTCAAAAATCCCCTTAGAAGCCTCATAAATAAGGAATTTCTCGCTATTTTCCTCTCATTTGAATTTACAAATCCATTAGATAGAATCTAGATCAACTACAAGTTCCTTTCCAAAAAATATTTGGCTAGTTAGATTGTTAATAGTATGAAAATAGTCTAGCGCTTGTTTTCATATTGTATTTTTGACGAATGATAAATAAAAAGTCCTCTGAAAAGTATTTCTAAGGACTGTATTTCATATCTAGAAAAGGAACTTGAGTCTGATCTTTTTCCGTACTTATTCTCTTTTTTTATAGTCAAAGAGAAGTTTCACACTCATACACACTACCCGTCAGAGGGTCAATAACTTCTGCCAGCTTAAAGTGTCCCTGCTCATAATGGTAATGGCAGATGGCGCAGTTGCCAAAGCGCACCTTGGGATCCAGAGCTTGAGCTGCAATCTTGAGATAGAAGGCCCACATGGCACCGCCATGACTAACAGCCAAGACTGGCTCTGCTCCTGCCTGCTCCATGACCTCAGTCAGAGTGACCAGTACGCGCTCACCGACTTGGTCCACGCCTTCTCCGCCATAAGGGACAAAGAGGTCTTCAAAAGAGGTAGCTCCTGGTCGAAATTTCGGCTGCAGGCGTTCGGGCTGAGCCTCAAAAAGACCAAAATTCCATTCTTTAATGCCCTTGAGACGAGTATAGTCGGTCCGGCCGGAAACGAGTTCTAAGGTATCAGAAGCCCTCTCCTGGGTGGAGGAATAGAGATGACCAAAACGAATGCCCCGCTCTTTCAAATAAGCTCCTGCCTGCCGGGCTTGATCCTGCCCCAGTTCTGTTAAAGGAGAGTCGCAAGCTCCCTGCACCAAGCCTTCTTGGTTGAAAAAAGTCTGACCGTGCCGCATCAAATATAAATCTTTCATTTTTCCTCCCAGTCGCTAAAATCGTGACCAATGGCTTCTTCTAAGTAAAATTGGTCATCTTCAAAAGTAAACTTCAAGATACCGCAGTTGGTCATGTGACCTAAATCATCCAGACGCCAGTTTTTCTGCCAAGCTCTGGCAAAATTAGCCATAGATCCGCCATGGGAGACCATGAGCACAGACTGACCATCTGTCTCTTGCATGAGCTGGAGAATGGTCGACGCCATACGCTCCTGCACCTGATCTTGTGATTCACCGCCATAGGTCACAAAGAAATCTCCATAAGGCAGGGGCGGATTGAGATCCTCGCTTTCCCCCTCAAAGGTGCCGAAGTTCCACTCCTTGAGCCCCTTCACACGCTTATAAGGAAGCTTACCGTCCGTTACCAATTCCAAGGTATCACAGGCCCTCTCTTGAGTAGAGCTATAAGCATCATCAAATATAATACCAGCATCCTTAAAGTATCGCCCTGCCACCTTGGCCTGATAAATACCAAAATCGGTCAGAGGAGCATCGCACCATCCCTGCACCTTATGGCGTAGATTGAAAAGCGTCTGGCCGTGCCGCATCAGATAAAGAGTTTTTGCCATCATTCATATCTCCTTTAGATGAGTTCTAACTTTTCAAAGGCCTTGTAGAGACCGTCTTGACTGACCGAATCTGTCACCATATCGGCCATGGCCTTGATTTCTGTTCCGCCATTTCCCATAGCGACCCCGACCTGACAATAGTCCAGCATAGGAATATCAACCTTGGCATCGCCAAAAGCCAGAGTATCCGCCCTGTCAGCATGAAGATGCTTTAGCAGAACCTCAATAGCATGCGCCTTGGTAATATCCTTGACTCCCAAGTCACCAAAGAGGGCATGCTCCCCCTTGCCACCCCAAGTACCCGCCTTGAGCTCAGGAAAAGCTACCTTAGAGTCCAGATGGTCTTGGTAGCTCTTGAGGATAAAGCTGACTTTGTTCAAGTCGTCCCGATAGAGCTCTCCACAATAAACCAAACCATGAAGGGCTTCTTCTGCCTCCATATTTACGACTTCTTCTGGATTGGCTCCTTTTCCAAGGATGTAGGTCCGAAGCACTGGTCGTGCTGCTTCGCGGAAGCCCCTACTTGCAAAGAGACCGTTATTACTCTCTAGGTAAAACTCTAGCCTCCGCTCCTGAAGCCAGTCCACTAGCCTCTTAGCGACATCTGACGGAATCAGTTGGTGCAGAACAACCTGCCCCTCATGCTCTACATAAGACCCGTTGCCACCAATCATGCCATCAAAGCCAATATCCCAAATTTCCGGTGGCATCTCAGCCTTGCTGCGACCTGTGCAGACATAGACCAGATGTCCCATTTCCCGCGCCCGTCGAATGGCGATCACAGCAGACTCCGGTATATGATTATCATAGTCGATGATGGTACCGTCCACATCCAGAAAGATGATTTTTCTCGTCATAAAGCACCTTCCTTCTCATTTTTGACATAAAATTTGTATATTTCTCACTCTAAATTAACTTGTTTTAGTGAAGTTATTTAGTTTTCTTCTATTATATACTTATTTGAAAGCCTTTTCCTATGAAATAATCAGAGATTCTGATACTATTCTATGATTTATTTAAATAATTAGCTTCTCAAATACACAAAAAAGGCCGGAAAAAATTCCTAGCCTTTTAAAGATTATTTATTAATGTTTTCCCATTTCCAGTTTTGAACCTCTGGGATATCATCACCGTTTTCACGGATGTAAGCATTGTGGTAAGCCACTGTCTCGTCCATTTTAGCAGAGAAGTCAGCTGCTGTTGCACCAAGTGCTGCATTTGCTGCATCTTGAGCCAAGTGGAAGCGATCCAATTCTGACATAACACGCATATCAAACGGAGTAGTGATGTCTCCATTTTCACGGTAACCGTGAACACGAAGGTTGTGGTTGTGACGGTTAAAGAAGATGTCACGAATCATTCCTTCATAGCCATGGAAAGCAAAGATGACTGGCTTATCTGTTGTGAACACTTTGTCGAATTCTTCGTCTGAAAGTCCACGCGCATCTACAGATGGATGGCGTAATTTCAAGATATCAACCACGTTAACAAAGCGAATCTTAAGCTCTGGGAAGGCCTTGTGGAGAATAGATACTGCCGCAAGAGCTTCTAAGTTTGGCTCAGTTCCTGCTGCTGCAAAGACAACATCAGGCTCTTCATTGTTAGACACAGTTGAAGCCCAGTCAATAACCTTGTAACCTTCACGTACCAATTCTTCTGCTTCTTCAGCTGAGTAGAATTGCGGACGTGGGTGTTTTGAAGTAACAATCAAGTTAACCTTGTCTTCTGCCTTGAAGGCTTTATCCATAACAGCCAATAAGCTGTTTGTATCTGCAGGCAAGTATTCGCGGATATACTCTGGAGTTTTCTCTGCCAAGTGAGTCAAGATACCTGGATCTTGGTGAGTATAACCATTATGGTCTTGTTGGAATACTGTTGAAGTTGCAATCAAGTTCAAGGCTGGGTAGTTCTTACGCCATGTAGTATGAGTCTTACATTTACGCAACCATTTGAAGTGTTGCGTCACCATTGAATCTACTACACGAAGGAATGATTCGTAAGATGCGAAGAAGCCATGACGACCAGTCAAGACGTAACCTTCTAACATACCTTCAGCCTGGTGCTCTGACAATTGTGAGTCAATAACACGACCTGCTGGGCTCAAAGCTTCATCGTATTCAGGTCTCATACGGCCCAACCATTGACGGCTAGTACGAGTGAAAACTTCTTGCAGACGGTTTGATTTTGTTTCGTCCGGACCAAAGATACGGAAGTTATCTGGGTTAGCATCTACCAAGTCAGCAGCGTACTTACCAAACTCAATCATGTCTTGAGCCACGATCTCACCTGGAGTTCCAAACTTAAGGGCGTGTTTCTTCCAATCAGCAGTGTCCATTGGTTTGATAACACCAGCATTAGTGATTGGGTTCATAGCCATACGGCGGTCACCTTTCGGTGCAATCGCAGCGATTTCAGGCAAGACTTTTCCAGACTCATCAAACAATTCTTCTGGACGGTAAGATTTCAACCAATCAAGAAGGGCATCAACATGCTCCATATGGTGAGCATCTACTGGAATTGGCACTTGGTGAGCACGGAAACCACCTTCGATTGGAGTACCTTCCCATGACTTAGGACCAGTCCATCCTTTTGGAATGCGGGCAACCAATACTGGGAAAATAGCTTGAGTTGCTTCTTCAGCTGATCCTTTACGAGCTTCAGCTTGGACTTTCTTAATTTCTTCGATTGCTTCGTCCAATTTAGCCGCAAAAAGAGCATGAGCAGCTTCATGATTTTCTGAAATAGCTGTTACATCAGCAAAAATAGGTTTCCAACCTAAACCTTCAAAGAACAAGGTCAATTCTTCGTCTGTTTTACGTTCAAAGATAGTTGGGTTGTGAATTTTACCACCGTTAAGATAGAAAATTGGAAGAATAGCACCGTCATTAACAGGGTTGATAAAAGTATTTGACAACCAACCTGCCATCAATGGACCAGTTTCCCCTTCACCATCACCGATAACAGTTGCTGCAATCACATCTGGATTATCCAAGATAGCTCCTGCTGCATGAGATAGGGCATAACCGAGTTCTCCACCTTCATGGATAGAACCTGGTGTTTCAGGTGCCGCGTGAGAAGCGATACCCCCTGGGAATGAGAAGATCTTGCACAAATGTTTGAAGCCTTCTTCGTTTTGAGGAATATTTGGATTTAACTCTGTATATGAGCCGTCGAGGTATGAGTTTGAAACCATTACCTGACCACCGTGACCAGGTCCTTCAATGTAGAACATATCTAGGTCATATTTATTAATCGTCCGGTTCAAATGAGCGTAGATGAAGTTTTGCCCTGGAACAGTTCCCCAGTGTCCGATTGGGTGAGCTTTTAGATCATTAGCTACCACATCGCGTTTCAAAAGCGGATTGTCTTTTAGGTACATTTGAGCTGCCGAAATATAGTTAGCAGCACGCCACCAAGCATCAACTTTTTCTAAATAAGCCTTAGAATTATAATCTGTTGTCATGTTTCCTCGCCTTTCTATTTGGGTTGATTAGCCATAGCTAAGTCCCTAAACATGAATCTACACCTGGTCTCTCCCAAGATAACCCCTGAAAAGTGCAAAAAATAAAACATTTAGCTGTTTAATTTTCCCTCTTTCACTTCCATACTTTATTGGGTCAGGAGGTTGTATCTAGTAGAAGTATAGGTGTGATATAAAAGAAGTTAACCAATAAGATTTAAAACTCCTATGTTACCATTCTACCATACTTTTTGGAATATGAAACAATTTAATTAACTTTATATAAAATAATCTGTTTCAGCTGATTTATAAGAAATGTAAGCAATTTCATACTCCGAGATCAAAAACAGCCAAGAACATGCATAAATAAAAACTTACAGAGACTAAAAAATCCCCTCTCTTCCAGACCTAACTCAAGACGTGCTGAATATCTATCAGTCTGAGAAGAATAAGGGATAGGGGGTTAATATTAAGAGAAAAATGTATGTGTAGCCTGGTAAATATGATGGGCAGTTGCAGCATTGTTCATAGTATATAGATGAACACCCGCTACATCTTGAGTCACCAAGTCCACGATTTGATCCACGGCGTAGGCAAGTCCTGCTGCTCTGAGCGACTCAGGGTCATGCTCATACTTATCTAAGATGGCCTTGAATTTACGTGGAAGATGGATATTCTCACACGTTTTCAAGAGACGAAGCGCTTGATTACGGTTAAGAATTGGCATAATCCCTGCATGAATGGGAATATCAATCCCTGCCAAGGTACACTTGTCTTGGAAATCATAGAAACGCTCATTATCAAAGAAAAGCTGAGTTACAAGGCTAGAACAGCCTGCATCCACTTTCTTCTTGAGATTTTGAATATCCGAGATTTGGTTTGGCGAGTCAGGGTGTCCCTCCGGGTAGCAGGCACCAACAATATCAAAGTGCGGTGCTTCTTCTTTGATGTATTCAATTAAGTCAGTCGCGTACTTAAAATCATCCTTGGGTGCTACATCAGGGAAAATATCCCCTCTTAGAGCTAAAATCTTATGCACCCCAACCTTGTCCAAAGCCTGGAGTGTATCTAAGACCATTTCCTTGGTTAGATAGACCGCTGGAAGGTGAGCGATGGTAGGAATCTTCAAATCATTATAGATGAAGTCAGCCAAACGAACCGTTGTCTCTTCTATATTAAATTTATTATTGCTAGCAGTCACACTAATATAGTGAGGTGCAATATCCTGCATTTCCCGAAGAGCTTGGATTATTTTTTCATTGCCTACTGCTGGATTGGGAGGAAATACTTCAAATGAGAGACTAGGTGTGTGGTGACGAACCATAAAATAAAAAGTTCCTTTCAGTGATATACCGCTAAGCTGAGAACAATCCTACAGGAACAATTTCTGCAGGATTGTCAGCTCCGGTTTAAATTTTCTGTTTGCCCTCTATAAAAACAAACGATTATGTCAGAGGAGGATTATTTCAAGTGTTGTCTAGCTGCTTTGGCTGCTTCTACTAAACGAACCAAGCTAGCTTTGGTTTCTGGAATACCACGTGTTTTCAAACCACAGTCAGGGTTGATCCAAACTTTCTTGCTTGGTACTTTGGCAAGAATAGCTTCGATGGTGTGGTCGATTTCGCCTTCGTTCGGCACACGTGGTGAGTGAATATCGTAAACACCAGGTCCTACTTCTGTTTGGAAGTTTTTCGCTTTGAGTTCATCCAAGATTTCAAGGTTTGAACGGCTTGCTTCAAAGGAAATAACGTCCGCATCCATGTTGTCGATAGCTGGGATGATATCTGTAAATTCTGAGTAACACATGTGAGTGTGGATTTGAGTGTCTGGCGCTACTGTTGAGTGTACCAAGCGGAAGGCTGGAATTGCCCAGTCAAGGTAATCTTCATACCAGTCGCTACGACGGAGTGGCAATTTCTCACGAAGAGCAGCCTCGTCGATTTGGATAATCTTCACTCCTGCAGCTTCGAGATCAAGAACTTCATCCTTGATAGCAAGAGCGATTTGAAGAGTAGAATCCTTGATAGAGATGTCTTCACGTGGGAATGACCAGTTGAGGATGGTAACAGGTCCAGTCAACATACCTTTGACAGGTTTGTCTGTACGGCTTTGTGCGTAGCTAGACCATTTAACAGTGATTGGGTTGAGACGAGTCACATCACCCCAGATGATTGGTGGTTTCACCCCACGCATACCGTATGATTGTACCCAACCATTCTTAGAGAAGAGGTAACCTGACAAGTTTTGACCGAAGTACTCAACCATGTCGTTACGCTCGAACTCACCGTGTACAAGCACGTCAAATCCAACTTCTTCTTGCCATTTGATCCATTCGTCGATGGTTTCAGCAAGGAAGGCATCGTATTCTTCTTGTGATAATTCACCCTTACGGAAGGCCAAGCGTTTGGCACGAACTTCTTTTGTTTGAGGGAATGAACCGATTGTTGTTGTTGGAAGAGCTGGAAGTTTAAAGGCTTCTTCTTGGATGGCTTCACGTTCAGCAAAGGCTGGCAAACGAGTGTAGTCAGCGTCTGTCAATCCAGCGATACGTGCACGAAGTTCTGCATTTTCACCCACACGTTCAGTCGCAAAGAGTTCTTTGTTGGCCTCAAGAGCTTCCGCACCTTGACCATTGCGGATAGCATCCAAGTCACGAAGTTCTTCCAATTTTTCAACTGCAAAGGCAAAGTGATTCAAGATAGCTGGCTCAAATTCTTCGTTAGCTGTTGTAAATGGCACATGAAGAAGTGAGCATGAGCTAGTCAAGACAATGTTTTCAGCTGGGATTTGCTCAAGAACAGCCAAGCTCTTTTCGTAGTTGTTGCGCCAGATGTTCTTACCATTGACAATACCTGCATAAAGAGTCTTGTCAGCTGGGAAGCCACCTTTAACAAGTTCAAGAGTTTTCTTACCTTCAACGAAGTCCAAACCAATCGCATCTACTGGCAACTCTACAAGATCAGAATAGATATCACGAACGTCACCAAAGTAGGTTTGAATTAAGACTTCAAGACCTTTCTTGTCTGCCAAAAGCTTCTTATAAAGGTCCAAGAAGAGAGCTTTTTCTTCTGCAGACAAATCTTTGACCAAGCTTGGCTCATCCAACTGGATACGCTTTGCGCCCAGCTCTGCCAGTTTTGCAAAAACTTCTTGATAAGCTGCCACCAAGGCATCTACAAAGTCAGCCGGTGCCACACCATCTTCAAAGTCAGATACTTGCAGGAAGGTGAATGGCCCGACCACTACTGGACGGGTTACTAAGCCCAACTCTTTAGCTTCTGCAAATTCATCAAAAATCTTGTGGCCTGCAAGTTTTACTTGAGTTTCTTTTTCAAATTTAGGAACGATATAGTGGTAGTTGGTATTGAACCATTTCTTCATCGGAAGAGCACGGACATCCCCTTTTTCGCCCTGATAGCCACGAGCCAAGGCAAAATAACGCTCCAAGTCAGTCAATTCCAAGCCTTGCACAGATGACGGCACCACGTTAAAGAGAAAAGCTGCATCCAGCACATTATCATAATGAGAAAAATCATTTGATGGAATCTCAGAAATTCCTTTTTCCTTAACAATATTCCAATGCTTAGCACGGAGCTCTTTAGCTGCAGCCAAGAGTTCGTCAGCTGAGATTTCTTTTCTAAAGTATTTTTCAGTTGTAAATTTCAATTCGCGGAATTCACCCAAACGTGGGAAACCAATGATAGTTGTTGACATATGCGTCCTCCAAAATTTTTCTTGATTTTATCTTATCAGAAAATCCACCCTCTGTATAATTGGAATTTCCCTAGTTTTGATATAGCCAAAAACTATATCCTGATTGTTTTGATCATTAGAAAACCCTATTTTACAACTGACATTGATTGAAATTATTGTTTGGTATAATCAAAAACTATAACTCAAAAATAAGAAAAGCCAGCGATTTTCTCGCTGGTTTTTCTTATTTCGCCATCATTTTCTGAGTTCTTTGAATGAGAAAAAGTGGACGCGACACAGCTTACTCAGCCTTTTCATCACTCTTAAATCTCGGCAAATCTAAAAGGTATAGAGCTCCTCCCCCTATAGATAAAAGGCCAGCAAAATTACCCAAAAAAGGGATAAATCCAACAATAGAGGCAAAAAAGAGTAGCTTATGGCTAGTCTTATTGACTCTTGAGTCTTCGCTATAATGAGCTATTCCGACAATAGAAAGCGCCAAAAACAGCAGGCTTATTAATACTACCAAGCCACCCCAACCAGAGTTTTCGACCAGTTTAGGAACCAAATCAACTATTTTCCAGTCCCATCTCTCAGAAGAAGCGTAAAGGATTAAGAGACCTCCTAAGATACTGATAATTCCATTTACCAATAACAATTTATTCGATTTCATAACAATCTCATTCTTTCTTTTTTTAAAATAGTATACATAACCACTTTCTAATCTGTCAACTTTCTTGAAAGAATTGATGCTCTAGCAGATAAAACCGTTTTCATTCAAATTATCTTGTGATAAAATAACTTTATGCACAAGAAAACGATTATTGATTTTAAGCAATTGGGCCAACGCCTGATTTTCACAAATCCTATCAGGGAGCTAAAGACTCGTCGCCTGGACCAAGTGGAGGAACTTTTGACAGAGATTGAGAGCTGGCAGGAGAAAGGATACTACGCTGTCGGTTATGTCAGCTATGAAGCAGCTCCAGCCTTTGAGGAAAAGTTCCGAGTTCATTCAGCACCGCTCCAGAAAGAATACCTCCTCTACTTTACTATCCACGATAAGGCCGAGCAGGCTGCCATTCCCTTGACCTATGAGGAAGTGGAGATGCCAGGGGCTTGGCAGGGGCTGACTTCTGAACAAGAATACCAAAAGGCAATTGAGACTATCCATCATCATATCCGTCAGGGAGATACCTATCAGGTCAACTATACGGTGCAGCTGTGCGCGGAGCTCAATCCTGAGGACAGCTTGGCTATTTACAATAGGCTGGTCGTCGAGCAAAATGCAGCTTACAATGCCTATGTAGAGCATGATGAGACCGCCATCTTGTCCATCAGTCCCGAGCTCTTTTTCGAGGAGTACCGAGGTCAACTAACCACTCGCCCTATGAAAGGGACCACCAATCGGGGACTGACCTTAGAGCAGGATAGAGAGCAGGCTGCATGGCTGGCCCAGGATGCCAAAAACCGAGCAGAAAATATGATGATTGTCGATTTGCTGCGCAATGACATGAACCGCATTTCTCGGACGGGTAGCGAGCGGGTTGAGCGACTCTGCAACGTCGAGCAATACTCTACGGTCTGGCAGATGACCTCTACCATCAAAAGTCAGCTGCATGAGGGAATTGGACTGGCTGAGCTTTTCAAGGCGCTCTTTCCTTGCGGATCCATCACTGGCGCTCCTAAGATTTCGACCATGGCTATCATCAGGGCGACAGAAAAAGCTGCTCGCGGGGTTTACTGCGGTACAGTCGGCATCTGCCTACCAGACCAGAGACGGATTTTTAACGTTGCCATCCGCACCATTCAGCTAGAGGGAAGAAACGCCATCTACGGCGTTGGCGGCGGCATCACTTGGGATAGCACGTGGAAATCTGAATACATCGAAACTCAGCAAAAATCCGCCGTTCTCTATCGAAAGAATCCGCGATTCGACCTGATTTCTACTGGAAAAGTGACAGATGGAAAGCTGACCCTGCAAGACCAGCACCTGCAAAGACTGGCAGAAGCAGCTAGCTACTTCGCCTATCCTTTTGACCAAGACAAACTAGAGCAAGAGTTAGAAGAAACCTGTGCTCAGCTGGATAAAGGGCAGGATTATAGGCTGCGTATAGCTCTAAAAAAAGACGGTAGCATTGGGCTAGAAACGGCCCCTCTACTGCCACTAACAGAGACTTTCAGAAAGGCAAAACTGGTCGAGCAGACAGCCAATCTAGCCCAGCCTTTCACCTATTTCAAAACCAGTCATCGGCCACATCTGACCTTGGAACAGCAAGAACAGATTTACTATAATTCCCAATGCCAGTTGCTGGAAACCTCTATTGGCAATCTACTACTGGAGCTAGACGGCAAACTCTACACGCCTCCGGCAGAACTGGGTCTTCTCAAGGGCATCTACCGCCAGCAACTGCTGGATGAGGGTAAGGCCACTGAGAAAGTTTTAACGCTAGCTGACCTAGCTAAAGCCGATAAAATCTATGCCTGCAATGCAGTTAGAGGACTGTATGAGCTGGAATTGGACCGCAAGCCACTAATGTAAAAGTAAGCATTAAAACCTTGTATCTCAAAGCTTTCGATGATTGATAAAGGACTTACATAAGCTAGATATACCTGAAAAATTTCTGCTATTTGCAGGAATTTTTTTGCTAAAAAACTTTAGAAATATTTTAGAAATGCTTGAGAATTATTTGAAAGATTGGTACTATACTGGATAGTGAAAAGAGAGCTTCCTCTCCCTATCTATACAAGGAGAACTCATCATGGAAAATATTTTGGTTTTACAGCAAGTTAGCAAGAAATTCGGCCAACAATATGCCCTGACCGACGTGAGTCTGACCATCAAAAAAGGTGACATTTACGGTCTTATCGGGAAAAATGGAGCCGGAAAAACGACCCTCATCAAGATTATCGCTCAGTTACTAGAGGCAGATAGTGGCAGTGTTTCTCTTTTTGGTTCTCAAAATCAAAAAGAATGGACGCAAGGTCTCAAGCGGGTCGGGTCTGTCATCGAAACTCCAGTAGCTCACAACCATTTGACAGCCTACGAAAATCTTAACTACTACTGCAAACTCCGCCATATCCCCCATGCTGACAAGGTTATCCAAGAAACCTTGGAATACGTAAACTTAACAGATACTGGCAAGAAGAAATTCAGAGATTTTTCACTCGGTATGAAGCAACGTTTGGGTATTGCTATCGCCTTGCTATCTAAGCCAGATTTGATGATTCTAGACGAACCGATCAATGGTTTAGACCCAGTCGGTATTAAAGAATTCCGTCAAATGGTCCAACGGCTCAACGAAGAATTGAGGATGACCTTTATCATCTCCAGCCACATCTTATCTGAACTCTATTTAGTGGGAACAAAGTTTGGCATCATCGAACAAGGCCGACTGATTCGAGAAATTTCTAAGTCTGAGTTTGAAGAGCAAAGCGAAGACTATATTGTTCTTAAGACTTCCAAATTAGAAGAAGCCAGCCGGCTTATTCATGACCAGCTTAATTATCGGATTAAGGTGGTCAATGCTTCTGACGAAATTCATATTTTCACTCATTCGCACCAAATCAGCAAGATTGTAGAGGAACTTGTAGCTGCAGGTCTACCTGTGCAAGAAATCTACTATGCTCGCCAAAATCTGGAAAACTTCTTTACGGATTTAGTTGAGTAACAAAGGGAGGCTCATTATGATCGACTTCATTCGTGCCGATTTTTACCGGCTCATGCGCTCAAAAGGCTTTTGGATTACTGAGTTTTTATTATTCTGTGTGATTTCCTCAGCAACCTTCCTTCAAGCAAATATTCATTTTGGAGCAAATATCTCCAGAAATGCGGCTGCTAGTCAATCTCTAGGAAAACTAACCGGCCTTCAAGCTTTGGACTATTTTGCAGGCAATACAGACAGTCTACTCCTTTTCACCATCATTATCATCAGTATGGTCCTTGGAGTGGATCTATCACGAAAGCTCTACAAAAACTGTCTCAGCTATGGCATCTCTAAACTCAGCTATTATTTTTCTAAGTTCTTTGTTTGCGTTAGTATCGCACTTCTACACCTTCTCTTTATTCTGGCTATCTCCTTTGTGACTGCCAGCCTGTCCAACGGAATCGGAACTGCCCCTAGCTCTTTTTTGCCTCATCTGGGCGCTGCTCTTTTCGTTCAATTTCTCAGCACTATCTCTTGGATTAGCATCATCTCTTTGGTCCTCTATGCCAGTCACTCTATCGTATCTAGCTTTTTAACCTATTTTATTGGTGGAGCTCTACTATCTATCCCTCTTATCTTTTATCCTGATAATGAATGGCTCCCCTATCTCACTCTACGTTTCAACACTGCTATGGCAGCTGATGGAGGAACTGTCATCAAGGCCATCCTTACGACATCAGTTGTTACCCTCCTCTTTCTCATTGGGGGACTGAAGATTTTTAAAACAAAAAATTTATAAGATGCTAGTAGTATTTTAAACAATAGGAGGAAATTCCATGTTACACACCATTCAGGCGGAACTCTTCCAGCTCACTCGTTCCAAACTTTTTTGGATAATAGAGGGTCTGCTCTTCCTCCTCATCTTCGTTAGCTCTTTTGGAGAAGCTAGCTTTAGCTTATATGTCTCTACACCTTCTGGACAAGATGAAATAGTCCGTCAAGGATGGACAGGATTTCAAGCTCTCAATCAAGTCGCTCACGATTTCCTCCCTTTTGTCATGATTGCAGTTCTTGTCCTCACTACTTCTTTATTGGGGCGAGACCTGACCAAAAAACTCTACAAGAATACATTGGCTAGTGGCCTTTCGCGAAAAGAATTTTATCTATTTAAAACTGCTACCCTTACAACTACTAGTCTTATTCAATTGGCTACCGTATTTGTCACAGCTTTTATCTTGGGAAGTATCTTTCATGGGCCTGGGATCATGCCAAAGGATTTCTTTGAGAATTTTTCACTATCCTTCTTTCGTTCCTTTGTCTTTATCATGGCCTGTAGTTCTGCCTTTGCCTGCCTACTCTACCTAACCTACTCTACTCTAGCCAGCTATCTAATTTTTTTCGTCCTGATAATGCTTCAGGCTAGCCTCCACGCTCTTTTCCCTCAACTAAATTCTGATTTCTTCACATTCTTGATCCTTGCCGGATCCCTTTGGGGTGGCTATCAGGCCTTCCAACATCGAGACTTATAAATTTACAGAGTTAGTCCCTGACTAGCTCTTTTTGTTTTTCTTTGTATTTCATATTTCTTTAGAAATACTTTAAAAAGACTTGAGAAATATTTGAAATTTGGTTTGTATACTATAGTTAAACCTAAGAAAGCGAGAATATGCTATGCAAACTGTTTTAGAAGTAAAGCAAGTTACCAAACAATATGGCCAACAATATGCGCTTGATCATGTCAGTCTTTCGATCCAGAGAGGTGACATCTATGGACTGATAGGCAAGAACGGAGCTGGCAAAACCACTCTTCTCAAGACCATTAGCCGGCTCATTCATGCCAACAGCGGAACCGTGTCTGTCTTTGGTTCGCAGAACTCTAAGGAATGGAACGAAGCCCTGCGTAAGATAGGAACTGTCATCGAAACACCAGTCGCTTACAATCAGATGACTGCTTATCAAAACCTCAACTACTACTGTAAGGTCCACCAGATTGCCCAGCCTGACCAGCTCATCAAGGAAACCTTGGCCTATGTCGGATTAAGCAATACAGGGAAAAAGAAATTCCGCAACTTTTCGCTAGGAATGAAGCAGCGCTTGGGAATCGCTATTGCCCTTATAAACAAGCCTGAACTCATGATTTTAGATGAGCCCATCAACGGCCTAGATCCGCTTGGCATCAAGGCATTTCGACTGATGATTCAGCGACTCAACCAAGAATTGGGAATCACTTTTATCATTTCCAGCCACATCTTATCCGAGCTCTATCTGGTAGCCACCAAGTTTGGCGTGATTGACCAAGGACGACTCGTCGCAGAATTCACCAAAGACGACTTTGACCGAGCCAGCGAAGATTATATCGTCCTCAAGACCAGCGATAGAGAACAGGCTGCCAATCTCATCCAAGACAAGCTCCACTATCAGCTCAAGGAAGCTGATAAGCCTGACGAACTACACATTGTCGCCCAAGAACAGGAACTAAATGACATCAACAGGGAGTTGGTCCTATCCAACATTCATGTCAATGCTATCTATGCAGCTCACAAAGATTTAGAAAAATACTTTACAGATTTAGTCCAGTAAGGAGAAAAAAACATGTTACATACTTTTCAAGCAGATTTTTACCGTTTCTTTCGTTCCAAGGCTGTTTGGATTACCGAATTCATCTTTCTACTGACGACCTTGAGCGTAGTCTTTAGCAAATTAAATGCCGTCCAGCTGATACAAGCTGGCTCCAGCGCAATCGGTAATAATACTTTTATCATCATTATCCTCTCTATGATCGTCATCGGGACAGATCTGAACAAGCAGCTTTACAAGAATACATTAACCAGTGGCGTTTCTCGTACCAGTTTCTTCGTCTCTAAAGCCCTAGTCATGGTCTGCCTAACCTTCCTGCAGTTGGCTCTCTTTTATAGCATCAGCTTTATCCTAACGACCATTCTAAACGGTATTGGCGATTTATCCACTATCTTCCTGCTTCAGTTTATTCTTCTATTCTTTGTGCAGTGCCTGACTGTCATGGCTTGGACAGCCATTATTTCCTTTATTCTTTATCTGAGTAAATCTATGATTGCTGCTCTGGGAGGTTACCTTTTCTGCGCATCTTTAACTGGAGCTCTTGCGCAATTATACCCCAAATCTTTATGGCTGCAGCATTTCACCATGAGCTTTGACTTTGATACGCTTCAAAGCAGTGGCGTAACCTTGAGAATTATTCTCATCGCCTTGGTCTTTGGAACCGTCTTCACCGTAGCAAGTCTCTATACTTTCCACAAAAAAGATTTATAGTAAAAAAAGGAGCTGGTTCTTAACTGGTTCCTTTTAATTTTTTCATTTCGTATTTCTTTAGAAATACTTTAAAAAGACTTGAGAAATATTTGATAATTAGTTTGTATACTAAAACTATAAACAAAGGAATTAAAGGAGAAACAGCATGCAAAATGTTTTAGAAGTGAAAGGGCTCACTAAAAAATACGGTGATCAATATGCTCTGAAAGATGTCAGTCTTTCCATCAAGAAAGGAGAGATCTACGGTCTCATTGGTAAAAACGGTGCTGGTAAGACCACGCTAATCAAAATCATCACTCAAGTCATCTATCCTAGCGGAGGAACAGTGTCTGTCCTGGGCTCTCAGAGCCAACAAGAATGGACCAAAGCCCTCAGCCATACTGGATCTGTCATCGAGACCCCTGTAGCTCATGCCCACATGTCGGCCTATGAAAATCTGCGCTACTACTGTACCGACCGGGGTATTCCAAATGCTGACAAAGTCATCAAAGAAACCCTACAATATGTCGGCCTGACCGATACTGGAAAGAAAAAATTCCGCAATTTCTCTCTGGGGATGAGACAGCGGTTGGGCATTGCCATTGCCATTTTGGGGCGTCCCGACTTGCTCATCCTGGACGAGCCCATCAATGGTTTAGATCCAGTTGGGATTCAGGAATTTAGAGAAATGGTCAAGCGCCTCAATCAAGAACTAGGCATCACTATCATCATTTCCAGCCATATCCTGTCCGAGCTCTATCTAGTCGCAACTCGTTTTGGCTTTATCAATCAAGGACGTTTCATCAAAGAGCTATCTAAAGAAGAATTTGACCGAGAAAGCGGCGACTATATCATCCTCAAAACGGATAATATCAAGCAAGCTGCTCATTTAGTGCAAGACAAGCTCGGCTACCAAATCAAGACGACCAAGAAGGAAGATGAGCTGCATATTTCTGGCCAAGTACAAGAAATTCGCAAGATTGCCAAGGAATTAGTCCTAGCCGACATCCCAATCGGGGAAATCTACTACGCCCACAAAGACTTAGAAAAATACTTTACAGACTTAATCAACCAACAAGGAGGAAACACTCATGTTTAATAGTATCAAGGCGGACTACTACCGTATCTTCCGCTCCGTAGGATTCTGGGGAGTCCAGGCTTTCTGCATCTTTGGAATTCTCCTTGCCATTTTCACTTCCCAAGCCGTCAGTTCCGACAACGGTATCTTTTTTGCCATATATGCCGTCACCTACAACATCGGCATGCTCTTTATTGCCTGCAATGTCATGACTAGCTTGCTTCTAGGTGTTGATCTCAATGACAAACTTTATCACAATAACCTGACTACAGGCAAGACTCGAACCCAGTATTACTTCTCTAAAGCACTGGTTATCGCTAGCTTACTTCCTCTACAGTTCATACTGCTCTACACTTTTGGTATTGTCATTGAATTTGTCCGAACCGGCGGTAATATGGGAACCCTGCCAGCTAATTTCTGGGGACAATTCGCAATACTCTTTGTCATGCAGGTCATCTGTACCTATGCTTGGTACTGCATTACCAGCTTTGTCCTCTACTTGACTCGAAACTATAGTGTCGTCTTTATCACCTATATCATGACCTACATCTTACTCGGTCTCCCTAGTCAAATGTTCGATGCCAATAATGAATGGTTCAAGGCTATCAAGATGGAGTTCTTCTACGAAGACGCTTCAATACCAGGTGTCATCACCAAAACAGCTATCTTTGCTCTCAGTCTAATCACGGTCTTTACAATAGCAGGACTGGCTACACTGAAGAAGAGAGATTTGTAAAATAAAAACTCAGCTAATCACTAAATTAGCTGAGTTTTTTTGAGCAGATTTCACTCCTTCAGGTCTAGCCCTCTTTATCGGCTTTCTTTCACTGCTTCCAATCTTTGCTTTTTCAAGAACAGACTGATGCAGACTCCTAGGATAAGGTAGAAAGTGACAAAGGCAAGGCTAGCTGCTAGACTAGTCGGATATGGAAAGATCTTGCCCATAGGAAAAAGAACATTAGATAGAAATCCGAGAGGAACAAAAAGCAAGAATAAAATCAAGGCTAGCTTAACCTGAAAAGAAGGTCTTACCTCGGATAGATTGTGGCCTGTTCCCCACACCAGTAGCCCTACTCCCTGGACGATCAGCACCGGCGTTAGCAAGACACTAATCTTGAGAAAATCAGCTAAGATAATGGAGAGGATGATACCCAGACCGGCCAAGGCAAGAGAGAGTTGATAGCAGATATTGCTGGCTATTCTCCTGTGCTCAATTGACTGCTCTTCCTCTTTCTGGACTACTGGCTCAATTCCCTTGAGCAGATAGTCTGTAGTCACCTCAAAATAGTCACTCATGGAAATAATCTTATCCAAATCAGGCATACTCTGCTCGCTCTCCCACTTGGAAACGGCCTGTCTGGACACACCGAGTTGATCGGCTAGCCCCTCCTGAGAAATGCCCCGCGCTTTCCGCAGGTACTGAATTCTATCTGATAGTTTCATGGATTGTTTTACCTACCCTTTCTTATTTTTTATACTTTCTTTCATTGACACTTATTATAGCACAAGGCGAAGAGACTGCAAATTCTGCCTGTCACCTCATCATACAATGCTAGGTTTATTCTTTTTCTTTGTTCATATAGCCAAAATAATCTTGGTAAATGGTACCGTCCTTGTCGAAGACTGCTGTCGCCATGCCAGCCGATGTCTTTTCATGTTCCTTAACATAGTCTTGGATTTTCTGTCCGATTTGGCTATAGGATGTCCCAAAGGGAAGTCGAGTCTCATCAGCAGTAGCTGATAAAGCTGTTAAAAACAAAAATAAGATTAGCATAATGAATAAAGGAATTTTCTTCATGCTTTTTCCTCCTTTAAATTAAACTCAAGTTTTTAATCAAAATCCTCAATGACAGCGATTCGTTCATTCCGAAATCAAAAACTTGGCTTCTGCTTTCAGATTAACAAAAAAGCCAGTTGCCTTTCTAGCGACTGGACTTGGAATAAAGAAAAAATCTAGTTGCTTTTTGAGTGATTGAACTTGGAATCATTGTCAACTGTCAGTTGCAAGTCAGTTATATCAAGGGTTTAGACCATGTGGCTGATTTTTCACTTTGACCGGTAAAATGGCCTCTCTAAGTTGACTTGCTTTTCAAATCACAAAACAAAAAGACATTTTTATCATACCTTTCTTCGATTTAATCTAAAAATAAACCTCAGCCAATTCGAAAATTAGCTGAGGTTTATGAGCGGATTTTAAGGCTAGCTGATAGAGCTGAGCCTTCCCTATTTTGCTTTTTCAAGTCTTTTTACAAGGTCACAACCAGTTCAAACCAATCGTCCTCGGCTTTCACGGTCAAGTCCCCGCCTAGGATTTCGACTAACTGCTGAGTGATATAAAGCCCCAGACCAGAGGACTCCTCACTGCTGGAGAGATTTTCTGAATAGAAACGGTTGGTTAATTTATCCAGGTGCAAGATTGGTTGTTGAACGATATTTTTGACGGTAAAGATACAGTGTTCGCCGTCTTTTTTCAGAGAAATACTGGCAGCCTTTTGACCATGTTTAAGGACATTGCTTATCATATTTTGGACAATGCGCTCCAAAATATCAGGATCCGTTGTCAAGGTCAAACCTTCAGTCAAATCAAGATCCAAGTCAATCTGAGCTTTTTGAAAGGCATCGTAATAAGCAAAAAGTTGCTGAGTCACCAGCTGAGAAAGATCCGTCTTAACAAAGGTTGGGCGAATAGCTCCCTCCATCAGTCTGCGATACTCCATTAAGGCCTCTAGCCGTTTGGACACCATTCCTAGACTATCCGCAATCTTGGCCAGTTGCTGACTTTCTTGGCTGTTTTCTTTTAATAGTTGCTGGGTGTAGCCACTAGCAATGGTCAGAGGAGTGCGGATATCGTGAGCAATATTACTGATAGCCATGTCCAGAGTCTTCTTTTCTTGCTGTACCACAAAGGTCGTCTTATCCAGCTCCTGAAAGATCTCCTCAACCTCTTCAGTTAGCTCTAAAATACTTGCTAGATGGACCGATGGAGCTAGCCTACTAGAACTAGCCTGTTGACGCTTTTGCCGGATTTGCTGGGCTACATCCTTAACTGCCATATGATAACGAACCAAAACGAGGACTAGAAGCAGACAGATAATGACCAATAAAAATGCAAGAACTCCCATTTCAGTCCTCCTTGAGCCTTACACCTAAGCCCCAAACTGTTTCAACATACTCTTCGGATGGATCCAGCTGAGCCAGCTTTTTACGTAGGTTGCTAAGATGAGTATTGAGGGTATTGTCCCCAGGAAGATAGGCTTCTTCCCATACAGATTCAAACAAAGCTTCTTTAGTAAATATTTTTTTAGGATAGCGGAGCAAGAGTTGAAAAATTTGAAATTCTTTCTTACTCAAACGAACTTCTCGCTCTCCACAAACAGCCTGGAAAGTTGCTGGCAACAATTGAATATTCTTAAAACAAAGGCTTTCTTCCTCGGCTGACGAAGCATGCTGACTACGCAATTGGACTGTCACACGGGCAAAAACCTCATCCAGATTAAAGGGTTTGACAATATAGTCATTAGCTCCATTTAAAAGATACTCGCTGACCAGCGACTTCTCTCCCAAAGCCGTCAGCATCAGAATAGGTACTTGGCTGTTAGTCCTGCGAATTTCCTTCAATACTTGGTCACCATTCTTACCAGGCAACATGATATCCAGCAAGACCAGATCAGGTTTTTCCCGCTCAAAAACAGACAACCCTTCTGTTCCCGAATAGGCTGAGTAAACTTCATGTTCTTTCTCAAACAGACTTGTCAGAATCGCATGAATATCATTATTGTCTTCAATCACCAGAATTCTAGCCACAGTCCTTCTCCTTCGCTCCATTTTTACTATTAGTGTAGCAAGGAAAAAGCCGTAAGTCAATGAAATGCCGTCTTCGGACAAATCTTTAGAAATATTTTAGAATTTCTTGAAGAATATTTGAAACCTGTTCCTTACAATGAAAGAAAGCAATATTTCTGGATCGCATGTAGAAAGGAAGCAAAGAATGATTAGAGTATTTTGTAGAGTTATCTTTAGAAGTATAAGATTCGCTATTGAGGATTTATAAAAGAAAATTTATTTACACTATTTATTTTTAGGGTCATAATGCTTGGATTCTCCCAGTTCTCATCCGATTCAGTCTAAGATCGGAATAGGGACAAAACATAAACAAGGCTGAGACACTCATATCTCAGCCTTTTCCCTATTTCACAGATGCTCCGTTAGTCGCGATGACTTCCTTGTACCAGTCAAAGGATTTCTTCTTGGAACGTTTGAGTGTTCCCCTTCCTTCATTGTCCCGGTCCACGTAGATAAAGCCATAGCGCTTCTTCATCTCGCCAGTTCCGGCTGATACCAGGTCGATACATCCCCAGGTCGTGTAGCCCCACAGAACTACCCCATCTTCATTGATGGCTTCTCGCATGGCCTTGACATGGGCTGCCAGATAGTCAATCCGGTAATCATCAGCCACATAGCCATTTTCATCTGGAGTATCCACTGCACCCAGACCATTTTCCACGATAAACATAGGCTTTTGATAACGATCCCAGATGGTATTTAGCGTAATGCGCAAGCCCAGTGGATCAATCTGCCAGCCCCACTCAGAAGCTTCCAAATAAGGATTCTTGAGAGAAGCAAAGATATTGCCCTCAGTCAGCTCGTTGACCTTAGGATCGCCCGAAGCCACCCGGCTAGAGTAGTATGAGAAGGAAATGAAGTCCACCGTATGCTCCTTGAGCAGCTGCAGGTCTTCTTCTGTCATTTCGACAGTGATGCCCTCACGCTCCCAAGCTTTCTTGGCGTAATTAGGATATTCGCCACGCGCCTGCACATCAATGAAGAAATAGTTTTTCCTGTCTTCCTCCATACCAGCCCATACATCGCGTGGATGGCAGGTGTTAGGATAATTTTGACCCGCTGCCAGCATACAGCCGACCTTGTTTTCTGGGTCAATCTCATGAGCCAGCTTGGTGGTAATAGCTGACGCGACCAGCTCATGATGGGCCGCTTGATACTTGACCTGCTCCTCATTTTCACCTTCTTCAAAGCAGAGCCCCGCCCCCATAAAGGGTGCATGGAGAATCATGTTAATTTCATTGAAGGTTAGCCAGTACTTGACCAAGCCCTTGTAACGGGTAAAGAGAGTGTGGCAGAGACGCTCGTAAAATTCCAGCATCTTACGACTCCGCCAACCACCATATTGCTCAATCAAGTGCATGGGACAGTCAAAGTGAGTAATGGTCACCAAGGGCTCAATGCCGTACTTATGGCATTCCTTGAAGAGGTCTTCGTAAAATTTCAGGCCCGCTTCATTAGGCTCCAGCTCATCCCCCTTAGGGAAAATCCGGCTCCAAGCAATGGAAAGACGATAGGTCTTAAAGCCCATCTCGCCAAAGAGGGCAATGTCCTCCTTAAAGCGATGGTACATGTCAATAGCTTCCTTGGCTGGGTAGAAATAGCCTTCCTCAAAGTCAAACATCTTTTTCTTACCCGTGATGATGGCCAGACGGTCCTCACCAATCGGCACCACATCTACATTGGCCAGCCCACGGCCATCCGCATCATAAGCGCCCTCACACTGGTTGGCAGCTGTCGCTCCACCCCACAAAAAACCATCAGGAAAAGTCAGTTTTTCAGTCATATTTCTACTCGCTTTCTTATTTGCTTGTTTATTTACTTATATTATAGCTCATTCTGTAAACCTTTTCTTATAAAATACTATGACATACTGATACTATTCTACTATTTAAGTTAATCAGATCCTTTTTAAAAAAATTATCCTCTCAAAAAAAGCAATAGTCTCCTCTGAAACAAAAAAAGAAGACTGAAAATCAGTCTCCTCCGTTCCTTTTAAATCAAAGCTGTGATAGCAGTTACTAGACCAAAAACAATCCCGGGTGCATTGGCTGCTGCAAGTGGAATATCTCTTTCCTTTTTGAAAAGTCCATAGTAGACCCAGAGACTGCAGTTAATGGCTGCGACCAAGGGTTGGATGAAGTTTCCTTTTTGACCAGCTAGATTGTTCATGATTTGTGGGAAGTAAGACACATACATCATAACAGACATGAAGGTCGCTACCCAACCTAAAATTTTCATTTGTTTTTCAGACATTTTCAAACCCTCTTTCATTTTTGCTGAATCATATTTTATAATCTTTTTTCAAAACAATCAAGACTTTGAAGCTTTTGTTATGAAGATGTAAACTATCACAATCTTGTGATAAGAAATAAGAGTGAAGTTGGGAAAAGTATTTATAAGCAGAAAAACGAATATTTTTATGTGCTGAAAAATCTTGATACTGGGTCTTTTATTGCTGAAATATTTACTTCATTTTATGATAAAACTGACTTTTGGGCCAGAATTAATATTTTCCTAAATCTACAACTTGTTGATATCTACTTTCATCATCAATATGATGGGCAATTTCTAACATCATAACAGGAAGAGAAAATAGTAGTTCATGTACCATGAGGGCGTTTTCTTTATCTAGGGTTGCTGTTACTTCATCAGCCAATAACAGATTTTTTCTACGAAGAAGAAAGCGTGCCAATTCAATCCGCACCCTTTGTCCCCCAGAAATATTCTCCCCGTTATTCTTGATAATAAAATCCAGCCCACCTGTCAATTCATAATCTAGTTTGACTTGTTTCAAAACAGCAAGCAGCTCTTCCTCAGAAAATTCTTGTCCTAAGGTCAAATTGTAACGCACTGTATCGTTAAAGAGAAATGGGTGTTGGTTAATAATTCCTATACTGGATACAAAACTTGATGTAGACTCATTAACAGTTGTCACGCCGATAATTTCTCCCTCATCTGCTATTTCTTCTCCAGTAATGAGTCGGAACAAGGTTGACTTACCACAACCACTCGGTCCTTTGATTAAAACTTTCTGACCTGCTTGAACATCCAAGTTTAGATGAGTAAAAAGCTGTCTGTCACCATAGGATTTACTTAAATTTTTAATGTGCAGGGCATGCAATTCTTGCGCATCTTTTTTATCTATCTGTTTTACATCTCCAATTTCTAATATTCCAAAAATCTTATCTGCTGTCGTTTTTGCCCCTTGTATATCTACAGCATCATACATAATAGTCTGAATGGGGCTCACTAACTGACCTGCTGCGATGTACATGGCAACAAGACTTGCCACTGACACTTTCTGCCCAGCCATAGCAAAGTAAAAACCTAAAACAAGTGGTAAAACTTGGCTCAAAAAGACCATGAATCCGTTGCAAAAGAAAATAATATTATGGGTAAAGCAAAACTTTTGAATTGCTCGTTGATATTTTAGATTAATCTTCCAAAATCTGTTCTGATTTTCAGAAATTGCTTGGTTCATGAGTAGAGTATGTGATCCTCGGATACTATCAGATACTTGATTATGAACTTCTACTCTGCCTTGCGCCATATCATCACCAGTATGTTTGAGTCTTTTATTCATCAAGAACTGAGGAATAGGACGTAGAATAGTGAAAAAGACAAAAATGCTACCTAGCAACAAACTTTGCGAAATAATATAAATCGCTGTTAGTAATGCAACAAAGCTCCAGCAAATGATATTGACGTATTTTTCTAAGTAATTATCCCCCAAATACTCCATATCTTGTGTGAGCATGGTGATTTTTTCATCTTCGCTAAAATCTTTATTTGTCATCAGCTTGTCAAATAAATCTGCCCTCATATTCATTTGAATTTCACGACGAAAAACATTATGTGTATGATTACAAAAGAGCATTAAGCTATACAGGACAAAGTATACTGTAAAGCCAAAAACAGCAAACTGTATGATTTTAGAATAAGTCAGTTCTCCTTGATTTAAGGACAAGGCTCGTGATACGACTAAGGGTTGAGCAAGAGCCAAACCTCCATTTGCCAGTGCACCAATGATAGTATAAAACTTCGTTTTCTTGTCCAGATAGTGAAATATTTTATTCACAATGCCCTCCTAGAAAAAGAGAGAGGCTAGCACTCCTCTCCATTTTTATTATATAAATTTAACAAATATTACAATCTCATTATTCCTATCTTCTATCTATTTTAAATATTTGTTTACCTCATTTTCTTCAAGTAAATATTTATTCTCTTCCAAATAGGCAATATATTCACTTTCCGTTGTTTTATTTTCTTGTATATTCTTCTTCAATTCATTCGTAATCAAAAATGAATGATTATTTTTGGTATTAAAATATACACTACCATCTTCAGTATCATACCTTAAGACATATCGTGATAACTTTCATATTACCACCTCTTTATCTTTGCTTTATTTTAAATACATTATACAACTATTAAAATAATAACTCAAGAAAAATCAGAATATTAGAAAACTTCTACATTTTAATAATTTTTAATCGAGTACAAACTAATTTCAAATTCCCTTATCTACCACTATACATGCCGTACTATCACATTTCTGTTCGTAGAGACACAATCTCTCTATTCCTTGCTCTAAGGTTAACTTCAAATGACTACGCGTCCTATTTCATACGATAAAAATCAATCACTAGACCAGCAGGGCCTTTAACTAGCAGGGATTCTGTTCCCCAATCAGTTATAGCTGGACCGTGTAAAATCTCGGCACCAAACTCTTTCAACCGTTTGTAGTTCTGGTCTACATCCTCAACCTCGATGTGGAGAATGATCCCTGACTGAAAATTTTCCAAAGGAACCAAATGATTTTGGGACAACATGAGACAGTGACTGCCAACCGTGAACTGAGCAAAACTGTCGTCAACATAGTCTGCCTTTTTATCCAAAATACGCTCCAAGTCAGCACAGACTTGAGGAACATTTGACACGATGATATCTAATTGATTTAAATTCATTTACTCTCCTCCATAAAAAGACCGGATTGCTTCGATCTTTTCAAGTTCCGCTCTATGAAAATCAAAGAATAAACAAGGCATCGAACCGCAGGCAGTACTGAAGTACGGCAAGGTGAAGATAACACAGTTTACATTTGATTTTCGACGAGAGGAATTATTTAATTGCGCGTGATTGCAATCCTTCTTCTTCCAAGAAGAGACGGAATGGTACGAGTTCTTCTGCTTCGTATTTGTCCTTGAAGGCTTTGATTGCTTCTTCTGAGTGAAGTTTTGGATCCAATTCAAGTACTTCTACTGGAAGTGGACGATGTTGAGAGATGCGAGCATCGATCACAACAGTTTTACCTTCTTTGTTCAATTTAACAGCTTCTGCAACAACTGCGTCGATGTCTTCGATACGATCAACTGTAAATCCTACAGCACCTTGCGCTTCAGCGATTTTCGCGTAGTCCGCGTTAGGGAAGTCACAACCAAACAAGTGTTTGTTTGTGTCTTCGTATTTGTCCTTGATGAAGGCATATTTACCATTTGAGAAGACAAGGTTGATAACTGGAAGGTCGTATTGAACGTTTGTGATCACGTCTGGGTAGCACATGTTGAATGCACCGTCACCCATGATGTTCCATACTTGGCGATCTGGATTGTCTTTCTTAGCAGCGATACCACCAGGAAGGGCAATACCCATTGTCGCAAAGAGTGGAGATGTACGCCACATGTTCTTAGGTGTCATGTGAAGGTGACGAGTAGATGTTTGAGTAGTGTCACCTACGTCGATTGAGTAGATAGCGTCTTGATCAGCATGTTTGTTGATTGCATTGTAAACTTGGTACAATTGCAATTCACCCTCAGTTTTACCTTCGAGTTTGTTCATGTAATCACGCCAGTTTTGGTTGTTCTTAACGTTTGCACGCCACCATGGAGTAGATTCTACTGGGTTTACTTTGTCAAGGATTGCTTTCGCTGCTTGACCTGCATCACCAAGGATTGAAGCGTCAAGGGCATGACGTTTACCAAGTTTGTATGGATCGATATCGACTTGAATGAATTTTTCAGTGTTCTTGAAGGCTTCGTAAACTTCAGCAAATGGGAAGTTTGAACCAAGGAAAAGAACTGTGTCTGCTTCAAAGACCACTTCGTTGGCTGGTTTCCAACCAACACGGTAAGCAGAACCTGTCAAACCTTCGTAGTTCCATTCAAAAGCTTCAAAGTTTTTACCAGTTGTGATGATTGGTGCTTTGATTTTACGTGACAATTCAGTAATCACTTCACCAGCTTTGACACCACCGTAACCAGCATAGATAACTGGACGTTCAGCATTGTTCAAGATTTCAACTGCTTTGTCGATTTCAACTTCGTTCAAGGCAGGAGCGATGAATGAGCGTTCGTATGAACCTGAACCGTAGTATGAGTTTTCGTCGATTTCTTGGAAACCAAAGTTTACTGGAATTTCAACAACAGCTGGACCTTTTTTAGAAACTGCAGCACGGCAAGCTTCGTCGATTACTTTTGGCAATTGCTCAGCGTAAGCGACACGTTTGTTGTAAACAGCGATACCGTTGTACATTGGGTTTTGGTTCAATTCTTGGAAGGCATCCATGTTGAGTTCGTTAACTGGACGTGATCCAAGGATAGCAAGGAATGGAGTGTTATCCATAGCTGCATCATAAACACCATTAATCAAGTGAGTCGCACCTGGACCACCTGAACCAACTGCAACCCCGATTGAGCCGCCGAATTTAGCTTGCATGACCGCAGCAAGAGCACCTGTTTCTTCGTGGCGAACTTGCAAGAAGCGGATATCTTTGTCTTCAGCCAAAGCATCCATGAGTGAGCTGAGTGTTCCTGATGGGATACCGTAGATGGTATCTACGCCCCATGTTTTCAATACGTTGAGCATTGCTGCAGATGCAGTAATTTTCCCTTGAGTCATAAGAATAACTCTCCTTCAATAAATTAAATTTTCAGTTATTGAAAACATTTTCACTTGTGAATGAAAACGCTTCAAGCAACTTTACTATATCAATTTACCATATTTTTTCTCACTTGTATAAGAATATGCTCAGAGATGCTCAATCCCTATTACATAACAGATGCTCTTTTTTTGAGAAAATTTCACAAACTATAGTAGAATAGGATATTTTATTATAATTTGCATGCACCTCTAAGACTTGTAGCTGTAGGAAATCAAACAAAAAGCGATACAAAATTCTGTATCACTTTTCATTTCATTTAATCAATTTTCTCAACATTGAGAAGCAGCGAGCTAGTCAAAACAGACAAAGAACTAAGGGCCATAGCAAGACCTGCTAG
This sequence comes from Streptococcus sp. 2_1_36FAA, assembly GCF_000161955.2. Classification (NCBI taxonomy): domain Bacteria; kingdom Bacillati; phylum Bacillota; class Bacilli; order Lactobacillales; family Streptococcaceae; genus Streptococcus; species Streptococcus sp. 2_1_36FAA. The sequence continues at coordinate 328,486 of NZ_KI391976.1, forward strand.
TTCTGGATTGAGGATCAATCCCAGTCCTACAAAGACTCCAGCAGCAATTGGAATCCCAAGGATATTGTAGATAGAGGCCCAGAAGAGATTGAGTAAGATCCTGCGGAAGGTCTTTTGACTCATGTCAAAGGCGCGCACAACGCCAAGTAAATCATTTTGCGTGAGCACGATGCCACCGGACTCGATCGCAATATCCGTTCCAGATCCCATAGCGATCCCCACATCCGCGATCGAGAGAGCTGGAGCATCATTGATCCCATCTCCAACAAAGGCGACCTTGCTAGCTTCTTGCAGTTTTTGGATGGCGCTAGCTTTTTCTTGAGGAAGGACATCAGCAATGACGGTGTCAATTCCCACTTGCTTAGCAATAGCTTGAGCCACCCGTTCATTATCCCCCGTTAACATGACCGTTTTCAAGCCCCGTTCTTTGAGCTTTTTGATCGCTTCTTTTGAGCTGGCCTTCGGAGCATCTTGAATGGCAATCAAGCCAATCACTTGCCCATCCACAGACAAACTGATCACTGTTTTGGCCTGCTCTTGCAACTCTACCATCCGTTTTTCAAGCTCCGGATCCATCGCTGTCCCGTCATGAAGTTTGCCATTTCCCAAGGTCACCAACTGCTGGTCGATCTGACCTTGGACCCCTTTTCCTTCAATCGCTTGGAAGTTTTCCACAGGGAATAACACCAAACCTTTTTCTTCTGCTTGGGATAACACCGCTTGGGCTAGTGGATGTTCTGAAAAAGTTTCAAGACTAGCAGCCAGTGTCAAGACACGCGCTTCATCTCCTACAACATCGGTTACAAGTGGTTGGCCAATGGTAATAGTCCCTGTCTTATCAAACACAACGGTTTGAATCTTTTGCACTTCTTGAAGAACTGTTCCATTTTTAATCAGAACCCCCATCTTGGCACTACGGCCGGTTCCGACCATCAGGGCTGTTGGGGTTGCTAAACCAAGGGCACAAGGACAGGCAATAATGAGGACAGAGACTGCATAGAGCATGGCCTCTTGAAGCGACGCGCCCAGAAGCACGGACCAAACCCAGAAAGTCGCAATGGCCAAAATCGTCACCACTGGAACAAAGATACCTGAAATCTTATCCGTCAAATCTTGAATAGGAGCACGACTGGATTGGGCCATTTTGACAAAGTCCACAATTTGAGATAAGAGGGTCTCACTACCGACTTTTTCAGCCTTAAAGAGAATGGTCCCATTGCTGTTGATAGTGGAGCCGATAACTGCATCACCAACTGATTTTCCCACAGGCAAGCTTTCACCTGTCACCATCGACTCATCAATGGTCGTACTTCCTTCTACAATCGTCCCATCAACCGCAATCTTTTCCCCAGGACGGACCCGAATCAAGTCATCAATTTGGATATCTTCCGCCGCCACCTCAACATAGTTCCCATCACGGAGAACTTGAGCCGTTTTTGCCTGCAAATCCAACAACTTTTCCACAGCCTCGGAGGCATTGTTACGCATCCGTTCTTCAAAGATTTGCCCTAAGAGGATAAAGAAGATGATAAAACCCGCAGCCTCAAAGTATACTGGCTGACCAGTAAAAAGGGCAAATACACTATAGACATAGGCTACCAGGGTTCCAAGAGCTACCAAGGTATCCATATTGGAATGGTGCTTCTTAAATGAGGCCCAGGCACTCTTGATAAAAGGAACTCCTGCTACCAACATGATCGGCGTTGTCGCTAGAAAAGTCCCCCAGCGACTGACTGTATGGGATACAAATCCTGCCATCATCCCGATCATCAAGATCAATAAAGGAAGGGTAAAGATACTAGTAATCCAAAAGCGATCCCGTAAACTTAAGACACGACGGCGTTTTTCCACAACCGTGTAGGAACCCTTTTGCATCTTCATTCCACATGAAAACTCGAAGTCCCCTGTTTCTGTCGGGGTAAAGGATATCACCTTATCCACACCGACTTCCAAAGGCTCTAAAATCCCCTGATCTTCAAACAAAATTTCCTTGTAACAGCCAGAAGGATTGACCCGATGGAAGGTGATTTCAGCAGGGATCCCTTTTTGAAGTTGAAATTCTTTGGGACTATAGCCCTTTTCTGCTGTAATACGGATCTTTTGCACTCCGTTTTCCACAACTGCTTTTTGTTTTTCTACCATACCTACTCCTTTATTCCACAATCATGTGACCATGCATCATGTTCATTCCACATGAATACCCATATTCGCCCGCTTTTTCTGGCGTAATTTCAATGACATGTTTTTCACCTAAAGGCAAATCTTCATGAACTCCAAAATCTGGAAAGATCACTTGAGCCAGACATGAAGATGGATCCTTGCGATTAAAGATGATCCGGGCTGGAACATTCTTTTTCAGGACAATGGTTTCAGGCGAATAGCCCCCCATGACTTCGACTTCAATTTCTTGATAACCTGATTTCTGACGAGCGTGGCCGCTTACCTTTTCATGCTCTGCAAAGAACCACCAAGCAATAAAAGCAACCACAAGTAAACAAACAATACTAATCAACAATCCAAACATAGAATTTCCTTCTTTCTATTACATACAATTGCAAGGGACTGTTTCGACAGCCTCTGCTTTCTTTTCTTCCAGGACCTGCTGCAGCTGATTAAGATCTGCAAGCGTAAAGTCACTCGCCTGAATCAAGTTTTCAAGCACCTGGACAATCCTTTTGGAGCAAACCTTGTCTTTCACATCCTCAACGACCAAGTCTAAACTCTGGTCCTGCTTCAACAAAGCCGAGTAAACAAAGGCTTTGCCTGATTTTTCTCTAGTCAAACATCCTTTCTCCACCAAGCGGGTCAAGAGAGTCTTGACCGTCGACTTCGACCAGTCAAAGCGCTCGGACAAGACGGCGATCAAATCCGTGCTGGTCTGCTTGCCTTCCATCCAGATAATCTTCATGATGCGCCATTCCGCATTGGAAATTTGCATGACCTCTCCTTTCTAAATCTACATTTGTAAATCTTATAATCCTATTTTACCTCTAAGATTTACATTTGTCAACCAAAAGTTTTTAAAAAAAATCTTCCTTTGAAGATTTGTCTGGTTGGGCTTTTTTCGCTCCCTATTTTTATCTCTATAACGTCTCCTGCAAAGCCTTGGACAGGGCTGCATAGCCAGCAATGGTCAGATGGAGACCGTCAGTTGTGTAGTCTGGGCGCAGCTGGCCTTCCTCGTCCAGAAAAGTATCGTAGAGATCGATAAATTGGACATTCATGTAGGCGTTAGCCAGCTGGCGATAGGCCTGATTAAGGGCCTGAATCTTTTCATTGCTGCGGACATAGACCGTGCTCTTGTAGGCTGGAGCTTCATTGACCGGCAGGACAGACAGTAATTGGATCTGAGTCAAAGGACAGTCACGAGAAACCTCCTGAATAACGGCTTCCAAATTAGCCAGCGTTTCTGTCTGAGGCATCTCCTTGCCAATGTCATTGGTACCTATTAAAATAAAAACCTTATCTAAAGCAGAACCAAAAAGGTGGGCATCAAGGTTGTCTAGGAGCAAATCCGTCTTGTAGCCACGAATTCCACGGTTAATCAGAACCTTATTCGTCTGCAATAGTTCCTGCAAAGGATAGTATTCTACGATGGAATCTCCGATAAAGATAATATCTGGTTCCTTAACGGATACTTGATTCAATTCTCGGTATTTATCCTGCATTTTTGCCTGCTCTTTCAAGAGCCACTCTTCTAATAACTGTACTGCCATTATTCTTTTTCCTCTTCTAAGTATTGCTCAATCACTTGTAGAACACCGGCTTCTGTATTGGCCGGCGCTAGGTAATCTGCCACCCCTTTGACCCGCTCATCGCCATTCTCCATAGCGTAAGAAATACCAGCTAATTCAAGCATTTCAATGTCATTTTCACTATCGCCAAAAGCCATGATTTCCGCGCTTTGAATCTGCCACTTAGCCATCAGCTGCTGCAAGCCCCAAGCCTTGTGCATCCCATCTTGGAGAATATCAATGGCTCCATAACCACTAGCAACCGCGCTCAATCGGCCTGCAAAATGTTGATTAATCAGACGAGCATGCTCTGCTGCTGCAGCCTCTTCTACCATCATACTCATTTTTAAGACCTTGTCAAAGGGATAATCCTGAAGGCTTGGCACAAAGTTCATCCGTTTGTGGAAAAGCTGGGCCATTTCCTTAGTCATAACCTTTTCAATCAAGGGAAACTCTGTTCCCTCTTGAACAAAGCCGCCTCTTTCAGAGGTCACAACCAGCTGAAGCTCCCTTTCACGCCCAGCAAAGTAAGCCAGTGCATCCCTAATCAATCCGGCTTCCCAGAAGCTGCTCATGCTTAGCTGGTTCTTTTCAAAAATCCGAGCTCCGTTGGCGACTACCAAGGTCATTCGTTCTACCAAATCTCCCAATAGCAGGCGCATTCGTGGAATTTCATTACCAGTAGCCACCACAAAGCGAATGTCTCTCTTCTCCAGCTCATCTAAAATAGTAGCCAGACGCGGCAAATCCAGCTGTCCCTGTCCATCCAGCAAGGTTCCATCCATGTCTGTCGCTATCATCTTTACAGTCATCTTTTTATCCATTCCTATCTCTATCATCCAATTTTGATTATCCCTTTCCCAGCAAGCTCCAGTTGCCGCTGGCTTCGTAGGCTGTGATAATCTCCCTAGCTGTATCCGTAATCTCTTCTGGATAGTTCAGGCTCTCTAGTGTATTAACCGCATTCTTGGTCAAAGCGCTACCTTGCTTAATCTTATAGTCAAAGACAATTTCTCCAGCCACATATTGACTGTCAAAGTGATATTGAGCATTGAGCTGACCAGAAGCTGCTACCAACTCCACATCATGGCTCGAAATCATGTAAAGACAGGGTTTCTGAGCTAGCCAATCAATGATTGCCAGTCCTGCCCCAATCCGCTCAACAGTATTGGTTCCCTTAAAAAGCTCATCGATGAAAAAGTAGTGCATGCCCTCTTCTTCCAAGGAATCTATCATGCGCTCAATAGCCCTGCTCTCAGCGATAAAATAACTATCCCCAGAGCCAATGTCATCGGTCACATCCATTGAGCTCAAGACATGACCATGCTGCAAGGTCAAGCTCTCGGCACAAGCAAAGCCTAACCCCTGAGCCAAGATAGCATTGATAGCTGCTATTCTCAGGTAAGTCGATTTTCCAGAAGCATTATCTCCACTAATCATCATATTCTTAGAAAAATCCAAATCATTGCTGACAGGTCGCTCTAAGAGTGGGTGATAGAGACCCTTGCCCTTCATCCCAGTTGAGCTTGTAAAGCTAGGCTTCGTATAAATTGGCAAGCTTTCCTTGTAGTTAAGTACAGCAATCGCTGCCTCTAAGCGACCTAGAATCTCCAGCACTTGCCTAGCCTGTTGATTGGCCTTGACCAGGCGATTGGAGATATAGGCCTGAGCTAACTGAGGTATGAGCAAGACGGAGTTGATATAGAGATAGAAAATCTCCAGCTCAGAGGCACCCGACTGGGGTCGAAAGACTTCTCCAAAAAGCCGTGTTCGACTAAAAGAAGCCACCGCTTCTTTCAGAGCAGCTTGCTGGGGCAAGGGCAGGCGGGCGATCTTTTCACCAATATAGAAGATCCGTACCAGATAGCTCATGCTGTCCAACTTCATCTCTAGAGACCAGCGCGTGGCCATGGAATAAACGATATTAAAAGCCATGCTGATGATGGGAACTATATATCCCAGACTAGGATTGATAAAATAGAGTAAAGGGGAAAGTAGCGGAATCGCAGCCAAAAACAGGTAAAAACTTCCCCTGTGATTAGCCTGAGCTGGTTTATAGATCAGTTTCTTAGCTTGATTGTGATTTTTCTTGCCAAGCTCAGAAAAAAGCAGCTGCATCTGAATGCGCACCTCTGGATGTTGGGCTAAATATGCCTGCAAATCATCAAATTCCTGATCTGCCTCGAAATGCAACAGGCGGAGTTTGCTGTAAAGGTACTCTGAACCTAGACTGGATTGGGCTGCTGTATCAATATCCTGAAAAATATCAAAAAAGTCCAAATCTCCCCAAGTCTGGTCGTCGACCAGACTATCATAGGTTCCAGCTTCTTCGTCTAACAAAAAGGACTCATATAGACTGGACTCACTGTCTGGCCGGCAATCCACCCGCTCATGACCTCCCCAAGTAGCAGCTAAACGCTTCTTAAAGCGAAGCTTTCTCCGAATAGCAGAGGCTATGACAAGTACTAGCACCGCCAAAAAGCCCAGCAATACCAAGATAAATTGTGACATAAATATCCTCACCCCTTCCAGAAAACCTCTGACTTTTAGACATATTATACTACTTAAAAAAGTAAAAAGAAAGGTAAGAAGAGGCGGATAAGACGGTCGATTTTACAAAAGACACTTTTCAATCTTCCAGTTTTATATTATAATCATAGCTATATTCCTGTCGTAAAATTGGAGGTTCTCATGAGCAAAAAAGAAGTCGCATTCCCACGCTACCAGCAGATTGCCGTCGCTATTGCTGAGCGAATCGTTGACGGCAAATATCCCATCGGCAGCAAGATCTATGCTCGCTCTACCTTAGCCAGCAACTTCAATGTCTCCCCTGAAACAGCCCGCAAGGCTATCAATGTGCTGGTAGATCTGGAAATCATGGAAGTCCGTCACGGCAGTGGAGCCTTCATTTCCTCCAAGGAAAAAGCCCAGCAGTTTCTCACGACCTATAAAGATGTCAACTCTCTGCAGGATCTCAAAAGCAAGCTCCACCAGAGCATCCAACGCCAAGAGGAAGAATTTGTCAACTTTTCCCAGCTGCTCAATCAGCTTCTCAGTCGGACCAAAGATGTCCAGCAGCGCTTCCCTTTCAATCCCTACGAGCTCCAGCTCTCAGCAGACGCTATCAACCTAGGAAAATCTATCAATGAACTCAATATCTGGCACTCGACTGGCGCTACCATTGTCGCAATCCAGCAGGGAGACCAACTCCTAATCTCGCCTGGTCCTTATACCAAGCTGGAAGCCGGCAATACCATCTATTTTGTTGGTAACGAATTATCGGTCGGTTTGATGCATAATTTATTTTTTAATGAAATTGAAACAAACAAGTGAAACAGCGCTTGTTTTTTCTTTGTCAAAAAACAGAATAGACAGGCGAATCCGCTGTCTGACAAGCTTTTTGCGACTTTCAGAAATATTCTAGAAAATCATCCTCCTTTTTTATAATAACCGAAAAGGCTGGTCTGACAGTATTTTGGGTTTGACAAAGTGACCACACGATGTTATACTGTGATGGTCTTTTAAGTGACAACTTAATAAAATAAACATGTAGTCACTTTTGTAAAAGGAGAAATACGTTGAATAAACTAGAAGTAAAACATTTGACTAAAATTTTCGGCAAAAGGCAAAAGCAGGCACTGGAAATGGTTCAGCAAGCCAAAAGCAAAACGGAAATTTTAGAAAAAACCGGTGCTACTGTCGGAGTTTACGATGTAAACTTTGAAGTTCAGACCGGAGAAATTTTTGTCATCATGGGACTATCCGGTAGTGGGAAGTCTACCCTTATCCGCCTGCTCAACCGATTGATTGACCCAACATCAGGCGACATTTACATCGACGGCCAAGATGTAGCCAAGATGAACGAAGAGGAGCTGCGTGACGTTCGCCGCCACAAGCTCAATATGGTCTTCCAGAACTTCGGCCTCTTCCCACATCGGACCATTCTGGAAAATACTGAGTTCGGCCTGGAAGTCCGAGGTGTTGATAAGGAAGAGCGCACGCGCCTAGCTGAACAAGCTCTGGGCAATGCTGGTCTCCACTCCTTCAAGGACCAATACCCCGATCAGCTCTCTGGTGGGATGCAGCAGCGGGTTGGTCTGGCTCGAGCTTTGGCCAACAATCCTGATATTCTGCTCATGGACGAAGCCTTCTCAGCTTTAGACCCCCTCATCCGCCGAGAAATGCAGGATGAGTTACTAGATCTGCAGGCAGAGCATGAGCGTACCATTATCTTTATCACCCACGATCTCAATGAGGCCCTGCGTATCGGTGACCGTATTGCTATTATGGCTGACGGTCAGATTATGCAGATTGGCACCGGTGAGGAAATCCTGACCAATCCAGCCAATGACTTCGTTCGAGAGTTCGTTGAAGATGTGGACCGCTCCAAGGTCTTGACTGCCCAGAATATCATGACAACGCCACTGACCACCAACATTGACATTGATGGACCTACCGTGGCCCTTAATCGCATGAAAAAAGAAGAGGTCAGTATGCTGCTGGCTGTGGATAGGAAGCGGCAGCTCAAGGGCAGTCTAACTGCCGAAGCTGCCCGCGATGCCCGCAAGCAGCATCAAGCACTGGCTGAAGTGATTGATAAGAACGTCCGCAAGGTTACTCAGGAAACCCTGATTACCGATATTTTCCCGCTGATCTACGATTCACCAGCACCTCTGGCCGTTGTAGATGATAAGGACAAGTTAGTCGGCGTTATTATCAAAGGTCGGGTCATCGAAGCCTTGGCCAATACTACTGAATCTGAAGAATAAGGGAGGTTCGCATTTTGAATATTTTACAACAGCCAATCCCCGTTTCTCAATGGGTTGAGGCCTTTACTAACTGGGTAACTGATACCTTCTCCGGGCTTTTCTCGGTCCTTCAGACTATCGGAAATGCCATCATGAATGGAATGACAGACACCCTGCTCTTCATTCCACCTCTGCTCTTTATCGCAGTCATCACTATTTTTACCTGTTTGATTTCCAAGCGTAAGCTGGGACTGCCCCTGCTCACCCTCCTAGGCCTGCTCTTTGTTTACAACCAAGGCCTCTGGGAAAATCTTATGAACACTGTGACCTTGGTCATCATCTCCAGTGCCATTTCCATTGTCATCGGTATTCCACTGGGGATTTGGATGGCTAAGAGCAACCGCGTCGAAGCAGTTATCAAGCCCTTGCTGGACTTTATGCAGACCATGCCGGCCTTTGTCTACCTGATACCAGCCGTGGCCTTCTTCGGTATCGGTATGGTGCCTGGGGTCTTTGCCTCTGTCATCTTTGCCCTGCCACCGACTGTCCGCTTTACCAATCTAGCCATTCGTCAGATTCCGACCGAGCTGATTGAAGCGTCAGACTCCTTCGGGGGCACTGGCAAGCAGAAGCTCTTCAAAGTTGAGCTGCCTCTGGCTAAAAATACTATCCTAGCTGGGGTCAATCAGACCATCATGCTGGCTCTGTCTATGGTCGTTACGGCCTCTATGATTGGGGCGCCAGGACTGGGCCGTGGCGTTCTCTCTGCCCTGCAGCATGCCGACATCGGTTCCGGATTTGTCAATGGGGTATCTCTGGTTATCCTGGCCATTATTATTGACCGCCTGACCCAGAAGCTCAACCAACCTCTAGCTAAAAAATCACCGATCACTGCCAAGGAAAAACGCAAGAAGATTATGCTCTGGTCTGCTCTGGCTGCTGTCATCTTGACAGCCTTTGTCGGAAATCAAGTAACCAAGCTTCAGCAAAGCAAAAAAGAAAAGGTCAACCTTGCCTATGTTGAATGGGACTCCGAAGTTGCCTCAACCAATGTCGTAGCGGAAGCTCTCAAGGAAATGGGCTACGATGTCACCATCACACCGCTGGACAATGCCGTTATGTGGAAGTCCGTTGCTAATGGCGAAGCTGATGCTATGGTTTCTGCCTGGTTGCCGACCACCCACGCGGCTCTCTATGAGGAGTACAAGGACAAGATAGTGGACTTGGGGCCGAACCTCGAGGGCGTTAAGACAGGGCTAGTCGTACCAAGCTATATGGACGCTGATTCTATTGAAGACCTGTCAGACCAAGCCAAGAAAACCATCACAGGTATTGAGCCCGGCGCTGGTATCATGAGCGCGACTGAGAAGACTATGCAAAAATACAGCAATCTCAGTGGCTGGAATCTTTCTTCTTCCTCAACAGGAGCCATGACCACTGCTCTGGATCAGGCTATTAAGAATAAAGAAGATATTATCGTAACCGGCTGGTCACCACACTGGATGTTCTCCAAATACGACCTCAAATACCTCAAGGATCCTAAGGGAACCATGGGCGGCAAGGAAGCTATCCACACTATTACTCGAAAAAATCTAGACAAGGACTTACCAGAAGTCAACAAGGTCCTGGATAACTTCAACTGGACTCAAAAGGACATGGAAGAAGTCATGCTTAAGATTAACGAAGGCAGCTCACCAGAAGCTGCAGCCAAAGAGTGGATCAAAAACCATCAAAAAGAAGTCGAAAGCTGGAAGAAATAAAAGCATAGAAAAAAGGGATGAATCAAAAGATTCATCCTTTATTTTATAAGGAGCCATTCTATTTTGTTTAAGTCATTTAATCCTGATAGAGACTATCTCCATTCGTCGCAATGACTTCTTTGTACCAATCAAAAGATTTTTTCTTGTAACGGGCTAGACTTCCGCTACCATCATCGTTGCGGTCAACGTAGATAAAGCCGTAACGTTTGCTTAGTTCTGCCGTGCTGGCTGAGACCAGGTCAATACAGCCCCAGGTCGTGTAACCTAGCAGTTCTACGCCATCTTCCAGCGCTTCTCCCACCTGTTGCAAATGCTGTTTAAGATAATCAATACGGTAGTCATCTTCAACCGTTGGGCCAGTTGGACCATCCACCAAGACATCCTTGGCACCGAGACCATTTTCCACGATAAAGAGAGGCAACTGATAGCGATCATAAAAGCTATTTAGCACCAAGCGCAGGCCGACTGGGTCAATCTGCCAGCCCCATTCTGAGCTAGCCAGATGGGGATTTAGGATGCCACCTAGAAGATTGCCTCGGCCAGAAGAATAATTTTCCGGATCATGAGCCGCAACCACACTCATATAGTAAGAGAAGGAAATAAAGTCTACAGTATTTTCAGCCAAAAGTTCTTTGTCACCTGGCGCAAACTGAATCTCAATCCCATTTTCCTTGAAGAAACGATTGATATAGGCTGGATATTTTCCACGCGCATGGATATCAGAGAAGAGGTAGTTTTGATTTTCAAATTCTCGTGCCGCCAACACATCTTCTGGCTTAGGTGTCATAGGATAGGCCGGCATGGCGAGAACCATACAGCCAATCTTAAAATCAGGATTAATCTCATGACCAATTTTCGTTGCCAAGGCAGACGCCACCAGCTCATGATGGACCGCTTGATAGAGATCCTGCTTGGACAGTTCTTCAGCTGGCGTGGCAATGCCACCGCTCATAAAGGGCGCATGGAGAACAGAGTTGATTTCATTAAAGGTTAGCCAATACTTGACCTTATCTTTGTAGCGGGTAAAAACCGTGCGGACATAGCGCTCATAGAAGCCGATTAAATCGCGGTTGGCCCAGCCATTGTACTGACGCGCTAAATGCAGGGGCGTTTCATAGTGAGACAGGGTAATCAGAGGCTCTATTCCATATTTAGCCAGCTCGTCAAAAAGATTGTCATAGAATTGCAAACCAGCTTCATTGGGCTCCAGCTCGTCTCCATTTGGAAAAATCCGAGACCAGGCAATGGAGGTCCGGTAGACCTTGAAGCCCATCTCCGCGAAGAGGGCAACGTCCTCCTTGTAACGATGGTAAAAATCAATTCCTTCCAGCTTGAGATTATATGGCGTTGGCCCCTCGGTAATCAAAGGATTGCGATCACCCGGCTTGGCTGGCAGTCCGCCTTTTGGAGTCACATCCTGAACAGACAGGCCTTTTCCATCTAGATTATAGGCGCCCTCATATTGATTTGCCGCCGTTGCACCACCCCAGAGGAAATTTTTAGGAAATTTTGCCATTGCATTTCTCGCTTTCGTTTTTTCTTTGATTATATTATAATCTTAGATGAAAATGTTTTTTTGCACAATTCTCTTATATATTGATACTATTCTATTACAAGGAGCAGGGAATGCTAGATCTTGGACAGCTTCATAAAAATACCGTATATAAAAATCAAAGGACCCCCTATTCACTGACCCGGACTATTACAAAAAATGGGCAGCCTGACATCCTCTTTCATTGGCATACGGACGTTGAAATCATCTATGTCCATGAGGGGACTGCTAAGTTTCATATTGACCAGGAATATTTCAACAGCAAGGCGGGAGATATCATCCTGATCCGCCCCAATGCTCTTCACTCCATTCATCCTATCGAAAATCAAAAACATTACATGGATGCCTTAAACTTCCAACTGGACTTAATGGGCTACTCTGCAATGGATCAGGCTAGTATCGATTACCTGCAGCCCCTCTACAAGGGGGAGCTAGACTTTGTTCACGTGATCGAACCCCATCACAAGGGCTATCAAGCCATCCGTTCCTGTCTGATTGAGACCATGGAGACTGGCTATCATCGCAAGGACTACTTTGAATTTCAGATAAAGGCTCAGCTCAACCAGCTCTTTTATCTGCTTTTTGAAAATGGTTATGTTGTCTCCAAAACGCAATCCTTGGAAGGCTACCGAAAAGAAGAGAAGATCAGAAATATTATTGATTACATCAGTCTTCATTATCAAGAGGAGTTGACAATTGATCATCTGGCTAATATTTGCGGCTACAGCGCTACTCATTTTATGAACTTTTTCAAAAAGCATATCGGTGTCTCCTGCATGGAGTTCCTCATTCAGTTTCGCTTGAGAAAGGCGACCGAGCTTCTGCAACATTCAAATCTTTCAATCCTTGAAATCGCGAATCAATCTGGCTTCAACAACCTATCTAACTTCAATCGTCAGTTCAAAAAATACTATCTAATGACTCCCAGACAGTACCGAAAGAAATGACATTTATTGAAACACATAAAAAACAGCTTCGACGATATCCGAGGCTGTTTTATTTGTCAAAAATATTGAAAATTATCTTTTTTATCTTGCTTGTCTTTTTATCCAAGTCATTTAAATCAGCAAGGCCAGAATGATATTCACAAGTCCCAACACTAGCAAACTCCGCAAAAGCAAATGTCCTAACTTCTCTTTAAAGAAATTGCGTCGAAGAAAAAGGCCAAAAATCAGCAAAACTGTGGCTGCTAAAGCCAGAATCAACCAAATCACCAAAAGCAACCAAAAGAAAATGAATTGATATAAGAACATGACTCCTCCTAACTCTCTAGTAAGCATGACCAGTAATGAAAGCATAGATAATTCCAAAAACAAAGTATAAAGCAAGCCCCATGCCAAACAAGAGCCATAGACGTCCCAATAACTTCAAATAGAGAGACTTGCCCGCTTGACCAAAGAAAATTATCAAAAGAGCCGGCAGACTAAGGATTGATAGTATATAAAACACAGGAACAAAGAAACCTACTAGCAACAAACCACTCCCGATACCTTCCATTTCTGAGCTCCTTTCTTGTTCATTATAGCAAACGACATCTGTCTCACCAAACGAAAACCAGAAAAGCTATGCTCTTCTGGCTGTAATAACGACGAGAAAATACTTACTCCCAATTTAAGGCAACATGTTCTTTCATTTCCCGGTAGGCTATATCGACCCGTTCTTTGGTAGCTTCATCCAGCCTATCCCGATATTTTCCACCTTCTATAAAGTCTTCCAGAATCAGAGTTTGGTAGCTATAAAGCGGATAGCCTTCAGCAGAAAAACCTCCTTTTTCTACACGGCTGACCCAGGTCGGATGAGCCTGAGCACTCTTGATTCGGGTACCTTTGAGCGTCTTTTCAAGAGTCAGATCCATCAGAACCCCACGCTCGGTCCACTGAGCATTTTCAACTCCTTCCATGGTCTCAATCCGTTGATTAGATATGAAATTTCCCATAGAGTAGATGATTAGTTTTTTCTGGCCGTCCTTTTCCAGAGTTTCAGATGGTTGTGTCACATGTGGGTGTCCACCAAAGATGATGTCGGCACCCCAATCCACCATTTTGTGGTAGAGGCTTACCTGTTCTTCTGTCGGTTGTAGCTGATACTCTACTCCCATTTGGGGCATAACAACCGTAATGTCGGCTTCTTTCTCAGCACGTTCGATTTCCGATTTCATTTTCTCCTCATCAAGATTTGATAAATGCTGGTCATATTCATCTTGACTGAGATTTCCTTCCATTCCATTAAATCCGTAGGAATAGGCTAAGATAGCTATTTTAATCCCATTTACTTCTTTAATAGTCAGAGGCGCTTGGCCACGTGGTTCATGGGTATAAACACCAACCGGTGTAATTCCTTGGTCTTCAAAAGCCTTAGCAGTTGAAAATAGACCAGATAATTGAGAATCTAAAATATGATTATGAGCCAAGTCAAGCACATGATAACCCGCATCTTTAATAGCTCCTACTACTGACTCAGGTGCATTAAACAGCGGATAGCCTGCTAAAGGTAGGTCTGGACTAATGGTCCCTTCAAAATCTCCAATCGTAAGGTCTGCTTGATGGAGCCATTCTTTAGCATACTGAAAATTCTCTGAGAAATCATAACTACCATCTTCTCGTAGAGCGCTCATATAGAGGGCATCATGGTAAAGCAAATCACCATTTGCCATGATACGAGCTGTTTGAACCTGCTTGTTTGCTACAGTCTTCGGTCTAGCTGAATTTTTATTTTCTATACTTGCCTGTCTCGTCTGCTTTCTTGCATCTATTTCCTTTTGGAAGAATGAAATGAGACTAGCCGAAAGAATAATCAGACTAGACAAAGCAAAAACAAACCATTTCTTTTGGGCTTCAGCTTTTCTTCTATCCGAACGTTTCATCCTTGTCGCCTCCTACCATATCTATTTTACTATAAAATAGATGTTCCAGTCATCCTCTAGAAAAACATCGTCATTATTAAAATATCTGAACCTTAAGACCTTTTGAAACTTAAAAAGAGCAGGTGACATCCACATCCTGCTCTTTTCATATGGTTTTTAGTTTAATTCAAATAGAGTATCCCCTAGGTCAACTTCCCCTTCTGCCAAAACCTTCAGATCTCTGAAGCGACTCATATTGGTGACAATGATTGGAGTTGTCACAGGGTAACCAGCCTCCTTGATAGTATCGATATCAAAGCTGAGCAAAAGCTGGCCTTTTTTGACCTTAGAGCCTTGGACAACATGAGCTGTGAAACCTTTTCCATCAAGGGCTACTGTATCCATACCGACGTGAATTAAGAGTTCTGCTCCATCATCTGTAGCTAAACCAATAGCATGGTTGGTAGGGAAGAGCAGGCGAATGACACCATCGGCAGGGGCCACTACTTCACCGACACTTGGCTCAATGGCAACTCCTTTACCTATAGCTCCGCTAGCAAAGACTGCGTCTGGAGTATCCTCAAGAGCGATTATTTCGCCAGCTAATGGGCTTGTCACGACTTGCACAGTAGCTCCGTCAGAGACTCTTTCGTTTTCAACATTTAAAGACGGAGTAGCATCTTTTTCAGACGGACCGCCGAAAAGGTTTGGAATCTTGACCAGCTGAGTCAATCCAAAACCTAGTACAAAGTTCGCTACAATAGCGATGAGGAAGTGAATCAAGGTCATGCTGTTGCCAGCTTCAATAAAGGATGGAATTGCAAAAAGTCCCATACCTCCCATAACCTGCATTTTGACATCAAAGAAAGCTAGATATGCACCAGTCAACGCTCCAGAAATACAGGTCATGATGAATGGCAAGCGCATTGGGAGTGTGATCCCATAAATAGCTGGCTCCGTTACACCAAAGAGAGCTGAGATGAAAGCTGGAATCGAAAGCTGACGAACCTTCTCTTCCTTGGTTCGCATCATGATGTTAATAAGAGCACCTGCTTGTGCAAAACAGATAGCAATAGAGGCAACAAGAATGACACCTGGACCTTTTTGCAGTTCCAGGATTGCTAGTGGCACCAAGCCCCAGTGAAGACCAAACATGACTAGAACCTGCCAAGCAGCCCCTAGAACGATACCATATAGCACCGGACTAAAATCATAGATACCTGTAAAGAGAGCACCTACTAAATCAGATGCCCAACTCATGACCGGACCGATAACCAGAAAGGCCAGTGGCACTGTAATCAAAAGAGTAAAGAATGGTACGATAAAGACTTTGACAACATCTGGAATGATTTTTTTAAAGCCTTTTTCAATCTTGGCTCCAGCCCAAACAGCTGCAATCACTGGAAGGACCGTTGACAAATAGCTCGATGCTGGAAAGATACTCGATGCTGGAAAGATAATTGGAAGACCGAAGAAAGTCGAAAAAATCGGAGACTCAATCGGTGTACCAGCAAAAAGTGTATAAAGCGGTTTTTCCGCCGTAAAGCTAGCTGCGATATTTGGATAAACCAGAGCAAACCCGATAGCCAAAGCAGTGAACTGATTCATCTTGAACCGTTTAGCAGCTGTAATAGCCAAAATCAAAGGAAGGAATTGGAAAAGACCATCTCCTGCTGCATTGAGAACAATATAAGCGCCATCTGTTTTGGCAACGCCTAAGGCTGCCATAATGGCCACCACACCTTTGATCATACCTGCTGCTGACAAGGTACCGAGCATCGGCTGGAAGAGGCCTGATACAAGCGCAATGAAGCGGTCAAACAGATTTCCTTCTACAGCATCGTCATCTGCATCGACACTGCCCTCTCCAGAAATACCAGCAACTCTGAGCACCGTTTCGTAGACATCAGGCACATGATTGCCAATAACGACTTGATATTGACCACCGGCCTTGACAACCGTTACAACCCCATCTCTCTTCATCAGATAGTCTGTGTCCGCCTTTGATTCATCCTTTAAGGAAAAACGCAAGCATGTCACGCAGTGTACTAGTTTGGTGATATTGTCTTTGCCCCCAACGTGGGCAACAATGTCCTTAGCTAATTCTGTGTAGTCTTTAGCCATTTGGGATCCTCCTGTTCTATTTTGATCACGCTAGACCTGTTCAAACTCCTGAAAAAAAGAAGAAACCTAGACGAATACCAAATGAGAAGATAGAACAGAGTTCTAACTCATTACTTGTATTCATCTAGGTTTTGCCTGCGTGATCAGTAACAATCCTTGTATCTAGTATAGCATATGATTTTAAAATTGCAAGCGTTTTCTAAAAATTTTTTAATGTTTTTAGAAAGTATCTTAAAAGAAAAGAGACTGAAAGCAAATGCAGCCTCTATTTTCTTCTCAAAATCAATCTTCTATATTGACATTCACTGTCAAAACCTGGCCATCTCGAACGACCTGCTTGCCAGCAATGTAGACATCCTGGACATCGCTACCTTTAACCGCATACACGAGGTGTGACAGCATATTTTCCAATGGATAAAGGTGAATCCGCCCCTTTGGTTGAATAGCAATGAAATCGGCTTGCTTCCCCACTTCCAGGCTACCAATTTTGTCCTCCAAGCCCAGCGCTTTAGCCCCCTCAATCGTCTGTGCTTTCAAGGCTTGCTCAATCGTAAACTGACTTGCATCACCTACCCACATCTTCTGAAGTAGAGCAGCGGTCCGACCTTCTTCAAACATATCTAGATTATTGTTAGAAGCGACAGAATCTGTTGCTAAGCCAACAGTCACACCAGCAACTAGTAGGTTAGTCACCGGAGCTACACCAGAAGCCAACTTGAGATTACTGATAGGATTGTGGGCGATGCTGACTGGTGACGTCGCTAAATCCGCAATCTCTGACGGATTCAGCTCAACCCCATGAGCAAAAATTGCTGGCTGCTCCAAGTAACCCAGCCCTTTCAAGAAAGCCAGAGGCCTTTTACCGTAACGTTCCAGGATAATTTTATTTTCATTTTGGGTCTCTGCCACATGAATATGGAGCCTCAAATCCAACTCACGCGCTAAATCTACACTGCCCTTTAGCAAATCTTCATCACAGGCATAGGGTGAATGAGGAGCCACCATGACCTGAAAATCTTCGTCATCATAGGAGAGGATTTCCTCTATAATAGCCCGGGTACGAGCCAGGGTCTCTGCTGCTGTTTCCGCTGGTGAAGTGAAGAGAGTTGGAGAGAAATAACAGCGCATCCCCGACTGACGGACAGCTTGGTAAATCTGCTTAATATCCACCCCATGAGGATTATACATATCATTAAATGTTGTTGTTCCTGACAGCAACATCTCAGCCAGAGCAAATTGAACTGCTTTAGTAGTCACTTCTGCTGTAAACAGGCTCTCTGCTGGCCAGAGGTAATCCTCCAACCATTCATGCAGATTGCTGTCATCACGAATCCCACGTAGTAAAGTCATGGCCGAGTGAGTATGGCAGTTGACCAAACCTGGCATGATCCAAGCACCTTCGTAGTCTACTGTTTCACTACATTTCCCTAGCCAAGCTTGGTCATAGGGACCGCAGTAGACAATGCGGTCATCTTCCACCACAAGCAGGCCTCCCCGATAAACATGAAATTCGCTATCACAGGTCACCAGATTGACATTTGTATAAGCTTTCATCCGGATATATCCTCACTTTCTAAACACTTGCACTCAGGAGATTTTAGCTATTATAACAGGCCTTATAAAATAGTTCAAGAGATTCTGATAGTTTATTCGAAATTAAGATAATCAGGGTCCGGTGTAATATATAATAATTGGCCTTTATAAAATACGAGAAAAACCTCGTTCCTCTTGTAACTATATAAGACATAACTGTTAGCAGAGTCTTCTCCCCCAGCTAGTCCAACTCCGACTGCAACATCCGCTACTGCAGCACCAAAGGCGCTCAGTTGCTCTTTTGTAAGATGCTGATCTAAATATAATGATTTTAAGTTTTTAATTTCTTGGTTTCTAAAGTTTCCAGTGAGGTATTTTGGATCCCTTATCACTGCCTCAGGTTCCCCCAGTGCTTCTTTGACTGTTTCCTCAGTATAGCCTTCATAACTAGGCACTTGAGCTTTAATTTGCCCGTCAGAAGAGTTATAAGATACACTTCCATGTCCTTTTGCATAGATTTTATCTTTTGGAGCTAACTGGTCTCCTTTGTCCGAAGCTTCCCTTTTTTCTGAGAAACCAGAATTATCCTTCTCTCCACTTTCCTTACTTGACGACTGGGTCTCTTTACTAGTTTTCTCTTCTTTACTAGTTGACTTAGTCTTTTCTTCTGATTTTGAGCTTGAACTTTCTTCAGTTGGTTTATTCGAATTAGCCTGCCCTTTACCATTAGATTTACAAGCAGTTAGAGTGACAATCGTTAAAATAGTAAGTAAAATCGTCGAAAATCTTTTTAATTTCATCTTTCACTCCTCATTTTTATTATGATCATTATCCCTTATCTAAAAACTTTTGTCAACGCTCAGCAAAAAAGGCCTAACGGCCTTTTATTTCATGTGTTGAAGCAGATAAGCATAACCTTCTGCTTCCATTTTTTCTTTTGGAATAAATCGCAGAGCTGCGGAGTTGATGCAGTAGCGAAGACCGCCTGCTGATTCTGGACCGTCAGTAAAGACATGGCCCAGATGGGCATTGCCAGAACGGCTGCGCACTTCAATCCGCTCCATGCCATGACTCTTGTCTTCATAGTATCTCAGAACTTCTCTGGCAATAGGCCGACTAAAGCTAGGCCAGCCACAGCCCGACTCAAACTTGTCACCGGCAAAAAAGAGAGGCTCTCCAGTCGTCACATCGACATAAATTCCTTCTTCAAAAGTGGCATTGTAGGCATTGTGGAAAGGACGCTCTGTCGCACTGAGCTGGGTCACCTGGTATTGCTCTTGCGTCAACTGTTCTTTCAGTTCCGCATCTGTAGGTTTCTCATATTGGCCAGGATCGACCAAGGGCTGATAGGCATCATTGACATTGATATGGCAGTAGCCACCGGGATTTTTCTTGAGATAATCCTGATGGTAGTCTTCAGCTAATACATAGTGGCGCAAAGGTTCCAGCTCAACAGCTATCTTTTGTCCCAGCTGTTTTTCCTGCTCAGCAAAGACCTGTTCAATGACCGCCTTATCAGCTTGATCCGTATAGTAAACGCCCGTCCGATACTGACGTCCTACATCATTTCCCTGCTTATTGACCGACAGAGGATCAATAACTCGGAAATAATAGAGCAGGATTTCCCGCAGACTAATCCTCTTTTCATCATAGATTAGATGAACCGTTTCTGCATGGTCCGTTTGATGAATCAGTTGATAGTTGGTTGATTCCACCTGTCCATTGGCGTATCCCACTGTCGTTTTCTTAATACCTTCAATGCGGGAGAAATACTCTTCCAAGCCCCAGAAGCAACCTCCTGCTAGATAAATTTCAGCCATAAAAACACCTCATTTCTTTGCGTCTATTTTCTCATAAAAGGAGTCGAAATTATAGCAATTTGATTAGAACTTTCTTCAAAATAATATGAAAAAGCTGGGTCTTAATGACAATCAACCCAGCCATGTTCTTCATTTCAAATCACAATAACGCTTGTATAGAAGATTATTCCTCTATATACTTCAATTTCCCACGGAAATCTTCTAGGTTTTCATAGCCTTTTTCTTCCATAATAGTCTTGAGTTCTGAGGTGATGCGCTCAAAGGCTGCTACACCTTCTTTATGAAGGGTTGTTCCGACCTGCACCATACTGGCTCCACAGAGGATATGCTCAAAGGCATCGCGCCCCGTCAGGACACCACCAGTACCAATGATTTGGATTTCTGGTTTAAGGCGTTGATAAAAAGCATGGACATTGGCTAGAGCAGTCGGCTTGATGTACTGACCTCCGATACCTCCAAAACCATTTTTCGGACGAATGACCACTGACTCATCTTCTATATAAAGGCCGTTTCCGATCGAGTTGACACAATTGACAAACTTGAGCGGATACTTGTTAAAAATCGCAGCGGCCTGGTCAAAATGCACAATATCAAAATAAGGAGGCAGCTTAATGCCTAGGGGCTTTTTGAAATAAACAAAAACCTCTGACAAAATTTTTTCCGTCGTTTCAAAGTCATAGGCAATCTGCGGCTTGCCAGGGACATTAGGGCAGGAGAGATTGAGCTCAGTAATCCCTTTAAAGTCGCTTGCCTGCACTTTTTTGAGAATGGTGTGGGTTTCTTCTGGTGACATACCGACTAAAGAGAGGAAGAAAGTGCGATTTGGTTCACTTTCCTGGAGTTCCAGCAGGTAGTCAAGATAGTAGTCTAAACCATTGTTAGGCAGGCCCATGGAGTTGATAGAGCCCAGCGGAACATCCTGATAGCGCGGTTCTGGATTTCCCTGACGAAATTCCAGCGTCGCTGTCTTGGTCACAAAGGTCCCCGCAGCAGAATCTTTGACTTCCGCCAATTCCTCTTTTGTCATACAGGCAACCCCAGCTGCATTCATCAGGCAGTTGTTAAATGCAAAACCAGCAATCTGTGTCGATGTCGAAACCATAGTAAAATACTCCTTTTCCCTATGAAGGCTAATGCCTCTATCTCTTTTTCCTCATTATATCACCAAACTCCGCTTTTTCGCTTTTTAAACTGGAATTTTCTAACAAACGTTCGGGAATCTATCCAAAAGATAGTTTTTCAAATTTTCAGAAAATTCAACTTTTTTCTTTACACCCCAAAAAAATTCTGCTATAATGGCTCATGTAATAAAATATAACAACAAAAAGGAGAACGATATGACATCTGCTAAAGAATATATCCAAAGCGTGTTTGCAACTGTGAAAGCTCGTAACGGGCATGAGGCTGAATTTCTCCAGGCTGTTGAAGAATTCTTCAGCACTTTGGAGCCTGTATTTGAAAAACACCCTGAGTACATCGAAGAAAATATCTTGGCACGTATCACTGAGCCTGAGCGCGTAATTTCTTTCCGTGTTCCTTGGGTTGACCGTGAAGGCAAAGTACAAGTCAACCGTGGTTACCGTGTTCAATTTAACTCAGCTGTTGGACCATATAAAGGCGGACTTCGTTTCCACCCAACTGTAAACCAAGGGATTTTGAAATTCCTCGGATTTGAACAAATCTTTAAAAATGTCTTGACTGGACTTCCAATCGGCGGAGGTAAAGGTGGATCAGACTTCGATCCTAAAGGTAAAACTGATGCTGAAGTGATGCGCTTCTGCCAAAGCTTCATGACTGAATTGCAAAAACACATCGGACCATCACTTGACGTCCCAGCCGGCGATATCGGTGTTGGTGGACGTGAGATTGGTTACCTTTACGGACAATACAAACGCCTTAACCAATTTGATGCGGGTGTCTTGACTGGTAAACCTCTTGGATTCGGTGGTAGCTTGATTCGTCCAGAAGCAACTGGTTACGGTTTGGTTTACTATACTGAAGAAATGCTCAAAGCTAATGGTAACAGTTTTGCTGGTAAGAAAGTGGTTATTTCAGGTTCTGGTAACGTAGCTCAATACGCTCTTCAAAAAGCGACTGAACTCGGTGCTACTGTCATCTCTGTATCTGACTCAAATGGTTATGTCATCGATGAAAATGGTATCGACTTCGACCTTCTTACAGATGTTAAAGAAAAACGTCGTGCACGTTTGACTGAATATGCTGCTGAAAAAGCAACTGCTACTTACCATGAAGGTTCTGTCTGGACTTACGCTGGAAACTACGACATCGCTCTTCCATGTGCGACTCAAAACGAAATCAACGGTGAAGCAGCTAAACGCTTGGTTTCTCAAGGAGTTATCTGCGTATCAGAAGGTGCCAACATGCCTAGCGACCTTGATGCGATTAAAGTCTACAAAGAAAACGGAATCCTTTACGGACCTGCCAAAGCTGCCAATGCTGGTGGTGTAGCTGTATCTGCCCTTGAAATGAGCCAAAACAGCCTTCGTCTTTCATGGACACGTGAAGAAGTTGATGGACGCCTCAAAGACATCATGACAAACATCTTCAACACAGCTAAAACAACTGCTGAAACATACGGTCTTGGTACTGACTACCTTGCAGGAGCAAATATCGCTGCCTTCGAAAATGTAGCCAACGCTATGATTGCACAAGGATTAGTTTAATTAATCGATACATCCTATCGGAGGTCAATCATGAACTTACGGCCAATGGAAGTGAGAGACAATCCAGCTGTAGCGCAACTCATTCGAGCCAGCCTAGAAGAATTCGGGCTTGACAAACCAGGAACTGTCTACTTTGATTCTCATCTAGATCATTTGGCCGATTATTATCAACAGCAAGAGAGAGCAGCTTACTTTGTTCTGGAAGATGAAGATCAGCTGGTTGGCTGTGGTGGCTTTGCACCTGTGTCCGATAAAATTGCTGAATTACAAAAACTGTATGTCACCAAAAATAGCCGTGGCAAAGGTTATTCCAGCAGGTTGATAAAGCGGATATTCCAGGAAGCCCGCCTAGCAGGTTATGAACAGCTTTATCTAGAAACCTCTACTGAACTGGCTACGGCCGTGGCCATCTATCAACACTATGGTTTTACATCACTGCAACAACCACTTTCTAACGCTGCCGGCCACCCAGCTATGAATATCTGGATGATAAAATCCCTCTTATCAGATGAATAGATGTCAGTATACTCTGGCCGTCCCAATGACATCATGATAAACATCTTCAACACAGCTGAAACTTACAGACTTAGCAAAGACTACCTTGCAGGAGCTAATATCGCTGCCTTCGAAAATGTAGCCAACGCTATGATTGCACAAGGTATTGTTTAAGATTCTTTTCTCAATCCTCAATCACTCCGATTGGGGATTTTTATGTTGGTCTCAAAAAAGCTTACTATTTAAAATAGTAAGCTTAGAAATCTAGATTTATTTTACTTCTACTAAGGCAGAAGACAGGCAGTCAACAATTTCGTTTACTGCTTCATCTATGTTCTCATCTTCCTTATTATTTAGCATCATTGGAATAACATAAGAAAGGCTCAAGGCTAAAATATAGCGAACAATTCTTTCATTGGACCAATCTCGGATAACACCATTTTCTTTAAACTGATTCAGAACTGGACTAATTGGCTTAATGATAGAGTGAACAATAACATTCCCTAACTGGTCAGAAATATTTTTATCAATAAAAGAACGACTCAAGAGAATTTTAACTTGCATGTGATTCTCCTGAATGAAGACTAGTCTATCTCGAACAATGCTTCTCAAAAACACTGGAAAACTCACTTGATTCGCTGTAAATTTCTTCTCAGAAAAATCAGCAATCACATCTGGAATAACCTGTTTAAGAAAAGTTGACAGAATAGCTTCTAAGATGCCTTCCTTGGTTTTAAAGTAACTAAAAACGGTCCCTTCTGAAACTCCAGCCTCCTTAGCAATAAGGCTGGCTGTTGTATTTTCAAAGCCGATTTCTGAAAACAACTTTAAACTTGATAATAACACTTGACGTTGTTTTAAACTCAAGTTGCTATTTTCTAATGTCTGAGCATACTTTTGTTCTATACTTTCCATTGCTAGCCCCTCTCTGCTACTCTCTTACTTTTACAACTTTCTTACCTCGTGTGTGTCCCGACTTCAGACTACGATATGACTCTCTAACTGACTTTAGAGAAAAATCATAAACCTGATCAATATTCAGCCGAACCTTCCCTTCTGAGACCATTTCCGCTAGAGTGTTCAAATCATCATATGTGGAATGTCTTGGACCCGTGAACTGAGCACCTTTTATCATAACATATGGTGAAGGTACTAGCGTTCCAATAGCTGTGCCCTTCAATCCCAAACTGAAAGCCAATTTAACATAATCACTTCCATAGCAATCCAAGAATTTTGTAATCGGTTTTGGACTTGCTGATAGAAGAACATTCTGGATGTTCTCTTCGTAAGCTACTGGTATGGCACCTAAGGACTTCAGATATTCTGAATTCTTCTTACTTGCAATGCCGATAACCGTTGCACCCTTAGCAACTGCATACTGTACTGCAATACTTCCAATACCTCCTGCCGCTGCTGAAATAACTACAACATCTTTAGAACTCAACTCAATTTTTCTAAAAGCACCTCCCACAGTTAAAGAGGCTACCCCCATAGTAGCAGCATGATTCATATCAATCATATCTGGTTTCAATACAATTTCCGATTCATTGACACAAATTTCTGTGGCCAAAGCTCCCCTCTTGGTCCCCAATCCAGGGTCACTGATCATTGTTCCAAAAACCTTATCCCCTACTGCAAACCGACTTACCCCTTCACCAATTTCTGTGATGACTCCAGCGAAATCCCGACCAACACCTCTTGGAAAGAGAGATGATTTTGACTCAAACCAACGACTTGGGTACCTAATTTTTGTCATAAAAGATAGAAAACGAAGTGGCTTTGCACCCTCAAAAGTCTTATAATCAATAGGATTTAACCCAACTGCATAAACTTCTACCCTAACTTGATTCTCTTTCAAAGAATCAGATTTAATGTTCACTAAATCTAACACTTCTTCATCACCGAAACGACTATATTGTATTGCTTGAACAACCATTGTATGAACTCCTTTGTTTATCTATAAATTGAGTGAGCGCTCAATCATTTTTCTTGATTGTACGCTTATTCTTCAAAGAAGTCAACTATACTGTTCCCACAACTTCTAACTAAGTTAGCTATTCATGATAAAAATGGATCTAATTTCAGTATCTTGGTAAAATAAAAAAATACTGCTGGTTCAATAGCTCTATATTCCCTCATGAAAGATTTTCAAACTAGAACTCAAAGAAATCCGACTGCTTATAAAAGCAGTCGGATTTTTATATATCTAATTTTTCAAAAAATTTGCCTGCTACCTGCTTTTCTTTTAGCTTCTCCAGCAGCTCATTCTCCAGAAAAGGACTCAGGTCGTCAAAATCTTGGCAAACCTTAAAAACCGTCTCTCTGTCCATCTGACCGTAAGCTAATTCGTAATAGTCCTTATTATGATGCCAGTTCTGGTCATAGTTGACATCTGTCCGTTGATAGTAAACAATGTTTTGCTTCGGAGTCAGGTAAAGCTTCTGCGTCAGAATGCTTTTCTGATCTTTGGACAGCTTGCTGCGGCTGAAAATTTTAACACCTTGAAAAATCTTGCGCTCATGGATACCTTGATTTGTGACTTTTAATTCAATTCTTTTATAATGCATACTGATACCTCCAGAAATCACCTACATTATATCAGGTTCTGGTAGATTTTCAAGCAAAAATGTGTCATTTCCAAAAGTCTTTAGTCGCTTCTAAAATTTCTTCTGTCGGTGTCACGGTAGCCTCAATAATGCTTTTGCCAGTCTCTTTCAGATAAGCTTGTATCAGATGATAGCCATAAGCATAGCCCGCAGCATAGGGCATACCAACCGGAATTTGACCCTGTATCTCTGCAATTTCATCACCGTAGAGATAAGGAGCCATTTCCGCCATCCCAGTTAGCTGAAGCTGACTTGAGATGATGGGCTTAATATCTTCTAACTGATCGGAACTGGTTGAAGTAACCCAAGGCCCAATGAGATCTTTGCCATAGAGCTCAGCAGCAAAAGACTCTGCCAGACCTTCACTGACTACCCAGTCTGCTAGTGTCGTCTGCTGGTTCCATTTGATAAATTGGAAGCGGACATTGTGGTTGCACTCGTGGGCTAACGCAGCCTGCACACGTGGCAAAGTATAGTCATTCGGTAGCAGACTAAGCATGAGGTAGCCTGGAATTCCACCATCTCCGCTATAACCCTTATTGAGCTGTAGCATAGGCTTTTCTGGATTGCCCAATAAAATAGTAAAATGATAATCCTCAACCTCTAAATCATAGCCAGCCTGCTCAAAAAGACCTATACTCCTCTTGATGGTATCTTGGCAATTTTGCCAGAGTTGATCAGAGCTCAGAGCATCGATAGCCGGTCTATCCTTTTCTGATAGAGTTCCGGGCAACAGATTCATAAAGCCAAGTAGAAACAGAGCATCAAATCCTCCGGGATACTTTGCTTTTAAAGGAATGTGTTGAGTTTGGTATTTCTTTGCAAAAGGTGCTAATATTTTAGCTCGAAAGCAACCTTCTCTCTTTTCTAAAGGAAGCTCGAGCATCTCTTGATAAACTTTATCCGAACGAATCATATTGATTTTCATGGTAATCTCCTTTTCTAATTTTCACCAGTATACACCCTCCTCTAAGGTCAGAGTCAAGAAAAAGATTTGAAACTTATCTAAAATCTTCTTATCGTTTATGAAATCAGCTACTTCCACTTGAAGATTTTTGAGAAGATAGGGAATGACCAGCTAGGACCAGCATTGCTTTCACTAGCTTTCTATTGTATAATGGAGAAATACTCTGTGGCGCATTCAGATAATACGAATCTAATGAGTATGATTTTTTCTGCTTTCTGAGCAATTAAAAAGCCACTGAACTAATTTATCTATCAACGAGAGAGCTCTGCTTTCTTACACCCAAGCTTCAGCAATTTCTTTAACTGTTGGAGCAGACTTTCTATCGTAACGAAAGGAATAGCCATGCTTCATCGAATAATTCTTACTTGGAAAAAACAAATCTTATTAAACGAATTTCACTGGGTATCCTATGCGGGGCTTTATTAGCTGTCCTCTTTCCCCAAGCTTCAGCAATTGGCCTGTTGGGTGAAATTTTCGTTGGCGGTCTAAAAGCAATTGCCCCTCTCTTGGTTTTTGCTCTTGTAGCCAATGCTCTTTCTCAGCAGAAGAAGGGAGAAAAGAGCAATATGAAAACAGTGATTATGCTCTATCTGTTGGGAACATTTGCGGCTGCCCTTGTTGCAGTTCTTATTGGCTTTGTCTTTCCGCTTGAAATTGATTTGGCAGACGCTAAACAGTCCCTCTCACCTCCCGACGGCATCGGACAAGTTCTAAGCAACCTCTTGCTAAAGCTGGTTGACAATCCCCTCAATGCTCTTATTTCAGCTAATTATATCGGCGTTCTCTCTTGGGCTGTAGTTTTTGGGATTGCCATGCGCGAAGCGAGTCATCACAGCAAGGATCTGCTTCGAACCTCAGCCGAAGTTACTTCTAAAATCGTCGAATGGATCATCAACCTCGCCCCCTTCGGGATTTTAGGGCTGGTTTACACTACCATTTCCGGCAAGGGATTTCAAGCACTGCAAAGTTATGGCTTATTGCTCTTAGTCCTAATTGCCACCATGCTGATTGTCGCCCTGATTATCAATCCCCTGATCGTCTTTATCATGCTTCGAAAAAACCCCTATCCTCTTGTTTGGCGTTGCCTCAGAGTTAGCGGTGTTACAGCATTCTTTACACGTAGTTCTGCAGCCAATATTCCTGTTAACATGAAACTTTGTCGAGACTTAAATCTAAACCCTGAAACTTATTCTGTCTCGATTCCTCTAGGGGCCACCATCAATATGGCTGGTGCTGCGATCACTATTAATACTTTGACCCTTGCTGCTGTTCATACTTTGGGAATTCAAGTAGACTTTGCGACTGCTTTTGTCTTGAGCATCGTTGCAGCTATCTCTGCTTGCGGTGCGTCCGGAGTTGCAGGTGGCTCTCTTCTGCTGATTCCTGTAGCTTGTAGCCTCTTTGGCATTTCCAATGATTTGGCTATGCAAGTCGTTAGTGTTGGCTTCGTGATAGGAGTCATTCAGGATTCTTGCGAAACTGCCTTGAACTCCTCTACAGATGTCCTCTTTACTGCTGTTGCAGAAATGAGAAACTGGCCTAAAGAAGATCGCTAATAAAAAAACCAAGCTCATCCTATCAATAGGAAAGTTTGGTTTTTTATTTATCTTTAGTTGATTCATTAAAATGATCGCTATTTTTTTGATTTGGGCTTCATCCACTTATCTTCACCATAAGTTACGGTATAGGAATGCTCATCCCCCTGCTCACCATCAAACACTAAGTCGAAGCTAATCGTCTTCCCAGGAATTAAATCCATCCCTACCTGAGCATGGTCAAAGGTAGAACCATCTAAAATATAAAGATTTCCTTTTTCATCATATAAGTCGAAATTATAGGGATTTAATAATATCCTCCGATTGGAAGTATTCTTAACCTTTATAGACACAACAACAGCAACTCCAGCAGCATCGTCACTCATCTTTTTATTAGTATCCATCTTTGCTGACTGAACAGTGATTTTAGTTCCATTTTGAAAAAAGACAGCATCGCCAAAATAATGATTAGGATGCTCATTTTTATAATCGTAAGCCCGATATGAACTATTTATCCTGCCATTTATCTTCAAACTATCCTCTGAAAGGCTGAAATTAATGAGCAGTAAAGCAACTGTTACCAAAGATAGAATAATGACCAAGCCAGTACTGATGACACTGACCCAAAATAATGGCTGTTTATGTAAAGGCTTCTTAATTTGATAGAGATTCCCATCGGCATCAATCATTTCGTGTGGGGGATCATGTTTCATATTTTCTCCTCTATCTAAAGGACTAGCTTTAGAATATTAATTTGGCAAATCAATGCCTTCCTTTAGTAAAGCTTCATGATAAAGTCTGTAAAAGGAATGGTAAATTTTAGTTTGAGTCCCACTTTGAACCATCATGCTAACACGAAAAACAAACTGGCTATTTTCTTCTAACTGAGGTCCCAAAATATCTGGCTCTTGTAAAATTTCAGGATAATCTTTAAGGGATGCTTGGTTGACTTTCTCAATCACACGAGCAATATTATCTAAATCTGTTTGTGCATTAATCGGAATATCAATCAAAACCCGCATATCTCCACGCGAAAGATTGCTGACGACCATAATATTGCGATTAGGAATATAGTGAAGCGAGCCATCTGCATCCCGAATCTGAGTTGTTCGAATCCCGACACTAACGACTGTTCCCGCTATATTGATAGGACCATTGGTCAAGCGAACACTGTCGCCTACATCTAGCTGACGCTCCAAAAGAATAAAGAAGCCATTGACCAGATCCGATAGAAAGCCTTGCGCCCCCATTCCGATAGCTACTCCGGCAATCCCTGCACCAGCTAACAGACTAGAAACTGGCAAACCTAAAATGGATAAAATCCAATAGATCAAAAGAAAATAAAGGGCATAATTGAGAACATTCTCTATCAAGCGACTAATGGTTTTCTGTCTGGCGATATCAGTACTAGAAAACTTTAAGGATGGGGAGATAATTCTTCTAACAAAGACATGAAGAAGCTTCTTGGCAATATAAAATAAGATAAATAAAAAGAGCAGAGAAATCAACTTGGAAACAGCATCATCTACAATAGCCGTCCAATCAAACTGCTTAAAATAACGAGAAAAAATATTACTTGAAAAAAACATTGCTTACCTCATACAATCACATTTATTCCAGTACCAGAAGAAATATAATCTATTATAACACAAAGCCCATACTTGAAAAAGGCTAGATCCCTAAGACATCTTAAAAAAAGCTGGGACAGTCTTTTGACTTGTCCCAACTTTCTTTATTTCTTCTCTCGACGTGCAGCCATAGGCAGAAGCAAGCCTAGACCCAAGAGGGCTATCGGAGTGATAATATTCGTGA
This sequence comes from Streptococcus sp. 2_1_36FAA, assembly GCF_000161955.2. Classification (NCBI taxonomy): domain Bacteria; kingdom Bacillati; phylum Bacillota; class Bacilli; order Lactobacillales; family Streptococcaceae; genus Streptococcus; species Streptococcus sp. 2_1_36FAA. The sequence goes on from NZ_KI391976.1 coordinate 358,698, forward strand.
TGAGAGCAAACCACCACTCAGTCGGATGAGTTGCCATATCTACTTGTGGAGCCATACCCAGAATACAAGCAAAGGCCGTAAAGGCTAATCCCCAAGCTCCCATTAGAAAACCTAGTCTACGATTTTTCATAAATTTGTATTCAACGTTTTTAAATTTGTCCCATTTACGATACAAGAACATATAAGCTACAAATACCCAAAGGAAACACATGGGAGAAACGATAGCATTGAGATTGGTCATCCATACGACCAGACCATCGATTTCCTTCAATCCAAAAAGTGGCAGTACAATGATAATTGCTACTAGTACCCCTGTTAAGAGATAGCCATTAATCAGCATTCCTGACTTGGTACGCTTACGCAACCAGCTTGGAATAAAATCTTTATCTGCGCTACCCAAAAAGATTTGTAGAGGCGCATCGATACAAATAGCTAGTGTAGCCGCTTGTCCTATTGCTTGGGTAAGAGCATAGATAGTAACTAAGAAATTGCCTATTCCCCAATGCTTTCCTAAAACAGCAAAGGCTTGGTAGGCGCCATTCCTCATCAAATCGGCTGGGATATGGTTGCTATCAAAAATCATGGCCATGGCAAGAGAGCCTAAAATGGCACAGGCTCCTATCATGACAACCATAGCTATCATACCTTTTGGAAAGCCCTTTGCAGGATTTTTCACTTTATTAACATAAGGAGAGATAGCTTCCGCTCCTCCTACTGAGAAGACTAAGAGTGCAATCGTTGTAAAATAGGAGAAGTCAAATTTTGGAATATAAGTCGATAACTGGTCCATATGTTGAGTGGCCAATTGTAGATCTGGCTTAATCAATGGCACACCAACAGCCATTAGAATAAAGAGAACCGACATGACCAGCATGGCTCCACCGGCTAATGTTCCCAAAAATTTCAAGGCTTTCAAACCCTTGGTCGAAATATACAAAAGGAGAAGGAAAGTTAGTAAAGAAAGGCAGACAATCATGGGCATGGACAGACTATCCAAAATCCTTCCATTTCCTTGAAAGGCCCATCCTAAAGCAATTAAGATTGTTTGAGGTTTTTGGGCCAAATATGGTATCTGCACAACCCAGTAGGTCCAAGCCGCAAAAAAAGCTAGCTGTTTGGTAGAAGTAAACTTAATCCAGTCACTAACCCCACCTTCACTATCCTTAAAAGTTGAACCTAGTTGCCCAACCATTAATGTGTAAGGAATAAAATAGATAATCAGCAACAGAATCCATGAAGTGATCACGACAATTCCCTGCTGAGCAAAATTATTCACGACATTGCCTAAGCCCCAAACAATATTAAAGGCTATCAAGGCTATCATGAGCCAACTTAACTGCTTAGAATCTTTTTCTTCCATACGATTTCCTCCTTCCAATCGTTAAAAGCTCTTTTGTCTCTCAAATAGAGGCAGCAGTTGGATAAATTATTAATATATTTCACTGTTATTATAACACTTTAAAAAACAAAATAAAGCGCTTTCGTATTTCGTTTCTGTTTCATTTTTTCCATTAAAGAAGAGCATAAAAAGAACAATAAATCATCTGTACCTCTTGCTGATCCCTTCTCAACATTTAGAAAAAATAAAAAAATTCCCTAGCTAAGCAGAGAATTCTTATTTTTCCAAACAATTTTTTAAAATAAAAATCGATTGAGGAACATCTGAGAAAACTTGGCTTAAAAATCCCAAATGTTGCTGATCTTTGCTATCTAAAGCTACGGTGTGCTTAACATTTACAGTGCCATCATTGTTCTCAATGATCTGATGACCAAAAAGGATATCTCCAAACGGAGTCGCTGTTTTATCCCAAAATTCCTCAAAGGGCTTGACAAGTGTCAGCTGATATTCCATTGGGGGCATTCCTTCGAGTTCCATCGTCCCACAAGAACCTGTCTTAAATTCACCATTTAATGTAATATTTTTTAAATCTTCTTCCCAGTCATACCACTTTTCAATATTTTCATAGTAGCTCCATACATCTTCTTTTGATGCTTTTATGGTTAAACTAAAACTAAATTCCATTACAAAATCTCCTTTATAATATGTACACTTATTATAAGTGTATTTACAAAAATTGTCAAATGGTTTTCCACTCTAGCATTAGCATTTCTTCTAAATGAGCTACCTGCTTTGGTTCTTCTTTTCATACTGATAAAATGGAATCAGAACGATGCCTTGGTCGTATGGCTTGATTTTCGCTCTCTTATTTAACCATTTAGGCAATAGTGCGATTCCTTTCCCGTTTTCAACTAAGCTGATAATGTTCTCAAAAGAATCAATTTCTACAACTGATTTTAAATGAGCAAACTTCATTAAGCTTTGTTTTCTAAAAGGACAATTTTCATCTTTATTAACAAATATAGGCATTTCCTCAGTAGCCTTTATGCTACTCGAACAAGCATAAACTGACTCAATGTGTCCGATAGTCTCATCATAATGCTTTAAATTTTCAATTTTTTGAAAGCAAAAAATTTTATCAAATTCTTCCTGATGAGCAATGATTGGTATATCCGAAGTTTTTTGGATATTAATTTCGCTTTTATCCAAATTAATTGTTTGTGAATTATTAATATCGTGATTGAATAACAATTCTGAAATTAAGATGGATATTTTTGAGGTTTCACATTTCTTTTTTAATTTCTCTAAATTGTTAGAAGTTTCCTTACAAAATTGATAAAATAAGTCTCCACTTTCTGTCGGAATTAAACCATTATATTTTCTGTAAAATAATTTCGTATCTAATTCAGTTTCAAGCACCTTCAATCTAGCGCTGAGATTAGATTGCGCATATTGTAAGATCTTTGAACTTTTGTTTATTGACCTTGTCTCATAGATTGTCACAAAAATGCTCATATCATTAAAATTCATTTAAAACACCCTATCACTTTTTGTGATAATTATATCATTTTTAAGTATTATTCAACATGATATAAATCATTTATACTGTTAATAGTTCATTAGAAAAGGAGTACTGCTATGCAAGCAATGCAATATACTATAAAATTACCATCAGATTATGATATGGATATCATTAGACAACGTGTCCGAAATACAGGTCATTTAATGGATGGATTCGACGATTTGTTTTTCAAAGTTTATTTAATCTCTGAAAAGTCTGAAGGCCAATTATTTAATAGTTACTGTCCGCTATATATTTGGAAAAATACCAACGGAATGACAAAATTCATATTTGATGGTTACTTTGATCATATTTTAAATTCGTTTGGCTGGCAAAATATTGAAATCGGAGTGACTTCATCAGTCGAAATATCTGATCATTTTGACTCAAGTAAATATGCTACATTAGAAGTCATTGATATAGAAGTATCTGAAAGTTTAAAATCCTTTACCATTCATGAGCAAATGCAAACCAACGAAAGCGGCAAAGTTGTTATTTTTAATCCTGATAAATGGAAAAAATGTATCTTTACTTTTTATACCAATAAACCCGACACACAACTACCAACATTTGAAATTTTACACATTTCACAATAAGCACCTATGATAAGTAATAGGGAAACGCCTGAACAAACACTTCTTCGCTATTTTTCACACTATGAGAGTATACTTGCTCTTCCCAAAATTGTATGACCTTTACTGTCATCAGCTAAATGAAAAAATCGTTACGCTATGTAACGATTTTTTTAGCTATGATATTAACTCAATTCCGCGATAATAGCCTTGAGCTGGTCTTTGGTGTGAACACCTGCGACTTGCTTAACGACTTGACCATCTTTCTTGAAGAGAAGGGTCGGAATGGACATAATGCCAAATTCACGGGCAGTATTTGGATTTTCATCCACATCCATTTTGAGGATTTTCAATTCGTCTTCATGAACTTCCTCTGCCAACTGCTCCAAGATAGGTGCCTGCATGCGACATGGACCGCACCAAGTTGCCCAAAAGTCAATCAGAACCAATCCGTCTTTTGTTTCTTCTGCGAATGTTGCATCTGTAACTGCTGCTACCATAAATTTTCTCCTTTAATAGCTTACTTTTGATAACATTTTACACCAAAAGCCAGAGAAAGAAAAATATTTGCTACGGATAGGACCTTAGTCACTCAATGAGAAGTGGTTGACCATGAGATTGCTGGCATCCAAGAGTACTTTCTCCAAGAGATGGTCTGTCGCTTCTTGCACCTTGTCGCTCATGGCTTGATTTTCAGCTTCAAAGTCAACATCCTCACCCTTAGCCAAAGCTCGGTCCACCCGACCTATCATTTCATGACCCCAGGCCATAGTCTTTTCCTGATAATCATCCAAGTCTCCGACATGACTGCTAAAATGAGCATCAGCCAGCCCAGCAATCAGTCGATTGGCCCAGTAGAAAGAATCCGTGGAAACCTTGTCCGTCGTATTGGCAAAGTAGTCTGGCGTTGTTGAGACTTGAGTAAAGAAAGGAACGGCTGTATTGTAAGGCATGGAGCCGTAGGACAGCCACTGGATCCCTGTCGTTTCCTGCGGTTGATTAGGGCGTAGCTGCAAGATGGCTGTCTGACTGGTCCGATTGATTCCAATAGTCCGAAAGGCCCGTCTACTGTAGTGGTCGCCCTCTACTCCATAAGGATCATAAGGCGAATCCTGATAGTGACTGCTCAGGACATACTTGACATCTTCGATCGTGATCTTGCGGTAAGGCTTGCGGCACCATGGAATAAAGAAACTCCTTGGATCTTGCTCCGTTTCTGGATTGAGAAAACGCTGGATATCCCAAGCTCGCGGCGTATTGTAATGGCGATCCTTATCCTTCTGGCTACCAAAAGCATAGCGGGGATTGAAGCCCTCATCTGAGTAATTCAGATTGAGATGATTTTCCTCAATAAAGTTTTTGAGATTTGGATGACAGAGGAAGTGCTCTGGATTGTCAAATTCAAAATAGTCACTGCCCAACTGATTTGGATTGGTCACATAGGCATCGTCTGGTACGCGTCGCGCCATCCAATGGTGACCGCCAATGGTTTCCAGCCACCAGATTTCGTTGACATCTGAGATTGCAATTCCATTGGACTCATAAGTGCCGTATTCCTCTAAGATTTTCCCTAAGCGTAGAACCCCTTCACGAGCCGTTTTGATATAAGGAAGAACCAGCGTAAGGATATCTTCCTCGCTGATACCTGACTCTACCAAAGGATCTGCCCCCAGCACGCGGCTGTTGGTCGTAATCGTTTCCGTCGCGCTAACAGCAACATTGTAGCTGTTAATTCCAGCTGCTCCCCAAATCCCATCTTTGGGAACTGCGTCTGGCACTGCCGTATAGCGGACTGGATTGTCCGGCAAATCCATCTCAAAAGATGTCAAAACTGACTGATAATGACGGGGCTGGTCTTGTGGCTCCACTACGACAAATTTCTTGGGCGTAAAGACCCCATTTTGTGAATCCTCTGTACGAGCCACAATGGTTGAACCGTCGTAACTGGCCTTCTTGCCTACCAAAATAGTCGTGCAGGAATCTGATGCATGCTTTATTCTCATTATTTTCCCTCCGGTACTCTTTATGCTACTTACATTATAGCAAAAAGCAGGCCCTCATAAAAGAACCTGCTGTTATCTCTACGCTGAAACTTCCAATGCCCTATTCGATTTTCAAGACATAGGTATGTTCTTTGTAAAGCTCATCAATCTCAAAATGCTCTAAATCTTCTTTCCTTGAGACAATATAATGCCCTTCTCTTTGATAATAGCCTAAAGAATTTCCTGACTTGTCTGTCAGGCAGATTGTCTGCTGCTTAGTATCAACACTGAAAGAAAACGGTGTTTGATCTTTGGGGCGTCCGACAACTAAATAATCTTGACAAATCAGCTTGCCGCCCCACTTCTGATAGAGGTGATTTGCCTGCTCTCCGTCTCTGGTAAAGATGATCAAGGCCTCAACTTTCTTTTCATGCAGCTGCTCCCAAGCACTATGAAAGAGTTGGCTAGCTATCCCTTGATTCTGAAAATCAGGATGGACAGCCAGATTAGCAAAGTAAGCTATCTTTTTTCCTGGATAATATGGATAAGAATGACTTGCTTCCTCAGTGTAAATCCCAATATCCAGAAGCCCAACAACCTGATCATCTTCTACTGCTATGAGCTCAACCGAATCTTGGTAAGGTTCTTCAGTAAACTCATCCTTGTAACGGCTCATATCATCAAAGAAAGGCGAAAAGAGATAACTCAAAGCTTTTGTATAAACCCAACTTTCCTCATAAATCGAGTCATAGATTTGTATTTTCATTTCTGGCCTCTTACTTAAAGATCACAATCGTTGCACCGCTGCCGCCAGCATTTTGCGGAGCATAGCCGAAGGACTTGACGTGCTTGTTGCGGCGGAGGTATTTTGTCACCCCTTCACGAATGACACCAGTCCCAATACCATGGATAATATCCACTTGAGCCATATTATTAAGAAGGGCCTGATCAATAAATTCATCTAGCTCTTTCATAGCTTCTTCGTAGCGTTTGCCTCGCAAATCCAGTCTGGCTTTCGGACCAGCAGTATTGGCCCGCTTGACCACATTGACCTGCTTGCGCTTAGGTTGTTGCTCTTTTTCAGCCTTGAGAAGATTAAATTCCTGTTCCTCTAGAGTCATCTTGATGAGACCTACCTGAGCTTCCCAGCGGCCGTCCTTGAGCTGCTTGACCAAGGTTCCCCGCTGACCATAGCTAGTGACTAGGATATCGTCTCCCACCTTGGGCGCCCGATGTTTCTTAGCCTGCTTGAGCACCTTATTCTTTGATAAATCAACCGTTTCTGGTGCCAACTTTTTGAGTTGAGACTTGGCTTCGATAATCTCATGAGGTTTGAGACTGGACTTAGCATGGAGATTTTGGAGAATGCTCTCACTCTCTGATAGAGCCAAATCAACGATTTCCTGAGCTTCCAAGCGTGCCTTATTGAGTTCGGTTTCTTTTTCTCGGTTAAACTCATTGTAAAGTTTTTTGAGGGCTCGGTTAAATTTGAGATTTTCCTGCTCCACCTCGCGGATATTATCCAAGCGCTTGCGACTTTCCAGCGTCTGCTCTTCCAGGCGCTCAATAATCCGATTGACATCGCTGTCTGTGTTGGTCTGCTCTTGGGCATGGCTAACGATAAGTTCAGACAAGCCTAAGCGGCGAGCGATTTCAAAGGCATTAGAACGACCAGGCACTCCCTGCATAAAGCGATAGGTCGGCCTTAAACTATCTGTATCAAACTCCATGCTGGCATTTTCCACCCAATCCATCTCAATCCCATAGGCTTTGAGCTCAGGATAGTGGGTTGTCGCCATTGTTTTAATCTGTCTTAGTCGCAGATCTTCCAAGATAGCAATAGCCAGAGCCGCTCCCTCTTGCGGGTCAGTTCCAGCTCCCAGCTCATCCAGCAGAACCAGACTCTCGCTATCAACCTGCTCTAAAATAGAGACAATATTGGTCATGTGACTAGAGAAAGTCGACAGGCTCTGCTCAATGGACTGCTCATCCCCAATATCTGCAAAAATCTGACTGAAAATTCCGACGCGACTGCCCTTGTCCGCCAAAATCGGCAGACCTGATTGGGCCATAATCTGAGCCAGACCCAAGGTCTTCAACATGATGGTCTTACCACCGGTATTTGGTCCAGTAATAACAATCTCTGTTAAATCAGGTCCGAAATGCAAATCATTAGCTACTGCATTTTCAATCAGGGGGTGACGAACCTGTAGCAACTGAATGGCTTGTGTCTCGGATAAGGCTGGCACTACTGCTCCTCGTTCTCTCATAAAGGCCAATTTGGCCATCACCAAGTCAAGATGACCGATAATCCAAGCATTGTTGGCAATTTCAGTTGCATGAGGGCGAATCATAGCAGATAGTTCTTGCAAAATTCGCAAGAGTTCGTAGCGCTCGTCCGCCTTGTAGTTGGAAATTTCCTCATTGAGGTTAACCACTGCCCTAGGCTCGATATAAATGGTCGTTCCACTGGCAGAAATGTCATGCACCACTCCTGGAATCCGATTTCGATAGGTGTTTTTAACCGGCAGCACATTGCGGCCATTCCGGCTGGCTATCACTTGATCTGCCAGCATGTCTCCCTTGTTTTTGAGAATTTCTTGCAAAAGATCTCGTACCTTGCTTTCATTCTCTTGGATCTTACGACGGATTCGCCCCAGATCCTCACTGGCAAAACTTTCAATAAAGCCCCCGTCGTTGACAGCTAACAGACTCCCTTGAATAGCAGGGAAATCGACTAGATTTTCAAAAACACGGTTCAATTCTTGAAGTCGAACATTTTCTAAATCATTATAAAAAGTAACCAAGTCATGCGAAACGCGCAAAACCTTTTTTAAAACAAGCAATTCCTCGATATTCAGATCACCATCAAGCTCCAAACGCTTGCTAATAGCAGTGATATCCTTGGTTGCTGCCAAATGAAAATGCGGATCTTCTACTAAAATCTGCTCCATATCTGCAACTTCTAAAAATGCTCTCTCAATTGCCTCTTTTTTTGTGGTCGGCTGTAAAACTTGTAATTCCAACTTTCCCTGCTCCGTTTGCAAAAAGCCTTGGAACAAGTCTTTTATTTTATTAAATTCTAAAGTTTCTAATATTTTTGTATTCATGATAATATCTTTTTCTAGTGAAAAAGAACCCAGCTAGTAGGCCAACTGAGTCCTTTTATCCAATCACCTTGGTAACCCAAAAATACTTCAGGAGACTAGAGGTAATTGGGGTATGGTTAATAATGAAGCTAGCTAAACCACTGTGATTTAAGCGATCTTGAATAAAAGCTAGTGGTACAGTAGCGAAAACCGTTAGGAACATTTCAATGGCAATTAAGGAAATGAAAACAGCAATTACACCGCTCGCAACATTATACCAACGAGAATCCGTATTCCCTTTAGGTACTAAATGGATAAAAATCCCAATGAAGCGACCAATCGCATAAATAAAAGTGTAAATGATAAAAAAAGCTAGGCCAGCGTAGAAGACTTTATCTAAATGAAAGAGCTGATTGTTAGGAAAATAATACGTTGTAGCTCCTTCTGTCGCACTTGAATAAGGGACCCACAAACTTAAAAAGCGGGCTAAACCTTGGTAAGATTGACTAGCGATAAAAAAGGCTACAATAGCTGATAGTAAATAATAAGCCTGAAGGACAATCCCTCTAGAGTAGCCAATATAGAAACTCCATGCCAAAATCAGTAAAATTAGTAGTGAAATAATCATAAAGGCCCCTCTGTTTGCAAAGATTTTTCTTTTATTTCAGTTAGGGCTTTTCGACGCAAACTTTCTAATTCTCTTTCCTTGTCATCAAATTCAATTTCACGATTTAACTGAGTCGACAGACTATTAATGGCAAGCAAAATAGCCAAGGTTTCATCATCCGCTTGGGGCATTCTTTCCTTGATTGCTTGGTATTTTTCTGTCGCGACCTTTTCGACTTCCTCCATAAACAGATTATCAAAACCTGTTGTTAAAGTCATGGTCTTCTTTCCAAAAGTAAACTTATATCGATTCAAATTTGCCATAAAATCACCTCGTTATATTATACCAAATATCAAGCGTTTTGTCAGGTCGGGGCTTACCCCTCTATCCTGCTTTTCTAAAATATGCTTGAAGATAAAAAGTCCGTCAATCTTTTTTTCAACTTTACTCTTTTTTATGTTAAAATAGAAGGCATGGGACAATTCACCTTAACACCGAGTGAGCGGGAGATTCAAGCATTTCTTAAGCAATATAAAAAATATCTCAGCTCTAGTAAAAATCCTTATATCCGTTATTTTTTCCGTTTGGAGCAAGCAACAGCCAGTATCTATACTTCTGGTAAATTACTCCTTCAGGGAGAAGAGGCAGGTAAATATGCTCTTTTTTTCAAAGAGACAGCAGATATCACCCAGCCTCCACAGAAAATCACCTACCAAGCTATGATAGGAACGGATGAGGTTGGTAATGGTTCCTATTTTGGTGGTTTAGCTGTTGTGGCTTCATTTGTCACTAAAGAACAGGAAGATTTTCTCAGAAAATTAGGAGTTGGAGATTCTAAAACCCTGACGGATCAAAAAATTCGCCAATTAGCTCCTATCCTAAAAGAAAAAATCACCCATCAAGCCCTGCTCTTATCACCTAAGAAGTACAATCAAGTCATTGCTTCGGGTTACAATGCTGTTTCGGTCAAGGTTGCCCTTCACAACCAAGCCATCTATCTCTTGCTAGAAAAAGGAATAAAACCTGATCAAATCGTAATTGATGCCTTCACTAGCAGCACCAATTACCAGCGTTATGTCAAGCAAGAGCGAAATCAGGTTAGTCAGGCGATTCATTTAGAAGAAAAAGCTGAAGGAAAATACTTAGCTGTGGCTGTCAGCTCCATCATAGCCCGCGATCTTTTCTTAGAGAATCTAGAGATTCTGAGCCAGGAATTAGGCTACCAATTACCAAGCGGAGCAGGGGCTAAGAGCGATCATGTGGCCAGTCAGATTTTGAAGGCTTATGGTATGGCCGGTCTTGAAACAAGTGCTAAACTACATTTTAAAAATACTCAAAAAGCAAAACAATTACTAGAAAGGTAAGTTATGTCTGGTTTTAGAAAATTTATGAAAGAATGGGGATTTTTCATCCTCTTCATGGCTACTTTGCTCCTCACCCGCCTCTTCCTCTGGTCTCCATTTTTGGTAAGTGGCCACTCAATGGACCCGACCCTTGCTGATGGAGAGTATCTGCTCGAAGTCCGCTATCTCCCCATCGATCGTTTTGATATCGTTGTTGCTAAAGAAACAGATGAAAATGGGAACGAGAAACGGATTGTCAAACGAGTGATTGGTATGCCTGGTGATACCATCAAATATGAAAACGACCAACTCTATATCAATGGTAAGAAAACTGATGAGCCTTACTTAAAAGAATATATTTCTAAATTTAAAAAGGACAAATTGCAGTCGACTTATTCTTACCGGAAGATGTTCCAGCAAATCGCTGAACAAGCCAACTCTTTCACTCAGGACTCTCTAGGTAACTCAACATTCACTGTCGAAGTTCCTAAGGGACACTATTTCCTTCTAGGAGACGACCGACTCGTTTCAAGAGATAGCCGAGAAGTTGGAAACTTCAAGGCCAATCAGATTGAAGGAGAAGCGAAATTACGCTTCTGGCCACTCAATAAGATTGGTATCTTCTAAGTACCATTTGTTAAGCAAATAAGAATCAAGAAATAAAAAGGGCAGGACAGCAGGTTTCATTGGCTTGTCTGCCTTTTTTTCTAGGATGAGAGATATGGAATTCTATTTTTCAGGAACCGTCGAACGCATTATTTTTGAAAATCCCAACAATTTCTTTCGAATTTTGTTACTGGATATCGAGGACACAGATGCAGAATTTGATGATTTTAAGATTATCGTGACCGGAACCATGGCCGATATCATGGAAGGACAAGACTATACTTTTTGGGGAACTCTTGTTCAACATCCCAAATACGGGGAACAGCTAAAAGTAACTCGCTACGAAAGAGCCAAGCCAAGCAGTAAGGGTCTAGTCAAGTATTTTGCTAGCGATCATTTTAAAGGGATCGGTATTAAGACCGCCCAAAAGATAGTAGATCTCTATGGCGATAATACGATTGACCAGATCTTGGCTGATCCTAGCCGACTCGTAACTATTAACGGCCTTTCTTCAACCAATCGGGAAGCCTTCGTCAGCAAACTGAGACAAAATTACGGCACAGAGATGTTGCTCTCTAAACTCGCTGAATATGGCATTCCTAATAAATTAGCCTTGCAGATTCAAGATACCTATAAAGAAGAAACGCTGGAAATTGTCCAAAAATATCCTTATCAACTGGTTGAAGACATTCAAGGTATTGGTTTCAAAATAGCTGACCAGTTGGCCCAGCAACTTGGTATTGAAAGCGATGCTCCAGAGCGTTTCCGGGCTGGTCTTGTTCATACCCTTTTCAGCCAATCTATGGAGACAGGTGATACTTATATAGAAGCACGTGACTTGCTATCCCACACCATTGATTTGCTGGAGAATGCCCGTCAGGTTGAACTTGATCCTTCCTTGGTAGCGGATGAATTGGCCCACCTTATCGAAGAAGATAAGATCCAAAACGTTGAGACAAAAATATTTGAAAACAGTCTTTATTTCGCCGAGGAAGGTATCCGTAGCAATCTGATTCGGATTCTAGAAAAAGGCAAACAAGAAACCTTTGATGCCCCAAAACTCGAAAGTATCATCGAACAAGTCGAGCAAGATTTAGGAATCTGCTATGACCATATTCAAAAGAAGGCCATCTGCGATGCCATTAATCATAAGGTGTTTATTCTGACGGGTGGGCCAGGAACTGGTAAAACGACCGTTATCAATGGCATCATTGCTACTTATGCTGCTCTTCACAAACTAGACTTGGCTAAGAAACAGGAATTACCTATTCTGCTTGCTGCTCCAACTGGACGAGCTGCCCGACGAATGAATGAATTGACTGGACTGCCCAGCGCTACTATTCACCGGCATTTGGGCATGACTGGAGATGACGATACCAGTCATTTAGATGACTATTTGGATGCTGATTTCATCATTGTAGACGAGTTCTCTATGGTCGATACTTGGCTGGCCAATCAACTGCTCAGCAATATTTCTTCCAACAGTAAAATCCTCATTGTGGGGGATGCTGACCAGCTTCCGTCTGTCAGTCCCGGTCAGGTTCTGGCCGATCTTTTAAAAATACCTCTCCTACCTCAAACTAAACTAACAAAAATCTACCGGCAAGGAGAAGATTCAACAATTGTTACCCTGGCCAGTCAAATCCAGCAAGGGATTCTGCCAGCTGATTTTACTGAAAAAAAGGCGGATCGTTCCTATTTTGAAGCAACTAGTGAATATATCCCTGACATGATTAAGAAAATCGTAGCCGCTACCATTCGTAGTGGCATCCCTGCCCAGGACGTCCAAGTCCTGGCTCCTATGTACCGAGGACCCGCAGGAATCGACCAGATCAACCAACTCATGCAAGATTTAATAAATCCATCAGAAAAAGACCAACTGGTCTTTGAAGCGCCAGACTGCCAATACCGGCAAGGGGACAAGGTCATTCATCTGGTCAACGATGCTGAAAGCAATGTGTTTAATGGGGACTTGGGCTATATCACGGACTTGTTGCCAGCAAAATACACCGACTCTAAGCAAGATGAACTTACCATCAACTTCGATGGAAATGAAATCGTCTATCAACGTAGCGAGTGGTACAAGATCCGCCTAGCCTATGCCATGAGTATCCACAAGTCTCAGGGCAGCGAGTTTCCCGTGGTCATCCTACCTATCACCCGTAGCAGCCACCGCATGCTCCAGCGCAATCTGGTCTACACAGCCATTACCCGGGCCAAGAGCAAGCTGATCCTGCTTGGGGAAAAAGCAGCCTTTGACTATGCTGCAAAAAACACTGGCACCGCCCGCAAAACCTATCTGGTCGAGCGTTTTGCTGACCTAGAAGCTCCACAGGAACTTAGCTACACTCCTGTGGATAGGTTGGAAAAAGCTGTGGAAAACTATGTCTTGACAGAAGAAAATTTCCTGAAAATCGACCCCCTAATCGGCCTGACCGAGGAAGATATCCACAGTATATTCAGCACATAAATAAAAAGGCTGGGACAGAATTAAATTTTTTAGTTCTGTCCTATCGCCTTTTTTTATGCCTTATTTTTCTGGCTAAAGAGCTGCAGGAGCTCATCATTAAAGATATCCATGCCGACCGAGGTCATCATAAACTGCAGAAAATGGAAGCGTTCTGGCAGTTTTTCAGGATCGCTTTCAAAAATGGTCCCATGCATCCAAAAATTCACCAGCAGCAGAAAAACTTCCGCAGCCTGGTCCGGATACTGGGTCTGAAGGGAACCATCTGCCATCCCTTTTTTGATAATGTCACTGACCAGAGGGGCGCCTATCCGCAGATTGTCCCGCATCATGGTCAAAATAAAGCCTGCGTCCTTCTCATACTCACCCACAATGCCGTCCGTAGCCCGGGCTGTCTGACTTTCCAGATTAGACTTGAGGATGGTCTGCAGCTGCTCTCTGCCAGTCAGATTTTCCGTAGCCTTGAGCCACTGCTTCATCTCTTCTTCCATCAGCTCCTGCCGGCTCCTAATCACCGCCAGGACAATCTCATCTTTTGACTTAAAATGATGATAGATAGCCCCCTTGGAGATGCCCGCCGTCTGAGCGATGTCCTGCATACTGGTCTTTTCGGACCCCTTTTGGATAAAGAGCTGGGTTGCTGTATTTAAAATTTTTTCTCTCATGGCCTGGGATTTGTCTTTTCGTTGCGCCATTCTATTCCCCTTTGTTTCTAATATAGCTTTATTCTACCAAAAAAGCCGGGGAAATACAAAATCATAAAACTATCTTTAAGCCTTGTCTTGCTGATCCCTTTGATACCAAAGATAGATACTGTAAGCCGCCATCAAGATATAGCCTAGGAAAAAGAGCGGATTTTCCGTCCCCTTCCCCAGGAAAATGCCTTCACCAATGGTATTGATGGCCCCGTGGAAAAGAACACAGTAAAGGATGGACTGACTGACCTTGTAAAGAGACGCTAGCCAGAAACGGGCGAGCAGGCAGGCGGCAGTAAAGACTAGAAAAGAAGTCCCTGCCTGACTGCTGCCGGGCATAAAGAAGAGGGGCAGATGCCAGACAGCCCAGATTAACCCAGCTGTTACAGTTGCTAAGGGAAAGGGCAGAAGCTTTTCCAGAGTCGGCTGCAGGAAGCCCTGCCAGCCAATCTCTTCATTGCCGCCTGTCAGAAGAGTCGTCATGAGAAAAATCAGGGCAATCCTGAGAAGGCTAAAACCAGGCAGGAGCGGGCTCCAAAAGACTATGGAAAGGGTATAAAGAATTGTCAAAATCAAGAGATGGACCCAAGTCCTTTTTCGGGCCGATCCGATAGAAGCTAAGAGCTCCTTGAACGATTTTCCTAAGACCAGTTTGGCTCCAATGGCCGGGCCAAAAACACCAGCGATGGTTAGGACCTGGGAAATAATAGGAATCCTCAGGAAAGCCGAAGCCAGCCAGGCAGACCAGCTGATACCAAAAGTCCAGGCCAGAAAGGGCAGGATATGCCTTGTCTCTGGCTCTACATGTGTTTGTGTTTTCATATGATTACTCCTTTTTCTTTGGCAGAAGAGCGATTGCCAAGATTTTTAGCCTGCATCTTTCTGAACTCCTTTCCGATTGCCCTTCCAATACCACCAGCCGACCAGCAGGGCGGTCATGACCAGATTAGCAACCTGGAAGCTGAGATACCTTCCGCCATTTGTAGCACTGCCGACAATCGTCGCCTGAGCAAAGTTAATGCAGCCGTGAAAGACCATGCAGGCAAAGACAGAGGCCGTCTGCTTGTAGAGAGCCGCCTGACAGAAACAGAGCAAGATACCAAAGGAGAGATAGAAGGGCAAAGAAATCTGACTTTGACTCGTTCCCGGAATCAGCCAGAGGGGCAGATGCCAGGCCACCCAGACCAGAGCCGTGATGACAGTTGCCAGAGGGAAGGAGAATTTTTTCTCCAGAGCCGGCTGCAGGAGGCCCCTCCAGCCCAGCTCTTCGTTCCCGCCTCCAGCAAACGTGACAAAGGTCCAGCCCAAAGGAAACATCAGAACGGCATTGAGCGGCGGTAATACAGGATTGGCGATAAAAAGGGTCAAAACCCGAACCAGACAGAAGGCCAGCATATAAATCCACCAGCCCTTAGCATGAGAAAAGATAAAGTCCAGCATCTTCTTAGGATGAGAAATTTTGAGGCTGATAAAAGTTCCCAAGGCCGGTCCGAAGCCCCCGATGAAATTGAGAGCAAGGCCCAAAGGCTCAGCCCCGCTGGTCAGCTTCAGGGCGGTTAAAATATACTGAAGCAGCCAGGCTCCCCAGGTAATGCCAAAAGTCCAGGCCAGAAAGGGCAGGATATGCCTTGTCTCTGGCTCTACATGTGTTTGTTTGTTCATACGATAACTCCTTATCAAATGTAGAATAGTGAAAAGTCATCCGAAAACTGGACAAAGGCATCCTTTACTCTCAGTCTTTCAGATGATTGCCTGTTTTGAAACGCAGATTTTTAAAATCCGACCATTCGGTTTGTTTTATTGTAAAAAAATAAAGACCTGCGCCAAATAGAAAACGTAGTCTTTTAGTCCTTGCCTAAAATAAAAAGCAAAGATAGACTAAATAATGCTAAAAGCTATGTCAGCACCGTTTAGCTACTGCCTGCTGCTTTTAGTTTCTAAGTTGTCCTGACTCTGATGCTTAATACAGGCCATTTCTCTGCTACTTGCTCCTTTCTTTATTTTGCAATCGCCGAATTTGCCAGAGATTGGAGGCAAGGCTCAGACTGCCTACTGCCATAATACCCAGTCCTCGCCAAGGGCTAAAGACAGAAGTCAGCAAGCCACCAGCAAGGACAGCATATCCAGCTTTGACTCCCCACTTAGAATAGCGTATGAGATTCTCATCCTGTGTTATCTTTTCTAGCCACACCTTACGTTTTTCTGCCTGCTGCTGCAAAAACTCTTTCTGACCTTCCCGCTGCCGATCCAGCTCCTGATTAAACTTGAGGATGTGCTCGCTTGTTTTTTCTACTACAGATTTCTTCATTTCTGCTCCTTTCTTTTTAAAAACCGACCAGGCGGTTTTTTATTTTATAGACTCAGTATAACAGACACAGAAAACTTTGTCCAGTATTTTTTCAAAAAAGATTATTTTTAGTTAATGAAAATTATCAGCCAACTTAGAAACTCGTCACAAGCAACTCTCTCATGCTAAAAACTATATCTAAAAAAGCCCGGTAACGAACCAAGCCTTTATCTTTATTCAAACCCCGTCACTGTCAGCCCTAGCAGACGAATACCTCGTGGTTGTTCTTCCAAGCTATCGTAAATCTCATGAGCCGTTCGCTCGATTTGCTCCTTGTCTTGAGTAGCTAGATTCAAACTTTTCCTTTTAGTCAAGGTGGAGAAATCGGCATAACGGATTTTCAGAACGATGGTTCGTCCTTTCTTATCATGCTTAGTCAGGCTATTTTCTACCTTCTGTGCCAGCAGGGTCAGCTCTTTCTTGATATCCTCCTCACTATAGAGCAGTTTGGCATAGGTCCGCTCCTTCCCAATCGACTTACGGATGCGATTGGACTTGACTGGACTATTACTGATGCCACGCGCTTTACGATAGAGATCAAAACCAAAGCGGCCAAACTTATCAATCAAGGTCATTTCTGGTATCTTGAGCAGATCTCCACCAGTATAAACTCCCATTTCATGTAGTTTCTCAACACTCTTCTTACCAACCCCATGAAACTTAGCAATATCCATTGGCGCTAGAAAGGCCTCTGCTTCCTCAGGCAGAATAACAGTCAGACCATGAGGCTTCTCATAGTCACTGGCAATCTTGGCCAGAAACTTATTATAAGAAACGCCTGCCGAAGCCGTCAGTTGCAGCTCATTCCAGATATCGTGCTGAATCAACTTGGCTATTTTGACTGCGGATTTAATCCCCAGCTTGTTTTCCGTTACATCCAGATAAGCCTCGTCGATACTCATTGGCTCAATCAAGTCCGTATAGCGTTTGAAAATCTCTCGGATCTGCAAGCCGACCGCCTGATATTTTTCGTAATTCCCAGAGATAAAAATCCCCTGCGGGCAACGCTCATAGGCTTCCTTGGAGCTCATAGCCGAATGAACTCCGAACTTTCTGGCCTCATAATTACAGGTGGAGACGACACCACGACCGCCAGTCAAGCGTGGGTCGCTGCCGATGATGACCGGATGCCCCTTTAACTTAGGATTATCCCGCTCTTCCACCGAAGCGAAAAAAGCGTCCATATCAATGTGGATGATTTTTCTTGATGTGTCGTTAATTAAGGGGAATATCAACATTCTAGTCGCCTCTTATTCTTGTCTTCCAATTCTAGTATAACCTTTTTCTCATTTTTGCCCAACTATTTGCTAAGAAATTTCTCTCATCCGTCTATATAGTACACTTTTCGGATTTTCAGACAACTGTATTATAAAAGAAAAGGCTTACAAATCCCGAAAACACTTTGTGTAAACGATTACTATGTGTTATACTTTAACTATACAAATGTAACAGATACTTGTTACTAGAAAGAAAAAGAGGAATTTAACATGGTTGTTAAAACTGTTGTCGAAGCACAAGATATTTTTGACAAGGCTTGGGAAGGCTTCAAAGGTGAAGATTGGAAAGAAAAAGCAAGTATTTCACGCTTTGTTCAAGCTAACTACACTCCTTACGATGGAGATGAAAGCTTCTTAGCAGGTCCAACTGAACGCTCTCTTCATATTAAAAAGATTATTGAAGAAACAAAGGCTCACTATGAAGCAACTCGTTTCCCAATGGACACTCGCCCAGCATCTATTGCAGGTATCCCAGCTGGCTACATCGACAAAGATAACGAGCTAATCTATGGTATCCAAAACGACGAACTCTTCAAATTAAACTTCATGCCAAAAGGTGGTATCCGTATGGCTGAAACAACTTTGAAGGAAAATGGTTATGAGCCAGATCCAGCTGTTCACGAAATCTTTACTAAGTACGTGACAACAGTTAACGATGGTATCTTCCGTGCTTACACTTCAAACATTCGTCGTGCTCGCCACGCTCACACAGTTACTGGTCTTCCAGATGCATACTCTCGTGGACGTATCATCGGAGTTTATGCTCGTCTTGCTCTTTATGGAGCTGACTACTTGATGGCTGAAAAAGTAAACGACTGGAATGCTTTGACAGAAATCGACGAAGAAACAATTCGTCTTCGCGAAGAAATCAACTTGCAATACCAAGCACTTGGTGAAGTTGTTAAATTAGGTGACCTTTACGGAGTTGATGTTCGCCGTCCTGCCTTCGATACTAAAGAAGCTATCCAATGGACAAACATTGCCTTCATGGCAGTCTGCCGCGTCATCAACGGTGCCGCAACTTCTCTTGGACGTGTGCCAATCGTTCTTGACGTCTTTGCAGAACGTGACCTTGCTCGTGGCACTTACACTGAAAGCGAAATCCAAGAATTTATCGATGACTTCGTTTTAAAACTTCGTACTGTTAAATTTGCTCGTACAAAAGCTTACGACCAACTGTATTCTGGTGACCCAACCTTCATCACTACTTCTATGGCAGGTATGGGTAACGATGGTCGTCACCGTGTTACTAAGATGGACTACCGTTTCTTGAACACTCTTGACAACATCGGTAACTCTCCAGAACCAAACTTGACAGTTCTTTGGACTGATAAATTACCATATAACTTCCGTCGCTACTGTATGCACATGAGCCACAAACACTCTTCTATCCAATATGAAGGTGTAACAACAATGGCTAAAGATGGATATGGTGAAATGAGTTGTATCTCATGTTGTGTATCTCCACTTGACCCAGAAAATGAAGAACAACGCCACAACATCCAGTACTTCGGTGCTCGTGTAAACGTTCTGAAAGCTCTTCTTACTGGTCTCAACGGTGGTTATGACGACGTGCATAAAGACTACAAAGTATTTGACATCGATCCTATCCGTGACGAAGTTCTTGAATTTGAATCAGTTAAAGCTAACTTTGAAAAATCACTTGATTGGTTGACAGACACTTACGTAGATGCTTTGAACATCATCCACTACATGACTGATAAGTATAACTACGAAGCTGTTCAAATGGCCTTCTTGCCTACTCATCAACGTGCTAACATGGGATTCGGTATCTGTGGATTTGCTAACACTGTTGATACATTGTCAGCTATCAAGTACGCTACAGTTAAACCAATCCGTGACGAAAATGGATACATCTACGATTACGAAACAATCGGTGAATACCCACGTTGGGGTGAAGATGATCCTCGTTCAAATGAATTGGCTGAATGGTTGGTTGAAGCTTACACAACTCGTTTGCGTAGCCACAAACTATACAAGAACGCTGAAGCTACAGTATCACTCTTGACAATCACATCTAACGTTGCTTACTCTAAACAAACTGGTAACTCACCAGTCCACAAAGGAGTTTACCTTAACGAAGATGGTACTGTGAACTTGTCTAAACTTGAGTTCTTCTCACCAGGTGCTAACCCATCTAACAAGGCAAAAGGTGGCTGGTTGCAAAACTTGAACTCACTTGCTAGTCTGGACTTCAGTTATGCAGCTGACGGTATCTCTCTGACAACTCAAGTATCACCTCGTGCGCTTGGTAAAACTCATGACGAACAAGTAGACAACTTGGTAACAATCCTTGATGGTTACTTTGAAAATGGTGGACAACACGTTAACTTGAACGTTATGGACTTGAAGGACGTTTACGACAAGATTATGTCTGGTGAAGACGTTATCGTTCGTATCTCTGGTTACTGTGTAAATACTAAGTACCTCACTCCAGAGCAAAAGACTGAATTGACTCAACGTGTATTCCACGAAGTCCTTTCTATGGATGATGCTTTGAGCTAATAAGTCATTAAATTCAACTATAAAGGAAGATTGGTTTATTTCCAGTCTTCTTTTTTGATTTTGCATGGAATTTTTATGAAGAAGCTTCTGAATTTTGCTATAATAGAAGAAAGTTTAGAAACACTTGGAAAGAGATTATGGAAGAGTCAAAAGAATTTAATCTAGCCGTAGATGTCATCATGCTAGCCGGAACCCTCTTATTGCAAAGCGGATCTGAAATCTATCGTGTAGAAGATACCATGATTCGTATCGCTCATTCGCAGGGGATTATTGATTGCAATGCTCTAGCTATGCCAGTTGCGATTTTCTTCTCCGTCGAGAATACGAATTTCTCTCGTATGAAACGTATTGTGCATTCAAATTATAATATTGAGAAGGTCTGTGATGTCAACCAAGTCTCCCGTCAGTTGACCAGTGGTCAATTAACCTTGCAAGAGGCTTACGATGAACTCTTGCGTCTCAAAAACAAATGTCTGCCATACAACAAAAAACAATTGACCATTGCAGCTACGCTCAGTGCCCCATTTTTTTCCATCATGTTTGGAGGAAATTTTTACGATGCACTTGGCGCTGCTGTGGCAACCTTCTTTGGCTTTACCTTTTCACTGTACGCTGAGAAGTATGTACGAATTCCTTTTGTTACAGCCTTTGCAGGTGCCTTTGTTTTTGGTTTACTAGCACAGGCTTGGGCGCGCTACTCTGGTTTTAACTCAACTGCAGACTTGATTATAGCAGGCTCTGTCATGCCTTTTGTCCCTGGGATTGCCCTGACTAATGCTGTCCGTGACATCATGACCAACCATATCAACTCGGGAATGAGTAAACTTTTTGAATCTCTTCTCATTACCCTTGCTCTCGGTGCGGGTACTTCCGTAGCCCTTGTATTAATGAAATAAAACTATGACAATACTAACATTTTTCCTTCAAGCTCTTGCAAGTTTATTGGCTATTATTACTTTCCTTATCGTTTTAAATGTCCAGCGCAGAATGCTAATTCCAGCTGGTCTACTGGGGATGTCTATCTGGCTTCTTTATTTGCTTTTAAAAGGCCCGACCAATGTTATCGTAGCCACCTTTGTAGCTGCCATCGTCGGATCTTGCTGTAGCCAAATTATGAGTGTTATTTATAAAACTCCTGCAGTTGTCTTTATACTAGCGATTCTAGCACCCCTAGTCCCTGGTTACCTCTCCTATCGAACAACCGCATTCTTTGTAACTGGTGATTATAGTAAGGCTATGGTTAATGCCACCTTAGTAGTCATCTTGGCCCTAGTTATTTCGATTGGAATGGCCAGCGGTACAGTTGCGCTAAAACTTTTTAAGTATATTCAAAAAAGAAAGCACGTCCACTATTGAGTCGACTATAAACTCTAAACAAATTTGATACTTCTGATTAAATCTTAGTAAAAACAAGTTTTACGCTAAGATGTTTCAAGTTCCCTGTCTCTGTTCGACGGGGCTTTTTTATCAGTTTTATTTTGAATTATGGTAAAATAGATGTTGAAATACTCTTGATAATCATATCAAGATATGAGGTTTTAATATGAAAATAGGAATTGATAAAATTGGATTTGCAACCTCCAATTATGTCTTGAAATTAAACGATTTAGCGGCAGCGCGTGCTACCGATCCAGAAAAACTAAGCAAGGGACTCCTGCTTAAAGAACTCAGCATTGCTCCTCTGACAGAAGATATTATCACCTTAGGAGCTGCAGCTGCAGATCCCATTTTGACAAGTGAAGACAAAGAGAAGATTGACATGGTCATTGTAGCTACGGAGTCAAGCATTGATCAGAGCAAGGCAGCGGCCGTTTTTATTCATGGCCTTTTGGCGATCCAGCCTTTTGCCCGGAGTTTTGAGATTAAAGAAGCCTGTTATGGCGCTACTGCTGCACTTGACTATGCCAAACTCCATATCGAAAAATATCCAGATAGCAAGGTCCTCGTTATTGCCAGTGATATTGCCAAATATGGTATTAATACTCCTGGTGAACCAACTCAGGGAGCGGGAGCTATTGCAATGTTGATAAGCAAGGATCCTCGCATCTTAATTTTCAATGAAGACAATGTCGCACAAACTCGCGACGTTATGGATTTTTGGCGTCCAAATTACTCGACAACTCCTAATGTAAATGGACTCTACTCTACCCAACAATACTTGGATTGTTTGAAAACAACCTGGGATGAGTACCAAAAGCGCCACAATCTTTCTCTCAAAGATTTTGTAGCCTACTGCTTCCATCTTCCTTATCCAAAACTTGCTCTTAAAGGTCTCAATAAAATCATGGATAAAAGCCTTCCTCAAGAGCAGCAAGATCAGCTTAAGGAAAACTTTGAAAAGTCAATCCTCTACAGCCAAAAAGTCGGAAATATTTACACAGGTTCTCTTTTCCTAGGCCTTTTGTCCCTCTTAGAAAACTCAGATAATCTTAAGGCTGGTGACAAGATTGCTCTCTTTAGTTATGGCAGTGGTGCTGTAGCAGAAATTTTCAGCGCTTCCTTAGTTCCAGGATACGAGAAACAGCTGTCACAGACACGTCTGGAGGAACTAGACCAGCGTCAAGCTCTTTCTGTTGAAGAATACGAGCATATCTTTTTTGCAGAAGCTAAATTGGATGCAGAGGGTAATGCCAGCTTCTCTGGCTATGAGGAACAAAGCTTTGCTCTGGCGGAAATTGCAGAGCATCAGCGTAAGTACATCAAAGTTGAGAAATCATCATGAAAATAAACTGGACTGGATTTTCCAAAAAAACTCCTGCTGAACGGCTACAGATGCTGAAAGAAAAGGAACTTTTACAAGATGAACATTGGCAGCTGCTAGACAGTCAGCAGACTTTGCCACTGGAAACAGCCAATCAGATGAGTGAAAATGTACTGGCCACTCTGGCCCTGCCCTACTCTCTGGTGCCAGACTTTCTGGTGGATGGTAAGACCTATCAAGTTCCATTTGTGACAGAAGAGCCATCTGTCGTAGCAGCAGCTAGCTTTGCCGCTAAGATTATCAAACGTTCAGGCGGATTTGAAACCGAGGTTCACAAACGCCAGATGATTGGGCAGATTGCCCTCTATCAGGTTGATAATGCAGACCAAGCCATTAAAGATGTTCTCAGAAAAAAGAAAGAGTTGCTGGAACAGGCTAACCAAGCCTATCCATCGATTGTTGCCCGTGGTGGTGGTGCTAGAGATTTCTGGCTAGAGCAAAAGGATGACTTCCTCATTTTCTATCTATCTGTGGATACGCAGGAAGCCATGGGAGCCAATATGCTCAACACCATGCTGGAGGCTCTCACCCTTCCTCTGGAAGAGCTGACTGGCAGTAAGAGTCTGATGGCTATCCTGTCAAACTATGCAACAGATAGCCTGGTAACAGCCCGCTGTGTCATCGACTATCGCTTTCTCAGTCGGAATAAGGCTGAGGCAGAGCTTCTTGCGGATAAGATGCAGCTGGCTAGCAAGCTAGCCCAGGTCGACCCTTACCGAGCAGCTACCCACAATAAAGGTATCTTTAATGGCATTGATGCTTTGGTGCTGGCTACTGGAAATGACTGGAGGGCTGTAGAAGCTGGCGCTCATGCCTATGCCAGCCGAGAAGGAAGCTACCGTGGCCTCTCTACTTGGACGGCAGACCCAGACAAACGCCAGCTTCATGGTCAGATGACCCTGCCCATGCCCATTGCAACTAAGGGAGGCTCCATTGGCCTCAATCCCGCAGTGGCAGCCAGCTTTGACTTGCTGGGGCAGCCTCAAGCCAAGGAATTGGCTTCCATCATCGTATCGGTCGGATTGGCACAAAATTTCGCTGCCCTCAAAGCCCTGGTCAGCACTGGCATCCAAGCCGGACATATGAAATTGCAAGCCAAATCTTTAGCATTGCAAGCTGGAGCTCAAGGCGAAGAAATTGTTGCTGTAGCCAGTCGCTTAACAGCCAAGAAGACTTTCAACTTAGCTGCTGCTCAGGAAATCCTAGCTGACTTACGAAAACAGGACAAGTAAAAAGGCCATTGATGGCCTTTTTTGTATGTCTTTATGCTATTTAATCTGTTCCTGAGCTTCTTTCAGTCGCCCATAGAGTAGATAGGGTACATTCTTTAGTTCTTGCAAGTTTCGGCAGGACAGGGCACACATGATGAGACGCAGATCTGATTTCCAGCCTTCTACAATAGCAATAACCTCTTCCACCGAGTGATTTTCCACCAAGTCCAGCATGGTGCGAGAGAGGCCAACTGCCTTAGCTCCTAAGACCAGGGCTTTGATCATATCCAAAGGATGACGGACACCTCCACTAGCCAAGAGTTCGACCTCATCGCAAAGTGGCTGAAGAGCCAACAGGCTCTGCAGAGTAGATTGTCCCCAATCATTGAGGTAGTCACGATTGCCACCCCGCTGATTTTCAATATAGGCAAAACTAGTGCCGCCCCGGCCAGAAATATCAAAAGTCTGAATGCCCAAGGAGCGCGCTTCTTCGACAGTAGAGCGATCCATGCCAAAGCCAACTTCTTTAAGAATTAGGGGAAGATCCAGCCGCTGACTATAATCAGTCAAGTGCTGTCTCCAAGAACGAAACTCCCGCTCACCCTCTGGCATCAGCAATTCCTGCATGAGATTGACATGGACCTGCAAAAAGAGGGGCTGCAAATCAGCTACTGCTTGCTGGGCAGCTTGATAAGGCTTGTCCAAGCCGATATTGGTAGCCAGCAATAAATTAGGCCGACCAGCCGCCACCCGATAGGAAGAATCAGAAGGATTTTTCAAGGCTGCACTATAAGAGCCAGTTACAAAAAGAAGGCCACAACTTTCAGCTACTTGAGCCAGTTTCTCATTGATTTGACCGCCTTTGTGGCTGCCGCCAGTCATGGCATTGATGTAAAAAGGAAACTCCCAATCACGACCAGCAAAGTGAGTAGATAGGTCTATCTCTGCCAAATCATACTTAGGCAAAGAGCGGTGAACCAGTTCCATTTCATCAAAACTGTTGTAACCCAGACGCTGCTCTAAAGCGTATTTGATATGGTCGTCCTTACGATTCTGGCTCATCATATCCCATCCTTTCTCTGTATAATAGCTCAATGCCAGCTTCTTGCCAGGCTTGAATCAGTTGCTTGCTAGATGCGGCATCAAAGCTGAGAGCAATCCCGCAGTCGCCACCACCGGCACCGCTACTCTTAGCCACACAGTTCAGTCTTTCTGCCGCTTCCTTTAGGGCTTTCAGCGTGTCTGTATAGATAGCCGGGCTGAGCCTTTCTAAGAGCTGGCTAGCCTTTTCCAAACTAGACTGAATAGCAAGTTTCTCTCCTGCTAATAAAGCCTTCTCCAAAGTATCAACCTGTATCCTACTACCTGTCAAAAAGGACTCTGAAATAGCTGACTTGACCTGATTGACCAAGTCCTTAGAAATTGCCGGCTGCTTGGTCCAGCCAACTAGAAAATCCATGGCTAAGCAAGGCTTAATGATGCGAATTTCAAAATCCCAATCCTCTGCTAATAGCTGTGGTAAATCGACTTTGTCCATGCGCTTGCGGAACAGTTCTCTATCAAAAGACCGGTAGTAAATCAGGTCTTCAAAAGCAATGCAGGCTAGATCTCCCATGGAGCCATTATCTCCTCGCTTGAGGAGAACGTAAGAAGCCAGCTTAAAGAGTAGCTCTGGCTCTAAGTCTAGCTCATAAAGGGCTGCCATGGCCTTGATGGTCAGAATAACAACACTACCGCTGGAGCCAATCCCGAACTTCTTGCCGTCTCTTTCCATCTTGCCACTAATCTTTAGAGAAAATGGCTGAAGCTGGTAGCCTAAGTCCTGCAAATAAGTGTTCATAACCCCTATCGTCTCCTGAATCAAGGCGTAATCAGGGTCCGGCTCTAGGTTAGCGCTGTGTTCGAACATATCTGATGACAAGCGATAGTCAGGTACTATCTGGATTTCTCCCGCCATGTAGATAGGAATGGCCTTGATAATGGCTGGCTGACCAGCCGTCAGCACTGCATATTCACCCGCCAGATAGAGCTTGCCACAGGTTTGGACTCTTGCACTAGCCTTCATCTGACAAGTCCTTTGTTTTGGAGACGATAAGCCGGTAGTCTTTCTCAAAAATAGCCACCAGATGGTCTAGGTCTTCCTCCAAGCAGAGCACCTTGACATTGGGCCCTGCGTCCATGGTAAAGTAGCAACGTTCCCCCTGCTCCCGCAGCTTTCTGACAGCATCCATAGCCTTGTAAGACTCCTCTGTCAGATAAGAAAACGGTGGATAAGCCTTTTCTGTCGTGGCATGCATCCGAAGAGCATTTTCCTCCGTCAGCTGGCCCACCTTGGCAAAATCATTGTCCTGCAAATAGCTTAACATAGCTTTATAATCCAAGGCAGACTGGGCAATCCAATCTGGGAAAATTGTGGAAGTTTTAGCGCAGAGCTCCATACCGTCACGGCTGGAAATGGGCTTTTTCTCATCATGCAGAACCAACATAATCATGGCTAGCTTCAAATCCGTCTTGACTGGATAAATGGCTCCACTGTCCTTATCCCAGGCCGCTAGCGGACCAAAGAAAGACCGAGCAGACGACCCTGAAGCAAACTTGGCCAGCTGAGCCAGCTCTTTTGTCTGATAGCCTGTCTGAAAATAAGCATTGCAGGCCTTGACTAGGGCAGACAGACCGCTGGAGCTCGAAGACAGACCTGCTGCTGTTGGCATATTATTGCTGGTATCAACGCGGACAAAACCATCTTCTGGAGAGCGGAAGCGGTCAATAATCTTACTGATTTTGGTATGTTCTGCCGGACTTTGTAGCTGACCGTCAATATAAAACTCATCTCCAGTCGCTGTATCCGGCAAAGGACTCAGCTGCGTCTCGGTATACATATTTTCCAGTGTCAGCGAGATACTGCTGGTAGACGGAATCATCTTTTCTGCATCTTTCTTGCCCCAATATTTGACAATTGCAATATTGGCATAGGATTTGACACTTACAGGCTTTCGATCCATGTGTTAATGGCCCCTTTCTCTCTCAATACGGTGGCTAAGACATCCGCCTGACTTCTTTCTCCTACAAGAGCAATGACACAGCCACCCAGACCGCCACCGCTCATCTTAGCTCCCAAAGCTCCATTTTCAAGAGCTGTTTCAACTAGTTCATCAGCTTTCTGGCAAGACACTCCTAGCCTAGCTAGCTTCTCATGAGCCTTGGTCATGGCTTGCCCCATCGTCATCAGATCCTTGATAGAAATGGCTTTCTCAAGGATTTTTGTTAAATTCCCCAATTCCTGGAGCAAGGGCAGAGCCTTTTGACCCTGACTTTCTACAGCACGGATGGCTTCGCGAGTATGACCATGAATACCTGTATCTGCAATCAATAAAAAGGCATCCAGATCCAATTCAATTTCACTGAAACCAAAGTTGCGAATGAATTTGATAGCTACATCACTAAGGCAGGTCTTGGCATCAAGGCCGCTGGGATTCATATGGGCAATCATCTCTGCCCGATTGGCTAGAATCTCTAGGGTTTGGTCATCCAGCTCTTCTTCAAAGTAGTCAAAAACAGCCCGAATAGCTGCAATACTAACCGCAGCCGATGAACCCATCCCTCTCTTTTCAGGAACCATAGACTCCACCTGACAGCTTATCTTAGCACCTTGCTGGCCTAAATGTTCTAGACAGGCAAAAACAGCCATAGACAGCGTATCCTCAGCATAAAGAGCCCAGGGACGTTCAGACGAAAAGACCCGGCAGGTTACTTCGATATGGTTGAGTGGCAAGGAAATAGCTGGATATCCATAGACTACCGAATGCTCCCCCATCAAAATAATTTTACTGTGTGCCTTTCCGACACCAATTTCTTTTGTCATGATCTTTCCCTATATTTATTTCTTTAACTATTATTTTAATATACTTTGAAAAAAAAAGCGATTTTTACGAGAAAAATCTTTAGGATTCAAGGAACATGAGAAAACTCCGAGCATAGAAGTCGGAGTATCTTATAGTTCCGTTTTTATCAGATTCATCAGCTGGTTGCGATCTAAGATCCACTGAGCCCGCTCGTCTTTTTCATAGGTCCGGTTGGACAAGAAAATGACTGCCTTTTGCTCCTTGCGATTATACATGATAAAGGTTCCCGTGTAGCCAGTGTGATCCAGCCAGTCGTCCTCCAGATTCCAGGCTAGGCTACGTCTTTTGCCAGGCTCCTTGGAAAAATTCTGGGTCAGATTGGCCGCAAAGTCATCCTGCAGATAATGCTCTAGAAATATTTCCAAATCCCTGAGAGTTGAAAATAAGCCAGCACTACCAGCATGGATGCCTAGAACACGCGCCTTGGGATCATGAACCTGACCATCCTTGACACCGCGAACGGTCGGCACAGCTCCTGGAACTGGCCCAAAACCTGTCTCAGTTAAACCCCAAGGCTGGAAAATCTGACTTTGAAAGATCTGATCCAAGGCCTGACCGTAGATCTCTTCCAACATAAAGCCCAAGAGCAAAAAATTCACATCTGTATAGCGAAAGGTCGTATCTTCAAGCACCGTCAAATGATTGAGTGCTTCTTTCAACTCGGGAGCTGTCAGCTGATCACGATTGGGAATAAAAGGATCAAGCCCTGACGTGTGAGTCAAGAGCTGGCGCACAGTCACATCTTCTCGATGAAAGTCCGGATAATAGTGCTGCAAGGGTAAATCCAGATCCAGCTTGCCCTGCTCATATAAAAAGGCTGCTAGAGTCCCCACTCCGACCACCTTGCTGACGCTAGCCAGATCATAGACCAAGCCCGCTTGAGTGACTTTTCTTTCTTGTGGATCAGCCAGACCAAAGTAGAATTCCCGCCACTGACCAGCTTGATATAGGGCTAGGCTAGCCCCAGGATAGATTTCCTGACGAATCTGCTCTTGAATTTTCTCAAAAATTTTTTGCTTTGTCATGCTTGTTCAAACCACAAGTCAATCTGACTATCATCTGTCGCTAAAAGAAACTTTTTAGACTTAGGAACGAACAAATCACGTCCTTCAAGAAGCTCAGCCAATTGATCTACATCAAAACGTTCCAGAGAAAACTTAATCATAGACAAGTCCCAAGTTGCTGCATTTGCAGCCAATAAATCCTGGCCTTCTTCCTCTTTAAATTCAATTGGTAGCATGTCTCCAAAAGGTTGATAATAAGTTTGAGCTGCTGATTTATTTGGAACATTGAGAATCACTTTTTCAATATAAAATTGTGTTAAGCCAGTGAAATCAGCCTGTGTCTCAAATACAGGAATCTTTTCTAGAGCACGGAGTGTTTGAGGATCATCCTCAGCATGAACTAAGAAAATATCTCCCTCTGGGGAAACAGCCTTGAAAGCATAGCCCTTCTCACCTTGGTAGACCTGTAAAACAGGACGTGCCTGTCCTAGCAAGGCTTCAATTTCTTTTGACTCTTTAACCTTTATAGTGATCTGAGCTAGTTTTTTAGGTCCAACGACCTTACGCGAACGTGCGCCTGGTGATTCTTCAATCACTAATCTTTCACTCTTTGTCTGATCTCCCAAACTGACACCTGGGCCTTCTTCCAAAAGATTTTTCATCCCTAATGTCTGACAATAAAATTCTAAGTTTAAACGACGATTGTTCGTTTTTAGTACTGGTACAGCCTTAATCGTTTGATGATTTCGTGTCATAAATTCCTCCAAGTCTCTTCTATTTTAGAGGATTTTCTCCTATTTGACAAATAATTATATAAAAATTTTAAAAAAACAAACACAAGCTGAAACAAAAAGCAGCAGGCCATTCCCTGCTACTTGTAAATCAACAATAAACATTGTGGGCGACAACCAAACCATTGGCAGATTCAAATTCATACTGCAGGTAATTTTGGTAAGTTCCAGGCGCTATAATTCCTCTTACATTCAAAATAGCAGTCCCAGCTTGACCAACAATCGAGTCCGCCAGCAAACAACAATTGGTCGAAAGAATAAAATAGCTTTTAAAACGGCTACTCTTAAATTTATAAAGCTCCGCCCCTAGCTCATGCCTTAATTTATAAGCATAAGTAGGACTACCATTAAGTTCCTGTTCACTTGGCTCCCATGGATCTAGCAAGTCATCGATTTCCCTCAGACGCTTTTCAACGGCCTCTCGCTCCTGATCAGTTAAAGCCAGAGAATAGCCAAATAAGGTCTTTTTACTCTCTTTTTTACACAAATCGATATAAGCATCCTTATCCACTTTAAATAGTACCCCGTCACCAATGGTACCAAATAGTTTCTGAGAAAAAGGATCATAACTACCATAGGAAATCACCTTCCCCTTATAGCAAATATCAACATGACCAATCGATCCAAACAGGTTTTCCTTAGAAGTATGAACAAGAACTTCTAAATCAGCTTGCTGTTCTCCTTTTAGAATCCGATAAACACTTGATAATTCCTGGTCCTTCGTCCCACGAAAAAAATGGTTGAAGCGTTCCAATTGTTCAAAAGGAATAAAGGCCGCTATGATGACGGGTAGATTGACCCGAAAATGCCTGCGTAAATCCTTTTTTTCCTTATCAAGGTCAAAGAAGAGTCCATCTCTCATATTGGAAATTCCAAGCAAAATCAAATAAATACCTAAAAATAAAAATTGTAGACGACCGTCTGTAGCTGGCGAAAAAATGCTTGTTAGAGCTACTAGTCCCTGAAGAACCGCATCAAATAAATAACGAAAGCCTCCCTTAGCCCGATCACAACGGTAGAGGTAATAAGTAATGGCATAAACCACGGCTGTCGCCAACTGATAAAGTCCTAAAATAATAATGACAACATTAACCGAAAAGTTACCAAGTTCATTCAAGCCTGCTAAAAGCAAGCCAAAGATGATTCGTAAAATCTCAGATGTCAGCGGAATATCTTTCTTACCAGCAAAAAAGTAGAGGATACTATTAAATAAGCCTACTAGAAAAAAATAGAGGCTGAGCAAGTCCAGAGCCAGCTTTGTAAACCCTGCTCCATTTATGATAACAATCATTCCCAGTAGAATGGCTAAGAGACCGAAAAGCAAGGTCCGCCGTCCACTTAATCGATCCATTTTAAATGGGACAATCTTCATTCTCTTCCCTCCAGACTATACCTTTATTCTTCCTTACTATGAAAAGATAAGAAGGCAAAAATATATACCAAAATTACTTCTTTCCCTCTGCCTTCAAGTCAGCTGAGTCTTCTAAAAAAAGGGCTTGCGCCCTTTTAATTATCCATAGATAAATTTGTACAACATAACAGCAGTGATACCTGCAAGGATTGGTGCCACGACTGGTACCCAAGAATACCACCATTTTGAATCACCCTTGTGCTCTCCAAGAACAGACTTAGGCAAGATTTCATGAAGAATACGAGGTCCCAAGTCACGAGCTGGGTTCAATCCAGGACCAGTAGGTCCACCAAGTGAAGTAACCAATGCCATCACAAGGAAACCAAGTGCCAAGTGTGATACAGCCAAACCACTAAAAATGTAGTGACCAACTTGTGCTTTACCTTGGATAGAAGAAGCATCTATACCCTGAGTAGCTGCATATTTAACAATCTCAGCTCCAAAGTAATTCTTTGTCATTGCAATTGCAGCAAAGAAAAGAACGAAGGAACCAACAAACTCATTTACAAAACCATTGATAGTTGCTGCTTTGCGAGATTCAGGTGTTCCATGGTCGATGCTTGAAATCGTTGAGAAACTTCCCAAAATTGCATTTGGATTTGTTGTTTGCAAGTAGTAAGGACGGTGAGTCGCAACCACAAGAGCTTGACCGAAGATAGCTCCCAAAATCTGAGCAACAATGTAAGGAGCAACATGTCCCCATTCAAAGTAGCCGCTGACAGCCAATCCCAAAGTAAAGGCAGGATTAATATGGTTTCCTGAAACATTTCCAAACATCAAAGCAGGAATCATAACACCCATTCCGTAACCAACTGCGATTACCAACCAACCGCTTTGATGACCTTTAGTACCTTTCAATTCAACGTTAGCTACAGCACCGTTTCCTAAAATAATCAAAATGGCCGTACCCAGAAATTCTGTGACGTATTTCGCCATCCATGTAACATCCATGTGTTCAATCTCCTTATAAAATTTTTAGACAAACTTTATTGTATCAGTTATAATGGAGAATGTAAAGGTCAATTTTATATAAATACAAAAAAGGAGTAGATTCATGCGTTACAACCAGTATAGTTACACAAAAGCAAGTGAAGAAGTTATGCTGGATGAATTGGCTCGTTTAGGATTCACTATCCAAGCAACTAATTCTCCCAAGGAAAACCTTCAACACTTTCTGCAAAAAATTCTCTTTCGCTATCAGGACGTCAACTATGTCCTCTCTAGCTGGGTAGCCGACCGACAAACAGATCTGTTAACCTTCTTTCAATCAGACCAGCAACTGACTGAAGAGGTCTTCTATACCGTAGCCCTTCAGGTCTTAGGTTTTGTTCCCTTCGTGGACTTTGACGATGTAACAGCCTTCTGCAAGGAAATACATTTCCCAATCACTTATGGAAATATCCTCGAAAATCTTTATCATCTTCTCAATACTAAAACCAAGCTAGGGAATATTCTAATTGACCAGCTTGTCAGTGAGGGATTCATTCCAGAGAGCAATGACTACCACTTCTTCAACGGCAAAAGTCTAGCAACCTTCAGTAGCCATGAGGCCATTCGCGAGGTCGTTTATGTTGAATCTCGTGTGGACACAGATGGAGATGGCAAGCCGGATTTAGTCAAGGTTAGTATCATCCGCCCTTCTTATGAAGGGAAAATTCCAGCAGTCATGACTGCCAGTCCCTATCATCAAGGTACCAACGATAAAGCTAGCGATAAGGCTCTGCACAACATGAATGTAGACTTAGCCTGCAAGAACCCTAGAACAATTACTGTTCAAGAATCTAGCATTCAAACAGTAGAACCCCAAGGACAGGCAAGTTTGGTTGAAAAAGCTGAAGAAAAACTGGGCCATATCGGTAGTTACACCCTCAATGATTACCTCCTTCCTCGCGGATTTGCCAATCTCTATGTATCTGGTGTGGGAACTAAGGATTCAGAAGGGATGATGACAAGTGGAGATTATCAGCAAATTGAAGCCTACAAAAATGCCATCGACTGGCTCAACGGTCGCTGCCGCGCCTTCACAGATCATACACGCCAAAGAGAAATCAAGGCAACCTGGTCTAATGGAAAAGTTGCCACAACTGGAATTTCTTACCTAGGAACCATGTCAAATGGTTTAGCAACAACGGGGGTAGACGGGTTAGAAGTCATCATTGCCGAGGCTGGTATTTCTTCCTGGTACAACTACTACCGTGAAAACGGACTTGTCACTAGCCCTGGTGGCTATCCTGGGGAAGACTTTGAATCGCTAACTGAACTGACCTATTCACGCAATCTCCTAGCTGGCGAATACCTACGTCACAATCAAGCTTACCAAGCCTACCTTGACCAGCAAAGAAAAGATTTGGAACGAGAAACTGGTGACTACAATCAATTTTGGCACGACCGCAACTACTTGATTCATGCAGATAAAGTCAAGGCTGAAGTTGTCTTCACTCATGGCTCTCAAGACTGGAATGTCAAACCTCTCCACGTCTATAATATGTTCCATGCTCTGCCAGCTCACATCAAAAAGCACCTCTTCTTCCACAACGGTGCTCATGTTTATATCAACAACTGGCAGTCCATTGACTTTCGTGAAAGCATGAACGCTCTTTTATCAAAAAAATTACTAGGGCATTCATCCGACTTTGACTTGCCACCAGTCATCTGGCAGGACAACAGCCAGGCGCAAAACTGGATGAGCCTAGATGATTTTGGAAATCAAGAAGACTACTCTCATTTCGATCTTGGTAAAGGCTCTCAAGAAATCCAAAATCGTTATTCAGACGAAGACTACAATCGCTTTGCCAAGAGTTATCAAGTTTTCAAAAATGAGCTATTTGAAGGCAAAACCCAGCAGATCACCCTTGATTGGACTCTGGAACAAGATCTCTTTATCAACGGGCCTACAAAGCTCAATCTCCGCCTCAAATCTAGCACCAACAAAGGGCTCATCTCCGCCCAGCTTTTGGACTATGGCCCTGCCAAACGCCTGACCCCAATCCCAAGCCCCTTGGAACCACGAGTGATGGATAACGGTCGCTACTATATGCTGGACAATCTGATGGAACTTCCTTTTACGGACACTCCACACCGCGTCATCACAAAGGGCTTCCTCAACCTGCAAAATAGGACTGACCTCTTAACTGTTGAAGAAGTAGTCCCTAATCAATGGATGGAACTATCCTTTGAACTGCAACCAACAATCTACAAACTGAAAAAGGGCGACCAACTGCGTCTCGTCCTCTACACTACTGATTTTGAGCACACTGTCCGCGATAAGACAGACTATCAACTAAGTGTTGATATGGAGCATTCTAGCTTGAGTCTTCCTCACAAGAAATCTTGACAGATAAAAAGAAAATAAAAGCACAAAATGTGCTTTTATTTTTCTCGGATATAATTTTTTGCGTACTTATCGTAGTTTGGTTTTTCCTTACGATTCATTGCCAAAATCATGGTTCCTTCGAGGTAGTTATCCTCTGAAGTTGGCTGTAAGAGAACAGCAATGTTTTTGTCTGCATCAGGGAAAATAATTGAATATTTCTTTCCTTCCATTTCAATCACGATATATTGAACATTATTTTTAAATCCAACCTCTACCTGCTTATACTCTGCTTCTTGTCCATTCACACTGACCTTCTTGTCAGTAAAGGTTACAGTAGTATACTCATGGTTAGAATCCTGAACATTCCACTTTCCTTTAAGGTTTTGTTTGCTGTTGCATCCAGCTAAAATAAAGAGAGGGATCAAAAGACTAAGCAACAAAAGGCTCCATTTGTGTTTTTTCATTAAGAGATTTCTCCTATATCTAAATTTTTAAATATTCTATCATAATCTCAACTTTTTCGTCAACACTGCCTTGAAACGATTCTCTAAATTTTGAAGCAGATTCTTGCCACTTTTTTTAAAAATGATATAATTTGAAGAGTGTAGATTACCAAATGTTAATCCTCAAACAGGAAAGGAATTATAAAAATCTTATGATGAACATGCAATCAATGATGAAACAAGCGCAAAAGCTTCAAAAGCAAATGGAACAGAGCCAAGCAGAATTGGCAGCTACTGAGTTTGTAGGCAAATCTGCTCAAGACTTGGTGACAGCAACTTTGACTGGTGATAAGAAAGTTGTAAAAATCGACTTCCAAGCTGCTGTTGTTGATCCAGAAGATCTTGAAACCTTGTCTGATATGACTGTCCAAGCGCTTAACCATGCACTGGAGCAAATCGACGAAGCAACCAAAAAGAAAATGGGTGCCTTTGCAGGTAAACTGCCGTTTTAATCACAAAACCCTCACTCTGATTAGAGAGTGAGGGTTTTCTCTTAGCTTCCTGGAAAGTTTAAAAGGTCAGCTGCTTTATTTTCTAATAAGGTCGAATATTTAGGATTATCTCTCAGCTCTTTGATTGAGCTTTGAATGTATTCAACATCGTCTGTGATAATCCCATCCACCCCTAGTCTAAAGGACTTGGACACGGCATCTTCTGTATTAATGGTCCAAGTATAGAGTAGTTTATCTGAACTCCATAGCTTATTGACAAAGTTTTCATCTAGGGTCGAATATTCCATGGTATAGCCAGATGCCTTGGTTCGAGGGAAAATGGTATTATAAGGTAAAATGAAGAAGGCTGGTATATCCTTATCATAATCCAGCACCTTATCAATCACTTGATAATCTAATGACTGCATTTGATGCCCATATATTTTGATATTAGCTGCATATTTCTTCAAGAAACGCTCCATCATATCTGAAGAATCAAATTTACTAGTTTTAATTTCAATCAAAAGGCGCTGTCCCAATTGATTGGCTCTTTTCAAATAAGCATCAAAACTTGAAATCTTAGTTCGATGGCCATTTTCCGAAATATCTAGAGCTGTTAACTCTGCTAGCGTCAATTCCTGAGGATGTTTATCTACCCCTGCTAGGTCTTTTAAGGTGGCATCATGCATCATGACGAACTGGCCGTCTTTGGTCTCCTGGACATCCATTTCGATATAGTCTGGCTTGAGTAAGGCTGTTTTTTCTAAAGACTCAATTGTATTTTGTACCCCATTTCCATTTGAAACTCCCCGGTGAGAGATGGTCAGAGGAATGGTTTCCAAAGGAAATTGCAGATAAACATAGCCTTCTAATCCAAAAATTAAGCACGACGCTAGAAGTATCAAAGCCCGTAACCAAGGATTCCCCTTTTTTCTAGGATAGTCTGCCAGCGACTTATCAGTCAAGAAAGATAGAAACTTGATTAAAAAGTAGCTCAGCATGAAATAATAAGCCAGCTTCATGACTACAAAATTGAAGACTCCGACACCAAGACTAATTGCATTAGACTGGGTATCCGCATATTTTTGAAGAAAGACAATACCAATGACAAAGAAGGCGTAGATAAACAAACTTTTGAAAACAATCCAAGATAAGTGCCATGAATAGAAAACGAGCCGTTTTCTGGTCTTATCCAGGCTAAATCGGATGGCTTCTCTAACAGAGGTTCTTTCTAGAAAGATTTTGGGGATGGCAAACATAAAGCGCACCGCCATCAAAAACAGAATTATTGCTAGAATCCCTATCGCCCAGCCCAAGTAGTATTGATTGCTCAGATATTCCTGTATAAACTCTGGAATTAAAATCTTATTGAGGTAGTATATTTTTAAAATCTGTCGGAAAAATGGAAAAAGAATCCCCATATAACACACAATAAAGAGAACCTTTCCTGGTCTAGCTCTCAGTAGCATGATCCAACTGTCTCTCAAAGTCGCTTTAATAAAGCCCCAATGGGAACGTTCTTCCTTATCTAACAAGTTGCGTACGCCCATGAAGATAATGCCTGTTTGGAAATAAGCGACTAATAAATTGACCAAAAATAGGCCTAGAAACTGGGCAGTCACAAGCCAATTTGCTGTGAAAATACTTACGGCGTTGTTATAAGATAAGAATTCGTAGCCTGTCTGCTTGAGCAATGATTCAGCCGCCCAAGACGTAAAAGGAATCCAGGCAAATTCCATGGCCATAAAAACCATGAAAAAGAGTAGCAAAATCTTATCTAAATTTCGGTAGAGCCGTTTGAAGCCTAACTTTTGCGGTTTCATCTTCATTCCTTCTTTTTTAAAACAATAAATCTCAGTTTTTCAACTGAGATTTTTCTTACTTCCCAAATAAACGCGCCCAGAATCCTTTGTTTTCCTGCTGTTGGACCTGCTCTTTTGCTTCGTCCAACTCTAACAGTAACGTTTCGCGCTCACTCATAGCCTTGGCTGTCAGCTGTTGCTGCTGATCTAGCTGCTTGTCCTTCTCCGCAATCTGAACGTCCTTAATCCGAAGTTGTTCGTCTTTGCGTTTTAATTGCTCATCTTTTGACTTGAGTTGATCGTATAGACGGAGAATCTCTGCATTTTTCTCGTCTACCAAAATTTCCATCAGTTCGCGCTGTTTGACGTCTTCGCTGACTGGTTCATCCTCAAAAATGGTCTTCTTGTATATCTCTTCCAGTTTAATTAATCCACTGCGAGTAACAACCGTTACTCCTTTTTCATTTTTTGTTGTATCTTCTTCTGGGAGAGCTTTGACACGATTGTTAATCGCTTGGCGACTAACTCCGAGAATCTCAGCTAACTCGCTGACTGTCTTTTCAATTGCCATAATTTCCTCAAATACTTTTTCTAGATATAGATACCTAAATCTTATCATATCAAGGCTTCCCTGTCAAATTTCCCAATGTTTTCTAAGCTTAACTCCTATCCATTTTTCGCACTTTTATGATACAATGAGACAGATTAGATTACTTTGAAAATGAATGAATACGCCAAGCTTAAAACGATCATTTAACTGCTCATTAATGGACAATATTTCCTAAGAAACATTCACAATTAAACCTTCGCCAAATTTATATCAGAAAGGACGATAAGAATGAACCATTTTGACACAATCATCATCGGCGGAGGACCGGCCGGCATGATGGCTGCCATTTCCAGCTCTTTCTATGGACAGAAGACCTTGCTCCTCGAGAAAAATAAACGCCTGGGTAAGAAACTAGCTGGTACAGGTGGCGGACGCTGCAATGTGACCAATAATGGAGATTTGGATGACCTCCTGGCTGGTATTCCAGGCAACGGACGCTTTCTTTACAGCGTCTTTTCCCAGTTTGACAACCATGATATCATCAACTTTTTCACTGAGAATGGTGTCAAACTCAAGGTTGAAGACCACGGCCGTGTTTTCCCAGCAACAGACAAGTCCCGAACCATTATCGAAGCTTTGGAAAAGAAAATTGCAGAGCTGGGTGGCACTGTCATCACCAACACCGAAATCGTCTCTGTCAAAAAAACTGATGATCTTTTCACTGTCAGATCCAGCGACCAGACTTGGACCTGCCAGAAATTGATTGTGACGACTGGCGGCAAATCCTACCCTTCAACAGGCTCGACAGGCTTCGGCCACGATATTGCCCGACACTTCAAGCACACAGTAACTGACCTAGAGGCTGCTGAAAGTCCCCTTCTGACTGACTTCCCCCACAAAGCGCTTCAGGGGATTTCGCTGGACGATGTGACCCTAAGCTATGGTAAGCATGTCATTACTCACGACTTGCTCTTTACCCACTTTGGCCTATCAGGTCCAGCAGCCCTGCGCTTGTCTAGCTTTGTCAAGGGTGGCGAAACCATCTATCTCGATGTCCTGCCACAGATGAGTCAGCAGGATTTGACAGACTTTTTAGAAGAAAATCGGGAAAAATCTCTGAAGAACTGCCTGAAAGTCCTCCTACCCGAGCGAATGGCAGACTTTTTTGCCCAGCCCTTTCCTGAGAAAGTCAAACAACTCAATCTCAGTGAAAAAGAATCCCTCATCAAGCAAATCAAAGAACTGCCCATCCCTGTCACTGGCAAAATGTCCCTGGCCAAGTCCTTTGTAACCAAGGGCGGTGTCAGTCTCAAAGAAATCAATCCTAAAACCCTAGAAAGCAAACTCGTTCCCGGCCTCCACTTCGCTGGAGAGGTCTTAGACATCAATGCCCACACGGGCGGCTTCAACATTACCTCTGCCCTCTGCACCGGCTGGGTGGCAGGAAGCTTGCATTATGAGTGATAGGTAAAATAGTAGAATCATAAAAAAACTGGTCGAGGAAAATCCTCGCCAGTTTTTATTCTGCACCTGCCCGAACATAAACAGCAATCACATCTGACGTATACTGAGCTGTGCCAACTCCAAATTTGTCGATGTTTTCCTTAAACTCTGGGTTATAGACATAGCCTTTACCGATATGACCAAAGACTTGTAGCGAGCAGTCAAAGCCATAAGTACGAATGGCTTGTAAAAGACGCCCTGCCTGCTCTTGATTTTCTGCCGCTTCAACTGGCAAGCCTTGTCGCATATTCTCTGCCAGACTTTGAAAAACTTGATTGAAGGCTTCGGTGGATTCTTCTTCCCGTCCATTTTGACGAGTCAATGCTTCTGCCATAACTTCTTGACCGTATTCTTCGACAGCTTCTTGATGATATTTGTGATTGTCTTCGTAGGTAAAGCCTGCGAATTTTTCTTTCATTGTCATTTTTCTTTCTCCTTTTTGAGCTTGAATTGTTTTTTGCAAGGTCGAAATCAAAGTATCCAAGCGGTCTCTTTCTTGCTCAAGACAATCCAACTGCCTTACCAGATGTGGCAATAGGGCCTGATCATCCTGACTCAAGAGCTCTGCTATTTTCTCCAAAGAAAAGCCCAGATACTTGTAGTAAAGAATAACTTGCAACCTCTCTAAATCGGCTTGACTGTATGTCCGATAGCCATTTTCTGATTTAGCAGGCACCAAAAGTCCGATTTTGTCGTAGTGATGTAGAGTTTTGACTGAAACACCTGAAAGCTGTGCAGCTTCTTTAACATGATACATGAAAGACCTCCTTGCTACTATAGTATAATCCCTAACCTTAGGGTAGGGTCAAGTGTTGTTAAAAAAACTCCCCACTTAGATTACAAGGGAGTTTCATAGCTTAGTTTTTAGTTAAAGAAAATTCAAAAGCATAATAATTTGAATAATCAAGAGGTTGATCAGCAGGACCAGTAAACATGACAGGTGTGAATTTACCATTTTCTAAAGTAAAGCCTGGCTCAGCTTTCCCTATACCACCAAGACCTGTTATACCAGGAGTCAAGGCACTATATTCTCCTGAAACTAACTCCCATCGATAGAGGTTTTGACTGATTTTAATTGCTCTTGCAACAGCCTTTACATCGCTCTTTTGACCATAACTGCTAAAGTTAGCCTGAGCCCAAACAGATCCATCTGCGCCAACAGTCATTGTAATCTCCTCAGCTTGAGGACTTCTTCCTTTCCAGACACCAACTAATTCTGATGGAACAAGGGAGTCAGCTGTTGGAGCTTCCTTAGTGCTAGAACCGGATGAACTAGTTTGGCTTGATTTTGAAGCATCCTCACTAGAAGAAACTGAAGTTTGGCTGGATGAAGTCGATGACTCCTTGAAACTGCTCTTACTAGACTCACTCGATTTACTCTGACTAGACTTACTCGATTTACTGACCTTATCGCTGGATGAACTCTTTGTTACGCTATCTTTTGGCGAACTGCAGGCTACTAAAATAAATGACAAAGCTAGAAATAAAGATGCATAAAGGAGTTTTGACAATGATTTCACCATCATGGTTACCTCTTTTCTACTTTTCTACACTCTGAAATTATTATAGTTCTTTTTATTCAAAAAAATCAAGTTATTTTTGGAATTGGCTTAAAATCTTTACTTATATAAAACCTTTTGTAAAAATGGCCAAACTAGGTAAAATCTATAAACACTTTATCAACAGCGAATGAGTTCAAGTGTCCTATTCCATAGGCTATGTAAAAGCAAGGGAAGATAAAGTGATTGAACCTACTTAAAAAGGAGAAAACAAAATCATCACTAAAGTATTTTGTCAAATCTTCCCTAAATCAATAAAACAAGAGGATTGATTTCCTATTTGTGAGAAACCATAGCAATAAAGCCCAGTTTTTCTTGATTCTTTTGGAACATCTTAAACATCTTCATAAATTGGCCGTAGTTTTCTTTCTTGAGGGCATTGAAGCAAATTTTCAGAGTGCCGCCTAGTCCTTCGTCATATATCATCCCTCGAAGGCTCATCAAGGTCATTTCGCCGACAAAGGTGTCTACACGGTCAAAAGCATGAGAACGTGCCAGCTGAATCCAAGAGCCTTCTGTCAATGGGCCAACATTGACGTTAATCGCACGTGACAGCTCTTCCCGGACATTCTCATCTCTTTGCTTAAGCATGACATCATGAGTCAGAAGCACACCGCCGGGCTTCAGCACCCGGTAGTACTCTTCCATACATTTAGCTTTCCCCTTCTCTGTCTGCATGGTCAGCATGGCTTCATTGATAACGATATCAAACGAATTGTCATCATAAGGTAGCTTCATAGCGTTGGCTTGTTTAAATGTGACGAGTTCACCAACGCCAGCCTTGTCTCCATTAAGTCGCGCCTGAGCCAGCGCAGCCTTATCTAAATCAACTGCAGTAATTTGGCAACCATATTTTTTTGCTAATTCAATCGTTGTAGTTCCCATATTGCAGGCTACCTCTAGAACCTTTTTATCACTGGAAAATTTCCCTTGCTCTATCAACCAGTCGGTTGCAAGCTTACCTCCAGGACGAAGACGTTTCTTTCCTAATTTTGCTAAAAATTTATGACCTGCTTCTGCCATGGTCCACCTCCTTAGTCTAACAAGACTATTATACCACGATTATGAAATATTCTGACATTTCTAATAATAAAAAAATCTCTCTACCTGAGATAGAAAGATTTATAAATTACTAGATCACTTGAATCACTAAACGTAACAAGGCCACTAAAATTACGCCACAAACCACTGTCAAAATTAAGTTTTTATACTTAAATGCTATGTAAGTTGTTGGAAAAATCGCTAGCAAATCCAGCCATTTAAAACTTGGCAGCTGACCTGTTTTAGCATTGGTGACACTGGACAGGATAAGGGCAAAGATAATGGAAACTGGCAGATATTTGAGGAAACGCTCTGCCATAGGCGGAAGCCCCTTGTACTTGACTAGGATAAAGGGCAGAACACGCGGAATCCAAGTGACCAGGGCTGACAAAAGAATGGCCAGCAAAATATACTTACTTATCATCCAAAATCACCCCCACCGTACAGCCTAGCAAGGTTGCAAAAAGCACCGCCAGCGAATTTTGAAGCAGCATGGTCAGGAGCAAGTAGGCAAGGCCCACCACGCTCAAAACCAAAAAGAGCTTCTTTATCTTGACCCGTCGCAACATGATTGTAAACTGAGAAGAGAAGATACCAATAAACATGGCGACTAGGGCAAAGTCTAGGCCA
This sequence comes from Streptococcus sp. 2_1_36FAA, assembly GCF_000161955.2. NCBI lineage: Bacteria > Bacillati > Bacillota > Bacilli > Lactobacillales > Streptococcaceae > Streptococcus > Streptococcus sp. 2_1_36FAA. The sequence continues at coordinate 401,521 of NZ_KI391976.1, forward strand.
AAGCTCTCAGGATTGGGCAGAAGGGCGCCGAGGGCAGTTCCTAAAATTGTACCCAAAATCCAAGCAGTATAGCCCATAAAATTATTGCCCATCATCCAACTCGCAGCGATTTCCTCTGTATGTGCCCGCTCCCCCATCAAGACTCCATAAGATTCATCCGTCAAAAAAGAGCCGATGACAATATTCTGAGTCAAGCTAGACTTACGAAAAAGAGTTGATGCATGTAAACCGAGCAGAAGATTCCGGATATTAATAAGAAAAACGGTCAGTGCGATGGCCAAGACTGGCGCCTGCTGGGCGAATAAACCAATCATGGCAAACTGGGCGCTGCCGGCATAAACCAGAATACTCATCACCCCCATCTCCAAGGGATTCATATGAGGTGCCGCCATGATGCCGCAAGCTAGACCAATTCCAATATAGCCCAGAGCCGTTGGCACTGCCGCCTGTGCCCCCTGTTTAAATGTCTGTCCGCGCATTCTTCTCCTTTACTCCATCGTTTCAAAAGCCAGACTCGGCTTAGCATTCAGGTCCAAACTGGCAAAATTCTTCTTATTCCACTCGCTGACACTAGCATAAGCAATCATACCAGCATTGTCACCGCAAAGGCGCAGAGGCGGAATAATCACCTCAACATCCTGAATCTCAGCTGCCAAGCGCTCTCTCAGACCTTGATTGGCCGCAACACCGCCCGCCACGACCAGAGTCTTGACTGGATATTTTTCCAATGCTTTCTTAGTCTTAGCCATGAGAATATCCATGACCGCCGCCTGAAAGCTTGCTGACAAATCTTGATTAGACAAAGCTTCTCCCTTTTGCTGGGCATTGTGGTGCAGGTTGATAAAGGCTGACTTGAGACCAGAAAAAGAAAATTCCAGATTATCTTCCTTGATCATGGCCCGCGGAAAATCATAAATGTCCTGTCCTTGATGAGCCAGCTGATCAATCTCCCGGCCTGCTGGATAGGTCAGGCCCATGACTCGACCGACCTTATCATAGGCTTCACCGACCGCATCATCGCGAGTTTCCCCCACAATCTTATAGTCACCAGCCTGACTGACATAGACCAGCTCAGTATGACCGCCGCTGACCAAGAGAGCCAGCAAGGGAAACTCCAAGGGCTCCACGCTCTGGGCTGCCATCAGGTGGCCGGCCATATGATTGACTGGAATCAGTGGGATATCATGAGCCCAGGCAAAGGACTTGGCCGCTGCCAAGCCGACCAGAAGCGCCCCGACCAGACCAGGACCGTAGGTAACGGCCACCGCTGTAACTTGCTCCTCGCTAATCCCTGCTTCTGCCAAGGCCTCCTCAATGCAAACCGTAATGACCTCCACATGGTGACGGCTGGCCACTTCCGGTACCACTCCGCCAAAACGCTTGTGACTCTCAATCTGGCTGGCAATGACATTACTCAAAAGCTCAGTCTCATTCTTCAGAACCGCCACACTGGTCTCATCACAAGACGTCTCAAAAGCTAAAATATATCTATCTTTCATGGATCTCTCTTTTCATGACAATCGCATCTTCCACCGGCGCATGGTAGTAGGCCTTCCGCCGCGCGATTGCTTCAAATTTTTCTTTTTTGTAAAATAGCAGAGCTGGCTTGTTGGACTCCCTCACTTCAAGGAAAATTTCTTTGTCAGCTGGCAAAAAGTCAAACAAGGCTGTCGCGATTTTCTGCCCCTGATAGCTAGGCAATACAGCAATCTGCAGGACTTCTGCTTCAAAGTCTGTCTCCTGCCAGACTAAAAAGCCGACCAGTAGCCCCTCATCTTCTGCTAGCGCACAACTGTTCACATCCGAACGCAGAACCTCCGCTACTTGATCCGCTGTCCAAGGGCTGACTTCATAGACAGCAAGTAAGAGCTGTTCCAGCTTTTCTGCAAGAGCAGCCACGTCATCATCTGAGCTGTCGCTCCATTTTCTCATCTTAATCATAAGCGCTGAATGTAAGAATCGCTGGATTCCTGATGGGTCTTGAGCCAATTTTCCTCAGCTTCTACTCGCTTGAGGTAGTTAGGAACAAAATCATGAATGGACTGTGCTGGCAGGTCTAAACCGATACGACCAATAGTTGATGCATCTGGCAAAGTTGACTGAATGGCAGCCTGAGGAAGAGCATCTTTGATCTGCTCCACAAAAGCTGTCGTTTCTCCGACAAAGGTGACTGATTGGTTAGCAGCGCCAGCTATTTCCAAAACCTCTGCCAAAGGTAGATGAGCTTCCGACCGTACAGCCTGACCAGACTGGTAAAAGCCAGCGTAGACATTATTGCGGCGGGCATCCATGACAGGAATGACCAAGCCTTCCACCTGCTCTGGGACTAAAGCTAGCAAACTAGATACACCAACCAGCTCAATCTTGAGGGTATGCGCCAAAGTCTTGGCTGTCGCCACCGCAATTCTCAGACCCGTGTAGCTACCCGGTCCCTGAGCCACTACAATACGATCCAAATCCTTCGGTTTCATGTCCAGACTATTCATGAGAAAATCAATAGCCAGCATAAGGATAATGCTATGATTTTTCTTGATATTGAGCGTTGTCTGAGCCAATAGGTGCTCATCTTCTAAAATAGCTAGGGACAGTGCTTGATTAGAAGTATCAAAAGCTAATAATTTCATTCTTATCTTTTCCTTACTCGATTGTCTGCCTTATATTATACTACGAAGAGAGGGATTTTCCAACTTCTTTCCCCTTTAGGTAGAAGGGAAAAATGAAAACGGCTTCCTCTTCTTTTTGGATTTCTAAGTTTTACTAATACCGTATTTTATGATATAATTGTTATAATTGTAACGAACCAAGATTAATCTATTACCCAGAAAACTAAATACAAAAAAACAGCTGATAACTTGGCTGCATGTTTGTTGTAGATTAATCGTGAAATGAAAGGAAATAGAATGATTTACAAAGTTTTTTATCAAGAAACAAAAGACCGTAGCCCACGTCGTGAAAGCACTCGCTCTCTTTACTTGGAAGTTGAAGCAGATAACGAACTCGAGGGACGTATTAAAGCCCGTAAATTGGTTGAAGAAAATACTGATTACAACATTGAATTTATCGAACTCTTGTCTGACAAACACTTAGAATACGAAAAAGAGTCAGGCACTTTTCAAGTAACGGAGTTTTAAACCATGTCCTATACTTTAAAACCAAAAGAAGTTGGCGTTTTTGCTATTGGTGGTCTAGGAGAAATTGGTAAAAACACCTACGGAATCGAATATCAAGACGAGATTATTATCGTTGATGCAGGTATCAAATTTCCAGAAGACGATCTTCTAGGGATTGACTATGTTATCCCTGATTACTCCTATATTGTAGAGAATATCGACCGTGTCAAAGGGGTCCTCATTACTCACGGTCACGAAGACCACATCGGTGGTATCCCATTTTTGCTTAAACAGGCTAATGTGCCTATTTATGCTGGACCGTTGGCACTAGCCCTTATTCGTGGCAAATTGGAAGAGCACGGACTTTTACGTGATGCCAAACTCTACGAGATTAACCAAAACACTGAACTGAAATTTAAAAACCTTAAAGCAACCTTCTTCCGTACGACCCACTCTATTCCAGAGCCTTTGGGAATTGTCATTCATACACCACAGGGTAAGATTGTCTGTACCGGTGACTTTAAGTTTGACTTTACTCCAGTCGGTGAACCAGCTGACCTGCACCGTATGGCAGCTCTAGGCGAGGAAGGCGTTCTCTGCCTACTATCTGACTCGACCAATGCTGAAGTTCCTACTTTTACTAATTCTGAAAAAGTGGTCGGCCAATCAATCATGAAGATTATCGAGGGTATTCACGGACGCATCATCTTTGCCTCCTTTGCCTCAAACATCTTCCGTCTTCAACAAGCTGCAGAAGCTGCGGTAAAGGCTGGACGCAAGATTGCGGTCTTCGGTCGATCTATGGAAAAAGCGATTGTTAACGGGATTGAATTAGGCTATATCAAGGTTCCTAAAGATACCTTCATTGAGCCAAATGCTATCAAAGACTACCCTGCTAGTGAAGTCCTGATTATGTGTACCGGAAGTCAGGGTGAGCCTATGGCAGCCTTGTCACGTATTGCTAACGGCACCCACCGTCAAGTTCAGCTACAGCCTGGAGATACAGTCATCTTCTCATCTAGCCCTATCCCTGGTAATACGACCAGCGTTAACAAGCTGATCAATATTATTTCCGAGGCTGGTGTAGAAGTGATTCATGGTAAGATTAACAATATCCATACCTCTGGACACGGTGGTCAACAAGAGCAGAAACTCATGCTCCGCTTGATCAAGCCAAAATATTTCATGCCAGTCCATGGTGAATACCGTATGCAGAAAGTCCATGCAGGTCTAGCCGTTGATACTGGAGTTCCAAAGGATAATATCTTTATCATGAGCAATGGCGATGTGCTGGCTCTGACAGCTGATTCTGCCCGCATAGCTGGTAGTTTCAACGCCCAAGATATCTATGTCGATGGAAACCGCATTGGTGAAATCGGTGCTGCAGTCCTGCGTGACCGTAAAGACCTATCTGAAGACGGTGTGGTACTTGCTGTCGCAACAGTTGATTTTGAATCGCAAATGATTTTAGCTGGCCCAGATATTCTTAGCCGTGGCTTTATCTACATGCGTGAGTCTGGTGATTTGATTCGCCAAAGTCAGCGTCTTCTTTTCAATGCTATCCGCATTGCCCTCAAAAATAAAGATGCCAATATCCAGTCTGTCAACGGTGCTATCGTCAACGCCCTTCGTCCTTTCCTTTATGAAAATACTGAGCGCGAACCAATTATTATTCCGATGGTGCTTACACCAGACGAAGACAACTAAAAAATAGCTTTGCCACTTGGGCAAAGCTCAGATTGAAGACAAACATCGTTTGAGTGTTTGTCTTTTTATATCTTCAGCGCTACTATTCTCAAAATAGGCTGGAATCTTTATCAAAATAGTTTTCAGCGAAAAATAAAAAGGCTTCCCCGCCATCATTTTTACCAATTTTTTGATATTCAGGCATGCCAAAGTAAGTCCAACTTTTGCCTTCATTTTGGACTTACCTACTTCTCTCGTATAACGTAGATTGTGGTATTCTTTGGCCGTGCCAAAAAGCCGCTCCACCGTTTCTTTACGTTTCTGGTAAAGTTCCTTGCTTCCCTTTTGATGCCGAATCTCCTCACAAATCTCTAAATACTCCCTCCAAATATGGCGAGTAACGACTTTCTGTTTCTTTTTACTTTCTGTGCAACTGGATAACAGAGGACAAATTGCGCAAATCTTAGGATCACTTTTATACTCACGATAGCCATCGCGATTTGTTGTAGAGTAAGCTAACACTTGATTTTCAGGGCAAAGATAACAGTCATAGTAGTCATCATAGATAAAGTCCTTAGGGCGAAGCTTCCCTTTCTTTCCACGAGGGCGAGTATAAGGGAATACAGGTGTAATATTTTGGTCAAGGAGGAATTTTGCAATACTTGGAGTCTTGTAGCCAGAGTCGGCGATAAGGTAGTCAGATTGGAGCCTTTCCAACTGTTCAAAAAGTGCAAGAAAAGCCTGACTGTCATGCACATTGCCAGCATCGATACTATAAGCTAGTGCCCATCCATGCTTATCGCATCCTACTTGGGCATTGTAGGCGAACACTTCCTTATGCTCCCCTTGTGAAACCAACCACTTTCAGGGTCTGTAGTAGAATTCTTCTTCGGTTCAGCCTCGCTTTCTTTTGCGGGCCCGAGAGACTTTTTTCAGTACTTTTTCCGATCTAAGCCAATCTCAACTTCCAGTTGCTCACTCATAAACCTAGCTTGCTTGTCTAGAACTTGATGAGTATATTTATGGTTATTGGCTGTGGCCTTGATATGAGTCCCATCAATAAAAATCTCAGTCGGGTCAATCAAACCTTGCCCCCATACAATGGATAGGACATAATGAAAAAATTCCTCGATTACTTCCTTATCTTGAAAACGACGATTGTAATTTTTGCCATAAGTGGTAAAATGAGAAACCTTATCGTTTAAACTCAAACCCAAAAACCAGCGATAGGAGGGATTGACCTCAATGTCCCTGATAGTTTGGCGCATGGAACGTATACCGTAGAAACATTGGATGAGAGGGATTTTAACTAGCATAACAGGGTCTAAACTAGGACGACCTTTATCTTCAGAATAAGTATCTGCGACTAAGTCATAGATGAAGGAAAAATCGATCACTTGCTCAACCTGACGAAGAAAATGGGCTTGCGGAACGAGTTCATCTAGCGTGTAAAAACCAACTTGATTGCGGTTGTAGTCTAGATTTTCTTTGTGAAACATAGGGAACACCTCACAACTTTTCTTACCTCTATTATACGACTTTACACAAAGAAAAGCCCTTAGAAATTTGTAGTTCTAAGGATTTTGCCTTCAATCTGAAAGAACAATTTCAACTGTTCTTTTTTTGTACTTATTTTTATGAACCAACCACTACTCTTTCTCTTTATTAAACTTCACGCCGCTTCCGATACTTGACTTCAAAACCACTCTAAAAAATATCGAAAAGAAGTTTGATATTGAGAATGGTTAAGATAATGGAAACTGCGTAACCTAGGATTGTGTTCCACTTGGCATTAGTAAATTCTCCCATCAGTGACTTCTTAGAGGTTAGATAAATCAAGGGGAAAATTGAAAACGGAAGAGCGATTGAAAGAAAGACCTGTGAATAGACCAATAACTGATCCAAGGTTTTTTCTTGATGCCCAAACAAAACGGCGACTATAATCACAGGTAGCAAGGCAAAAATACGTGTACCGATACGGATAAGCCACTGAGGCAATCTTAGATGTAAGAAACCTTCCATGACAATCTGTCCTGTCAAGGTACCTGTAATGGTCGAATTCTGGCCACTTGCTAAGAGGGCTAAAGCAAACAAAGTTGACAGAATTGAGCTAGCTATCGCTCCTGCTATCGTCGAATCCTGTAAAGCATTGTACATTTGGGAGAAAGCTGAAATTTCAGATGCATGACCAAAAAAGAGGGAGGCACCTAAAATGAGAAGCAAGGAATTTACAATAAAGGCTAGAGACAACTGAAGATTTGAATCCCAGGTCATAAAGCGCACTGCTTTTCGAACATCCTTCTTATCTTTGTGATTTATTTTCCTTGTCTGGGATAGAGAGGAATGAAGATAGAGATTATGGGGCATGACTGTCGCACCTACAATCCCTAGAGCCAAGGTCAATTGACTTTCATGACCTGGTAACGGTGTTTCAAATAAAGTTGAAGTTGGTAAATAACCACCAATAATCCCTTGGATACTTGGATTGGATAAGGCCACAAGATAGGTAAAGATGGCTAATATGGTTAAAATAAGGGTCGTAACAATAGCTTCAATTTTTTTGAAACCAAATTTCATCAATAAAAGTAATAAAAATACATCTAAAACGGTTAGAAGGATAGCAATCATAATCGGTATTTTAAACAAAAGATTTAAGGCAATCGCTGAACCTAGAACCTCAGCCAAGTCTGTCGCCATTAAAGCCAATTCTAAAATCACCCACAAACTATAGCGAAGCCACTTGGGAGCATGATGAGCTGTTGCCTGCGCTAGGTCCATCCTAGTCACGATACCGAGCTTTCCAGCCATCTGTTGTAACTGCATAGCAATGATGGATGAAATCAAAATAACAAATAAAAGACTGTACTTGTAGGAGGCACCACCAACCACGCTGGTGATCCAGTTTCCTGGATCCATGTAGCCAACTGCCACAAGTGCACCAGGTCCTAAGAATGCTTTTAGATTTTGCCAAAAATGATTGTTATTTGGAGTCTCAATAGATTGATTGATCTCAGAAAGAGAGACTTTTTCATAAGAGGACATAGGGATTTCCCACTTTCTAATCTGTCTTTACATATTTCTTAATATAATATTTTTTGAAAGAATGATGAAAATAGTTTACCTATTTCCAATTCACCCTTATTATATCACATTTTGTAATGATTCCTAAGAAAAGAAATGATAGTTGAAATAGGCAATATCAGTATTGTAAAAGCCAGCGTTTTTTGTAAACTTTAATGGTGTTTGGCAATTGACTTCCATCTATTTAAGAAAAACTCAGCTTAATCGCTTAATAAAATGATATTTGCTAATGCCCTTTTGTGGGACATCTGCTAGACTAGCGTAGATTTCATAACCTTGTTTGAGGTAAAAATCCTTGGCCTGATAGGATTTGGTGGATAAGGTAATACTAGTTGCTCCTGCTTCTGCAGCCTTTTCTTCTAATTCTGACAATAGAGATGCTCCCAAGCCTTTTTTCTGGTACGCTTTATCCACCACCAAAGCCTTGATATGAATATTTTCTAATACCTGCTGGCCATGGAGCAAGGCAATCAACAGACCATCCTCCTCCCGCGTCAGATAATAATCTCTGGGCTCTAGTTTTTCAAGCATGTCTGGACCAAAGTAGACTTCATATTGCTCATCAAAAACCCGCTTAATAAAATCATCAAATTTTTCCATCTTACTTCTCCTCCACGAAAAAGCAGGGGACTTTCAAGCCACCTGCTCTATCATTAGTATAGATCTAAATAGTTATCAATTTCCCATTGCGAAACAAAGGTTGCGTAGCTAGCCCACTCGATACGCTTAGCCTCTACAAAGCTAGTATAGATGTGATTGCCGAGGGCATCCTTGACGACTTCATCCTCAGTTAGAGCCTTTATAGCATTGTGCAGAGTTGAAGGAAGGTCTGTAATGCCAGCTTCCTTTCGTTCTTCTGCTGACATAACATAAATATTCTCTTCAACAGGAGCTGGTGCCTGAATCTTATTTTCAATTCCGTGAAGACCAACTTCAAGAAGAACAGCCATAGCAATATAAGGGTTAGCCATAGGGTCTACAGAACGCAATTCCAAGCGAGTTCCCATACCGCGAGATGCTGGTACACGAACCAAAGGAGAACGATTTTGCCCTGCCCAAGCAATATAAACTGGTGCTTCGTAGCCTGGAACCAAACGCTTATAAGAGTTGACGGTTGGATTCATAATAGCTGTATAGTTGTAGGCGTGTTTGATCAAGCCACCCAAGAAATAGTAGGCTGTATCCGACAATTGCATACCTCTTGGATCCTCAGGATCAAAAAAGGCATTTGTCCCATCCTGATTAAAGAGAGACATATTACAGTGCATACCTGAACCAGCAATACCAAACTTAGGCTTAGCCATGAAAGTAGCATACAAGCCATGCTTACGAGCTATAGTCTTGACAACTAGTTTAAAGAGCTGGATTTTATCACATGCACGTAGAACTTCATCATATTTAAAATCAATTTCGTGCTGACCAACAGCTACTTCATGGTGACTAGCCTCAACTTCAAATCCCATACTTGTCAAAACATTAACAATTTCTCGGCGAGTATTATCGGCTAAGTCTGTCGGAGCTAAATCAAAATAGCCTCCTTTATCATTCACCTCTAAAGTAGGATCTCCATTTTCATCCAACTTAAAGAGGAAGAATTCTGGCTCTGGTCCAAGATTAAAGGATTTAAAGCCCAGCTCCTCCATGTGCTTGAGGGCGCGTTTCAAGTTGCTACGCGGATCTCCCTGGAAAGGCAGACCTTCTGTCGTATAGACGTCACAAATTAGTCCTGCAACGCTACCATTTTCATCTCCCCAAGGGAAAACAGTCCAAGTGTCCAAATCTGGATATAGATACATATCCGATTCGTTAATCCGAACAAAACCTTCAATAGAAGAACCATCAAACATAGCTTTGTTAGATAATACTTTGTCTAACTGTTCATCTGTTGCAGGGATTTCCACATTTTTCATTGTTCCCAAAATATCTGAAAACATAAGACGGATAAAGGTAACATTTTTTTCTTTAACTTCGCGCTTGATATCAGCAACTGTAATAGGCATGATGATCTCCTTATGAAATAAAACAATAGTTATGGTCGTTTTAATTGACCAAATGTCGGCACAGAGGATGCAAATCTACTCTGTTGCACAATGTCGTTGTGTAGTGCACGTCGAACGTCTTTTGCGCTCACTGGTTTTTTGGCCATTGCTTCACGTTCAGCATACTTACGCTTGATTGCAGCAATATTATAGCCTTCAGAAATATAGTCTTTTATTTCCAGCAAGCGATCCATGTCATTTAGGGAATACATGCGACGATTCCCTTCTGTTCGCTCAGGTGTAATCAGCTGCTGATCCTCATAATAGCGAATCTGCCGAGCCGTTAAGTCTGTCAATTTCATAACGCTGCCGATTGGGAAAACTGCCAAATTGCGTCGCAGTTCTTTTTCTTTCATTACATCCTCCTTTCGTAAGAGATGAGAACTCCAAAAACTAATAGGAAAACAAGCTATCAAACCGGCTTTAGCACGACCATATGATAGCTGAAACAATTACTTTTCTTTTCAGATAAAAAGGATTGCTAATCATTCTTTCTAAGTTTTTAGTACGGATCCAATTCCTTACTTGTATGGCAAGTATTAGCAAATGAAGCAAAAACTTCACTCTCCACTAGCCAAGATTACCACTATTATATTCCTAAAGATTTATCCTGTCAAGAAGGAATGTTACTTTTTCTGACATATTCATTTGCTTTTCTCTTTTCTAAAAAAAGAACGCAGGCGATTAATGTCATAATTTACTAACATGGCAACGAATACACCAAGAAATGTCTCAAAAATCCGGGCAAATACGTAAACAATCGTATCCCCTTCAGAAACTGACAGTGTAATAATCAAGAGGGCCGATACACCCCCAATTACCCCTGCCTTATTGTTCATGGCAACATTAGTCATAATCGTTAGCATGGTACAAATCGGAACAAAAAGCAAGGTGACCCAGAGCTGATCTTGAAAAACCTTATTGATGAGGAAAAAAATCAAGGCATAAAAACCACCGATACTATTTCCTAAGATACGAGAAGTACCAAAATGCACGCTCTTATCAAAATCTTCCCGCAAGCTAAAAACTGCTGTCAAAGCTCCTATCTGCAGGCCACCCCAGCCAAATAGACTAAACATCAAGAGAATGATAAAAACCGCCAACCCTGTCTTAAAAGTCCGCATTCCTAATTTGAATTTTGATTTATCAAACTTGTACTTGCTAAAATAGTTCATTCCTGACCCTCTTTCAAATCAAATTACTTTCATTCTAACATATTTTCCAACAAAAAGCCTTCTTGTTTGCAACGTCCTCTCATTCTCACCCTCTATATCCTATCTTGAAAAATAAAAAAGATCTAGAGCAAGCTCTAAATCTTCAATCAAATTAGTTTGGATAGATATACGTTACATTTCCCAAAAATTCATTGGGGTTAAAATAACCGCGATAATTATCAATTTGCTTTTGACGATTGTAATTAGCTTCTAGCACTTGGATTGTACCGTCGCTCTGAACATCTGTAACATAAGCAACATGACCATATTCTCCTCCGTCCCAAACAGCGATTGCGCCTACTGTCGGAACTGTACCAGTAACATAACCTTGATTGCTGGCATTGATAGCCCAAGTATTGGCATTCCCCCACCAGTTGCTTGCCCAAGGAGCTAATTCCTTAACACCCCAAGTACATTGTCCGATTGGATAAGAGTTACCATAGTCAGTCGGGGTATTTAAAACAACATCATCTACATCAGATACCAAATCCGCATTACTGCTCACACCATAACCTGAATTTGCATAAGTAGAAGTAGCACCGTCCACTTCCAAAACATCACCTGGGTTGATTGTATCAAAAATAGATTTGCCATTTTTCGCAGCTAGATCATAAGGGCTCATTCCGTGAGCACTAGCAATTCCAAAGAAAGAATCACCTTGTTGTACAACATAAGAATCTGCATGTGCAACTTGAAGACCAGCTATAGCTGAAAGAGCTGTAGAAGCAACCACAAGAGCTGTTTTAATAAATATTTTTTTCATAAAATGATTTTCTCCGCAAAATTTGATGTTAGCATAATCATACCTTATTTAGATGTCAGTTATCTTATCCCAATATTTTGAAATGATTACAAATTCTATATATTTCTGATACATAAATTATATAGAAAAGTAAAAAAGAAATAAGGCCGGAACACTGGGTTCCAGCCTTAAAATCTATAGAGTCCTAAATTACCGACTCAGTATAGCCGACATAACATCAAAGATGAAACAAGTCTAAGCTATTTGATTAATCTTCTTTGCGCTTTGCTAGACCTAATCCTAGGAAACCAACAAGGGCAGCCAAGCCTAAATAAGGCATATAAGTTGCATCATTTGTTCCTGTTTTTGGAAGTGTTGTTAATTCTTTACCAACAGAAACAGGAATTGGTGCTGAAGGATCTTCAACTTTTGGACTAGGAACTTTTGGTTCTTTTGGTGTCTCAGGTTTGTCAGGATCCTTTGGTTTTGGCGTTGGAATTGGTGTCGGTTTGTCTGGTGTTCTTGGTATTGGAGTTGTTGTACGTACCGTGTTAGATGCATAAGCAACCTTATTAACAGTATTTACATAAGTATTTTCAAATGTTCCAATAGCAATTCTGCGCATTTGAAGGTAAGTTTCAGCTTGGAATGGAGAATCCAAACTAATCTTTTGTAAGAAATCTTCCTTGAAACGAACAGTTACAATACCATTTGCAGCATCTGTTTCAGCAGTTGTTTGAGATGTTAGATCTGTACCTGCCTTAATCACTGAACCATCTTTCATTGTCAAGTTCAGAGAGCTGAATGTCTTGTAATTACCAGTATACTGATCACCAGCTTGGTCATAATCATCCACAAAGCTGTAGTCTTCTAATTCCTCAGAGTGATTTTGTGGAATGAGGCCACCAATCAGACGATAGTTAAATGTTTGATACAATTGAATTGTTTGACCATCCAGATTTTCACTAGTTGGATCTAGGCTCACTGTTACGTCTTTTTTCGGTGTGATTTTCGGTACGTTGTTAACCACTACTTCTGTAGCATAGCCATTTCCGAAATCAATTTGATAAGCCTTGTTTTCATACTTACCACCTGTCTTACCAAATTCAGACTTAACAGTCATCGGATCTGTAATGACTAGTGATGTTCCAGTTGCTACATATTGCTTATAAAATTCTTCTGGATTATCAGCAGAGAAGAGTTGGAAAGCACCCTTAACAGTAATGTTAGCTTTCTTCAACAAGTCTTGAACTTTCTTAGGAGCAGCTTCTAGACTGTCATATTGTTGAACGCTGACACCTGATACTTGATTTCCTTTTTCATCTGCAACCTTAATCAAATCAGGACGAGTATCTAATGCTTCCTCTGGATAATCATCTACATAGTAGAAACCATTTTGGATTGCTTCCTTAGAAGATTTATCGCCCTTATATTGATCCAAATCCCATGTTAATTCGTAGTAGTTGGTTGAACCAGCTAAAACTTCTTTTCCGTCAATATTAAGACCTTCTTTATTCTTATTTACTTTCGTTGGCTTAATATAATTGTTATTTGGATTATCAGGATCATTTGGTTTACCAGGAGTCGTTACACGAACAACATTTGACTTAATACCATAAGCATCATTGACTGTCAAAGTGAAGTTATTAGTATAAGTTGCCCCATCGTTCAAGATTCGACCAACAACCGTTGGATGAAGAGTCTCAACAGATTTAGTTAAATCAGCATTATACGTTGTCAATGTCTCATCAGTCGCCTTAAAGGTTACAGTGTGGCTCGCTTCATCATAAGTTGTATCAAAGCCTGTACTTGCAGCCTTAGTTGCATCCAAGTCAAACTTATAGCCAGTTGGTAGTGGATCTACCAATACAAATGAAGTAGTTTTTGGACGTCCAGCTGTCAAGGCTTCAGTTTTCAATTCAAACTTAACAATTGACTGTTTAGCAACCAACGTCCGGTCAATATCTACACCATCCTCATTCTTGATTTCTTTATTAATCTGAGGCTGAGCTAATAAACTGCTATAGTGGAAATGAACTGTCGGTACAACTGGTGGAGTTGGCAACTGCTTAGGAGTTGGTGCTAGCGGTGGAGTTGGCAATGGATCATATGTTGGCTCTTCCGGTTTTGATGGCTCCGGTTGATCTGGAGTCTTAACTGGTGGAGTTGGCTCATTTTCATATGTCGGTGCTACTGGTGCTGGCTCCAATGGTTTCTCTGTCTCATATGTTGGCTCTTCCGGTTTTGATGGCTCTGGTTGATCTGGAGTCTTAACTGGTGGAGTTGGCTCATTTTCATATGTTGGTGCTACTGGTGCTGGCTCCAATGGTTTCTCTGTCTCATATGTTGGCTCTTCCGGTTTTGATGGCTCCGGTTGATCTGGAGTCTTAACTGGCGGAGTTGGCACATTTTCATATGTTGGTACTACTGGTGCTGGCTCCAATGGTTTTTCCACTTCATAAGTAGGAGCTTGTGGTTCAGTAGGTGCTACCGGCGGAGTTGGTTTTTCCTTAGTAATTTTTGGAACGTTGACCGCACGAATTTTACCATTAAGTGAGTACCAAATGTTTGGTTTTTTACCTTCAGTATTGTCTCTTCCAGGTACTTGAGGCATTTCCGCTACAGGCATCACATTAGTAGCAGACGTTGCACCAACCGTAACGTAATTGTTAGGGCCTGACATGCTAATAGCCCCTGCACCATACCAAGAGTTTGGTGCATCAGAGGTATCCCAACCAGAACCTGGCTGACCATTTGGATACATTGTCCAACGTGCCCCACCCTGTCCTTGTTTAAAGTTCAAGGTTTCAGTAGCATAAATCATACCATTCTTTTCACCAATGGATGAACCTGAGATTTTGATAAACTTACCACTATAATCCTTGGCCATCTCAATAGAGTTATGCTCACGGTTAAGTGAGGCTACAGAAAGAAGGGCATTGTCAAAATTAATTGGCTGATCATTTTCATCATAGAAGGTGAATTCATTTTTAATGAAAAGCGAAGTATCTTTTTCTACTTGACCCGTATAGGCTGAAGCAAAGACTCCTAGAGTAGGGTCGGTAAAGATTCCCAACCAAACTTTTCCACTAGGATTTTTAAATTGCGAAGAAGGATCTACAGTATATTTGTAAACAATCTTCGAAATCTTTTTACCGTTGTAGTAGGAATTTTGAAGGTTGGTATAAGTCGCTGTTACGCTTTGACCACGTTCTAGAAGAACAGATCCCCATTTAACTTCAGTTTTATTCCCTACATTGGTGGTCCAGTCAGATTTGTTATTGATGTTCCCATACAATTCTACTGAAGAAGTAGTAGCACCGTTTTCCAAATTCTTGACATTCAGGTTGTCTAACTGAAGATTCTTTTTACCATACTGGTCTGTGTCTTTCTTAAAGGCTTCATCAACAGCTGCTGCTGTAAGAAGTTTTCCTTCTGTTTTGAGGTCAAGTTGAGCATTCGGTTCTAAATCATAAACCAAGCTCTGAGCAGATGGCTTAGACAAGTAACCATCTTGATCTTTTTTCTTTTCAAGTTCTACAAGTGCTGCCTTAATTTGGGCCTGCTCATCTTCATAAGCCTTTAACTTAGCCGGATACTCAGCCAACTCTTTCTTATATTTGGCAAGATCTGCTTCATATTTAGCTAATTTGGCTTCATAGTCAGTTTTAGCTGCGGCATTCCGTTGCTTGATTTCTTCGTTTTCAGCTTGGAGCGCTGCATTTTTTGCCTTGTTGTCTTCAACGGCCTTCTCATAAGCTGCTTTAGCATCAGCATTTACCTTTTGAACACGTGCCAATTCTGTCTGGTATTCAGCTAGCTTAGCTTGGTAGTCAGCTTCACTGTCTTCGTTGGCTTTCTTTACAGCCGCTAAATCTGCTTCATATTGCTTCAACGCTGCTTCATAAGTTGCTTTAGCTGCGGCATTCCGTTGCTTAATCGCTTCATTTTCAGCTTGAATAGCTGTATTTTTAGCTGTGTTTTCTTCAACTGCCTTTTCATAGGCTGCTTTAGCATCAGCATTTGCCTTTTGAACACGTGCCAGCTCTGCTTGGTAAGCTGCTAATTTTGCTTGGTAATCAGCATCATTATCTTCCTTAGCTTTTTTAATAGCCGCAAGATCTGCTTCATACTGCTTCATGGCAGCGTCATAGTTGGCTTTGGCTGTTTCATTGCGTTGTTTAATTGCTTCGTTTTCAGCTTGAAGTGCAGCATTTTTAGCAGTATTTTCCTTTACTGCTTTTTCATAAGCTGCTTTAGCTTCAGCATTTGCTTTTTGAACACGCGCCAATTCTGCTTGGTAAGCTGAAAGCTTGTTTTGATAATCAAGCTGACTGTCTTCATTAGCTTTTTGAACAGCTGCTAAGTCTTTTTGATATTGAGCTAGCTTCGCTTCATATTCTGACTTCGCTGTCGCATTGGCAGTGTTGATTTTTTCAACTTCCGCTTGATGAGCTTTTAAGTCTTCTTGATACTTATCTTCAGCAGCTTTGTTCTCAGCCTTAATTTTATCAGTTTCAGCTTGATGAGCCTCTACTTCTTTTTTATAAGCTTCCGTTGTTTTCTTTATTTCTTCAGCTTGTTTAGCGTAGTCACTCTTAATTTCAGCTTGCTTTTGTGCATTTTCTTCAGCAGTTGTAGCCGTCCCTTTATCGCTTGTTTGATCTTGCACAACATTGACACCTGCTGCTTTGGCATCAGTCACTGCTTTATTTAAATCATCAGCAGATACTTCTACTGGCAGAGCACCATCTTTAGAACCGGCCTGTGCTTGACTTTGGCTTGCTGCTTCAGTCGCTTCTCCCTGTGCTTCAGGCAGATTAGTAGCTGGATTTCCAGTTGTAGTGACTGCTACATTTGCTGTACTATTTGTTTCTGTAACTTCATCAGCCAAAGCTTGCTGATCTGCAACAGCAATCAAAGCTGCCCCTAAGACAGCTCCACATAAAGTCTTAGCGACTTTACTTTTACGAAAACCAAAAACTTCTTTTCTTTTGTTCATTTAAACCCTTTCCTTTAGCATAATTAGTTTTATACATCAGTTTATAATAGCAGTTTTACAGACTGTATGCAACTATTTTACCTACTTTTTTTCTAAAGAACAGATGAAAGCATTTTATCCAAAAAATTAGGCCAGAATATTAGATAAAAAGATGGCTAAAAGCCATCTTAATATGATATCTTATTTCTCTGTAAGTGCTGCAAGACCTGGTAAAACCTTACCTTCAAGGAGTTCCATTGAAGCACCACCACCAGTAGAGATCCAAGAGAATTTGTCTGCACGGCCAAGGTTGATTGCTGCAGCAGCTGAGTCACCACCACCGATGATTGATTTCACGCCTGGTTGTTTCACGATAGCGTCCATGACACCGATTGTACCAGCTTGGAAGTCTGGGTTTTCAAACACACCCATAGGTCCGTTCCAAACAACAGTTTTCGCACCAGTCAAGGCTTCGTCAAATTTAGCAATTGATTTTGGACCGATATCCAAACCAAGGAAGCCTGGATCTACTGCTTCACCTTCAGTGTCTTTCACTTCAGTGTAGTCCGCAAATGCGTTTGCTTCTTTTGAGTCAACTGGCAAGATCAATTTGCCGTTTGCTTTTTCAAGAAGAGCTTTAGCAACATCCAATTTGTCTTCTTCTACAAGTGAGTTACCGATTTCGATACCTTGCGCTTTGTAGAATGTGTAAGTCATACCACCACCGATAAGGACTTTATCAGCTTTTTCAAGCAAGTTTTCAATAACACCGATCTTGTCAGATACTTTTGAACCACCAAGGATAGCCACGAATGGACGTTCTGGAGTTTCAACTGCTTCTTGGATGTAGGCAATTTCGTTTTCAAGAAGGAAACCAGCAACTGCTTTTTCAACGTTTGCTGAGATACCTACGTTAGATGCGTGTGCACGGTGTGCTGTACCAAATGCATCGTTTACGAAGATACCATCTCCAAGTGATGCCCAGTATTTACCAAGTTCAGGGTCGTTTTTAGATTCTTTCTTGCCGTCAACATCTTCGAAACGAGTGTTTTCAACCAAAAGAACTTGTCCATCTTCAAGAGCGTTGATTGCTGCTTCCAATTCAGCACCACGAGTTACACCTGGGATAAACTTAACGTCTTGACCCAATTTAGCAGCCAAGTCAGCAGCTACAGGAGCAAGTGATTTACCTTCTTTGTCTGCTTCTTCTTTTACACGTCCAAGGTGAGAGAAGAGGATTGCACGTCCACCTTGTTCAAGGATGTACTTGATAGTTGGAAGAGCTGCAGTGATACGGTTGTCATTTGTGATCACGCCATCTTTTACAGGAACGTTAAAGTCAACACGAACGAGAACTTTTTTCCCTTTCAAGTCAACGTCTTTTACAGTCAATTTTGCCATTGGATATGACTCCTTCTATTTTTAATACATGATAATTATATCACAAAAGATGTAAAAGAGGTAGAAAAATCCAATCATTTCCCCTGCTTAATTATCTCCGTTTCATCGGCAATATAGTCAATTCATTCACACATAAACCTTAACAAGTTGTTTTTATACTTCAAAAGCTTCCCTTCTACAACAATCAAACCTCCCATATGCAGTTTACGGGAGGTTTGATAATCTAGTCAGGTTAGCAGTCTTCTTGTAGGCGTCTTCTCCTTTCGCGTCTAATTGCTAAAAGGGATATCTAGAAAGACACTTATCTTGGCTGATTTGTTAATCTTCTTTTTTCTTACCTGCTAAGAGAAGGCCACCGAGAGCCGCCAAAAGGATTGACTCTGCTACAAATGATGCTTCTTGGCTAGCTGTATTAGGTAAGTTGCTTGCAGACGTTACAGTATTTTCTTTTTTAACATCCAGAGAATCAACTTCTGCTTTGGCTGATTGAGAAGATGAATTTGCTAAGTTCTGACTTTGATAATTTGCAGATCCTCTATCCATTTCCTGATAGTTTAGATGCTCAACAGTTGAATTTGCATTCGGTTGAACTGAACTCAAACGACCATCACCTGGTAACTGAGGTTGAAGTGGTTTAGAATTATCATTACTTGGAACAGTAGGCTTATCAGGTTCAGATGGTTGATCAGGCTTGAGTGGCTGGTCAGGCTCACTTGCTTTTGCTGTCTTGTAGACAAGAGCATAGTGAGTAAAGTGAGGCGCCGTGAAGATAACTTCATTGCCTACTTGCTCAAAGGCTAAAGATTGAACTGGCTGATTATCTGGGAAGAAAAGAACTTGTTCAACTTCCTTGCCAGCTTCTACTGGTATTTTAACAAGAGAAGCATGCTGGGTATCAATATCTCGTCCCTCTTTATCTACTCCCTCTATGTCATATACCTTACCAAGTCTACCTGCAAAGGCTTCTTTTTCCGCAGCATTAGCCTCAACAACTCCGACTTTCAAGCCTTTAACTGGAGTGGTTTCCTTATTTGAAAATTGAACTTCAACTCCTGTAGCTGAATCCACAAATACAGCCGGTTTGTCTTCTTTAAGTAGAGCAATCAACGCTTGAAGAGAAGTTTTGGCTGTTTCAAGCGCTTCTGGGGTTACTTCTGAAGAGGCCAATAGATCTTTATTTTTATTCAATAAATTGAGTAAAGCATCTCCAGAAGGATGATTTGGCTTTTGTGCAAGCAAGTCTTGAGCTTCTGTTGCCAAAGTATCCAATTCAGAAGTTTTGGTTGCAAAATTCTTTCGGCCATCCAAAGCCTTGAATGCTTGAGTCAGTTTAGACAGACTTTCATCAACCTGTCCTTGTGTACTTGTATCATGGTCTTTCAGGATTTGCTCCGCACTTGCGATTTCCTTGAGCAAGGCATCTTTATTTTCCTGACTTGCAAAGCTGAAATCGACCTTATTTTGTACAGCAGCTGCTTCTGCCAATTTTTGCTTCAAATATTCATCATTTAGAGCTGGCTTTGGCGATACAAACACATCATAAGTTGTCGTCACACCACGATAGCTAATCGAAATTGTTTGGCGTCCTTCTTTGTGAGCATCATATCCTGTAACTTGGACACCTGCTTCATCTAAAGCATGTTCTTCAGTTGTTTCATCATCAAAAACTAGTCGGAAACGTCCTCCTTGTGTCTCAAGATTTTCACCAACAATGTAGTCTGTTTTAGGTTTTTCAATCAATTCAAGTCCCACAGGTGTCTTCTCTCCTGCTTCGCTATGACTGACAACATAAACTGTCAGTGATTGATCCAGTTTTTGGCCCAGATAAGATACTTGTAAATGCTGCTCTCCTAATTTAGAAGGATCATAGCCAGTTACTTCAACCCCGCTATTTGATAGCTGAATCAACTGATCCGCTTCTCCCCCTTTAAAGCTGACACGAATGGTACCACCCTTCAGAGATAGAGCATCTCCTTGACGATAAACCTTTCTTTCAGGTGCTGTTTCAAGTTCGACTTTAGATATTTCTTTATCTTCTTTAGGTACTTCAATAGCTAGCACATTACTAATATCCTTACCTGCAACTTGAGAGCGATAATATAGTAAATTAGGCAGTTTAGCAAAAGCAAGAGGTTTAAAGATAAGATTACCGTCCTTATCAGCTGTCATAGTTGCAATCGCTTGTTTTGCATCGCTACTTTCATATAATGATACTGTTGTTTTAGCTGCAACATCTTTAAAACCTACTTGAACGTGTCCATTTCCAAGAACACGCGCAGCAGCATTTTTCATCGGAATATTAACTGTCTCAGTATCTAAGCTTTCATACATCTTCCAGTTATAAATCCGAATTGCCCGCCATGGAGTCCCGTTATCAGCTGTAATGACATCTAAGCGCCAGTCTTGTGCTCGAATCGGCTTATCTAATACAATATCTGACACATGATCCTTATTGCCCCGGACAGCCTTGGCTAATTTCCATTCGCCGGCTTCATCCTTGTAATATAGATCAAAGTCTCGCGTATTCATCTTACCATCATCAACAGACTCTCCGCCGGCTCCAGCATGTTCCATAACCCAGCGGGTTACCGTGCGTGGCTGAGTCAAGCGAATGTCTACCGTTCCGCTTAGTTGGGCAGAAGACCATTTATCTGACAGACTGGTAATAGTACCATTCAGCATGCCTTCAATACCTTCGCTTCCATCTGCATCAGGGAAGCTTGAAGCGGTCACTTTGGCTCCTAAAACTACATTCGGCGCTAAAGGTTTTGGTAAAGAAGTATCGGAAACTTGCATGCCCCAATCAAAGTCAACCGTCCCTGCATCTGAACGAAGACCGTTCTTTCCTACCGCAACGACTTTTAGCTCTTGCTTACTACCCTTGGCACTAGCTGAACGAGTCACTTTAGCCAAATAAGCTGATGTGCCAGAAGTTCCAGTTACTAGACGCCATTGATCACCATCCTTTTCATAGATTTCATAATAATCTGCATCTGCACTTCCCTTAAACTGTAGCAAGGCTTCGGCTTCCTGAGCATTTTGAAGACGTTTAGCTTTTACAACGACATCCTTTGGCGCAGCTGGTTTCTCTTGGTTAGCATAGATGGATAATTGTCCTAGATTAAACTTATAATCTTTGACATCACTGTCGTGGTCAAAGAACATTTTAACCCCATAAATCGTTTTACCAGCTAGAGAAGATAAGTCAAAGGTCTCTGTCTTCCAGTCTTTGCTAGGGTTAAGTTCTTTCCATTCATACTCTGAATAATCTGGTTTGGTCGCAAGAGCAACCCAAGCACTCGTTCCTTGACCACCTTTATGCGTTAGGCTAAGTTTGGTCTTATCACTAACTGGAATCTTAGTTGAATAAAGCATAACATTCTGGCTGCTATTTGCATCCAAGTTTCCCTCAAAAGCTAATGAATTTCCACCGTTATAGGCTTCATCAAAATCATAACGCCCCTTCAGAGGTGCACTACCTTCTGAGTGCTGAATCCACCAACGCCAGGTCGGCAAGAAACCAGATACCGAACGATAGTTCCATTCTCCAACTTTAGAAACTTTCCCATCTACAAACCAACGTTTCCCGTGGCCAGTATTAAAGGAAGTATTAAAATCGGGTTTAGTGATAGCTGTTTTATCAACCACCAAGTTTGACATACCATACCAAGATTGGTCAGCTGGTTTTCCCTTACTAGGATCCCCTTGGAAACCTGTCCAGAAGTAATTTTCGTGAATATGGTAGCCCTCACCTGTTTTACCAAGACCAGTGATAGTATCAGGTGCATAGAGACCTAGAGAAAGACGGAGTTTCCCATTTTCATCTAGAATGGCATCCCAGTCCACATTGGTCTTGTAAGAACCGCCCTTTTGTAACTCTATTCCAGCCAAAACATCGTAGGGATTGCGTTTAATCCATTTTGCAGTACTGATTGAATAATCCGTCTCTGCCTTACCCCAGTTAAAGTTAGCAAAGAAAGTATCTACTGGATTTTCACCATCTTTAGGCTGCATAAACTGATAATTATATTCTCCAAGGGCATTTTCATGATAACGACCATATTCGTAGGTCATGGCATCATACCAAGAATATTTAATCGGGTAATTCAAAGAACGTGCATACTCTTTTGTATAGAGCAAGAAGTCACGCATTTTAGGTCCTAAAGGCTCTACCTGACTACCAGTTGTTTCTTGGTTAATAAAATAGCCATCATAACCATAATACTTGGCAAGTTCAACTAATTTACGTGCAATAGGGAAGGTCTTTGAACCTTCAGAATCTTCTTTTAAAGCCTCTGCAAATCGTTCCTGATCCTTAGCGCTGGAAGACCAATTAAAGAAGAGGGTACCATAGATAGGAACGCCATTTCTATGCGCAGCATCAATGACATCTGAAGTAGGAACTAGCCCATCCCAGAAAACCATTGAGTGTAAGTATTGCCAATAATCAAAGGCATAGGCCTTAAATTCCTCACCTCCAGTAGAAGCATGGTCAAGTGCTTTGGAGTTCATATTGGATAAAGCCTGAACCTTAGCCTCTGGATTTGCTTGTTGATTAATTTGATGCCCTTGATAACGTTCAGCCAAAGGTACGCTAGCGCGGTTAATATCATCATCTTCTCGATCCCCAGGTTTCCAATTTAGCAGATCTTGCCAAGTATCAAACTTAACTTCTTTTGGCTTTAGTTTTTTATCTTCTTGACTCGGTAGATCCTCTACGACTTTTGCTTCCTTAGTTGCAGGTTTTTCCTCTTTCTCTGCGACAGTTGCTACATCTTGCCTCTCTACTACTGGTTTTTTATCTTCAACAACTGCTTGATTTTCTGTATCTGGCTGTGTTGCTTGACTTGCCTCCTCTGAAGCAGGTTTCCCTTGTGCTTCCTCTGACGCCTCTTCCTTCGGGGCATCTGCATTGACTAAAGCCACATCACTAGCTTGGGACAAGTCTGTAAGCTTCTCTTCTGCTGAAACATTTGCCACTCCAAAAAGAGCTATTCCTACTAAAACAGAACAAACTCCCAAGCTTAACTTTCTGATGCTAAATTTTTGCTTTTTATAAAATTCCATGTTTACCTTGACTCCTTCTCTTCTTTTCTTAGTTTTGCGACTATCCAATTCTAAATACTAACACCACTCCCTTTTCTGAGTAATCGCTTACATTTCTCTTTAAAAAAAGAAAACTTCACTCAAACCCATTCTACCCTTTGCTTACTTTTATTGTCAATCCCTTCCACCTTATCCTATAAATAGAGCTTAAATCTCTAAAAAAAGTACAAAAAAAGAGAGCTAAGCTCTCTTTTTCTATACTATGAATTATTTAGCGATTTTCGCAAAGTATTCAAGAGTACGTACAAGTTGTGCAGTGTATGACATTTCGTTGTCGTACCATGATACAACTTTAACCAATTGTTTACCGTCAACGTCAAGAACTTTAGTTTGAGTTGCGTCAAACAATGAACCGTAAGCCATACCTACGATATCTGAAGATACGATTGGATCTTCAGTGTATCCGTATGATTCGTTTGAAGCTGCTTTCATAGCTGCGTTCACTTCATCAACAGTAACGTTCTTGTCAAGAACTGCTACCAATTCAGTTACTGAACCAGTTGGAACAGGAACACGTTGAGCAGCTCCGTCCAATTTACCGTTCAATTCAGGGATAACCAAACCGATTGCTTTAGCAGCACCAGTTGAGTTAGGAACGATGTTAGCTGCAGCAGCACGAGCACGGCGGAGGTCACCTTTACGGTGTGGTCCGTCAAGAACCATTTGGTCACCAGTGTAAGCGTGGATAGTAGTCATCAATCCTTCAACAACACCGAAGTTATCTTGAAGAGCTTTAGCCATTGGAGCCAAACAGTTTGTAGTACATGAAGCACCTGAGATAACTGTTTCAGTACCGTCAAGAACATCGTGATTAGTGTTAAATACGACTGTTTTAACATCTGATCCACCAGGAGCAGTGATAACAACTTTCTTAGCACCACCAGCATGCAAGTGTTTTTCAGCAGCTGCTTTAGTAGCAAAGAAACCAGTTGCTTCAAGAACAATTTCTACACCGTCGTTAGCCCAGTCAATGTTTTCTGGGTCACGTTCAGCAGAAACTTTAACGAATTTACCGTTAACTTCGAATCCACCTTCTTTTACTTCAACAGTACCGTCGAAACGACCTTGAGTTGTGTCATATTTCAACAGATGTGCAAGCATTACAGGATCTGTAAGGTCGTTGATGCGAGTAACTTCAACGCCTTCTACATTTTGGATACGACGGAATGCAAGACGACCGATACGACCGAAACCGTTAATACCAACTTTAACTACCATTCGTGATTTCCTCCTTATGAAAATCAATAAATATTTTATGTGAAAAGAGTAACTTGAGTTGCTACAAATCACCTTTCAACATTATTATTATATACCTATTTGATACAAAATGCAACTGATTTCATCATTGTAAGAGAAACTTGTTCATTCTTTCAAATCTTTTTCAAGAATATTTTCAGATAGCTCTTTTGGAAAGAAAAAAGCACCCTTTGAGGGTGCTCAGGCAGAGCTATTATGCTTCACCTTTATGTTTTTTGATAATTTCTTCTTGTACTGACTTAGGTACATCTTCGTAGTGGTCAAATACCATCATGAAGGTACCACGTCCTTGTGATGCAGAACGAAGAACTGTTGCATAACCGAACATTTCAGCAAGCGGAACGTAAGCACGAACGATTTGGCTGTTACCATGAGCTTCCATACCATCAACACGTCCACGACGAGCTGTTACGTGACCCATAACGTCACCAAGGTTTTCTTCAGGAACAGTGATTGTTACCAACATCATTGGCTCAAGGATAGCTGGTTGTGCAGTCTTAGCAGCTTCTTTCAATGCAAGTGAAGCCGCAACCTTGAAGGCTGTTTCAGATGAGTCGACATCGTGATATGAACCATCGTAAAGTTTAGCTTTCACGTCAACGATTGGGTAACCAGCAAGGACACCATTAGCCATTGACTCAATCAAACCTTTTTCTACAGCTGGAATGAATTCACGTGGAACCACACCACCGACGATAGCATTTTCAAACTCGAATCCTTTACCTTCTTCGTTTGGTGTAAACTCGATCCAAACGTCACCGAATTGACCTTTACCACCAGATTGGCGTTTGAAGAATCCACGAGCTTGAGTAGGAGCGCGGAAAGTTTCACGGTAAGATACTTGAGGAGCACCTACGTTTGCTTCAACCTTGAACTCACGACGCATACGGTCAACAAGGACATCCAAGTGAAGCTCACCCATACCAGAGATAACTGTTTCACCAGTTTCAACGTTTGTTTCAACGCGGAATGTTGGATCTTCTTCAGCCAATTTTTGAAGGGCAATACCCATCTTGTCTTGGTCTGCTTTAGATTTTGGCTCAACCATCAATTGGATAACTGGTTCTGGAACGTTGATAGACTCAAGGATGATTTTAGCTTTTTCATCTGTCAATGAGTCACCAGTAGTAGTATCTTTCAAACCTACGGCAGCAGCGATATCACCAGCATATACTGTTTCAATTTCTTGACGGCTGTTAGCGTGCATTTGAAGGATACGTCCGATACGTTCACGTTTACCTTTAGAAGTATTCAATACGTAAGAACCAGATTGAAGAACACCTGAGTATACACGGAAGAATGTCAAACGACCTACGAATGGGTCAGTCATGATCTTGAAGGCAAGAGCTGAAAATGGCTCTTCGTCAGATGCTGGACGAGTTTCTTCTTCATCTGTATCTGGGTTGATACCTTTGATTGCTGGGATATCAAGTGGGCTTGGCAAGTAGTCGATAACTGCATCAAGCATCAATTGAACACCCTTGTTCTTGAAGGCTGAACCACACAATACTGGGAAGAATTCAACGTTGATAGTTGCTTTACGGATACCAGCTTTCAATTCTTCGTTAGTGATTTCTTCACCTTCAAGGTATTTCATCATCAAATCTTCATCAGTTTCCGCAACTGCTTCCACCAATTTTTCACGGTATTCTTGTGCTTGTTCAAGGTATTCAGCAGGAATATCTTCTTCCAAAATATCTGTACCAAGGTCGTTAGTATAGATTTCAGCTTTCATCTTGATCAAGTCAATGATACCACGGAAGTCATCCTCAGCACCGATTGGCAATTGAATTGGGTGAGCGTTTGCTTGAAGACGGTCATGAAGAGTGCTTACTGAGTAAAGGAAGTCAGCACCGATTTTGTCCATTTTATTAGCAAATACAATACGAGGAACTCCGTATTCAGTAGCTTGGCGCCAAACTGTTTCTGTTTGAGGCTCAACACCTGATTGTGAGTCAAGAACGGTAACCGCACCATCCAATACACGAAGAGAACGTTGTACTTCGATTGTGAAGTCCACGTGTCCTGGTGTGTCGATGATGTTTACGCGGTGGTTGTTCCATTGAGCTGTTGTCGCAGCAGATGTGATTGTGATACCACGTTCTTGCTCTTGCTCCATCCAGTCCATTTGTGACGCACCTTCGTGAGTTTCACCGATTTTGTGAATTTTACCAGTGTAGTAAAGGATACGCTCAGTTGTAGTTGTTTTACCAGCATCGACGTGAGCCATGATACCGATATTACGTGTTTTTTCAAGTGAAAATTCGCGTGCCATGAGGTTATTTTCTCCTATTAATTTATTTTACAGTTTATTATAACATTATTTAGCAAAAACGGATAGGCAGGACCTACCCGTTCTCAATGTTTATCTGATTTTGTTGGTTTCAACTTGTAGATAAGTTGAATTGTAGCTAAGAGCTGACCAAGCTCAATTGAACTCGGGCTAAAAGCTCAAGTTAGCTGAGTTGAACCCGAGCGAGGCCCGGCGCAAAAAAGATAAACTGCTTTGTGTTCACTGAACACTGCATCAGTTTCCTATTTTAACTTTGCATCCTTACCGTTCCTAGCATCATGATTTAGTTGAGCTCAAGCTAAAAGTCTGGAGAAAAAGATGAATCTCATTGGTTGCAATCGCAACCTGCTTCGATTCCCTATTTTCTCTGGGACTTTCTTAACGCTTTCGCATCCTATATTACCAACGGAAGTGTGCGAAGGCACGGTTGGCTTCAGCCATACGGTGAGTATCTTCGCGTTTCTTAACAGCTGCACCCGTGTTGTTAGCAGCATCCATGATTTCTTTTGCAAGACGGTCTTGCATTGTGTGTTCACCACGAAGGCGAGCGATTGTTACCAACCAACGAAGTCCCAATGTTGTACGACGTTCAGGACGAACTTCAACCGGTACTTGGTAGTTAGATCCACCAACACGGCGAGCACGTACTTCAAGAACAGGCATGATGTTTTCCATCGCTGTTTCAAATACTTCAAGTGCATCAGTTCCAGTAGCTTCTTTGATTTGCTCGAATGCTCCATATACAATAGAAGCGGCTGTACCACGTTTACCATCAAGCATAACGCGGTTGATAAGACGAGTAACTAATTTTGAATTGTAAAGCGGATCTGGCAATACTTCGCGCTTAGGCGCACGGTTTTTACGACTCATTTCTCTTTATCCCCTTTCCTTATGCTTTTGGTTTTTTAGTACCGTATTTAGAACGGCCTTGTTTACGATCAGTAACACCTGCTGTATCAAGTGCACCACGAACGATGTGGTAACGTACCCCTGGAAGGTCTTTTACACGTCCACCACGAAGAAGCACAACACTGTGCTCTTGCAAGTTGTGTCCGATACCTGGGATATAAGCAGTTACTTCGATCAAGTTACTCAAACGTACACGAGCAAATTTACGAAGGGCAGAGTTAGGTTTTTTAGGCGTCATAGTTCCGACACGAGTCGCTACACCACGTTTTTGAGGTGCACTTTCGTTAGTTGGAACACGTTTCAAACTATTGTAACCAACGTTCAATGCTGGTGATTTAGATTTTTCTACTTTTGATTTACGCGGTTTGCGAACCAATTGGTTAATTGTAGGCATCTACATTCTCCTGTATTTTTTTAATTTTGGTGATGGTACACTTGGTGACAGCTACCATCTGTGTGTACTTTTGCAACATTTGTCAGCACGTCTCTGTACACTTTTGAGAGACCAAAAGTAAAAAGTACCGTCTATCATTATAACACGGGCCAGTTGGCGAGTCAATAGATTTCTTCATTTTTTGCTCTTTTTACTTTGTGAATCTTGAACTAATACAAATAAGAGAAGCTCTTAGGAACTTCTCTTATTGTGTAGTTGTGTTAGCAGAAGGGGCTTCTTCAGTTTGTGTTTGAGTATCAACAGTTGAAGGTGCTGCTGGAGTTTGGATTGTAGGCGCTTGATAGACCGGTTGCTGTTGAATTTGTGGTTGCGCAGCATTTGCAGCTCGGTTTGCAGCTATGGTATCTTTAACTGCCTGAATCCTATCCTGCAACCTAGCTTTAGCATCTAGATCCTTCACCTTGTCAACTGCTGCCTGCGCAAGTGACACATTTTCTTCGGTCTGCTCAGCTTCTAATTCCTTCACAAGAGTTTCTGCATTAGCAAGACTTTGTGTATCTGAATTTTTCGTTTTATCCTGATTAGAAGAAGTCTTTTCATTAGATGAATCAACTTTGGAACTAGACGTACGGCTGTATGAAGCAACTGTTGAGGACTGGTGACTTGTTTTGTAGTTTGGCTTTATAAAAAACAAGCCAGTAATCAAAATCACTATTAATAGCAATAAAACTCCTATACGAACCCAAATTGGAATTCGGTCAAATTTCTCAAATATACTTCTCATAATACTTTTCCTGCTTATTTATCAAAAATATTTCCGACTTCAACATCGATTTTATTTTCTTTTACATCGATATTGGTCACTTTCAATAAAGATTTATAAGACAGATGTTCTCTCTTTTCCTGGGCGTTATCCGCAAAAACAGCTACACCTGCTAACTCCGATTCGAATTCAGCAAGCAAGCTAATCATCCCATTGATTGTACCGCCTCCCTTAAGGAAGTCGTCCACTATCAAAACTCGGCTACCTGCTTTCAAGCTACGCTTTGATAAAAACATCTTTTCGATCCGATCGCTAGAACCAGAAACATAGTTAACGCTAACAGTTGAACCTTCTGTAATTTTTAAATCACGACGGACAATCACAAAAGGAACATTCAATGTATTGGCCACGGCATTAGCAAGAGGAACTCCCTTAGTAGCTACTGTCATGACAGCATCGATTTTTTGATCGCGAAAAGCTTTGGCGATAATCCGCCCAATACTATTTAAAATAGATGGAGTGCTCAAGAGATCAGATAGGTAGATATAGCCACCTGGTAAAATGCGGTTACTTTCTGACAATTGGTCTCGTAGTCCTTCAACAATTTTTCTAGACTCTCTATCAGAAATAGAAGGGGTAAAGATGACTCCTCCTCCCGCACCAGTAATTGTTTCAATAGATCCAATCTCGATCTCTTCAAAAGCGCGTTTGATGATGACAATATCTTCTGAAATAGAGGATTTAGCTGATTCATACTTTTCAGCAAAAGTATTCAGACTAGTTAGTTCATAAGGGTGGTTTAAAAGATAGTTTGAAATTACTACCATCCGGTCACTTCTTCTTAGTTTCATATTTTCACCGTTCTTGTTATTTTTCTTCATTATAACATACTCTATCAAAAAAACGAACATTATTTCAAATATAATGCTCATTTTTCGTTTTTTCTTTAGTCTAAATTGGGTTTATAGAAGGAACGATTGTCCATAGCAAAAATACGACTGGTCATTTCTCCTTCTCCAACCTTAGCCAAGGCACCTGTCATCATCATCATTTCTGCATCTAAGTTGTCAATCATATGAAGAATCTCCGCCTCCATAATCCTTGGACGAACTGGACTTCCATATTCAAGCAAGCCATGGTGACTCAATATGACATGACGCAAGACAATCACATCTTCCTTACTGTCGTCAATCTTCAATTCTAGAAGAACTTTTGTAATTTCTTCGTCAATTAAAGCAATGTGGCCAATTAAGTTGCCACGAACTGTGTACTCGGTGTCATCAGGACCACTTAGTTCGATTACTTTTGCTAAATCGTGCAACATAATTCCAGCAAAGAGCAGACTCTTGTTGAGCTGAGGGTAGATATCTCCAATCGCATCAGCCAAGCGAACCATAGTTGCCGTGTGAAAGGCTAAGCCAGATTCAAAAGCGTGATGATTGGTCTTGGCCGCAGGATAAGAATAGAATTCCTTGTCATACTTGCTATATAAAGCTCGGACAACACGTTGCCAAACCGGATTTTCAATCTTGAAAATCATCTGAGCCAAATAATCTCGCAAATCCTTCGGATCCACTGGAGGTTTTTCTTTAAAGTCAGCTGGATCGTTAGGCTCACCTGCTCTAGGAAGGCGTAGAACTAACTGATTAACCTGAGGAGTATTATTGTAAACTTCTCGGCGACCTTGCATATGAACAACTTTTCCAGCTGTATATTCAGCTACGTTATGGGGCTGGGCATCCCAGAGTTTCCCTTCGATCTCTCCACTATCATCTTGAAAAGTAAAGGCGATATAATCCTTCCCTGCCCTCGTCTGTCGAACTTCAGCTGATTTAATCAAGTAAAACCCTTCAAAAAATTCATCTTTTTTCATTTGGTTAATTTTCATGATCTTCCCTTTCTTCTGGCACATCAAGCAGGTCTATATGCAAATCCTCATCTGACAATTCAATCTGGCGTAAGGTTCTCTCAATGGCATTTGTTCTGCGTGTCAGCAAATCATCAATATTCCCCGAAGCGTGCTGCAAATGCTTCTGCGCCTTAACCAAAATACCTGCGAATTTATTAAATTCTAGTTTGACGCTTCCCAAAACCTTGCTGATGTCATCCGCACTCTTTTGAATGTTCAGAGTTTTGAATCCAACGGATAGTGAGTTGAGTAGGGCTGATAAAGTCGATGGTCCAGCAACTACAATCTGCTCTTCTCTACGAAGGTTGTCAAAAAATTCTGGATTGCGAACAACTTCTGAATAGAGACCCTCTGTCGGTAAAAACATAATCCCAAAGTTGGTTGTAGCAGGAGGTGCTAAATACTTGCTGCGAATGTCTTTTGCAAAGCGTTTAACACTATTTAGCAGTGCCTTGCGATAGAGTTCAATCTCTTCTTTATTACCAGATTCATAAGCGTCTTCCAAGCGATAGTAATCAGCCAAAGGAAATTTCGAATCAATCGGTAGATAAACATAGTCTTGATCAGTTTGCCCAGGCAACTTGACTGCATACTCAACTCTTTCGCTAGAGCCTGAAACAGTAGCAAACTCCCGCTCGTACTGACTTGGAGTCAAGATATCTTCGATAATCTGACCCAGCTGTAACTCGCCCATAATACCACGAGTTTTAGTATTTGAAAGGACCTTATTAAGGGTTCCAACATCGCGCGCAATATGCTGCATTTCACCTAGACCGCGGTTGACTGATTCCAATTGCTTAGAAACGGACTCAAAAGAGGTCTGAAGGCGAGTCTGAAGAGTCTTTTCCAATTTTTCTTCTACTGTCTGTCTCATTTGCTCTAGACGTAATTCATTAGACTCTTGAATCTGTTTCATGCGTTCATCTGTCTTATCGCGATTCTTTGTCAAATTATCACTGATTTCTGCCCGTAAATCTGTCAAATCCCGATGCAAACTTGTGTGTAGAGAACTAAAACGATCTCCCAAGCCTATCTCTAGATTTTTTTGTTGTAGCAAGGAAGCTTGTTTTTCCTGCTCCAAACGATAATCAAGCTGATCTGATAAATGGTCCGCCTGCGCTTCCAAGATTTCTTGAACATCCTTCTTTTGCTGTGTTTGGCTCTGCCAAAGCAAGAAAGTCAAAAGAAGATTGGCTACCAGCAAAATGATGATAAGTATCTCCATCTTAATTCCTATCTTTACTATACATAATCACCACATACCCAGAATCAAAAGACAGGGAAATGGGTCTACCTATAAATTCGTTAGAAGCATAGACTTTTTTAAAGAAAAAGTTTTTTTCATTTAAAGGATACTTGGCTCCTTCAATGGTCAAGGCAATATCCTGTGTTGACATAAAGGCAACATAGGCCATTCCTTCTACAGAATCGATTAAATGTTTGCCTGCTGGTCGATAGGTAAGTAGGTTTTGTTCATCTTGCAAAGCAAGCCGCTCCATATAAGGAGCAATCTTTGGATTGCTGGGAAGAAAAACATTGGCTAGAGTATGATCCATACGGCCTCCAAAAGCAGCAAAAATAGTAACATTTGCGTCTGGATAGCGCTCAAAAGTAGCTGCGACAGCCAACTCAAGATCTGTATCATCTTTTTCTGGCTGGGCACGTAGGACCTCTTTAGCTTGTTTTTGAATGAGCTCAAATTCCTGCTGGGATACAGAATCGAAATCTCCCACCGCCAAATCTGGGGTAATCCCCTGCTCTATCAAGTAGAGGCTACCTCTATCCACACCGATCCATACATCAGCATCTGATGGTAATTCTTCTAATTGACCTCCAGCAACTAAGACAATCTTAGTCATGTAAGGCTTCCTTCAAGGTTTGAACTTGATGGTCGACATCGCCTTTAAAGACATAGCTACCTGCTACAAAGACATTAGCACCAGCTTCTTTTGCTAGCTTAATGGTTTGATTGTCAATACCACCATCAACCTCGATATCAAATTGTAGTTGTTCTTGTTCCCGAAGACTAGCTAACTCACTAACTTTAACCAAGGTCTCAGGTAGAAAGGCTTGTCCGCCAAAGCCAGGGTTCACAGTCATCACTAAGACCTGGTCTACCAAGCCTAAGACGTGCTTAATCGCTTGAACCGGAGTACCTGGATTGATTACGACACCTGCTTTTACTCCTGCGGCACGAATTTGTTGGAGGGCACCGTGGATATGAGGAGTTGCTTCGACATGGATTGTGATAATATCTGCTCCAGCACGAACGAAATCCTCGATATGCTTCTCAGGATTTGTAACCATCAGATGACAGTCAAACACCAATTTGCTATGTGGACGCATGCTAGCTACAACACCCGCTCCAAAGGTGATATTAGGAACAAAGTGGCCGTCCATTACGTCAATATGAGCATAGTCAGCTCCAGCCGCTTCTAGTCTTTTCAATTCACTTTCAAAATTAGCGTAATCAGCACTCAAGATAGATGGTGAAATTTTAAATTGTGTCATAGTTTTTCTCCTGTTTCCTATTTAGGTATTTTCTTAGCTGTTTTTTTATAGGTTTCTCTTCGATTTTCAATCTCACTGAGAAATTGCAGATAGTTGTCAAAGCGAAAAGTTGCTATCCGACTACTTTCGACCGCTGGCTTGACTGCACAATTTGGTTCATGGGTATGGGTACAAGTACGAAACTTACAGAATTTGCTAAACTCAGCAATCTCAGGAAAAGCTTGATTGAGATCTTCAGCCGTACTCACCTCGTAATCCAATGAAGAAAATCCTGGCGTATCGGCAATCTTCCCACCGTTCAGATTGTAAAAGCTGACAGCCCGTGTCGTATGACGGCCTCGGCCTAGACTTTCAGAAATCTCTCCTGTTTCGAGCCGCAGATCTGGGGCAATCTTATTGAGAAGAGTTGATTTCCCAACTCCTGTTTGTCCCATAAAAACAGTTATTTTATCCGCTAGAAGAGGCAACAATTCCTCAACGTTTTGGACCACATCGTAGCCAATTGTTCGATAGACTTGTAAGAACTCATCTAGCTCATTTTCGCGTTCCAGCAAATCCAGTTTACTAATATAGAGAATCGGATGAATCCCTTTATGTTCCAAGAGAACCAAGAATCGATCCAGGAGGTTTGGATTAAAATCTGGCTCCTTCGCACTCATGATAACAACTGCCTGGTCAATATTCACAATCGGAGGACGCACAAGACTGTTTTTGCGCTCTGCTATTTTTAAAATATAACCTTCTGAGTCCTTTTCTGCTGAAAATTCAACCTTGTCGCCAACGTAGGGTGTCTGTCCTTTTTTTCGAAAATTTCCTCTAGCTCTGGTTTGATAAATTTGCCCAGCCGACTCTACATAATAGAAACCAGCCAAGGCTTTAATGATTTTACCTTGCAAGATTACTCCTTAAAAGTTAGTACACCCATTATAACAAAAAATGTTTGATTTAGCTTACATGTTTACTAAGAAAGCCACAAATTCTTTAGTTGTAAGATTTTCTAGATAAACAAGGACAGAATGTTGTAAACGTTTTCTGAAAGTTTTATAATAAAGAGGTAAATAACAAACATCTATATGCCTCGTGTGAGGAATGGGACAAGTACAATTAGAAGGGAAGGTGACAATCACAAGGCACTTGTCCATCTGGTTACTACTGGAATTCCAGTGAAGCAGAAACTTCTTCATCAAGAAGCAAGTCTCTAACTTCTTTAATGGTTCATGCTAGCTATAAGGAGGTTATTTATGAGCCTTTCATTTCTCTCAAAGAGCAACCCGCTCATTTCCAATGTCAAAAAAGGGAAGTTTTTGACTCCTTGGTTTTTAGCTCCCTTCATCCTTTATTATATTACCCAATATATGTCTCCGATTAGTAGGGCTTCAACTAACTTTTTCTTAGACAAGCAAAATTGGATTCCTGACTGGTGGAATATTTTGGACCTTTGGTCCTTCCTCTACACCATTATCGCCTTCTTCCTTTGGGTCAAATTCATTGAAAAACGACCAATACGAACCATGGGATTCTCTAGAGGAAATGGCCTTCCCGAATTCGCTAAAGGTGTGTTGGTGGGTGCCATCATGATTACGACCGTCTTAATCGTCTTCTTCATTACAGGAGATGCTAAGTTTGACCGGATCCAATTTAGTCTGCCTTTTCTCGTTTCTTGGATATTAGTTCTCATTGGCTATATATTCCAAACAGCTGCAGAAGAGATTTACATTCGCGGATGGTTGATTCCCATTATTTGCTATCATAAAAACACCTACTTAGCCATTTTGATTGCTTCTACCATGTTCTCTTATTTCCATTTGGATAACAATGGTGCTTCTTGGCTCTCAACTGTCCACCTATTCGTTTTTGGCCTTTTCACAGCCGTTTACGCTCTGAAGCGCGGAAATATCTGGGGACCTTGTGGCTTCCACTTCGCTTGGAACTTCATCATGGGTAACGTTTATGGTTTCCATGTCAGTGGATTTGACAGCGAGTCTTCCTTGATGTACTTTACAACTTCCAATCGTACACTTATCACAGGTGGACAATTCGGACCTGAGGGAGGAGTTCCTGGCTTGGTTGTCTTCATTTTAGCTCTCTTATGGGCTATCTTCATCTTGAAAGATACATCCAAAGAACAAGAAACCCTCTATCCGCAAATTGTAGAATAAATAATAAAAAAATAGCAAGCGAGGGTAGAGAAAGATTCTTCAACTTTTATTTGCGATTCATCATAACTAGAGGCTGGAATAAGAATTTCCAGCCTCATTTGCTTCTATGGATGGCACTGTCTAATCTGGCTATTTTTTCTTGGATTTTTTAAAAAATATGTTATAATAGAGAACAAGCGGAGGTGGTGGAACGGCAGACACGCATGCTTCAGGCGCATGTGCCCGTACGGGTGTGAGGGTTCAAATCCCTTCCTCCGCATCAAAAGCAATCCTATCAATCATGATAGGATTTTTTCTTATTATGGAGAAGAAGGCTACTGCTTAGAAAAGCTAGGAAGGTCAGGCCCCCAGTTAAATATTTCTCTAACGGACTCGTACTGATAAAGAAATTGAAAACCGTAGCCAAAAATAGAAACACAGTTCCAACTAAAATAACTTTCTTCAAAACTGAAGACCTCAAGCCACTTTTCAACCAACCACCAAAAGCTAGATAACTAAAACTAAAGAAAGCCCACAATGAGAACAGCAAGAAGTTAACCGGCCGCAACCATAAAGGAAACACTACAAAAGCACCACCAAAGACCAAACGTCCCAGAGGCAGGCCTAGCATCAGCAAAAAATGGAGTAATGACTGCGAAAACCAGAGTAGTCCAGAAAACAAAGATAGATATTTCACTTTCATGTATACCTCATTAATAAAATAGAAGACCTGCTACCAGAGAGCAGATCTTCTTTTTTTTACAATCCTTCGGACTTTAATGCGTCACTCAAGCGGGCAAAAGCTGCCAAGTCTAGCGCTTCTCCTCGAACATTGGCCGCAAGATCGGCTTTTTCTAAAGCTCTTTCAAGCTTGGTCTTGACTTCTTCAGACTTACCGAAATAGCTAGTCAGGTTATTCCAGAGAGTCTTCCTCCGGTGAACAAAACTGGCCTTGGTGACCTTGAAAAAGAATTTCTCGTCCTGGACCTCAACTGCTGGTCGCTCTCTTCGCACCATCTTAAGAATTGCCGAATCCACATTTGGAGCAGGCACAAAGACTGTCCGCGGTACGATAAAGGCTACCTTGGCCGTCATGTAATACTGGACCGCAATCGACAAACTGCCGTAGGCCTTGGTATTAGGCTGAGCCGAAATCCGATCTGCTACTTCTTTTTGCATCATAACGACAAACTCACTAAAAGGAATTCCGCTCTCAATCAAGTGCATGAGAATCGGCGTCGTGATGTAGTAGGGCAGATTTGCCACTACCTTGATAGGCAGGTCTGGATTCTTAAACTCTGCTATGTACTGAGCCAAATCAACCTTAAGAATATCCTGATTGACCACTGTCACATTGTCAAAATCGCGCAAAGTATCCGCTAAAATCGGCACCAACCGATCATCTATCTCAAAGGCCATGACTTCCGCAGCATTTTCTGCCAAAAATTCTGTCAAAGCCCCAATCCCAGGACCAATCTCGATAACATTGACATTTTTGTCAATCTCAGCCGTATCCACAATCTTCTGGAGGATGTTGGTATCAGTCAGGAAATTCTGACCGAAAGATTTTTTAAAGGTGAAACCGTGACGCTCCAGAATGGCACGGGTCACACTATGGTCTGCAATTCTCATCTATTCTCTTTTCTTTTTAAATAATTTTCAGGTGTAGAATGGTAAATTAGCTCAAATCGGCTATCACCATTTGCCTCTTCAATCATTGTTTTTAACAAGGCATCTGATTGAAGCGTCTCTTTTGTTTTTGTAAAGTAGGCCCCCTGCTCCCCATTGATATTGCGAAGCCCCCATACAACATCACTTCCTTGAACAAGAGGGAGATAACTATCTTCTTCAAGAAAAGCAAAGAAAGCTCCTACCGTCATTTCTTCAGACACTTCATATTCTGTCTTATGTGGAACAGTGTCATCTCCTGCACTAACAGAGACTCTGTCAACTATAATCTTCATATTTACCTCTTCTACTGCTTTGGAGCATCATTTAACTCGGCACTTAGTTTTTCCATTTCTTTGAAAGAATCTTGACTTATGTAACATCCCGCTTTTAGATACTCTGTTCCATTGACAATATAGTCAAACATAGCAATCATATTCCCTGCCGGCTCGATCATACCGTTCCACTCTTCATCAAAAACCATCCGCAGACGTTTCCAGTCTGTAAAGAGAGAGATAGCTTGTCGGCCGTCTTTCCCTTCTCGAACTGGTAAATCTAGACTAGCCCCTCTTTCTAACATTACTTCCTTGGCTTCATCGCTCGCTTCAGGGAAGTTCTCTCCTCTTCGCACCGGAATGAGGAATTTAGCCTTAGGCACTGCCTTTGATAGGAAGCCATAATAAAGCCTGTCTACCAGCTGTTTGTCTTCAGTGTCAGGCTTGCCTAGCTGTCCAAGTAAAAGTAACCATCTCACTACATCAGGATTCATGACAGGTACCTGGATCTCAGGTAGATTTGAAAAATCAGGTTTTTCTACCAAGCTTTGAGCCTTGATGCACACATCATCTGAATTCATGATAATTCCTAGCGCACCATTAAGGTAAAAAGCGGAACCCAAGAAGTTTTTAATAGCTTCCTTGTCCTCTGTATTTTCAATCCGTCTCACTTCGGTATTCGGCTGACTGTCAAACGTTTCTTTGTAATGATGATACCAACGAGAAGTCGAGAGGTGAATCAAGGGATCAGTACACAGGTAGCCATCATCTCCTCGGTCATATGTCTTTGAAAACATATAAGGCTCTCCTGTTAATTGCGAATAAATCACATAGACCTCATCTGCTTCAAGTAGCTTGTCTCTGACAACTTCCTCAAGATGGGCAATTTTAGCCAGATTTTTTTGATATTCTTCTTCGCTTCCATTTTGTCGATTCTCTCTACAATCCCATAAGAACAAACGCAAAATTTCTACACTATCTTCTAAACTAGCTCTCAGATAGTCTTCATTGCTCATATCTCCATTCTGCATTTCCACAAAAGATGTATAGAGGGCATCTGTATAACTAGATAAAAGCTGGCGCTCATCTATATTGGACGTATAGAGAACACTCCCCTTTTTAAGTCGACCTGCGATTTCAGATGCAGCTACAACAATATGGGCAAGGGGCTCGTCTGTCAAGAAGTTAGAATCTTCTTTTCCATTGCTTAATTTTTCAACCGTCAGCTCGCCAAAAGACTCAAAGCTTTCGCCAGGATTGCATACTTGCAGACGGTCGCCTAACTTTAAGCTCCCTTTCAATCGGCCCAAGATCAACAGCTGATCGGACTTCCCAAGTGAAAAGAAGTCAAACACTCCCAAGCAAGCACTTGTCTCACTGGTCTCTTCTTCAACTTCTGTTGCAGATTCTATTTTTTCTTTTTTCTTCCCAAAATTAAACCAAGCCAAAGCTATTTCTCCTTATGGACTTTATTTTTAATTCTTTATTCGTTATCCTTTACGCAGGTCATTTGCGCTAGCAAGGTGTAAAGTTTTTTCTGCTCTTCTTTCTCATAAGCAGATGGGTTTGCTTTTACTTCCCTGCATTTCTCATCATACAAAAAACCGTCATATCCATCTTCTGTAGATAAGGACGTATAGACTTTCGCCATTTCTTCAGGACTAATCGAAAATTTTGACTTAATTTTATACAGATTTTTCATAAAACCGCTGAGGTGATCATAGCGGTGCATATCTACTTTGACATTGGTCACACGGATTGCCTGTACCTTGATGTCTTTCCAATGTTTCCGCATATAAAGCGACAGCATCAACAGGGCCAGCTTATTCTGATAATAGGTCTTAGCAGGACTGTAATGTTTTCGACCAGATAAATTTCCAAAATCAAGCTTCATGAAAGGATAAAGTACCAGCCCTTGGGAAGAAATATTAATAATTCGGCCACTTTCTGACTTTTCTAACAAGCCCTTCAACAAGGTAGAAAGTAAAAAGGGAGCAACCACGTTGGTCGCAAATTGTTTTTCCAATCCGTCTTTGGTAAGAATTGGCTTTTTGATTGATAAGTCAAAATCAGCCGCATTGTTAATTAAAACATCTAAAGTCTCTTCTTTTTGGATATACTGTTCCACTGCTTTCCTGACGCTCTTCATCTCAGATAAATCAACCAAGATATAATCTACATGCGAATTTCCTGTTTGTTGACGGATTTTCTCACAGGCTTGCTCAGCAGCTGCTTTTCGACGGCAAAATAGGGTCACTGACCACCCCTTTTCAGCCAACTGTTTTGCAGCCTGATAGCCAATACCACTATTGCCGCCCGTAATAATTACTTTTTTCATTCCTTACTCCGTTATACTGAATATTTACGCATAGCTTCTTCCACTTCCGCCAAGGTCACCCCAAACAACTCCAAGCGTTTGAGGAACTGCTTTCCGTTAGAATAGCCAATACGAAGCTCTTCCCCCAGATACTCTCGGCGCTGACGGCTGTCACTTCCCATAAGCAGACCTAATCGCACAAGATCGCTTTTGGTGATGTCAAAATTATCTTCATCATCGAAATATCCGACCAGCCCCGCTAACGCCTGCTGTAAATCCTCAAATGAAGCGTGTTCTACTCCGAGCGACCGACCTTTGTTCTTAGACTTGGGAGTTGCCTCATCTCGTCGGAGAAAGGCATGCTGAGCAGTTGGCACAGCATCCATAATTATTCGACGAATGCGCTCACCATTGTAGTCTGGATCGGTAAAGACGATAACGCCACGTAGCTGGTGCAGTTTCTCTATCCGCTCAAGATCTTCTTCATTGATCGCAGATCCTCTCGTCTCGTAAGTGTCAACTTGGTAAAATCGTTGCAGATTGGCTGTGTCATCCTTGCCCTCAACGACAATCACCTGAGGGATTTTTATCTTCTCAGTCAAGCCCAAACACCTTCTTTGCATTATCATAGGTCGCCTGCGCTACTTCTTCGACAGTCAGCCCACGCAGCTCCGCAATTTTCTCTACCACATAGCGGGTATAGGCTGTTTTGTTTTCTCGACCACGTTTGGGAACCGGCGCCAGATAAGGTGCATCCGTCTCAACGAGGATTTTGTCCAAAGGCAGGTTCTGCGCAGCCTCCTGAATATCTGTCGCTTTTTTAAAGGTGACGACTCCAGAAAAGGAAATCATCATTCCTAGCTCGATAAAGCGCTCTGCCATTTCCAAAGAACCTGAATAAGAGTGCATGATACCACCTCTAGGTCCGACACCTTCACTCTTGATAATCTCATAGGTGTCATCCAATGCGTCACGTGTGTGAACGACAAAGGGCAGGTTCAGCTCTTTGGAGAGCTGGATTTGGCGTCGAAAAACCCGCTCCTGAACATCCTTAGGCGCAGTCATCCAGTGATAGTCCAGACCAATCTCGCCCAGAGCTACAACCTTGGGGTGACGAAGCTTATCCAGCAGATAGGCTTCTACCGCCTCATCATAAGTCCCCGCCTCAGTCGGATGCCAGCCAATCGTAGCATAAAGCTGATCATAGCTGTCCGCCAACTCCAAAGCGCGCTCAATGGTCGGTCGGTCAAAACCGACAATATTGTGTGCAACAACACTCATTTCTTTGGCTAATTGAAGCTCCTCTGCCTCTCGACCAGCAAATTCTTCCACATTTAAATGCGTGTGTGTGTCAAAAATCTTCATGGTTTACTTCCTTGTATTTCCTGTCCTTTATTATACCAAAAATGACCTAAAAAATCAGAAGTCTCTTCAAAGCAGAAAAATAAGATAGCTGCCATTCAACAGCCATCCGAATCTGTCTTTAAAACTTTTAAACTTGCAGTTTCTGATCTTTAATCGATAACTTTTTGTTATTTTTCGATAGAATCTTATTGATTATCGATAATTTTTGTGTTATAGTTACTAAGAACTAAAATATTTGTCGGAGGATATTATGACTACCAAAACAAAAAAGACTGCTGAAGATTGGAGCATCAATCTCACAAAAATCAGTATTAGCCTTTTATTTATTGCTTCTACTATCTTAATCTTCCTAGGTCCTTGGATTGTAAATCTTATTATCGTATTTCCTTCCCCTCTCGTTCAAGGCGAGGCCCGATTCTGGATTTTGCTCTTGCTAGGTTATGCCTTAGGAGGACTGGCTTTGACCTGTATTGTTCATCTTTATCGACTCCTTCATTATATCGGACAGGACCAAGTTTTTATTCAACAAAATGTTCAATATCTCCGATATTTGGGCTGGGAGGTTGGAATTGTTGCTCTTATTTCACTGTTCATGGGACTGACAGTCTATCTACCTATGCTCTTAGTGACCGTTTCTTGCAGTATTTTAACTTTAATTATCCGTGTCATTCGCAATGCTTTTGGCAAAGCTATTGAACTGCAAGATCAAGTAGACTACACAATTTAGGAGGGCATATGATTCAGATAAATTTAGACCTTGTCATGGCACAAAAACGTATCAGTGCCGGTCGCTTGGCTGAGCTGATTGATTTAACACCAGCCAATCTATCCATTTTGAAAAATAATCGAGCCAAAGCAGTTCGCTTTTCAACTCTCAATGCACTTTGCCGAGAATTGGAATGCCAACCCGGCGATATATTAGAATATATTCCAGATGAAGAAGAGGAGGCATAAAATGGAAAGAACTTTACAAGAACAGATAGAAGAGCAAGACTATCAGCTTGACGATCTAGATGATCTAGAAGAACAGACGATCTTCAGCTCTTTAGATGACGCCCAAATAAAAATCTTTAAAATTGGGACTATTGTTTTCTACCTGGTAGCTTATTTTTACACTGCTATCCTGGTACAGCTTAAAACTATTTACTCTCTCCCAGTCACAGTCGGTCTTTTACTTTCGACTGAGTTTCTAATCAAGAAATTACATACAACCTCTATCCCATTAAAAGAAGGCGCAAAAAAATTAGAGACGAGAGTTTTTTTCACTCTAACCATTGCTCAAGCCACGGCTTTAAGTATTTGGGGGGCACATCAGCAACTAGATTTTTTCCAATTTTTAGCTATACACCTCTCTTTTGCCTTCTATGTCCTGTCCCGTACAGGTTGGCTCAGTCAGGGGCGCTTAGGGATTATGGTTTGGTTTGATATGGTTCAAGCTTTCTACACTCTGCCCTTTAAAAATTTCATGGCTTCTTGCATCGTCTTTCTTCACGAGGAGGAAAGCTCTGAAAAGACAAATGACAGCTATTCAAAGAACTTCCAACATTTTGTTATCCTAATAGGCAGCCTCTTGGCTTCAGGAGTTCTGGTTTACTTTGTTTGGACTCAGCTAAGTCAGGTCTCAGGTAATTTTGCAAATCTCTTCCTACAATTATCCGATTTTAGTCAGACCTTCTTTGACTCACTTTTTTCCAAGATTGATATAGCTACTATACTAGCACAGCTATTTCTTGCTATTCCAGTCAGTCTCTACTTATATGGACTCATTGTGGGTAGCTTGCTCAGCGAAAGAACGTCTACTTTTAACTACCAAGTCTTCCAAGAAAAAGTTCAGCCACTAAGGGCTATTCCAAACTTTGCAGCATATATTGTCATTGGAAGCTTACTTGTAACCTATATCCTTTTTTTCACAACCGGTCTAAGCGAGCTAGGAAATCTTTTGAGCGCTGGAACTGTTACAGAAGCCATTTCTCCTCAAAGTGCATCTTCCATTGCAGTCACTGGGTTCTGGCAACTAGTTAGAGTTTCTCTTCTTAATTTTGCTGTTTTAGGAGCTTTTTATCTCATCTCTAAAAAACCGCTCTGGGATCAGATAGGTACACGGGTAGCAACCACTCTGCTCTTTATATTTGCCACCTTGCTGACCTTACTTGCAGGATGGAAATTATTTGGCGTCTATATTTACCTTTATGGACCAACCCCTCTACGATTACTTTCCGGCTGGTTTGTCCTTGTCTTATTGGTGTGGTGCTTGCTCATCTTGATTCGACTGTATAAACCTATCCAAGCTATTCGCATCGGTATCCTTTATGCTATGATTAGTTTCACCATACTTTGCTATCTATATCCTTTTTTACTGAAGTGATAAGCTAGTTTATATATCAAAGACCAGAACGATTTCATCTTAGATCTGGTCTTATTTTTATTTATAAACTCTTTATCAGCATAATAGAAAAAACCAGTGGTCTCGAGTTTCCACTGATTTTTCTTGTTATAATCGTTTTGATTAAGCAGCCAAAACTTTGCGTCCTTTACGACGACGAGCTGCAAGTACGCGACGACCGTTTTTAGTAGACATACGATTACGGAAACCGTGTTTACGCGCGCGACGGATTTTACTTGGTTGATAAGTACGTTTCACGATGAATACCTCCTCTTAGATTCTTGTATTCGTTTAGCCGGCTAGTTGTGATCAGTTACTAAACATACTTTACTATTCTATATGATTCTAAGCCTTTTGTCAATAGTTCCAGAAAATAAGTTTCCTTTTGAGAACGTAATCATAGAGGCCTTGTTGCTTCATAAAATGGAATCAGGGCAGTCATTGCTTCTTGTAAATTAGACAAGACTTCTTCTCTAGAATTAGCCCCAGATAGATTAACATCGTATTTGGCTAAAACCTTGCGAACCTGACCTTCTTGGACCTGTTTCATAAGTAACCTGCGATTATCTTCTATGCCTTCAAAGCGCTGACTCACACCATCTATCTGAGCAAAATAATAAACTGGTCTATCAATAGGTACTTGCAAGATCCGATTTTGCTTAGAGAGACTATAGTCGTCTTTCTTACGCTCCATAAAGCTAACTTCGAGCGATACACCAAAATCATCTGCACTTCCATACAAACGCAGAGCGAACATGGGTTCCGTTATCTCCCCATACCCTCTCACATAATTCCAAAAGTGAGGGCGCAGTATCTGAGCCTGATTCATCCACTGGCTGGCTCGCTCCAAGCTTAAATTCGGATAAAGGGCCTGAAAATCTTTGACTAGATCTATGAACTCTTTACGAGCCGCTTGGCCCTTAGCTCTCAGA
Source organism: Streptococcus sp. 2_1_36FAA (assembly GCF_000161955.2). Taxonomy (NCBI): domain Bacteria; kingdom Bacillati; phylum Bacillota; class Bacilli; order Lactobacillales; family Streptococcaceae; genus Streptococcus; species Streptococcus sp. 2_1_36FAA. Next base: position 445,995 of record NZ_KI391976.1, read on the forward strand.
TCCAGCATGACCTCACGAAGGTCTCCTGCTTTTTCTGGAGCAATATACTTAGTACCTTGATAAGGAAGATAAGCTTTTATAGCTGGGAAAAGTGACATAACATTTCCTTTCTTTACTCTCTATAATAGAAAACCTCAGGGTTATTAACAACAACACTCTGTGTTATAAGAATTCGATCTTGTTTTTTATCAGAAGCATCTGCTATCGTTTGATTATCCGCAGTCACAGACATATCAACACCTGCTGGAATGAACAAGATGGCTGCACCCGGACCTCCAGAGGATACTCCACCTTGTAAATAAGAATCAATCATTCTAAAATTATTTCCCAATTTTAGGTCGTTATTAACCAAGCCATTTTTATCAAATACTAATTCACTCCCCTTCCCATTTCTCCATCTGCCTTCAATACTAGAATAATCTCCTTTTTGGATGGCTTCCAAATCCAATTGAGACGAACGACTTTGTTCTTTCTGATTTCCAACACTTGTCGTTGCTTGATAGTTTTCTATGTCTTTCCACTTTAACGAAGATAGATCAAGCTCTTTTTTAGATCCTGTCCCAAATACTGTATGTTGCCCGCTTTCAGAATTTGGATCCACACCTGCAATTTGAAAATCTGCTTCTTTTAGCACATCTACACCACTATTATCAGATCTCAGTTGATAAAGATAACCCTTAGCATCAGGGCTTAGAGAATGCCATTGGGCATAAAAGACTGTTCCATCAGTATAAATAGTTGTGACCTCTCTGCTTCCGCCTGCCGAAGCAACTCTAGATTGTGCTAAATAAGTAGAAACACCTTGCTTCAAGTAATAGATTGCTGCCAAATAATATTGACCTTTGAAATGGTGCCCAGTTAGCAATTCTTTAGTGCCGTTTCCATCAATATCATAAAATGCGTATAAATTTGCTCGCCCCTCTGATGTATCATTTTTTAGACTATCCAAAGTACTTGCATATGCTTTTTCATCTTGCTCAATAGAATTCGAAGAAGTCTGAGATGGCTTTGATGGTTTTGGAGTACTTGAAGGAGATGAATGATCTCCCTTCGGACTACATGCACATAAAAAAATTGCGCCTGAAAGTAATAAAACAAGTATTTTTTTCATATTCTTTCCCTCTTTGATTTTCTACATTCAAACTTATTATCTATAAAAGAAAGGAGACGGAGACAATGGCGTCTCAGTCTCACTTTGTTGTATAAAAAATTCTGACATAGTTAATAATTGAAGCTTTTACTCACTATCAATATCAACTACGACGTAACGGTTTGGCTCGTCGCCTTCTGAATAGCTAGTAACGCCATCCATTTTAGAAATGATTCGGTGGATAATTTTGCGTTCGTTGTTAGACATTGGATCTGTCGGCTGGCTACGGCGCTCTTCCAAAGCTTTGTTAGCCAATTTTTGAGCGTAACTTTGCAAGACTTCAGCCCGATGTTCCACATAGTCATTGACATTAATAGAGATATAAAAACTCTTTTCATAACGAATATAGAGATAGTTCTGAGCCAATAGTTGCAGAGCTTTGAGAACCTTTCCGTGGTATCCAATCACACGGCCAGGTTCATTGGTGTCAATCTGCATATTGACCGTACGACGGTTGTAACTAGATGATAAACTTGCTTCAACGTCCATTTCATTGATGATTTCTTGGACATAGGCTGTCACATCTGAGACAACTTCTTCAATGTCATAGTTTTCTTCAACTTCGATACCTAAATCTGAAAACTCTTGATTAGCTGGTTGGCTCTTTTCTTCTGATTCACCTTGTCTTACTTGGTTTTTAATAAGGTCAATTGTTCCAGTTTCCTCTAAAATAGTATTGGCTTGTTTATCATGTTTGAGGATTTCTGCCTTAACTTCGTCTGAAACTTTCTCACCTTCGCCTTCAACCTTCTTGATTGCAGCGACAACCCGACCCAAGTCAACTGTTTCTTCACTAACACTTTTGACCGGTTCATTTTTAGCATTAACTTCCTCTGGAACACCTTTTACAGCTTTTTGATTAGCCTTGACCATTGTTGTTTCGCTGATTGGCTCCACATCAACTTGGGCAGGTTTTTTACCAAATAAACCTAGAAAACCTTTTTTCTCACGTGAAATAACAGTAATATGTGCTTTCATACGAGGAATATCTAACTCACGCAATCCTTCTTGAATTGCTTCTTCTACACTTGCTCCTGTAAATACAACCATTTGCAAGAGACCTCCTTATTTTTTCTTTTTCTGTGCTTTTCGGAAGGCACGTTTTTTCTTTTCTTCTTGTTCACGCGCAGCATTAAGCTTAGCTTCGCGCTCTGCGATCATTTTGAACGGATTGCTCAAAACTAAAGTTTGTCCCACTTGGTAGGCATTTGACACTGTCCAGTAGAGGGCTACCCCACTGGAAAAACTCAGGGCAAACCAGAAAATCAAGAGTGGCATGAGATAGGTCATAACTGTCATCGCTCCATTTTTCTCTGCCAAGCCCTTGTTATTGAGCCAACTACTCAAGAAAGTAAAGAGAGCTGCAAGTACTGGGAGAATAAAGTAGGGATCTTTCTCTGCCAAATTAAGCCAGAGGAAATGACCTGTTTTCATAAATTCAACTCGGGTAAGAGCTTGGAAAAGGGCCAAAAGTACAGGCATTTGAATAAAGAGCGGTATGAAAGATGCAAGCGGATTGACACCTAATTCCTTGTAGAGTTTCTGTGTCTCTGTCGCTAATAAATTTCTGCTCTCCATATCTTTGCCTGGATATTTTGCCTGCAAGGCTTTGATATGTGGCTGAGCTTCCTGCATCTTGCGCGATGAATTCATCTGGATTTGGAAGACTGGCAAAAGAACTGTTCGAATAACAATGGTAAAGAGGATTATTCCAATTCCCAAACTACTATTAAAGGATAAGAAACGAATCGTTTCCGCAAAGAAAAAAACAAATTTCTCCCATAAATCAGTTGATTGTGATGTTACTTCGCTCGTTCCGCAAGCGGTCAATACAAGCGAGGACAAAAGCAGGAGACCTGCTAACTTACTCTTCTTTTTCACTGAGAATCCCTTCCTGATAGATTTTAGCTAGTTTCAGCACATGTAGCAAATTCCGCTCAATTTCTTTGTAATTCAACTCTTCCACTCCCTTACGAGCAATGATGACAAAGTCAACCGGTTGCAGCTCTTGTCTATGCTCTATCAAGACATGGCGAATCTTCCTCTTAATCCCATTTCTGACAACTGCATTCCCAAGTTTTTTACTGACAGAAAGCCCCACTCGAAAGTGTTTTTGATCTTTATCCAATTTATAGATGACAAATCGTTTATTAGCCACACTTTGTTTATCATTAAAAATCGCATTGAAATCTTTTTCACTCTTGACGCGATAGCTTTTTTTCAAAATTTAACTCCATCTACCAAAATTATATCTATTATACCATATTTTTCCAAAAAGCCAATGCCAGCAACCTTTAGCGCTATTTCTACCTTCATTTATAGCTTTTTATAAAGCAAAAACATCGCTCTTTTTCACGATGTTTTCTAAATGTTATTTGTTGTTCAAATCTTTTTTAGCTCTTTCCAACTCCTGACGGATCTGTTCGAATCCAGTTCCGCCGAGTGAATTTCGCTTTTGCACAGCCGTCTGCGACTCAAGCGCTTGATAAATGTCTTCTTCAATCAGTGACGACACTTCCTGATAGCGACTCAGCGGAATATCCTGTAGATAATAGCCTGCCTTGCTGCATTCCAGCACCAACTTCCCGACAATCTCATGGGCTTCTCGGAAAGGCAATCCTTTTTTAGCCATATAGTCAGCCAATTCTGTCGCATTGGAGAAATCCCGCTGAGTTGAAACCAGCATTTTTTCTTTGTTTACTGTCATACTAGACAGCATACCCGCCATAATATCCAGCGATTTTTGGATGGTATCCACTGTATCGAACATGCCTTCCTTGTCTTCCTGCAGGTCCTTATTATAGGCCAAGGGCAGGGATTTCATAACCGTCAGAAGGCTGAAGAGATGACCATAAACCCGTCCGCTCTTGCCCCGAATCAGCTCCGCCATGTCCGGATTTTTCTTTTGCGGCATAATGGAAGATCCCGTACTAAAGGTGTCTGATAGACTGACAAAGCCGTATTCATAGCTACACCAGTTAATCAGCTCCTCGCAGAGACGAGACAGATGCATAATGAGAATGCTGCTGTTAGATAAAAATTCCAAGATAAAGTCTCGATCACTGACCGCATCCAAGGAATTGTGGTAAATGCCTTTGAAGCCCAACAATTCAGCTGTCAACTCCCGGTCAATCGGAAACGTTGTCCCCGCCAGAGCCGCTGCTCCTAAAGGAGACAAATCCGTATGCTCCAGATTAAAGGCAAAGCGCTGACTATCCCGGCTGAACATCTGATAATAGGCCAGCAGATGATGAGCAAAGCTAATCGGCTGAGCATGCTGCAGATGGGTATAGCCTGGCATGATGGTCTCTACATGCTCCTCAGCCAAGTCCAATAGAACCTGACGCAGATTTAAGAGTTTATCCGCAATCTGACCGAGCTGATCCTTGAGATAAAGGTGCATATCTGTCGCCACCTGATCATTACGAGAGCGAGCCGTATGAAGCTTACCAGCTACTGGCCCAATCTCCTCGGTCAGAAGAGCCTCCATATTCATATGAATATCTTCATTACGCACATCAAACTCAAGCTCTCCAGCCTCATAACGTGCCAACAGCTTTTCTAGGCCTGCCTGAATAGCAGCTGCTTCCTCTGAAGCAACGATTCCTGTCTGCCCCAGCATTTTGACATGGGCTAGGCTGCCCTCTAGATCATAAGGAGCCAGACGATAGTCAAATCCAATGCTGGCACCAAATTCTTCTACCCAGCCTTCCAGAGAGGCTTCAAAACGTCCGCCCCACAGTTTATGATTCGCCATAGGAAAGCCCCTTTCTATTTATCTTTGTGAGCCTGAACCTCTGCGTGAACCTTAGACGGAAGACCCCATAGCTTGATAAAGCCAATCGCGGCATCCTGGTCAAAGGTATCTGCACTGGTATAGGTAGCCAGATTTTCGTCGTAGAGAGAATTGTCAGACTTACGAGCTACAACTGTCACAGATCCCTTATAAAGCTTCACTTTAGCTGTTCCATTGACCACTTGCTGAGTGGACTTAAGGTAGGCAATCAAAGCTTCTGTCGCCGGATTAAACCAGAGACCATTGTAGATGAGATTGGACAGCTCATTTTCGATAATCGGTTTGAAATGAGCCAGTTCTCTAACTAGAGTCAGATCCTCGATTTCCTTGTGAGCAGCCAAGAGAGTCACTGCACCAGGGCATTCATAGATTTCCCGAGACTTAATCCCCACCAGACGATTTTCCACATGGTCAATCCGTCCGACACCGTGTTGTCCTGCCAAGTCATTCAGCTCAAGGATCAAATCCGCAAGCTTTATCTTTTTGCCATCTAATGCAACCGGCACACCCGCTTCAAAGTCAATATTTACATAGGCTGGGCTGTCTGGCGCTGCCTCTGGCGCAACCGTCAAATCATAGGCGTCTTCCGGTGCTTCATTCCATGGGTTTTCCAAGACACCACACTCATTGGCCCGTCCCCAAAGGTTTTGGTCGACTGAGTAAGGACTGTCCAAATCTGCAGGAATTGGCACACCATTAGCTTTAGCATAATTGATTTCTTCTTCCCGAGACCATTTCCACTCACGAACCGGAGCAATCACCTTGAGCTTGGGATCCAAGGAGGCGATGGACACTTCAAAACGGACCTGATCATTTCCTTTTCCAGTACAGCCATGGGCAATAGTCGTCGCCCCTGTCTTGTGGGCAATTTCAACTAATTTCTTGGAAATCAGAGGTCGGCTCAGAGCGGACACCAGAGGATATTTTTGTTCATAGAAGGTGTGTCCTTGCAGAGCAACCAGGACGTAGTCTTCCGCGAACTCATCTTTAACATCAATGACGTGAGATTCAATAGCGCCAACTTTCAGCGCCTTATCATGAATGAAATCCAAATCATTTCCCTCACCCACGTCCATGCAGACTGCGATCACATCATAATCCTTGTTCAGCCAAGTAATAGCCACCGATGTGTCCAAACCTCCTGAATAGGCCAAAATAACTTTCTCTTTAACCATGCGATTACTCCTACCCTTCTATATTTTGTATTTTTAAACATTCTACGGTATGAAAATGCAAATGTCAAGAGAAAGTCGATATTTATTAAAATAAAAATGTTTTATCAATTTTTATTCAAATACAATATATTATATACTGGATTAAAATAAAAACCAGCCCGAAAGCTGGTTCATCTTATTGAATTTGATTTAGCATGTTCTCGATATGCTGGATAGATTTCTCACGACCTAATAGGTAAATCGTATCTGGAAGTTCTGGTCCATGCATTTCACCTGAAACGGCAATACGAATCGGCATGAAGAGGTTTTTCCCTTTGATACCTGTTTCTTTTTGGACTGCTTTGATTTGAGGGAAGATGTTTTCTGTCACAAATTCTTCATCTGTCATAGCTTCTAGCTTCGCTTTGAAGGCTTCTAAAACTACTGGAACTGTTTCTCCTGCCATAACTTCGCGCTCAGCCTCTGTCAACTCTGGGAAATCTGAGAAGAAAAGATCTGTCAGAGGTACAATTTCATCAACTGACTTCATCTGTGGTTTGTAAAGCTCTACTAATTTTTCAGCCTTATCTGTCAAACGCCCTGCTGCTTCCAAGTATGGTTTCGCCAGAGCAAAGATTCTTTCGAAATCTGCATTTTTGATGTATTCATTGCTCATCCAGTCTAGTTTCTTCTGGTCGAAGGCTGCTGGAGACTTGCTGAGGCGGTTCTCATCGAAGAGTTTAATGAGCTCTTCGCGAGAGAAAATCTCATCTTCACCACCAGGATTCCAACCTAGCAGTGCAATAAAGTTAAAGACTGCTTCTGGCAGATACCCCTTCTTACGATAATCCTCGATAAATTGAAGAGTGTTGGTATCACGTTTAGATAGCTTTTTACCCGTTTCGCTATTGATAATCAAGGTCATATGGCCGAACTCTGGGGCTTCCCAACCAAGCGCTTCATAAACCATGAGCTGTTTTGGAGTGTTAGCAATGTGGTCGTCTCCACGGATAACGTGAGAGATTTGCATATCGTGGTCATCAATAACAACAGCAAAGTTGTAAGTTGGGTATCCGTCTTTCTTTTGAATAACCCAGTCACCACCGATATTGCCGCCTTCGAACTCAATGTCGCCTTTGACTATGTCGTGCCATTTGTAGATACCTGACTCATTAACCGCCAGACGGACAGTTGGTACAATACCTGCTGCTTCACGTTCAGCAATATAAGCCGCTTTTTCTTCTTCACTCATACCAAGATATTCGTTGATGTAGCGAGGTGTTTCTCCTGCTGCTTCCTGTCGTTCGCGCTCGGCTGCCAATTCTTCTTCTGTGACATAAGATTTGTAGGCCTTTCCTTCAGCTAGCAATTGGTCAATGTATTTTTGGTAGAGTTCCAAACGCTCAGACTGACGGTAGTTTTCATGTGTTTCTGGGCTTTCATCCCAATCCATGCCTAGCCAACGCAAATTTTCAAGCTGTGAACGTTCCCCATCTTCTACATGGCGCTTGCGGTCAGTATCCTCGATACGGATAATGAAGGTCCCGCCATGATGACGAGCATAGAGGTAATTAAAGAGCGCAGTCCGCGCATTTCCGATGTGTAAAAGTCCAGTCGGACTTGGTGCATAACGCACCCGAATAGCTTTTGCCAAAGCAGATCTCCTTTATATCATTCTTTTTATCATCGAGGACCAAAGGGCCTCTTTTCAATCGTTTCTATTATAGCACAAGTAAGAAAAAAAGATTACCCGCAAGCAATCTTTTTTTCATTCCCAAACTAATTGGAAACTAGAACATTTATTTATAGAACTTCATGGATTCGCCCGGTATCCACATCATAGACGCCACCGGAAATTTCTACATCATCAGGAATCAAGGGAGACTTTCGAAGTAATTCCATGTCCTCCCGTACACTTTCTTCCACATCTGTGAAGGGCAGAAAATCTTGCCCCTTAACATCCACACCTAGCACATTTTCAAGGTGACAGGCAAATTCTGGATTGGTAAAGGTCTGAGCTCCACAGTCGGTATGGTGCAAAACCACTACTTCTCTGGTCCCCATCTGTTGCTGAGAAATCACTAAGGATCGAATCATATCCTCCGTTACACGCCCACCAGCGTTCCGCAAAATATGGGCATCTCCAAGGGCCAAACCTAAGGCCGGAGCCACATGAAGTCGGGAATCCATGCAGGTTACAATAGCAACCTTTGTTTTTGGTTTTATTGGTAAATGAGCTGTTCCATGCAAGTCGACATACGCTCTGTTGGCCTTCATAAAATTTTTAAAGTAAGACATATTCACCTCTGCTTCATCTCTGGAAAATTTATTTGATTGTCAAATAAATTAATCTTATCTTACCAGCTTTTTTAAGATTTGTCAGAGATAAAGCTTCTTACTCATGAAAAATTTATATGCCCAGGAATAGTCAAGCCTACTCTTTTGTAGGAATATATCCACCCAAAATTTTAGCGAAAGTTTCAACATTTAGACTTTGAACATAGATTTCTCCTGTACCTCGGAAAGTATTAACAACACCTTCTCCTGTACCGACAGATTGTAAAAAACCATTTTCCAAGTGAATGTCATAATGCAAGTCTTTGCTCCAGGCAACAACATGGGCATTATCAATCGTCATTTCTTGGTCTTTCAGTTCAATTTTCTTGATAGCTCCAAAGGCATTGACTAAGAGTGTTCCTTCTCCTTGAGTGGTCATGACAAAGAAACCTCCTTGACCGCCAAACAAGGCACGGCCAATAGACTGGCGTTCCATCGTATAAAATGCTGAACCATCCAAAGCAAGGAAAGCTCCATCGTTCAATCGATATTGATGTTCCCCTAAATACAAGGGCATTACCTGACCCGGAACATTAGGAGCTAGAGCTAAGAGGCCACCATCTGCATCAGATAAAGCTTCCGTAATAAAGGTGCTTTCACCAGACACCATCGAACGTCCAACTGCTTTAACTAATTTACCAAGACCAGATCCTTTTGCATTCAGTTTGGTTCTTAATTTAACACTAGAAGAATGATAAACCATGCTTCCGCGCTGAATATAGGCTTTTTCGCCTTTATCTAATACAATTTCTACAAAAGGAAATTGGCTATTGTTTTCAATAGTAAAATTCATGCGATTATCTGACATCAGATTTCTCCTTTTATCTTGTTTTGAGCAAAGAGAACTAATCCTTGCACCTGTTTTATTTATCTACCAAAGTCGTTACATTGACAGTTTTATTTACCTATAAAGCAAGGTTCTAAGCAAACACTTTCTTTAAGACTTCCCCAATCGTCGTCACACCGATGACTTGGATATTGTCTGGAACTTTGAGGCCGTTCAGAGAGTTTTTAGGAGCATAGACCTTGGTGAAACCCAGCTTTGCTGCTTCGTTGATACGCTGCTCGATACGGTTGACCCGTCGGATTTCGCCAGTCAGGCCAATTTCACCAATAAAGCACTCTTGAGGATTGGTAGGCAAATCCTTGTAGCTGGAAGCAATGGCTACCGCTACCGCCAAATCAATGGCTGGCTCATCTAGCTTAACTCCACCAGCTGATTTGAGATAGGCGTCTTGATTTTGCAGGAGGAGCCCCGCCCGTTTTTCTAGAACCGCCATGATAAGGCTGGCTCTGTTAAAGTCCAGACCAGTCGTGGTTCGCTTGGCATTGCCAAACATGGTCGGTGTCACCAAAGCCTGCACCTCTGCCAAAATCGGCCGCGTTCCTTCCATGGTCACGACAATAGAAGAGCCTGTCGCACCATCCAGGCGCTCTTCTAAAAAGACTTCACTGGGATTGACAACCTCAACTAGCCCGCCAGACTGCATTTCAAAAATGCCAATCTCATTGGTCGAACCAAAGCGGTTCTTGACGGCTCTCAAGATACGAAAAGTGTGCTGGCGTTCACCCTCAAAATAAAGCACAGTATCCACCATATGCTCTAGCGTCCGAGGACCAGCTAAGGTTCCTTCCTTGGTCATGTGGCCAACGATAAAGGTCGCGATATTATTGGTCTTGGCCAGCTGCATGAGCTCAGCCGTCACCTCGCGAACCTGAGAGACAGAGCCTTGAACACTGGAAATTTCCGGCGACATAACTGTCTGAATGGAGTCAATAATCAGAAAATCTGGCTTATTCTTTTCAATCTCTGTGCGGATATTTTGCATATTGGTCTCAGCGTAGAGGTAAAATTCACTGTCAATATCACCGAGGCGTTCCGCCCGCAGCTTAATCTGCTCAGCAGATTCCTCCCCGCTGACATAGAGAACGGTGCCCTGATGAGAAAGCTGAGTGGACACCTGCAAAAGCAGGGTGGATTTCCCGATACCAGGATCTCCACCAATCAGAACAAGACTGCCAGGTACTACGCCACCACCCAGCACACGGTTGAACTCGTCCATTTCTGTCTTGGTCCGATTGACATCAATCGAAGTAATCTCAGCCAGCTTCATGGGCCGAGTCTTTTCACCTGTCAAGGAAACACGAGCATGCTTGACTTCTGCAGCCTCTACTTCCTCAACAAAAGAAGACCACGCTCCACAATTAGGACAGCGGCCTAGATACTTGGGCGAATGGTATTCACAATTTTGACACACAAAGGTCGTTTTTTTCTTAGCGATGAGATATCTCCTTTATATTTCTAATTCACATTCAATAAACTGGCAAAAATCAATCTGCTGATCAGCTACAAACTGGCGGATGAGCATGCGATGAGCTACAAGAGCTATCGTCTCGTAGTCTCTGTATTTGCTTAAGGCACGAAAAAAGCGGGCTTTCATCTGCTCAGCCGTTTCATACCGGACAGGACTTCCTGCAGGAATAGAACCATTATTTTCAAAAAATAACTTCCGAGCCTGCTCAAACTTTTCTGTCCCACTCTCATATACCTGCCATTCATGCAGCAAAGGCTCCACAAAAAGCGATAGTTGGCGGTTTCGAATCAGATAGGAAGCCGTCTCCAAAGCCCGCGTCAAAGAAGAGGAGATCATAATTTCCGCTTGTTCCAGCAAAGGATTAGCAGTGGCCTCTGTCGCCATCCGACGACCAGCAGCCGACAAGGGAGCCAAATCTAGTCCAAAGCCAGTATAACCAGCCTCTTCCAAAAGTGAATAATCTGGCTCTCCGTGGCGGATAAAAATGATTTTCATGCTAATATCCTCATAAAGCTATCTAATCTTGATTCCGCAATCTTTCCATTGCTTCATTGTTTTAGAGAATTTCTTCTGGTGGGCAACTCCGACAACGGACAAATCGACAGAAACCTGATAATTCTCCTTGACAGCTGCCAAAACGGAAGCCTTGACACAGCCATTGCCATCTACCCCTATAAACTCTAAGCTTTTAGCACCAGTTCCCTCTAAAAACTCTTTTAAATCCGGATTCGTAAAGCAAGAAGCCCGACGCTTCTCAAAGATGCGAGAAGATATAACCTTCAAGCCGGTCGCAAATTTCTTCTTCCTATCTTTTCTCTCCCAGAAAAAACGATTGAGAATATAGATAACCCGATTGCTGGGATAACTAGCTATTTTGTCATTGACAGCCGCAGTCAGTGCTTCATTATCATATGCTTTTCCTGCAGCAACATAATCTGACTGCATATCTACAACTAATAAATAGTCTTCCATTTTTTCACTCTATTTCCCTGTCGATCCAAACCCGCCAGTCCGCACGCCATCTGCTTCATCTCCATCCGCAATTAAAAAGGGTGCAAAGACAGCCTGCACGATACGGTCTCCAACTTCAAGGACGACTTCCTGATCTGTGATGTTTTTCATCTGAGCAAAGATATGACCTTCGTTTCCAGGGTTGCCATAGTAGTCGCCATCAATGACCCCCACGGAGTTAATCAAGACCAAGCCTTTTTTGCGAGGATTGGACGAGCGGTCGTAAAGATAAAGTACCTCTCCGGCTTGCATATAGGCCTTGACACCGGTCGGAACTAGCTTAATATCTCCTGGTGCTATGACGGTACGCTCTGCCACTTTCAAGTCGTAGCCAGCTGCGTGAGCCGTCTCTCTCTTGGGTAGCAAATCATCATTTGTAAAGCTGGAAACCAGCTCAAATCCGCGAATTTTCATGCATTTCTCTTTTCTATTTTTACTGCCCCTATTATACTAAATTCGGTAAAAACAAGCAAAAAAACCGCCGATTGGCGATTCTCTCTAGTATAGATCTCTGATAACCTCTCCATTATCCAGATAGGTAAACTGCTCCGTCAAATCTGATGTGAAAACTTGATACATTTCCTTAAAGCTCACAGCCAGCGAGTAGCTGTCAAAATCTTCACGGTTAACCCAGAACACTTCGCCTTCGTCGGATGACACTAGCTCTCCTTCAAAACGATTGGTCTTGTAAAGAAAAACGATGTAGCGCTCATCTTTTTCAGTATAAAACTGCTTGACACCACACAAGCGAGGCTCATAGATAGTCAAACCCGTTTCTTCCTTGATTTCCCGTATCACTGATTTGACAAAGGATTCACGATTTTCAACATGGCCACCTGGAAAGCAAAGGCCGGTCCAATCATCATTTACTTTATTTTGCACTAAAATGCGGTCTCCATCGTAAACCATACACATATTTGTTAAAATAACTCGCTCCGCTCTTGACATCTCTCTTCCTCCATCTACTGACCGATTCGCTTGGCCTACTTGTGACTCATTATAACATAAAAGACATTAAATTACTGAAAATCCAGATTTCTCAGCCTTTCCAGCAAAAAAACCGCCAATTGGGCGGTTCTTATAGGGAGATTATTATGAAAAAGAAAAGTTTTAGGATTTCTAAACAAAGTTAGGAGGTCTTTGTTTATGGTCTTAGTATAAATCTCTTACCTTAAACTTTCCTAAAAGCAAACTGAAAGGTTTAAAAATTTTTATAATTCCTGCAAAAGATAGTGAAATAACTCTAAATTCCCCTTTTCTTCCCCAATCAAAAACTCCGGATGCCATTGAAGCCCAATGATCCGATGGTTATCGATGGACTCGATAGCTTCGATAGTATTGTCTCTTGGGTCAAAAGCCGTCGCGCGAAAATTAGGAGCCAAGTCCTTGATACTTTGACGGTGGACTGAGTTAATCCGACTAGCTTGACCAAATAAACGCTCTACAACACTTCCTTTTTCCGTACGAATCGAATGCGAAGTCCCAAAAGGCTGACCCTGCCAATGATTATCAATCTGCTGGTTTAAAGTACCACCAAAAGCAACATTTACCAGTTGCAGACCACGACAAATTGCCATAACAGGTTTGTTCTGGCGTAAGGCTTCTTTTAAAAGTGCTAATTCAAATTCATCACGGGCGATATTATAATCGTCACTATCAATAGTTTTTTCTTCCCCATAGAATTTTGGATGGACATTCTGCCCACCTGATAAAATCAGCTTGTCTATGGTTTCTACATAATCCTCGACCAGGCTTCTATCGCCAAGAGGAATCACCATTGGCAGACCACCAGCCATTCGTACGCCGTCCACAAACTTTCGTGAAACAGAGGTGTGAATATTTTTTCCGTCTTCATCAACTGGGCAAAGATTGGCCGAAATTCCAACAATTGTTCTGCACATAGGAGACTCCTTTCTCAAGATATACTTTATCTTACCACGACTAGCACTTCTCGTCCAATAAATTTTTTTAAAGCAACTTATAAAAATTTTTTATCAAGTACTTGCTAGAAAGTTTTAAGGAAAAACTCCCGAATGAATTTAAAATTCAAACGAGAGTTGTAAAATATGAATCAATTCTTTACTCAAAGACAAATTGATTATGATAGAGTTCTGAATAGAATCCTCCGAGCTGAAGAAGTTGATGGTGGTCCCCTTGCTCAATCACCTCTCCATCTTTAAGGACGATAATCTGGTCAGCATTGAGGATTGTCTTGAGGCGATGGGCAATGACAAAGCTAGTTCGACCAGCTACAATGGCTTCCATAGCCTGCTGAATCTTGCTCTCTGTTACCGTATCGACATTAGACGTCGCCTCGTCCAAAATCAAGACTTGCGGGTCCGTCAGCAAAGTTCTAGCAATGGAAATCAACTGTTTCTGCCCAGTTGAGAAAATATTCTGGTCATCATCCACCAAGGTATCATATTTGTCTGGCAGACTTTCGATATAGTCATGAATATGTGTCGCACGCGCAGCCGTTTCGACCATTTCCTGACTAGCATCCGGCACACCGAAGCGGATATTGTCCCGAATCGTGCCACTAAAGAGCACCGAATCCTGCAGAACAATCCCCACATGGCTCCGCAGACTGTCCAACTCATAATCTCGAATGTCGCGACCGTCAAACTCAATACTGCCACTATCCACATCGTAAAAGCGATTGAGCAGGTTCATAATGGTCGTCTTACCTGATCCAGTCGGGCCAACAACAGCCGTCATCTTACCCTTAGGAGCAAAGATAGACACGTCTTTGAGGATGGGCTTGCCTTCTACATATGAGAAGTCCACATGCTTGATCTCTACTGAGTCTGTGAGCTCTGTGAAAGCAGGCGCATTCTCTGGCCGGACTTCCTCGGGCGCGTCAAACATCTCCTGAATCCGGTCAGCCCCTGTAAAGGCCAACTGCAAACTGCCCCAGCTGGCTGCAATCTGGATGATAGGCTGATAATATTGCTGAGAAAACTGGGCATAAGTCGTAATCAAACCAACTGCAACAGCCGTTTCGACATTAGGGTCGCTCAGTAAGACAGCTGAACCAACAAAAATGACTATGGCTGTATTAATCAGACTCATTCCATTCATGATGGGGAAGAGAAGTCCTGAGAAAGCTCTGCCCTTAAAAGTAGCTGAACGGACTCGATCATTTTGCTCAAGGAAGCCTTTGATGACTTCTTCTTGCATGCCCTGAACAATAACAGCCTTCTGACCGGAAATGGTTTCATCCATATAGGCATTAAGTTGACCAACTTCTTTTTGCTGGAGATTGGTGTACTTTCTAGCTAGTTTAACAATCACGACTAAAACCACAATAGCTAGGGGAGTGCTGGCAACAGTAATCCAAGCCAAGCGAGCATTCTGCCGGAACATGATGATCACAAGGACAAGGTAGAGAAGAATATTGCTTAAAACTTGAATCATACTTTCGTTCAAGGCCTGAAGAATATTGTCCAAGTCACTGGTAAAGCGTGACAAGATATCCCCGTCCTGATGACGATCAAAAAAGGATACGGTTAATTTAGCTAGTTTTCCAAAGAGACCCTTGCGCATCTCATTGGTCGAATGCGAAATCACTCGGCTCATCAAAACCATATAAATCAAGCTAGAAATTGACAGACAGAGAAAGGTTAGAAACAGCTTGGTCATAAGGGATGCAAAAGCAGCTAAAAGCTGATTTTTTTCTCCGCCATTAGCCAAGGCATTGCCTAATTCAACTAGATGTTGAACAGCCTGACCAACATAAATCGGAAAGAGCACTTGTAAAATAGTAGAAGCAACCATCATCACGATTACAATAAGAAAAGATAAGCTATAGTCTTTAAAATATTTCCAGAAAAATTTTACGGTCCGCATCTTAATCCTCCTTTCCTTTCTGTGTCTCGTATATCTCACGATAGACTTCATTTGTTGCGACTAGCTCTTTATGCGTTCCTTGCCCGATTAAGCGGCCTTGGTCTAAGACTAAAATCTTATCTGCATGGACAACCGAACTAATCTTTTGAGCAATGACAATGGTGGTCGTGCCCTTCAAGTCCTTGTTTAAGGCTTCTTGAACCAATTTTTCTGATTTGGCATCTAAAGCTGAGGTCGAATCATCTAAAATTAGGATCTTGGGATGGTTGACGACACCACGCGCAATGGACATCCTTTGCTTCTGGCCACCAGAGAAGTTATTCCCGCGTTCTTCTACCTGACTGTCAAAGCTGTCCGCCATACGGCCAATAAACTCACTGGCTTGAGCAACCCCTGCCGCCCATTCCATCTCGGGCAGAGAAGCATCGAGTTTCCCTTGACGAAGATTGTCAGCAATGGTCCCGCTAAAGAGAATAGCCCGCTGCAAGACAATAGAAACATTTTTCCGAAGACTTCCCTGACTGACTTCTCGCAAATCCTTACCGCCAATTGAAATAGAGCCTTCTTGGGGATCAAAGAGGCGAGGAATCAGCTGAGCCAAGGTAGACTTACCAGCACCCGTTGCACCGACAACACCAACCATTTCCCCTGGAGAGACTTCGAAACTAATATCTTTTAGAATTGGACTTTCATCTGTTGGATAAGTAAAGGTCACATGATCAAAACGAATGCTGCCTTCTAAGTCTTCATCTGCTATATCTGGGAAGGTCATGGCAGGCTCTGTATCTAAAACCTCATTGAGACGTCTCATTGATATAATAGCCCGCGTCACACCATTTCCTAAAAAACCAACCATGATAATAGTAAAGATGATTTGATTCAGGTAGCCAATGAAAGAAGCAATTGAACTGACTACTCCCGCGTCTGTAGCAAGCATGCCTGACAAGGTCCAAATAGCCAGATAAACTGCTCCGTAACCGATGAACATCATTATTGGTTCAACAACTGAAAAAGCGTAACCGATAAATAAATTTTGATCCAGGAGTTCATCAGAAACATGGCTGAATTTATCAAATTGTGCCCTTTCTTGCACAAAAGACTTCACCACCCGAACTCCTCGAAGATTTTCCTTGGCAATAGCATTCATTTGCTCTAACAAGGTTTGAAATTTCTTAAACCGAGGCCCCATAAGCCCCATCATCATAGCTGTCAACCCAGTCACAAGTAAAATTAGGAGGGCAATAATCCACCAGAGTTCCGGAACAGTCACGATGGCCAGGACAACCGAACCAATGAATAGGACTGGCAGGCGAAGCAAGATTTGAAACATCATCATAACCAGATTTTGAATTTGATTAATATCATTGGTCATCCGAACAACCAGATTTCCGGCATTGAACTGCTCAATATTGGCATAAGAGAAAGTCTGGATCTTGCGAAAGGTCTTTTCCCTCAAATCAGATGACACTGCTTGGGCAATATAAGCTGCTGTTGTCACATTAATACCACCAGCAACCAAACCAATAATTCCCATACCAATCAGCCAAGCCCCCGCTTGATAAATGGCTTTACTATCACTCATCTGCAAGGCATCCAGCACCTGCTTAAGGAGCCAAGGTTGCAACAGTGAACTGGCAATCATCAAGCCAGTCATTACAATCGAACACACAACAAACCATTTGTACTTTAATAAGGTTTTTACAAACATCATCTTCCCTCTATTAGTTCTCTCTTTTTCCTTCGTTTTCTTACTATATCACAGAAAAAATCAATGTCAAGCTTATTGAGCTTAGCTTTAAAATGACCATAAGAAAATAAGAACATTTAAGCTTGAAAACGATTTTTTTCTTTTAATATGATAGAATAGAGTAGAATACTCTAGTTAGAAATGGAAATAAGAAAGATGGATAAACAACGAGTTGCTGTAATCGGTCCTGGCTCTTGGGGTACAGCTTTATCACAAGTGCTAAATGATAATGGTCACGAAGTACGTATTTGGGGTAACATTGCTGAACAGATTGATGAAATCAACCAAGCGCATACAAACACACGTTATTTTAAAGATACTGTCCTCGATGAAAAAATCAAAGCCTACCACAGTCTAGCAGAAGCCTTAGATGGTGCTGATGCGGTTCTATTTGTGGTGCCAACCAAGGTCACAAGACTGGTAGCAAAACAAGTCGCTCAAATCCTAGACCACAAGGTTAAGGTTATGCATGCTTCCAAAGGTTTGGAACCCGACAGCCATGAACGTATTTCTACAATCTTAGAAGAGGAAATCCCGAGTGAATTGCGTAGTGAAATTGTCGTTGTTTCAGGTCCTAGCCATGCTGAGGAAACCATTGTTCGCGATATCACTCTCATTACAGCAGCTTCTAAGGACCTAGAAGCTGCCAAATATGTACAGAAACTTTTCAGCAACCACTATTTCCGCCTCTATACCAATACAGATGTGGTTGGAGTCGAGACTGCAGGCGCTCTTAAAAATATTATCGCTGTCGGAGCTGGGGCTCTACACGGCCTAGGCTATGGCGACAATGCCAAGGCTGCCATTATCACGCGTGGACTGGCTGAAATCACTCGCTTAGGAGTAAAACTTGGTGCTAGTCCTTTGACCTATAGCGGTTTATCTGGAGTCGGTGACCTTATTGTTACTGGTACTTCTATCCACTCTCGCAACTGGCGGGCTGGGGATGCTCTTGGACGTGGAGAAAAATTAGCGGATATTGAAGCTAACATGGGCATGGTGATTGAAGGAATTTCCACTACCAAGGCTGCTTATGAATTGGCTCAGGAATTAGATGTTTATATGCCTATTACCCAGGCCATTTATAAAGTCATTTATCAAGGCCATGATATAAAAGAGGCTATCTTCGAAATCATGAACAATGAATTCAAGGCCGAGAATGAATGGTCATAACCAAATCTATATCTGGAAAGGATTTACTGATGTCAAAAGTTAAGAAAGCTGTCATTCCGGCAGCGGGTCTTGGAACTCGTTTCCTACCTGCTACTAAGGCGCTTGCTAAAGAAATGCTACCTATCGTGGACAAGCCTACCATTCAATTTATTGTTGAAGAAGCTCTCAAATCAGGTATTGATGATATTTTAGTCGTAACTGGTAAGTCAAAACGTTCGATTGAGGACCATTTCGATTCCAACTTTGAACTTGAATACAATCTCAAAGAAAAAGGCAAAGATGACCTTTTGAAATTAGTTGATGAAACCACTGGTATTGGCCTACACTTCATTCGACAAAGTCATCCGCGTGGGCTGGGAGATGCTGTGCTTCAAGCTAAGGCTTTTGTCGGCAACGAACCTTTTGTTGTCATGTTAGGTGATGACCTTATGGATATCACTAATGATAAAGCTATGCCACTTACTAAACAGCTGATGAACGACTATGAAGCAACCCACGCTTCTACTATTGCGGTTATGGAGGTCCCTCATGAAGAAGTTTCTTCATATGGTGTCATCGCTCCGCAAGGCGAAGGCGTCAATGGCCTTTATAGTGTTGAAAAATTTGTTGAAAAACCAAGTCCGGAGGAAGCTCCAAGTAATTTAGCAATTATTGGTCGCTATTTGCTTACTCCAGAAATCTTTGAAATCTTGGAAAATCAAGCTCCTGGTGCTGGAAATGAAATCCAACTGACAGATGCCATTGATACTCTTAACAAGACCCAGCGCGTATTTGCCCGTGAATTCAAGGGTGACCGCTACGATGTTGGTGACAAGTTTGGTTTCATGAAAACATCTATCGATTACGCTCTCAAACATCCGCAGGTCAAAGATGATTTGGAACAATATATTATTGAACTTGGTAAAAAGCTAGAAGAGAAAACTAAAAAGCAAAACTAAGAATGAATTAAGACCGATTGGTCTCATGCCTTTTCTATTACCAAAAATACAAAAACACCTAGATTTAACTAGGTGTTTTCTTATATCCAATGACTAGCTTTCTCAACAGAAAAATTAGTTTCAGTTAGAGAATGTTCCAATATTCTTGAAATCTTTTCCGCCTTCATAATTTCCTGCAAAACCAAAGCGGTTGTTTGGATTGCCTTCTGCATTGGCAACTGTTGTTTGTGAAGCTTGACTTGGCTCTTGAGAAGCTTGGCTTTGTACCTGAGGAGCTTCAGTGCGAGTAGATGTTTGTCCGAATACTTGCACATTTGCTGTAGCTGCATAGCCAAAACGATTGTTTGGATTACCTTCTGCATTAGCAGGAATATCATGAGTCGGAGGTGCTGCAACATAGTATTCAGCAGGAAGTACGTTTTTATTTACTTCTTCAGTTGCTTTTGGTTTTTCCGGAGTTTTTGGAGTATCTGGTTTTTCAGGTGTTGATGGGTCTTGTTTATCATCTGGTTGTGAAGCGCGATAAGGATCAGACTTACGTCCAGCAGCTTCTAATTGTTTTTCCATCAACTTTTCATAGTCCTTAAAGTGTTGGAAAAGACGATCTGATAAATCAAGTGCATCTTTTGTCACTTTGTGTTCAGCAGCTTTAGCAGCTTCTGGTTGATCTTTCAGTGAATAATACTCAATATCCTTCTTCTCTTGATCAATGATGAATTGTTTTTCAAGCATCTTCCAATGATCTTGAACAGTCTTACCGAAAATATCTTGGTTCTTAATTGCCATTTGGTCAATGTGCCATACTGTCCAGTACCATGAGTTTGGATCATAAGTAGCAGTTTGAGGTTTAAAGGCTTGATAAGTATCTTGAACGTTACCATAGAAAGGTACATATGGTGTGTTACGTGATGGTCCTAAACCGAGCCATACTTTACCACCAAAAGATTTTGGCAACTTCGGATCAATTTGATAAACATGGGCATCGATAACATTTTCATTACCAAGAGCATATTTGTATTGATCTTTCCGAACAGCATCATTTGCCCCATTGTCGCCTTGTTTCTTGACCCCAATTTGATCATCAGGTATAAAACGACCATTCAAGTGTTCAAAGCGGTTCCGTTGCAAAGCAAAGGCATCTTCAAGAGTAAATCTCTTGTTTGGATCAGTTGGAGAGCGGAAGAGTTCATACTCATCATCTTCGTAAGTAATTTTAGATTTAGGATCAAGAAGTGTAATTCCTGCATATGTACGAGAACGATCCCCTTCTGCGTATTTTTCAGGTCCATATGATTTAGCAATGTGGAAATTACCATCTTTATCTGTCTTGTAGTTTCCTGCTTCTTGGGCTACTTTTTCTACATCTTTAGAAGCAATAACATTTTCTTTGTCATTCAAATCAACATGACCAAGGTAATAGGTATTAGCAAAAACTGCGTATTTATCTTCTGGTACCTTCACTGCTACATATTGGTGGCCAGATAAGATTTCCATGTACCAAGTTTCTTTTTGGTCTGCAACAACAACAGTATTTCCTTCAGCAGATCCCTTTTCTTCGATGACTTTTGCAAGCAACTCAATTGCTTCACGAGCTGTTTTTGCACGAGGCAAAATAACATCCAGCATCGCAGCTTCTGGAAGACCATCTGCCTTCAGAGGATCTTTTGCAAGTACTTTTTTATTTGGAATTGCTGTAACTGTAGATGTCATTGAAACACCTGCTTCATTAAAGCCATGTTCCCCGAAAGCACCGTTACTACCATCGCCACGAGCAGAATCATAAGTTGCAGTATATTTCATTTCGTTGGCAGCATGTGGATAAGTGAAACCATTAGATTCATCTACAATCTGGTCTCCTTCCTTATAGTTCTTTCCTTCCACAACAACATAGTTTTTATTGTGTTTCCCACCATTGGGATAGTAAGGATAGTCTTCCGTACGGCCAAACATGGTTGAACCGTCAGCTGTCAACTGGCGACCAAAAATAAAACCACAACAAGCTTGAACCGCTTGGATAGGCAACATGAGGATCGCCATCACAGCAATGACAACTTTGAATGTTAACTTCTTCATCGCTAACTCCTTTTTATTTTTTTTGAAAGTCCTAGACTCCCTATATTTACAACCATAGTATACTCCTTTGATCCCGTATTTGCAAGCGCTTTCAAAATTGTTTATTTATACGTTTTACAGATGTAAAATAGGGAAAACATACACCTAGAAATATAAACATTTTAGAAGTTTACTAATTTATTTCTGCTAAAACTAATTAAGAGTCCATTTTATAAAATATTGATACATCAAATTATTGAAATTCCTTATTTCATCAAAAGTTATAATTATAAAAAAACACCGCTATTTAAAGCGGTACTTAGCTTAATTTTCTTAAAAAATTGGTCTTTGAAAAGTCATAAAAATCAAAATGGCTACTAATCCCAGATAGACTATTAGGGCTAAAAATCTTTGTGGCTTACTAAATGCATTGCGTTCGCCTGAAACTGGTAGAATCACCGCACCTAAAGCTCCACCAACAAGACCACCTAAGTGACCAGAAAGACTGATTCCTGGTAAGAAACTCATGATTAGATTGACAGCCAGTAGGCTCATATAGGATTGCCCCAACTGCTGAAGATAGTGGTTTCGTGTGGCATAGCGCAGAACGACGACTGACGCAAAGAGACCGAAAAGCGATGTAGAGGCTCCTGCAGCCAGACTGTTTGGTGAAAAATATACGACGAATAGATTCCCCATCACCCCAGACATGAGATAGAGCATTAAGAATTTCCATGGTCCGAAAATATCTTCTATCTGACGGCCAAGGAAATACAGAGTAAGCATATTGACCACAAAATGCTCTAAACCAATATGGACAAAAATAGCAGCAAAAACTCGCCAAAATTCTATAGGCATCTCTTGGATTGTATAGCCATGTACTGCCCCAAAGCGATACAAGGCTTCCGTACTACTATATTGGAAACCGTAGAAAAGAAACATTAAAGCAAAGACAAGGCTCGTTATGATCAATAAAATACTTGTCACTGGGTAGTTTCTATCGTAGATTTGTTTCATATATGATTAACTCCTTTACCGAGACATCATGCAGATCCGGCTTAAAATTCGCTAGCTGAATTTGATAAAGAGTGCTGACACTAGCTCCAGCAAAATCAGCTAGATAGCGGTCATAGTAGCCACCGCCGTAACCAATCCGAAAGCCTTGAGAATTGAAGGCCACACCTGGCACATGAATCAGATCAATCTCCGTCTTATCGACAGCATCTTCGCTTATCGGCTCCATAAGCCCAAAGGAGCTTTTTTGTAGGCAACTTTCATCATAATCCACAAATATCATCCGACCCTGGCCATAGGTTTTGGGCACTAAAACCCGCTTGCCGTCCAACTGAGCCTGCTTGATAAAGTCTGCGGTAGAGACTTCATGTGGCATAGAAAGATAAGTTGCGATGACTTTAGCTTCTTGATAAGCTCTTGACTGGAGCATGTGATGGGTCAGCCAGTTATCTGCCTGCTCTTTTTCTTTTTCTGAAAGACTCTTCATCTGGTTCAGTACAGTTTGTCTCAGCTCTTTTTTCATGCAACGCGTTCCTCTTTTCTTATCTGTCATTGACTTTATAATCTAGGAATTTCCCAATCTTTTCAATAGCAAAGGGCAGTGCCGCCTCATCCGGTGTCATCTTTGGATGATGAAGGGCATAGGGACTGTCCACTCCTAGCCAGAACATGACGCCCTTGACCTTGCTGAGTAGATAGCCAAAATCCTCACCTGTCATCGCCGGAGCAATATCAATCAGCTCCACTCCGTCTTCCTTCTGGAAAAAGTCCATCAGTTCACCTGCCAGATCAGGATGATTTTCTACAGGCAGATAACCACCTTGCTTGAGCTCCAAGTCCAATTCCAGACCGAAACCTTGGGCTATGCCCTCTGCTATTTCTCGTAAGCGTTTCTGGGTCAAGAGGTTCATCTCCTGAGTCAGAGTCCGAATGGTACCATGCAAAAAGGCCGTTTCTGCGATGACATTGTTGGTTGTGCCAGCATGGAGCGAACCAAAGGTTACAACCGCTCCCTCGATAGGATCGACATTGCGGCTGACAATGGTCTGCACCTGGGTGATAAAGTAGCTAGCCGCAACCAAAGCATCATTGGCTTCATGGGGAAAAGCTGCATGGCCCCCCTTCCCCTTAAAGGTCAGCTTGACTTCACAGGTACCAGCAAAGAGGGTTCCTCTGTTAGTGGCAATATCACCAACTTTGAGATCCGGCCGCACATGAAGTCCGTAAAATTCATCTGGCAGCCAATCGCCAAAAGCATCGTCTTCATACATGAGCATTCCGCCAGCTTCATTTTCCTCAGCAGGCTGAAAGAGAAAGAGCAGATTGTGGGTAGGCTGAGCGCTCACAGCTTGTTCCAGCAGACCTAGAGCCACCGTCATGTGCATATCATGTCCGCAGGCATGCATCCGACCTTCATGAGTACTGGCAAAGTCCAGGCCTGTAGCCTCCACAATCGGTAGACCATCGATATCTGTCCGCCAGCCAATCGTCTTATCCGGTGAACTTCCCTTGATAAAGACCAAAATACCAGTCCGCCAAGTTCGGATTTCCACAAAGTCTAGACCTGCTGTCAGGCCATCAATGACCTGCATCAGGTAGGCATGAGTCTTGTATTCTTCCAGACCGATTTCTGGTATCTGGTGTAAATCACGGCGAATTTTTAGATAATCAAGCATTGTTTCTTTCCTTTATTGTCTTGTCAAACCAGATAAAATCTGACCGCACCCAATCAACTTCGGGCGCGGCACTGTTATTTATGCAATATTAAAGTGTTCGAAGAGCGTCTTCTAGAGCTGTCTTCTGCTGGGTCTTCTCATCAATGGTCTTGATAATTCGAGCTGGAACACCAGCAACCACTACATTTTCAGGAACATCCTGAGTCACAATCGCACCAGCCGCAACAACGGAGCCACTGCCAATTTGTACACCTTCAATCACAACCGCATTGGCACCAATTAGCACATTGTCTCCGACCCGAACTGGCTCTGCGCTAGCTGGTTCAATCACACCTGCTAGAACTGTACCTGCACCGACGTGGCTGTTTTTTCCGACAATAGCTCGGCCACCCAGGATAGCACCCATATCAATCATGGTTCCAGCGCCAATCTCTGCACCAATATTAATGACTGCTCCCATCATGATAACAGCATTATCCCCAATTTCGACTTGGTCACGGATAATAGCACCTGGCTCGATACGGGCATTGATGTCGCGCTTGTCCAAAAGTGGCACAGCCGAGTTACGAGCATCTTGCTCAACGACATAGGTCTTATTTTCCTCTAAGTTCACTAGGAGGGGCTTGATTTCTTCCCAGTCTCCAAAAAGAACATTGCCTAACTTCACAACAGACCAAGGAATGGTACCGTGCAATTCTCCGTTAAAGGTTACCTTGACGGGAGTCTTTTTCTTGGCGTCAGCGATAAATTTGATGATTTCTTGAGCATTCATTTTAGTAGCAGACATAATAGCACCTCTTTGTTCTTTCTATTTTTGATCTAGGAAAGAGGCAAGTCTCTCCTAGCTATCTAATGTTTTCTATTATAACATAATTCGGTCAGTCAGTTTGAACTTTACTAGACATCGAAATCGTTTTTGGATTCTTGGACCTTTTTTAAATGAAACTTTCCATCCTTGTCCCTTGCAAATTCCAAAAGGACGAAGGTTTTATCCTTTGTTTGGTAGGCCATATTCAAAATAGAGTAGCCTTCAATGTTCGATTTATAATACCTTTTGGGAACTCCCACTTGATCAACTATCTCTATATCCGTGATGCCTTTTTCTTCATCTGGGCTAATCCCTCTAAGAAAGGCAAGCCTCTCATCCGTCAGATATTCTTTTTGAGTAGTATCATAAGAAACACTGACAAGATGTGGACCAGAACCTCTGTTCCAGAATTGAATAACAGCCACGCCTCCGCCTTTTAAATTATAAGTCAGTGATAGCAATTTGTCCTTTTTGCCCACTTTCATTTCGTTGCTAGTTTGGGCTAAACCATATTGACGAACAAAATCAGAGACGTGAAGGTTTCTAGTCCCATCATTTTCAATCTTATACTTTACAAAGTCAATCCTCTCCCAATCCAAAGCCTTAGCATTTGGAGAACTATACTTTGACTCTGCTCCCATTGCCTGATCATCTTTATGAGAATTGAGTCCCTTCCCAATTAAGATAAAGAGTCCTATAACAAGCGTTAATACTGCTACAGCAATTAACTTTGAAGAGAAACGAGAAGTCGGTTTAATCCTTTGTATTCTTGCTTCTTTAGCCTTTGATTGATGATCTAAATTCCTAGAACCTAAATTTTGTTTCAGTTTCGGTTTTTGTACGTCCTTGGAATTCAATTCCGATATTGGTGTAGCTGGCTTCTCCGAAATGGCTTCATTTGTTGGTTTGGCTTCCTCATTGCGCTTTGATGCAGGTACCGAGCCAGGCATTTCATTAGAATTTCTTCTAGAAGATTCTTTTGTCTTGCCAAATCGTTCCTTATGTTCTTTTCGTAGTTTGTCTAAGTCTCTTTTTTCCATTCTCTTATCCTTTTTCTCCCTTAAACGAAATCAATATCCTTCTATCTAGTTCTCTATCTCCATATATATTCTAGTCCTTCTCAGATGCTCCAAGTAAATATCGCTTCGTTATCAACATAATTAAAAATCTATCTCAATAGTGCTACATCTCCCCTGATTGTAACATATAATCAAGGAAAGGAAAACTTCCACTTCTTAGATTTACTGGGCAGATTAGTGAATCAATTTCAACTAAACAGATAAAGACCTGGAATTTCCATTCCAGATCTTTCAAAAAATTTTATTCAAACTTTAAGCTACTCGCTCCTCATACCCTATCAGGAATCTCCAAGTGAACGAGAATAAGTCGCTTTTTAATCGGCTCCTTTTTTAGCTAAAAGGAAATCTCCATCTGCCTGTTTAACAAAGGTCAACTTGTACTCATCCGAACCCGATGAGTTGAATTGAATCCTCATTTTGGTAATTACTTCATCTGTTTCAATATCTTCCCCTGCAGACACCATCAGAGATGAGACTGCATTATCCCCGATGACTTCCTTATAGGAAACCCCGCCTTTACCTGTTTTTGGATCTCCCACTTTCAGCTTATCATAATAATCAGAGGGCATATAAGCGGCTTTAGCCTTTCTGTAATCACCTGAATAAGAAATATTTTGTAAGTAGTAGCGATCGCCTTCCTTCTTAAAAGCAAGCTCCATTTCACGAATTAAGCGATAGTAGAAACTATCTTCATCCTGGTCATAATCATCTAACTCGCCCCACTTTAAATCAATTCTATCTCTTCGAAACGAACCTTTTATAGCCTTACCATACTCATCAAGAATATCTTCTATGGGAGTTCCTAAATCTGGCTTATCGTAATAACCGAACTTAAGAGCAGCGAGATTATTGATATCCCAACTAAATTCTGACTCTTCGGGGTCGATATATTCAGCAGCCACATCTCTTTTTGATTTACCCGTATCAGCTTTTAAATTGATGATTGGATAGAGGCGCTTGGTCAGATTCATATCCCCTGTAGAATAACCAAAAATTAGACCAACTATCAGCCCCAAAACCGCAAAACCTGTGATACAAATAAGCATTCGCCTTTTTCCTGCTTTCTCTTGATCACGATTTTCAGGCACGTCAAATGGTATCTGTGATTGATTTATATTCATCTTTCATCTATCTCCTCTATCTTAATCTCGTTCTGTGCCAATGTATAAGAATTCCCCATTCGGTTGTGCTAGGAATCGTAATGTCTTATAATCATCATCAACTTCATAGAATACCCTTGCAATCACTCGATTAGAAATATACTTTTCTCCATTAGCAGTAATATCGTTTTCCGTTTCAATTTGGATAGATTGTCCATGTTTTTTCAATAATTCTGATAAAGGAGTCCCTCCCTTGCCTGTTTTTGAATCTCCTTTTTTCAGACTTTTAAACTCTTCATTTGTCAATTTATAATCTTTTGAATTGTCAGTATCCTTTTCATCTTCGTCTTCATCTTCTAGTTTCTGCTTGTCTTGGAATTCGCCTAGTGCATAAGATTGGACATGCTTTAAATAATAATTGTCACCTGATTTTTCAAAATACATAGTGACGCTTTGACTTTTTGAAGACTTCGATCTATCCCAAGAAAGTTTAATCCCCTTCTTTTCATAATCTACACCAGAAGCCAAACCATAAGTATTAACAATTTGATCTGCAGTTAATCCATGACCATCCTTATTGTTATACTTCAACAAGCCAAGATCTTTAAGAGAAAAAGTAAAAACAACCCTGTCTTTCTCTGTGATAAAGCCAGTTTCTGTATCTTTAGTTTCTGCTTTAGCTCGTTCTAGCCGTTTATATCGTCGGGTATCAGCTTCAGACTTGAATGATTGTCCCCAAAGATAGCCAACACCTCCACCAATCAGTCCAGCAACAAAAGCAGCAAGGACTGAGAAAGTGATCAACTTAATCCAACCGCGTTTAGCTTCCGATTGAAGTTCTTGATGATTTTCCTCTTGAGAAACTAAATTGTTTTCTTTCTGATCAGGCTCTTGATCGGTTTGTCCTTCTTGCGATTTAAAAGGCTTTTTGTCCTCTGTTGTCATAACATCTCCTTTGCTAGCAATTTTCGCCTATTACTCTCCTCACTTTTCGTGAATAAAGTCAGATGCGCAA
The DNA here is from genome assembly GCF_000161955.2 of Streptococcus sp. 2_1_36FAA. Classification (NCBI taxonomy): domain Bacteria; kingdom Bacillati; phylum Bacillota; class Bacilli; order Lactobacillales; family Streptococcaceae; genus Streptococcus; species Streptococcus sp. 2_1_36FAA. Next base: position 474,209 of record NZ_KI391976.1, read on the forward strand.
AATTTAAATATAATAGTTCTAATATATCATAAAATCACAAGATTGGCCAACGCCCCAAAAGATAAAGGGTCCTATACAAAAAAGACCTCTTTCGAGGTCCTTTCATTTGTCTATTAAAGGCGTGCGTTCAATTCTTTGCTCAATTCTTCAAATCCTGGTTTACCAAGAAGGGCAAACATGTTACGTTTGTAAGCTTCAACACCTGGTTGGTCAAATGGGTTGATGGCATTCAAGTAACCTGAAAGGGCGATAGCCAATTCGAAGAAGTAGATAGTGTATCCAAGAGTGAAGGCATCTTGCTCAGGAAGAGTTACGTACATGTTTGGCACGTCACCGTCAGTGTGGGCAAGAAGAACACCATCAGTAGCTTTTTTGTTAACGAAGTCAACGTCTTTTCCTTGAAGGTAGCCAAGGCCGTCAAGGTCTTCTTCCAAAGTAGGGATGATCACGTTCTTACGTGGTTTGTCAACACGAACAACTGTTTCAAACATGATACGAGTTCCTTCTTGGATAAATTGACCCAATGAGTGTAGGTCTGTTGAGAAGTTAGCTGAAGTTGGGTAAATACCTTTTTGGTCTTTTCCTTCTGTTCAGGCACACCTTATGGATGCATCTGCTGGAAATTCCCTTGCACTGGCTGGCTAGTTTGATTGACTTCAAGCTCTTTGCGCTTGACCTTGACCGTCTTTTTCTGGCATGCTTTTATCCTTATAAATTTTGTTGATTTGTCATATTGCGAAAACATTGAAAAACAATGACAAATTTTACAATATTAAAACATAAATTATTTTCCCTATCAAAAAGGGAGTGGGAAAGAACTTCAAACAAGTTAAAAAGTTCATCTTCCCACCCCCGCACAGTTGATCAGGCAATCTTTGGGGCTTAAAAAGCGAAGGAAGATGCCAATCAACCACCGCGTCATCTATTTTTTCTAATTTAGACCCAGAAGCCTGGACTTTTTGTCCAAGCTCTGAATCAATTTTTTTGACTTTTATGTTTCTAAATTGCTTGATTTTAAATTTTGTTATGGTCAAGCAGTTTCGAAAATCTGAATGGTAGAGTCCTTTTCAATTACTACTGCTTGGTCTGCTGCAACATGGAGAGTGCCCGGCAGGCTGCCCTCTTTTGAACCATCAAAAGAAATCGTGATATGGCCCAGTCCAGTTAAATTTTTTTCTACTACATTTCCTACGGCAGTAATCGAATATTCCTGACTATCTACCACCAGCTTTCCACCTTCTAGTATTGCACCTAGAAGATTTTTGTTATCGATTTTAAAACAATACTCTGCTAAGTCTTCCGGAGCTTCTTCTCCAAACAAAATGAGCATATTGGCATCTTGAATCATATTCTGAGCTTCAGGCCCCACTTGAATTACTTTAGCTTCAAAAATTTTCTTCATCTAATTCCTATTCATCCTTTCTCAAATCTGTCATAAACTTATGCTTATAGATAAGTTTAACATAATAGTTGCTATGTTTACGTGCATCTATCAAAGGTTTACTGATAAAGGCCAATACTAGCTATCCAAGCTACTAGCACCCGCGGAACACCATTGAGAAAGCGTGAATAAAGCACAGAAGGGACACCAACCTCAACTGTTTCAGCCTTGGCTTCAGATAGACCGAGTGCTACAGGAATGAAATCACAACCGTTTTGAGTGTTGATAGCAAATATAGCTGGCAGAGCCATTTGGGGCGGAATATTCCCTTTGCCGATTTCAACTCCAATTAAGGTTCCAATAATCTGACTGATAACAGCTCCGGGGCCTAACAAAGGAGATAGGAATGGCAAGGAACAGATAAAGCCAATCAAAATGAGTCCCCAGATGTTCCCAGCTAGGGGAACCATTAATTTTGCCAGCCAATTTCCAACACCTGAACCTTGAATAACCCCAATCAGCAAGGAAACAAAGGCCATGAAAGGAATGATCGTGTTGAGCATTGTTTGGATGGCTTCACGAGCAGCCTGGTTGAAAGTCGCAACGACCTTCCCAGCGCCCATCCCAATTCTTGCTACAATACTTGTTTCAGCTTTTTGCTCTGTAATTTTTTTACTAGTATCGTAAGTTGGCTTTTCTGTTACCACAGTTGTCGCTTTTTCGTCTTCATTAGCAGCAGAAATTTGATTAAGGCCAACTGCTGACACATAGATTTCCTCGGTTATATATTGAGCTAGAGGCCCACTTTTCCCTGTAGCTACAATATTTATTGTAGGGATCCCCTTTTTAGGATAAATACCACAGCGAAGAGTACCGCCACAATCCACGATTGCTAAAGCAATTTCCTCATCTGGGATAGAAGTTTTAAACCCATTAACAGCTTCCATACCGGTCAAATCAGCAATTTTATCCACAATATCTGGCTTTTCTCCTCCGCCAGTGATATAGATGAATTTATGCTTAGCTTCACTAGGTGTAATGACCAAAGGTCCTCCGAAACCGCCATTTCCTTTAACAACTTTTATACTCTTATATGACATAATTTCACTCTTTCTATAAATCAAATGTTTTACTCAAGGTAACACCTTGCTGTTTTGCTACATAAGCAGTTGTAAAATCGGTCACCCAACCGCCTACAAAGTTCATGACAAGCCCAACAAGCATGTAACGAATGGCTAAGTCCATTTGACTTAAACCTAAAGTTTGAATTCCTGTTGCAATTCCCATCCATACAAACAATTCCCCAGGATTGATATGCGGAAATACACCATTTGAAGTATGGCAGAACTGCATCTGAGCTGCTACAAAACTAGGTTTATAATATTCTGGTAAGAAACGTCCCATACTGATTGCCATCGGATTCCCCAGCATAAAGGCTGAAATGAAAGGTAAAATCATATACCGGCTAACAGGATTTTTGGCAGAAATCTTAGCCAGGGAATTGACCTTCTCTTCTCCCAAGAAAGCGATAAGGGTATTCATTGCAATCAATAGCATTAAGACAAGCGGTACAATATTTGTCATCCAGCTAATAAAGGTTTCTCCACCTAATTGGAAGAGTTTCATAAAACTCTCTGCAAAATTTGTAATGTGATTCATAAGGAACTCCCTTTCTTATTTTTTTTAAATAACTGTTTAATAGATAATTGTAAGTAATTCGCATAAAAGCCGAATCCCAGAAAAGAATCAGATGAACTTGTCTCTTTCTCAATACCTGCCTCATGCCAAAGATAGACTTTTCTAGCATCTTCTATGGCTGATTGCATCAACTTATTTTCTTTTCTCACAAGAGGATTATACTTGTCAAAATAATGGATGTCTTCTCCAACATAATCGTCCATATTTTGAAAACGTGCTAAGATTGTGACTCCTTGCATTTTGCTAGCTTTAAGAACCCGACCGTTTTCATCAACCGCGAACATGACAATCGTACCGGATTTGATTCTTCCGGACTTCCTGCCAATCGCTACGCGCCCCAGTCTTCGGAGCATCGTATAGGTCTTATTGAAGTCTTTGAGTTGCTGCCAGCCGAGGAACATTTGAAATATATAAGCTGCCATGACAAATACAGCGAAAATTATTAGCGAATTCATTAAAATACTCCTTTGCTCTTAGAAAATGATAGAAACTCTGTCTCTGTTTCTACAGCCCTCAAAGCTTCTTTTAGAGAAGGCTCTCCTGCAATTCGAAAAATGTCGTCATACAATTCCAGCAATTCACTCTCCATTTTGCTTTCAATTTCTGAGGGAATGGCGACTAGAAAGATAAATTCAATCCAATCATCTCCTTTTTGATAAGGCTCTTCTAGCTTTCCAAACATTAAAATAGTCTTTGCATAACCCTGGTTAATTGTATGGGGGAAGGCAATTCCTCCACCAAAAATGGTTGATTGTTTTTTCTCCCTATCAATTATCCGATTTCTAAAACCTTCATCAATCATCTGAAGTTTCTCTAACAATGCAACCATATTTAGCAAGTATTGCTGATAGGTTTTTTGGGGACTCAACCGAAGAAAACGTAAGCTGACTGTTTCTAGATTTTTTTGATGAAAAGCATTGGCCCTCTGCCATTCTTCCCGCAGCCATTGATCATCAAAAAGATGATTAACTTGAATGACTGGAGATTTAGAATCTTTATATTTTAGAGGAACTGTCGTAAAAATCGCGAAATAGTCCTGATTCAAATCCAGATTAAAATCCTCTTCAGAATACTGAGTAATGTCTACATCATTTCCAAGGATTCGTCTGAGTTGCTGAATAATCATCGCAGCAGTTCCTCTTCCTGTTGTGCAAACTACTGCTATCTGCTTGCGAGAACCATTTACAACAGAGTTTTGCTTTCTTAAAATCATTTCAAAATACAAAGCCAGATATCCGATTTCAGATAATTCCAATTCAGAACCAAAAATTGCAGACAGTTCTTCTCCAGCAATTTTCGCCATTTCAAAAGCAAAAGGATATTGAGTTTGAACCTCGCCATGGAATATATCATTAGCTTGCACATGGAAAATCAGTCGATTGATTAAGGGGCCTAGATGAGACTTGATTTCTTCAAATAATTCTTCATCATCAAAGTTAACCAACATTGTTTCTTTGACTTTCTTGACAATCCCTTGAAAAATGTTTGCAAGCTGTTCAGATTGATAAGACGGCTTGCTTAAAGTGTCAATAAAACGGATATTAAACGGAAAACACAAAAAGTCTATTTCAAACTGACTGAGGGAAATCTTATAAGTCATCTCAATATGATAGATTAATTTTTCAACCAAAGGTGTCTCTGTTAAATCATTCCTATAGTAAGGAATAGGGCAACTCAACACCCTAGATGCATAAATACGCTCCACCATAATTGAAATTGTCTTTCGAAGGAGTTCCTTTGTTTCTTTCGGGATTTTATACTCCTGGAGTAGCGTCTCCAGAAAAGAAGATGTTGCCTCGGTGAGTGTCTTTCCTTCAAAGTAAGGGGCCACTTGGTGAATATAGAGCAAGCGCAAATTCAGCTCGGACCCCAAGACCTCCAGCCCACGGTTGGGCTTTCCTGAAATAGTGATAGAGTAACTCTCTGCCAAAGATTTTACTTGTTTTAAATCCTTATTAAGGGTACTTCTACTAACACCTGCCTCCTCAGCCAAGTCGTCAATAAGAAGAGGGGAGGTTGACTTAATTAAACGTTTTAGTAAATAGGCAATTCTTTTACTGGAAGAATTGAAGTCACTCTCCCGTTTTAAACTACCAGATAAAATCCTTTCCAACTCAGTATAGTCATACACCTCTAACATTAACTTATCATCTTGTGAGATAATCTGGATACTCGGAGCCAAAACATCATTTAATTGTTGGATACTCTTTTGCAAGGTTTGCATACTAATATCCAGCTCTGAGCGCATATCTACCAAGGAATAAGTTGGCTGTGAGACCATTTTTTCTAAAATGTTATACCATCGATTTACTATGGTCAACTCTCTTCCTCACCTTCATTTTTTTAACCGCGAGTTTTCCCCCCGGCAATATTTGTAGTGACTCCAGTTATATAGCTAGAACGGTCTGAAATATAGAATGCTACAAGGTCAGCTACTTCCCGTAGTTTACCACTTCGTCCCAAAGGAGTTGTTGAAGTTGAAGCATAACCAGCTCGAATATCTTCTACCGTCTTTCCACGGGTATAAGCAAGAGCTTCCTCATAAGAAAGAGTTCGAAGTCCCGTAGCTTCCATAATTCCTGGAGCAATTCCAACCACACGTACACCATGCTTACCCAGCTCTTTTGCCCATGAACGAGTGTAACTATAGACTGCTGCTTTTGTGGCAGCATAGGCACTTTGTCCTTCAGAACCTTCCAAGCCTGCTTCTGAAGCCATGTTCACAATTACACCTTTTCCATTTTTCACTAAAATACGTCCCACTGCCTGACTAACCAGATACAAACCTTTTTGATTAATCATCGTTACTTTTTCGAACGTCTCATCGTCCAATTCGTAAGGACCTTTAGGATTTTCTGCATCGATTAATAATCTAGGGATATTAATCCCTGCATTATTGACCACTGCATCAATATTGCCAAATCTTTCAACTATTTTGGCAACACCCTCTTCTACTTCAGAGCGAGAAGTTACATCAACTTTTACAAATAATAGATTTGGATGACGCAAATCGTTGTCGCTAAGATCGAAATTCGCTACATTGACACCTAATTCCAGCAATTCTTCAACGATTGCCTTACCGATCCCAGATGACGCGCCAGTCACAAGAACTGTTTTGCCTTTTATGTTTAACCAATCATTCATTTTGATACCTCTCAAATTTTATTTACAAGGCAATTATACAGCGCTTTCATAAAAGAATTAAGACACTCTTTTTTATACTGTTCAAAAAAATAATAAACTAATTATGAGGCTTGTACTAAAAAATCCACAAGAAATGAACTTGTGGATCTCTTTTTATACTCTAAATGAACTCAAGGCATATAAGAATCAAAGGCGTGCATTCAGCTCAGCACCCAGCTCTTCAAAGCCTGGTTTTCCAAGAAGGGCAAACATGTTTTTCTTATAAGCCTCAACTCCAGGCTGGTCAAATGGATTGATACCATTCAGGTAGCCAGAAAGAGCAATAGCCAACTCAAAGAAGTAAATAGTGTAGCCCAAAGTGAACTCATCTTGCTCAGGCAGTGTCACAAACATATTTGGAACTCCACCATCAGTGTGTGCTAACAGCACTCCATCTGTAGCTTTTTTATTGACAAAGTCAACATCTTTTCCTTGCAAGTAGCCAAGACCGTCCAAGTCTTCTGCCAATTCAGGAATCAGCACATTTTTGCGAGGTTTATCTACACGTACAACTGTTTCAAAGAGGATACGGGTACCTTCCTGGATAAATTGTCCCAGAGAGTGCAAGTCTGTTGAGAAGTTGGCTGAAGTTGGGTAAATCCCTTTTTGGTCTTTCCCTTCTGACTCACCAGCCAGTTGCTTCCACCACTCAGAGAAGTATTGTAGAGATGGTTCATAGTTAGCTAGAACTTCTGTCAGATAACCTTTACGGTACAAGATATTGCGTACAACTGCATATTGATATGCTTCATTTTCAGCCAACTTATCAGAAGCATAAGCCTTGCGAGCAGCATTTGCTCCTTCCATTAACTTGCTGATATCAGCCCCTGCAGCTGCGATTGGCAAGAGTCCCACTGCTGTCAATACTGTAAAACGACCACCTACACTATCAGGCACTACAAAAGTATCCCAGCCATTAGCATCTGCTTCAACCTTAACTGCACCTTTAGCGCGGTCTGTAGTTGCATAAATCCGTTTATTTGCTTCTTCCTGACCATACTTCTTAACCAAGAGTTCTTTGAAGACACGGAAAGCAATAGCAGGCTCTGTAGTCGTTCCTGACTTAGAAATAACGTTGACAGAGAAATCTTTGTCTGATACATAGTCTACCAAATCAGCCAAATAGCTTGAAGAAATAGAATTTCCAGCATAGAGGATTTGAGGTGCCTTGCGTTCTTCCTTGCTTTGTAGATTTACAAAAGAATTATTCAAGAAATCAATAGCTGCACGAGCTCCTAAATAGGAACCACCAATACCGATTACGATCAATACCTCACTATCAGATTGGATTTTAGCAGCAGCCTTTTGAATACGAGCAAATTCATCTTTGTCATATTCTTCAGGCAAGTTCAACCAGCCAGTCATTTCTGCCCCAGGACCTGTACCATTTCGCAGAGCAGAATCTGCAGCAGTCACTTGAGGCTGCATATAATCTAGTTCATGTGGTGCTACAAATTTATCTAACACCTTTGAGTAGTCAAATTTAATATGTGACATGTTTATCCTCCAATTGTTCTTTTCTTTTATGATAACGCTTTAAGAAAAAATAAGCAAGTGCTTTCACTATTTTAAAACGTTTACATTTTATATTCTATACTATTTTTCTAAATAAGCTAACCTTAGGACATAACCGAGAGCACTCGTTTGCGTAAGACAACAAATTTTAGGCCTATTGAGAAGAACAATTTTGATTGACAAGAAAACAAATACGCTTCTTAAGATTGGATGTCAGCTGAATTCATTTCAGGTCCGTTCAAACTAGATTCGCTGCTCCAATATTCATCTGCACCTTTTAGGCTTGATTCATTATACTTCGGAACCTAGTTCTCACTTTGTTCGAACTGCGTCAATGCACCTAAGTTCATCCGCGTCCGTTGGACTTGATTCACTAAGGGCTATCATAGGTTTACAGCTTTTTCCCTAGCGGGAAAAACTGCATCCATTGCTCTAGGATTCTTCTGCGTCCCTTGGACTTGACTCATCAAGAGCAATAGAAAAGAGCACACAGTTCACTTCGCTTAGGGCTGCTGGATTCCTCCCCTGACCCGCTTCACGCAGAACTGTTGCTCCATGAATAGTATATCATATTTTTTTACTTTTGGCGACGATTTCTGAAAAAATCTTGCATGATTTGAGCGCACTCTTCTTGGAGAACACCTGTCTCCACCTCCACTCGGTGGTTTAGTCGTTCATCCGTTAAAATATCATACAGGCTACCAGCTGCACCAAACTTTTGATTTGATGCTCCGTAGACAACATGGGGTATGCGCGCTAAACCGATTGCTCCGCTACACATGACACAAGGTTCAATGGTCACAAAAAGTGTTGTATCCAGCAAGCGCCAGCTATTCTCATGCTGATTTGCCTCTTCAATAGCCATGATTTCCGCATGCATGACCGCCCGTTGCAATTCCTCACGTGCATTATGCCCGCGACCAATAATCTGACCGTCTCTAACAATGACACATCCGATTGGAATTTCATCATTTTCCAAAGCAATTCTGGCCTCTTTTAAGGCCTCTAGCATAAAATATTCTTTTTCCTCTTTACTATAGTTCATAAGTTTTTTCTTATCTTTCAGATTCTCTTTTGCTCTATTATAATGTTTAGAACCAAAAAAAGCCACCAAGAATCTTGGGGGCTTTTTAGGAGATTATGAAAAATTTTAGGATAGGTATATCATAAACTCCCTTACTTAAAGAAAACTTAAAGTTTTTTAGAAATTATCAAAAGCAGTCGCTTCTATATTTTTTTGTTTTTCTACTAGAAAATAATCATCGGATTGATTAATAAGTAAATCCGCATCTTTTTCATAGATCTGATAAAAGCGCCTATATTGCTCTCGCCGAGCTAGATGCGTCTGCTTTATCCAATCTGGTCTGCGCTCTCGAACAGCCACATCACGAGCCAAGCGACGCTTTAACTCAGTCTGATCATCTGTGTAAAAGCAAATCGATAAATCAAACAAACTTTCAGGCAAAAAGGCAGCCGACATCCCTTCTACTATTAGAATTGGCTTTTGAGCTGATAAACGCAAACTGGATGACCAAGTTGTACCAATGGTCAGAATATCCAGACCAGACTGCAAGGCGCAAATATCTCGCTCCAGACTGCTTAGTTCATGAACCGCAGGGAGACAGGCTGTTACTTTTTGATGAGGAAAATCTTTGGAACTGAGCAAATCTCGATAGTCTCCAGTAATTACATAAGGATCTGTTTCCAGCAGATTGGCTCGTTCCTCACCCAAGGCTAGTTGGAGTTTTCGAGCAAAAGTTGACTTGCCTGAAGCACCATGACCATATATACGTATAGTATGTTTTTGATCTGCTATCAGATACGCTGTCAAGCTTTCCAGCAATTTTTCTTCATCTGACATGACCTCTCCTTTCAAATGGAGATTTTAGAAATTTCGATTGGATCGATTATAGCCGTAGCGTTCCATAAAATCTTCACGGAATTCTAACAAATTATCATCCATAATAGCTTGGCGAACTTTCTTCATAAGGTTTACTAAGAAGTAAAGATTGTGGTAACTTGTCAAGCGAAGACCAAATGTTTCGTCAGCCTTGAGCAGATGGCGGATATAAGCCCGCGTGTAATTGGTACAAGTGTAGCAATCACAGTTATGATCCAATGGCGTGAAATCTTCTTCAAACTGGGCATTTTTGACGACTAGGCGTCCTTCACTAGTCATACAAGTGCCGTTTCGGGCAATGCGAGTCGGCAAAACGCAGTCAAACATATCCACACCACGGATAACACCATCGATCAAGCTATCTGGCGCACCTACTCCCATAAGATAGCGGGGTTTGTTTTCAGGTAGTAGAGGAGTTGTGAAGTCCAGCACCGCATTCATCTCTTCGTGAGACTCACCAACAGCCAAACCTCCAATAGAGTAGCCTGGGAAATCCATGCTGACCAAGTCTTGAGCAGATTGGCGGCGCAAATCTTCAAAGCCAGCTCCTTGAACAATACCAAAAAGACCCTGATCATGAGGACGGCTGTGGGCCTTGAGTCCACGCTCAGCCCAACGGCTGGTCCGCTCAATAGACTTCTTGACATAGTCATAAGGCTGGTAGAACTGCGGGCATTCGTCAAAGGACATCATAATGTCACTGCCTAGATTATTCTGAATAGAGATAGCCTTTTCTGGTGAGAGAAACATCTTGGAACCGTTGAGGTGGTTTTTGAAGGTTACCCCTTCTTCTGTGATATTGCGACTATCAGCTAGAGAATAGACCTGGAAACCACCGCTATCGGTCAGAATAGGCTGGTCCCAGTTCATGAACTTGTGCAGACCACCTGCACGGGCAATCAGTTCATCGCCCGGCCGTAGCCAGAGATGGTAAGTATTGGCCAAGATAATACCCGACCCCATTTGCTTGAGCTCTTCAGGGGACTGAGTCTTGACTGTCGCCTGAGTGCCAACCGGCATAAACATAGGCGTCGGAAAGGTCCCGTGAGGTGTAATAATCTCTCCCAGACGGGCACCTGTGTGCTTTTCTTTTTTGATCAATCGATATTGAATCGGTGAATCTGACATTTTTACCTCCGATGCTGGGAAAGACAGTCCCAGATCTTATTTTCTGTGGAAAATTCCACAAGATACTGTATGATTTTATCAAAAAAAGCCCTGTCTGTCACGGGGTATGATATAATAGATAGCATTACTGGAGGTTTTTATGAATTTACGTCAACTGAGGGCTGAAGCCCGTCTCCTACAGAGGAAAATACCAGGACTCCTACTTCTCTTTTTCATCCCGATTATGATCTTGTTGCTGAGCAACTTTTTGGGTGATTCGCAAGAGGATTTGATGGAATATTTCGCGTCGATAGATCTAAAACAGGCTTTCTATCTTGAAGTCAGTCGCGGTCTTTTCTCTCAAGTAATCAATTTCGTCATCTCTCTTTTTATCATTTCAGCGTCCTATGCTTTAATTGATTTGTTGCGCAGACAAACTGAACAATTGAAGTTTTCGGACTCTCTGCGTGCTTTTTCCAATCAAATCTTTACTCCCCTTGTACTTACTTTGTTTTGCAAGCGTCTGATTTTGTTTTGTTGGAGTATTTTACTTTGGGTTGGCTCTGTCATTTCTATATTTACGAGCTACCGCATCCTCTATATCTACAATCAAGCTCCTAATAATCAACTGTCTGATCAAGCTATTCAGCAGATTAGCAACTACTCGCCTTCTCTGTTTCTGGGCTTGCTTCTCGTTACTCTAGGATTGATTATCTCCCTTCCTCAGCGTTATGCTTATTCGCAAGCTGAGTTTATTCTTTACGATCAACTTAAAGAAGGAACTTACCAAGGTCCGCTTCAAGTCCTTCGTCAAAGCCGGCTTATGATGAAGGGATACAAAGACAAACGTTTTATGCTGGATGTGAGCTTTATCGGCTGGCAGGTTTTAATGTTTCTGACCCTTGGTCTTGCTGGAATCTATGTTATCCCCTATATCCATACTAGCTCCGTCCTCTTTTATGAGCAATTAAAAGCCCTAAAAAAATAAAAGCAACTCTGCTTGAGTGTACTGACCCCAAAAAGTTAGACAGTAAATCTAACCGATTAGGGATAGTTCATCAGGCAGAAGTGCTTTTTGTTTGTACGCTATTTTAAGCCAGCTCGACTTTAAAGACCAGTGGCAGGTTAGTCTCAACTTCAGACAAGAATATCCGTAAACCTTGAGAAGTTTGCTCCCATTTCAGTGCTTTTTCATAGCCCAGCAAGGAGACACTTTTTATAATACCGTGGAAACGAGAGGCGGGATTTTCCCTTTCATCCGCCAAGGCTTCTACTGTCAGCCATTGATCCATAGCCGGCTCCATTGCAAATACATAAACAGAACCTCCCTTGGCTGTAAAACGGAAATCTTGATGAGTATAGGTTACGGTATCACCATCAGAAAATGGTCCACTAGCCGGCTGTGTCGGCCCTTCTCCAAATTGTCTCCAAGCATAGGAGTCATATATCGCTGGCCCATTCACCTCCAGCCAAGTCCCTATTTCCTTTAAGATAGCCTGATCTCTCTCAGGAATCGAACCGTCTCCTTTAGGTCCGATATTGAGCAGGAGATTCCCATTTTTAGAAACTACATCGATCAAGGTTTGGATGATTTCTTTAGCAGATTTATAATCCAGCTGCTCTGTGTAGCCCCAGGAATTACGTGCGATAGCTGTATCTGTCTGCCAAGTGAAAGGCTGTATCTCCGCAAAGCCACCGCGTTCCATCTCGACAATCCCAGAGCCAAAAGCCAGGGCATCGTGCTTGTAACAAATACTAGCTGGCTTACCGGTCGCAGCTCCCAAATTATAATAATAGGCCGCAAAAAGTTTCAAATATTCTTTAAAGGCTGTATGTTGAATCCACCAGTCAAAGTACAAAATCTCTGGCTGATAGTCTCGGACAAGCTCACAGGTCCGCAAGAGCCAATCATCTAAAAATTCTTGATCAGGATAGGGCTGACCAAATAAATCATGGTGATCTGGCTCTGGCATAGCTGGCCAATATAGTTCATCTCGGCTGACTTCCTTAGCGATGTCACTATCGAATTCTTTCCCATGTGAGAAGAAAAAATGATGCTCAGCCCGATGGGAAGAAGTACAGAAATGAAGATGGGCTTGATCTGTTGCCTGCTTTAACTCCTGTAAGATATCCCGCTTTGGTCCCATTTCCACACTATTAAAAGGTGATAGCTGACTTTCATAAAGCTGGAAACCATCATGATGCTCAGCTACTGGAAAAATGTAGCGCGCCCCAGCCATTTTAAAAATCTGTACCCACTCCTCCGCCTGAAATTTTTCGGCAGTAAATAGAGGAATGAAATCCTTATAACCAAAATCCTTGTGGGACCCATAGGTTTTGACGTGATGTTCAAACTCTGCTGTACCTTGGATGTACATATTACGAGAATACCACTCACTCCCAAAAGCCGGTAGACTATAAAGCCCCCAATGGATAAAAATCCCAAACTTAGCTCCTTTGAACCAGTTGGGCACCTGATAGGTCGCAAGAGAATCCCAGTCTGGATAGAAAGGCCCTTGATTGGCAACTTTTTTGATTTCTTCTAAGCTAATCTTCATTACTACTGCCTCATTAGTTTATTTTAAAACGCTTTCTTTTATTCTACCAGTTTTTTGAAGAAGAAAGAGTCATTTTACAAAAAAATAATCCAAAACAACCCTGTGAGCAAACTTTCCGCTAAAATAGAGAAAAAGGAACAGCAATCAATCCTGTCCCCTGTTGTTATATTGTCAGCAAGATGAGTATTTCGGAAAACCACTCGCACCACGATTCTCATCATTCAATACATCAATTCGCTACGCGATAATAGGGATGTTGAGATGCGTAAGTGAAATCTTGCCCAACTAAAATGCGTTCTTTCGGATTTTCATTTCCAGTATCATAAAGGCGAGCTCCTTTAGGAATGGCTGTGAAGGAGGCAATGTGATGTCCAGCTTTATTAGCTAGAATAGCTGTGTATTTGCCTTCAAAAATTTGACCATCCACTAAAGTATAGTCGCTTGACTCATTTCCTCTATAAGTATGGGACAGCAAGCCATTTGCATCAAAGACTAATTGGTTGCCTAAATCGTCTTGCCAAGTACCAGCAATACTAGAGTAATCACCGTTTGCAAGTGTTTGAATATCCATTCCTGCTATCTTTGTTTCAGAATTCGCCTGAGTCTTTGAGCTTGAAGTAACTTCTTTCTCCTCAGAAGAAGCTATATTTGCACTTGAATTGGTTTCCTTTGCTTCGTCTTTCGATTCGGAAGAGTCTGTTAAAGAGCTTTTGCTTTCTGACTTGCCTTTTGATACCGACTGGCTAACTTTGCTAGAGCTAGCTGTCTCGGACTTTTGTTGATTTCCGCAGGCACCCATAAAAACAAGTGTTCCCATTGCGAAAGTAGCACTCATGATCCATCGGATATTTTTCATAACAGTCTCCTTTTGTAACATAAGAAATATTTTGTAACATTATTGTAATCTATTGAAATAATTTTGTCAATATTTTATTTAATTTTTTCTCAAAAATTTATCTGCAATTTATGAAATACCTTTTTAATACAAAAAACAGGAGTTCCTCCTCCTGTGTTTCGTTTCAAATTTTCTCTAAATCTTGACAAATTCGCTGAAAAGCTGTCTCAAGCGAATCTTCATCTGTGAAAAAGACTTCCTCTTCCCAGCCTAAGAAGTCTCGGTCTTTCCACCAGCGCTTCATTTCGGCTGGGGTAAATTCTTCTTGTTTAGCTCTGGTCTGATGACGGCGGACCGTTTCTTCAAAAGTCAAATCATAGTAATACGCTAGAGTCTGAGAACCAAATAAATTCCGCAAACACTCTAGCATCTGTCCATAAATGTCTGTCTCATAAAACCCTTCTACCAGAACCAGCAGATCATGTTCGTAGCCGAAGTGGGCCAGTGTCTCCGTCAGGTCAATAGACAAATTTCCCGGCTCGACTTTTTCCTTGAGCATGTCCCGTCTAATCGTATCCTGCGCAATCAAGAGAGTACCTCGACCGTAGTGAGCCTGTAGTTTCTTGGTTAGGCTAGACTTGCCAGAGCCGGAATTTCCACGAATGATAACTAACTTAGCCAACTTATTCGCCCAGAATCAAGCGGGTATGCTCGCGTTTAATGCAGCGGTCCATGACAATATCATCCCGACCGGCTTTCCGTAAAATCTGCTCAGCTTCTTCATTCTCTAAGCCCAACTGAGCCCAGAAAATCTTGGCATCTGCTTCCAGAAAATCACGCGCTACATCTGGCAAAAATTCACTGCGGCGGTATACATTGACAATATCCACTGGGAAAGGAATGTCTTTGAGACTAGCATAAACGGTCTCACCAAAAATCTGACTGCCTGCTGCCCGCGGATTGACTGGGATAATGCGATAACCTCGCTCCTGCATCTCCTTGGACACACGGTTGCTGGTCGTTTCCTCACGGTCTGACAGACCAACAACAGCAATCACCTTGCTGTTTTCCAGATAATGCTTGACAATGGCATCACTGGGATTTTGAAAATGATAAGTCATAGGCTTCCTCCTTATTCATAATAAAGTTGGATAGTTTTGTCGTATTCATGTTTTAACAGAATCTAGGCTAAGTACCGTGTGAAAAAGATAAGCTTCCTCGCATTCATCGAATGCTGTGTCAGCTTTCTATTTTCACTTTGTGTTTTACGCCCTTGATATCTTATTTTGCCTCGTACCAAGTTTGGCCGGCATTTTCATCAGCCACTAGTGGAACGGCTAGCTCAATCGCGGCTTCCATGGTTTCTTTGACTAGCTGGCGGACGGCTGTTAGCTCGTCATTGGGCACTTCCAGCACGATTTCATCGTGTACCTGCAAGAGCATGCGCGACTTGAAATTCTCCTCTGTCAGAGCTCGATCCAGATTAATCATGGCGACTTTGAGAATGTCTGCGGCCGATCCTTGGATGGGGCTGTTAATGGCTGTGCGCTCCGCAAAATTTCGGATGTTAAAGTTGCGGGAATTGATGTCCGGCAAAGAGCGACGACGATGGTAAATGGTCTCTACATAGCCCTTATCACGCGCTTCACGAACGATGGTTTCCATATAATTCTTGATACCAGGGAAACGCTCAAAATAGGTCTCAATGTAGTCCTTAGCAGCCTTGCGGGAAATACCCAGATTATTGGCTAGGCCAAAGTCGGAAATTCCATAGACTACTCCGAAGTTGACAGCCTTGGCATTGCGGCGGTCATTAGGTGTCACATCCTCTGTCTTTTCAATACCAAAGACCCGCATGGCGGTAGCCGTGTGAATATCTTCTCCATGTTGAAAGGCAGCAATCAGATGCTCGTCCTGCGAAATGTGAGCCAGCACCCGCAGCTCTATCTGGGAATAATCCGAACTGAGAAGTACGCTGTCTGCCCACTCTGGCACAAAGGCCTTGCGAATGAGGCGCCCCTGCTCCAGGCGAACGGGGATATTCTGCAGGTTCGGGTCAACCGAGGACAGGCGGCCCGTCTGAGTCAAATCCTGAACATAGCGAGTGTGAATCTTACCGTCAGCCGCTATCGCCTCCTGCAATCCGATGATATAAGTGGACTGGAGCTTGCTGATTTGACGGTATTCCAGAATCTTAGACACAATCGGTGCTATCGGTGCTAAACGCTCCAGTACGTCAACCGCTGTCGAGTAGCCCGTCTTGGTCTTTTTGGTGTATTCCAGCGACAACCCCATATCTTCAAAGAGAATGGTTCCCAGCTGTTTGGGCGAGTTAATATTAAACTCCTGACCAGCCAGATCATAAATCTCCTGCGTTAGACTTTCCAGTGTCTTTTCATTTTCCACCTGCATGCCTTGCAGGGTTTCCCGCTCAACCTTGATCCCTGCAATCTCCATCTTAGCTAGGACAAAGGCCAGCGGTTGCTCCATTTCAAGCAACAAATCCAGCTGATCGTGGGAACGGAGCTGGTCTTTCATTGGCTCTTCTGTTTCCAACAACACTTGAACCTTACGAGCTAGATGCTCAAAGAGCTGCTCTTGCTCCGGCAAAGCTCGCTTGGCTCCCTTGCCATAAACCTCGTCATCAGTCGGCAGAATTGTTTGGCCGTAGAGGCGAGCAATAGTCGCCAGCTCATTATCCTCGACCGTCGAAAGCAAATACTTGGCTAGGCGCGCATCAAAGGAGGCTGCTGGTAGTTCAATGCCGTAATGACTGAGCAGTACCTTGGTCCGCTTGAGGTCGTAGGTTTTTAGAGCTGTTTTTGCCAAAAATTCTTGAAAGAGAGGCTGCTGCAGTAAATCGCTGGAACCGACATAAATCTGACGACTATCGCCCCAGGCAAGACCGACAATCTCTTCCTTATGGTAGTTGTCGCCCAAAATTTCAAAATAGAAGAATTGCTCTGGTGCCAGCATATCCGCTGTCACCTCAGTCACTTTGGTAAATTCAATTGGTTTGACTTCTACTGGTTCCTGACCAGTTCCTAGCTGAGCCTTGAGCTGCTTGAAGCCCATCTCGTCGTAGAACTTGCTCAGGGTCTCTACCTGTGGCCCCTTGTAAACCAAATCATCCAGTCCGATTTCGATCGGAGCCTGAGTATTGATGGTTGCGAGGGTCTTAGATAAGAAGGCCTTGTCCTTGTCATTAATCAGATTTTCCTTCATCTTGGAAGCCTTGAGCTGGTCGATGTTTTCATAGAGATTTTCCAAAGAGCCATACTCCAAAAGGAGCTTGAGGCCAGTCTTCTCACCGATCTTGGTCACGCCAGGGATATTATCCGACTGATCGCCCATCAACGCCTTGAGGTCAATAAACTGCTCTGGTGTGATGCCCATCTTTTCCATGAGGTAGGCTGGGGTAAATTCTTCGAACTCGGCCACACCTTTCTTGGAAATCTCCACCACTGTATTATCATCCGTCAGCTGAATCAAGTCTTTATCGCCGCTGACAATGGTCACATCGTAAGGCACAGCTGTCTTTTCAGCCATCTTGTCCAAGGTTCCGATGATGTCATCCGCCTCGTACTGAGCCAAGTCGTAGTAGTGAATGCCTAGGTGGCTCAGCATTTCACGGATAAAAGGTAGCTGCTCACGAAATTCATCCGGTGTCTTGGCCCGACCTGCCTTATAATCGGCGTACATCTCGGTCCGGAAGGTCGTCTTGCCAGCATCAAAAGCTACTAGGACATGGGTCGGCTGCACGCGCTCCAAGAGATGATTGAGCATAAGGTGGAAGCCATAAATGGCATTGGTATGCAGGCCCGATGGACTCTTGAAACGGTCAATTTGATTGTAAAGCGCAAAAAAAGCGCGAAAAGCAACGGACGAACCGTCGATTAATAATAATTTGTTCTTTTTTTCCATAGGTTTATTATAACACGAAAGGCGGACAAAGACAGAAAAGGCGGTGTGGAAAATAGAAAGTGATTTTAACTACTCCTCTGTGTTATAATAATAAAAACTAGGAGGTAAGAGATGTTTCCAATCCGTATTACAACTCTTATGACTGAAGAAGTTTATAAAAGATTTTCTTGGGCTATTCTCGTGCGACGAAAAGGATTTGTATTATACATAATCATACTGATAATCGGGCTGTTCGCCTACGTGATGTTCAGTCCGTTAGAGAAAAAGATAATATCTATCATATTGGCTCCCCCTATTTGCGCCTCTATGTACTATTTTGGCATGAATTATCAGATAAAGAGGGCCTATCAAAAAAATCCTTTATTTCAGAACATGGAGGTCACTCTGATATTTGACAGAGAGTCTTTTGTAGCTCAGAATAAGCGCAGAGAATTTCACTATACCTATGATGATATTGTCAAAGTCATTATGACAAAGCAAGATTTTTATATCTTGATAGGGGAGAACACTGGTTTTGCAATTGAAAAAAAGAACTGCACACCCGAGGCTCTTGAGTTCTTGTTAGAACTTCACATTGAAAATATGTAAAAGAAAAAGCAGGCTAGACTGACAGTAGATCAGCTCTGGTCTGCTTTTTATCTTGTAAATAATTGCTTGATCTCCACCAACTTCTCGATTTTCTGATTGATTTCTGGTCGGTAGTCACAGAAGTTAATGCTCTGGATGCCACTGTTGAATGCGACATCCACATCCAGGGTCCGGTCGCCGATATAGTAGGTTTTCTGCTTATCCAGGCCATATTTCTCGAGTAGATAGTCAACCCCTTCTGGGTGGGGCTTGCGCTCAAAGCCGTTGGCTGTTGTGATGATTTCTGTAAAATAGTCATGAATACCCAAGTCTTGTAAAATTTGATGGGCATTGAGTCCCTTGTGGGTATAGACGAACTGGGCAATGCCCTGCTCTTCAGCCCAAGCCAGTATCTCCTCAGCTCCTTCCATCAGATGGACTTGAGCATTCTTCTCTTTTAGGCTTGCTCCACGAAAGGCATTCATTTCAGCAGCATCTAGGCCCTTCTCAGATACCACTTTTTCCAAGAGCTTCTGGACAGAGTGCTTTAGGATATAGCTGTGGATACTTTCTCTATCAAAGTCCAGACCATAGTGAGCATAGGTTTCTTCAATCCCTGCCAAAATAGCATCGTAGGAATCCAGCAAGGTACCGTCCAAATCCCAAATAAACGCTGTTTTCATGTGATTTCCCTCATTTTTCTGTCAAATAAAACTTTTAAAAATAGCCAGCGGAAGCCATTGTCCAAGAGTGTCCCAGCCCAGACTCCCGGAAGGCCCAAGCCAAAGGTCACACCCAACAAATAGCCTGATATGATGCGAATCAGCCACATGCCAATAGTCGTAGCATAGAAGGGCAGTCTAGCATTGCCCAGACCCTGCCAGAGAGCTGTGTAAATCACGGTTCCCACTGCCATGGGAGTCCCCAGTAGGGAGAAGAGGATGACTAAAAGACTAGCTGTGATAGCTCCGCTATTGTCCGTATAGAGCAAGGTCAGTGGCCGACCAAAAGCAAAAATCCCTAGAGCCACGGGTAGCATACAAGCAAAAGATAGCCAGAAGGTCCGCTGACGAATTAGAGCGACCGCTCGCATATCTCCCTCACCAACCGCATGGGCGACCAGCATGACTGTTGCTGTTGCGACCCCAAAGGCAGGCATATAGTTAAACTGAGTCAGAACTTCACCAATGGCATTTCCTGCTACTGCTTCCGTGCCAAAGGCGACCACAATGGCAATAATCACCACGTCACCCGCCCGCATCATGAGACGCTCTCCTGCAGCTGGCAAAGACAGGCGTAAGAGCTCTCGATCTAAGCCCCAGCTCCAGTGGATCGCGGACAAATCCAGCTCTCGCCAGAGAATGACCACACCGATCAAACGAGCCAGCACCGTTCCCAGCGCTACACCGACAATACCAAGCTGAAAGACGTAGATCCCTAGGCCGGATAAGAGGGCATTGAGCACATTTGTTAGAAGACTGACATACATGGGAAATCTAGGATTGCGCGTGACCCGCACCAGCGCTCCAAAACTAGTCATCAAGCCTAGCAGAACAATAGTCCCACCAACCAGAGCCAGATAAAGACCCCCAGCTTCAGCCACCGCCTTTTCTGTCCCTAAAAGATCCAGCATCTGCCTGCCAAAGAGTAGAGAAATCAGCCCCAACAGAAGGCTCAAAAGCAAGGTCAGCTTGATAGCTTCAGCTGTATGATAAGCTAGATTTTCCTTGTCTCCCTGAGCCAGAGTCTTGGAAATGAGACTTGAAATAGCAGCCCCTAAAGCGATAAAAATTGCTTGATAAATAGTAATAATATTGCTGGCCACCGAGACACCAGAGATTGCAATTAGCCCAAGACTGGCTACCAGATAGTTGTCTACCATACCCATGAGCATTTGCAAAAAGTTCTCCGCCATTGCCGGCAGGGCGATATTCATGATTTTTTTATAAGTCGTCATAAAGAAAATTCTTCCTTTTAAGCATAAGCTACTTCACCTTTCCATAGGACATCTCAAGAAAAAATCAGCCAGATATCTAGCTGATTTTAGGCTTTCTAAGCAATATTTATAATCCTAAGTAATCCTCAACCGCTGCCTGCATTTGGTCTGCAGCAACCGTCGTTTTGTGGCGAACCGGTGCTGTTTCTAAGCCATCCACTGCTGGTGGAAGGGCTACGCCAGAAAGTTCGTGCAGTTGGCCCAAAGCCTCGAAGTCACTAAGTCCTGTTTGATCAGTCACAGCTTCAACGGCTACAACTGGGAACTTGTAAGGACTAGCGGTAGACGCGATAACAGTCTTGCGCTGATCACCTGTCTCTGCCAAGTATTTTTGATAGACAGCGGATGCAACGGCAGTATGTGGGTCTTCGATGTAATCAGATGCTTGATAGACCCGCTTGATTTCAGCAGCTGTTTCTTGCTCTGTCGCATAATCAGCCGCAAAGAGCTCTAAAATCTCAGCGTCAAAGTCTGTCAGTTCATACTGTCCATGCTCATTTAGGGCAGCCATCAGGGCAGCTGTTTTCTCAGCGCTATTACCAGACAGATGGAAAATCAAACGCTCCAAGTTAGAGGAAACCAGAATATCCATGGACGGACTAGACGTCACCTTGAAGCTCCGTTTCTTGTCATAAACCTGAGTCTTGAAGAAGTCCGTCAGGACATTGTTCTCATTCGAAGCACAGATTAGCTTGCCAACTGGCAGACCGATTTGCTTGGCATAGTAGGCCGCCAAGATATTACCAAAGTTCCCTGTCGGAACTGTAAAGTTAACCTGGTCGCCCGATGTGATTTCTCCCGTCTTCACTAGCTGAGCATAAGCATAGACATAGTAAACAATCTGAGGCACCAAACGGCCGATATTCATAGAGTTAGCTGATGAAAACTGGAGTTTGTGCTCCAAGAGACGAGCTCGTAGGTCTGTGTCATTGAACATATGCTTGACATTGGTCTGGGCATCGTCAAAGTTGCCGTCAATGGCCACCACATGCGTATTGGCACCTGTCTGCGTTGTCATTTGCAGCTCTTGAACCTTGCTGACACCGTCTTTGGGATAAAAGACAATAATTTCAGTCCCTGGAACGTCCGCAAAGCCTGCCATAGCCGCCTTGCCTGTGTCACCAGAAGTTGCCGTCAAAATGACAATTTTGTTTTCCAAGCCGTGCTTTTTGGCCGCGGTTGTCATCAAGTGAGGCAGGATGGACAAAGCCATGTCCTTAAAGGCAATGGTCGCTCCGTGGAAAAGTTCTAGATTATACTGACCATCCAGCTTGACCAAGGGAGCAATCGCTGCATCATCAAACTTGCTGTCGTAGGCATGGTTGATACAGTGGTCCAGCTCCGCTTCAGAAAAATCATCTAAAAAAGCAGATAAAATCAACTTGGCTACTTCCTGATAAGAAGCGTCTTTGAGCTTGGCAAAGTCCAAATCGACCTGCGGATAAGTAATAGGTGTAAAAAGGCCTCCGTCTGTTGCCAAACCTTGCAGAATCGCCTGGCTAGCTGTTACTCTATTCTTTTCGTCACGTGTTGATTGATAAACTAAAGTCATTCTTTCTTTTCCTTTATCTGTAATTCGTTTTATTATACCAAAATTTATCAGAAAATTCTCGCTTTTTCACAAAGAATATAAGAAAAAGCCCATTTCTGGGCTTTTAATTGTCTTATTTATTCATTCATAGATACGTGCACGTGGTCGTAATGGTTTTCAGTCACACTACCACGGTCTGGCATTTGGTTCCAAGTATTGGCTGGACCGTAAATGCTATCAAATGGTGCATAGAATTTCTGTTGCCAGATAACATAAGAGATTCCTCTTCCGGTCATGTTAGAAGTAACATCAGCTGCAACCTGATTTCCTAACTCAGTATTGTTGCCAACGATAAAGTCAGCTGCCAAGCCCTTACCATGATCTCCGCTATCACCTGGACGATAAAGACTGAATTCTGTAATTCCATATTTAGCTGCTATTTCTTCTTTCAAAGCAGCAGTCTGTGGTCTCAAACCTTCATTAGCAGCGTTATTGCTTGTTTGAGTTGCTACAGCTGGGGCAGTGTAGGTTGGAGATTCAATATTAGTTACATCTTGGTTAACCTGCTCTTGGTCTAATTGAGGGGCCGCTTGCGTTACAGCTTCTGCTTGAGTTGCCTCTGGCTGAGCTGGGGTCGCTGGAGCAGCTGGTTCAGTGATAGGCTCAGCAGACTGTGGTTCACTCACTTCCGCAGCAGCTGCCACTTGACTTGAAGCAGCTTCTGGAGCTGATTGAGCTTCTGCAGGAACTGCTGGTGCATCAGATGACGCTTGTTCTTCTACAGGGGCTGGAGCCACTGGAGCATCAGTTACTGGGGCTGCTGGAACTTCAGCATTTGCTTCAGTTGAAGGAGCCGTAGTTTCGGCAGGAGCTGCCTCAGGCTGAACTGGAGTTGCTGGAGCTGGCTCAGAAACAGGTCCTGTTACAGCTCTTGTTGCTTGTGGACTTGTAATTTCTACACCAGTTATTTCGTTTTTATCATTTGTCGTAATATTTAAAACCGTATTTGGATAGATTAGATCAATATTAGCAATCGCGTTAATATGAGCCAGAACATTTACATCCAAGTCAAATGCTTCCGCAATTGTTCCAAGAGTATCGCCATATTGGACTGTATAAGTCTGTTGATTTTCACTACTAGTAATGTCAGCTTTGATTTGATCAACTGTCCTAGCTGTCCAATTTTGTGATTCCTCTTCAGCATTGGCTGTTATCAATGGGAACACCGACAAAGCTACTGTTGAAGCGAATAGCATTTTTTTATTGATTTTCATATGTAAAGTACACCTTTCTTCATTCATACTACAAATCTCATCTTAACATAATTTCCCCAAGAATAAACCCTTTTTCATCCGATTTAATCGAACTGTCTGACCTTTGTAATATAGAGACGCACTTGTAACATATCCTCAATAGTTAGTAATAAATATACAAAAAATAGGACAGCTTTACTTCTTAATAAAAAGCGATTATACATTGGTATATCAAAGCATTAAAAATGATTAATAGCTTTTTATTTCAGATTTTCACATAGTCAAAGAAAGGCTAAAATAAGCCTAAAAACTCGGAAAAAAGAGAACTGGGCTTGAATTCATCGAATCCATCGTCCAGTTCCTATTTTTTTATTCAGTTTTCTTTATTTTTTTGTATTCTGCGAAACTGACCCCGACCTAAGCTCTTGGCAAAAAAGATAAAATCTCCTAGAAGCTATCGCTTCTCCGTCTATTTTTGCTGTGAATATATCTATTCACTCTGGATTATCTCAGCTAAATCGAGCTACGTCTAAAAACTCTGAAAAAAGAGAACTGGCTCGGATTCATCGAATCCATCGTCCAGTTCTTATTTTTTATTCAGTTTTCTTTATTTTTTGTATCCTGCCAAACTGAACCCGACCTAAGCTCTAGGCAAAAAAGATAAAATCTCCTAGAAGCTATCGCTTCTTCGTCTATTTTTGCTGTGAATATATCTATTCACTCTGGATTATCTCAGCTAAATCGAGCTACGTCTAAAAACTCGGAAAAAAGAGAACTGGCTCGGATTCATCGAATCCATCGTCCAGCTCCTATTTTTCAGTCGTTTTTTTAACGCCTACGCATCTTACTTCACCTTCATCATTCGGACGAGGCTGGCTCGTTCGGCTTCTTCTAGCTTCATCTCGATGTAGTAGATGGTTTCTTTGAGGTCAGGGATGGTAGCATACTCTAGTCCATTGACCCGGCGGCGGGTTTTCTCGATTTCATCCGCCATGAGCTGGCAGCTTTTCTCAATTTCAGCCAGTCGCAGCAGGTCCGGAAGCAGATCGCTCATACTTTCAATGGTTTCATCCATCTGGCTGTTAGACGCCACATAGCTATAAACCACGTCTCCCTCGTCATCACCATAGGGATTGTCAATATGGGCGTGCATCTTGGGCACGCGCACACTCATGATATTCTCAGTCTCCACATGTAGATTGACTTCCCGCATGGGCACAGCGAAAATCTCCTCGACCATGAGATCGCTCTCCAGCGCCTTTGCCATGACAAAGTCCTGCAGGTGACCGACCAGAGCGGATTCGACCTTTTGGCGGAGCTGATTGTTCTCACGGACAGACTCAATGAAGCGCCGCATCAGCTCATCCCGCTTGTCCTTGAGCAATTTATGCCCACGGACAGCCGTTTTGAGACGGGCTTTTAAGTTATTCAGCTCCATCCGAGTCGGCTTGACATTGAGTCGCGTCATCTTTCTTCCTCCTTGGTCTGTGGCAGGTATTGGTCAATCATATCGTCCTTGATCCGCTTAAGCTCTGTTCTTGGTAAGATGGATAGGAGTTCCCAGCCCAGATCCAAGCTTTCCTCGATGGTTCGGTTGGTCTGGAAACCTTGATTGATGTATTCCTGCTCGAATCGGTCGGTAAAGCGCACATAGAGCTTGTCCGTTTCGGACAGGGCAGATTCCCCCAGAACGACAGCTAGTTCCTTGGCCTGCTTACCTTGCGCATAGGCAGCAAATAGCTGGTTCATAGTTGCGGCATGGTCACCTCTGGTCTTGCCCTCACCTGAACCCTTGTCCTTGAGACGAGATAGAGATGGCAGGACATTGATGGGCGGACGATAGCCGCTGTTGTAAAGGTCGCGTGAAAGGATAATCTGACCTTCCGTAATATAACCTGTCAAGTCTGGAATCGGATGAGTAATGTCATCCTCTGGCATAGACAGGATCGGAATCTGCGTCACCGAGCCTTTCTTGCCAACTAGACGACCAGCCCGCTCATAAAGGGTGGACAGGTTAGTATAGAGGTAACCCGGATACCCACGGCGGCCCGGCACTTCACGCCGAGCTGCGGAAACTTCCCGCAGGGCTTCACAGTAGTTAGTCATGTCAGTCATGATAACCAGAACGTGCATGTCCTTTTCATAAGCCAGATACTCGGCTGCTGTCAAGGCAATCCGTGGCGTCGCAATCCGCTCAATAGCTGGGTCATTAGCTAGATTGATAAAGAGCACCGAGCGGTCAATGGCTCCTGTCTCCCGGAGGTCATTCATAAAGAACTCGGCTTCTTCAAAGGTAATCCCCATGGCAGCAAAGACCACGGCGAAGTTTTCATCGGAGTTAAGCACGGTCGCCTGACGGGCGATTTGAGCTGCTAATTCCTTGTGGGGCAGACCAGAGCCAGAGAATACTGGCAATTTTTGTCCCCGAACCAAAGTATTGAGGTGGTCGATGGCTGAAATACCGGTCTGTATAAACTCATCTGGATAATCGCGAGCTACTGGATTGATGGCTTGACCGTCAATATCCAGATATTTTTCTGGCAGGATAGCTGGGCCACCATCAATCGGCTTGCCCATCCCATTGAAAATCCTGCCCACCATGTCTTCTGACACTGGCAGCTCTAGCGGACGGCCAGTAAAGCGGACCTTGGCTTTTTCCAGATTGATACCGCTAGATCCCTCAAAAAGCTGGACCATAGCCTTGTCTTCCTGGACTTCCAGGACCTGGCCCTGACGCTTGCTACCGTCATGTAGCTGGATTTCTACCAATTCATTGAAATGCACGCCAGCGACTTGGTCGACAATCATCAGAGGGCCGACAACTTCACTGACGGTGCGGTATTCTTTAATGACGCTCATTGTCTAGTCCTCCTTGGGCAAGAATCTGGTGCAGGGTTTCCTCGATAGTCTGACTGAGGGCTTGGATTTTTTCTAGCTGGTCTTCATGTATAAACTTGCTGCGGGCAATTCGGTCACGCAGCTCCACCGTTCCTTCCATGATTTCCCGGAAATAAGCTCCCAGCTCCAAGGCACGATTGGCCTCCGCATCGAAGGTCAGGATATTGCTCAATAAAGCCACCTGCTTTTTGAAAGAAGTATAGGTGTCCACATCATCAAAGGCATTCTGCTGCAGGTAGTCCTCGCGGATCATCTTGGCTGCATTCATGGTCAGCCGGTCCTTTTCAGACAAGGAATCCAAGCCCACCAAACGCACGATTTCCTGCAGTTCACTTTCCTTTTGCAGGATATTCATGGCCTTGGTCACCTTTTCTGCCCAAGCAATCTTCTCATGCTGGTCGATATATGCTCCCACTTCGTCTAGATAGAGCGAGTAAGAGCTCAACCAGTTGATAGCTGGGAAATGCCGGCGTTGAGCCAGCTGTGCATCCAAGCCCCAGAAGACCTTGACAATCCGCAGGGTATTTTGCGTTACTGGCTCAGAAATATCTCCACCTGGAGGTGATACGGCTCCGATAGCGGTTATAGAGCCTTCGCGCGCAGTTGAACCGAGCGTCTTGACCCGGCCAGCCCGCTCGTAATACTCAGCAATCCGGCTGCCAAGATAGGCTGGATAGCCTTCGTCACCTGGCATTTCTTCCAGACGGCCGGACATTTCCCGCAGGGCTTCTGCCCAGCGAGAGGTGGAGTCCGCCATGATGGCCACGGAATAGCCCATGTCACGGAAGTATTCTGCGATCGTAATCCCTGTGTAAATCGATGCCTCCCGAGCCGCTACTGGCATATTGGAGGTGTTTGCAATCAGCACCGTCCGCTGCATGATGGATTGGCCAGTTGATGGGTCAATCAGTTCTGGAAATTCATTGAGTACATCGGTCATCTCATTGCCACGCTCACCGCAGCCGACATAGATAACGATGTCAACATTGGCAAACTTCGCCACCTGGTGCTGAACCACAGTCTTACCAGCCCCGAATGGTCCTGGTACGGCTGCTGCTCCGCCTTTGGTCACTGGGAAGAAGGTATCAATGACCCGCTGACCCGTCACCAAAGGCTCAACTGGAATCAGCTTCTGAGCAAAAGGTCGCCCACGACGGACCGGCCATTTTTGCATGAGAGTCCCTTTAAAGACAGACCCATCCGCCTGCTCAATCTCGTAAACAGTTTCTTCAACAGTGAAACTGCCAGCTGAGATATTAGCCAAGCGTCCACTGACGCCGACCGGCACCATGATGCGGTGCTCCACCAGATTGGTCTCCTGCACTGTTCCCAGAATATCGCCAGCCTCAACTGTATCTCCGACAGACAGACTTGGAACAAAGTCCCATTTAGTCTCTCGGTCTAGATTTGGCAGTTGGACACCGCGGACGAGGAAGTCACTCTTCGTGATGGTTTGGAAACGCTCCAAAGGCCGCTGAATCCCGTCAAACATCTGAGAAATCAGACCTGGTCCCAGCTCAACGGACAGAGGACTTCCAGTCGTGATGACCGGCTCTCCCGGACCCAAGCCAGAAGTTTCCTCATAAACCTGTATAGAGGCTTGGTCCCGCCGCATTTCAATAATTTCACCGATCAGCCCCAAATCGCCAACTCGGCAGATATCCTGAATATTCGCTTCCTGCATCCCTGATGCCAGCACCAGAGGACCAGAAACTTTGATAATCTTTCCTTGACTCACAATCTTCCTCCATTCTTGGGAGATTTTTCTTGCTTCTCAATAAAAATCGAAGCTTAAACTAAGTTAGATACGGACCTAGTTTGAATTTCATTTTCAAAGAGTATTATTTGATTCTTGCCGCGAATTTAAAATCTTTCTTAGCTAACTCTAGGGCAAGTATTGTTTCTTTTTATTTTAAAAATCAGATAAGGCTTTTATTTGCTGACCGTTTACGTCAAAATTGTCTGGGCTAAGCCATTTTTCTAGACGACTCTTGACGGCCGGCCAATCCGTGTCAATCATAGACAGCCAGTCCGTATCTCGGTTGCGCCCCTTATAGACAATAGCCTGACGAAACCTACCTTCATAAGTGAAACCAAGCCGCTCTGCTGCTCGCCTTGAAGGCTGATTGAGGGAGTCGCATTTCCATTCATAGCGACGATACTCCAGCTCTTCAAAGACATAGCGTGCCAGTAAGTACTGGGCTTCTGTAGCCAGTCTGGTGCGCTTCAGCTTAGGCGAATAGGTCACAGCTCCCACTTCAATGACACGGTTATTTCTGTCAATCCTCATCAAGGCAAAAGTTCCTAGAGCTTTACCGCTCTCCTTGTCCACAATCGCATAGTGAAAACGGTCCTGTGCTGCCAGCATCAGATCTAGCTTCTGTGACCATTCTGCCTGACTTTGGGCAGGAGTTTGAAAGAGATAGGTCCACATATCCACAGGAGAATCCGGACCATACACTTCATACAAATCCGTCCCATGCTTATCCTTGGACAAACGCTCGATAATAACATACTGGCCTTCGATTCGCTCCAGATTGGGCAAGTCCCCCGGCTGAAAATCCAGTAGAGCATCCCCAATGGGTTGGCCTAGTTCATTCATTCGCATAAAAACCTCACAATATATCTTGTCCGACAGCCTTTTCGACATTTTCATGAATCCGCGAAAGAGCCAGTCCCGTGCTCCCCTTATGGGTAGGAATAAGCACAAGAGCAGGAATCTCCAGCTGGTCATAGTAGGCCAGGGTTTCTGGAATATCCGCAGCCATATCCTCCGTCAGATAGATAATACCGAAATCTTCGCGAGCGAGCCGACGCAGGGTATTGACCGTCTCCTGAGCTTCTTTTACTGGAAAGGTCTGAAAACCAATCAGCTTAAATGGGAGAATAGTATCGCGATTTCCCACGACAGCAATCTTGTAGCTAGTCTTGTCCATAAATCGGTCGCATCCTTTCTCTGATAAGCTCTACTGGCAGCTGATTATCCATTCCGGTCAAAATCAACCGCAGATTCTTGACTTCCAGCTCCTTACCCAGCAAATAGCGGGCCAAAGGGAGCGGACCATCTGTCTCAAACTGACCAGCCGCCAGCAACTTAGCCTGCAAGAGGTCCGTTAGATATTCTAACTCTACTGTCGTCAAGGTCTGGTTCCGCATTTTTTCCTCATAGGCGCGAAGTTCCAGATCGTAACCGCAGGGATTGACCTGGCTAAACCAAGTCAAGAAATCCCCCTGCTCTGCCATGGCAATCCAGTTGGCAGCAGAGAGGCTCCCTTCATCAGACAGGAGCTGCCTCATAAAGCTGCGCGGTTTCTCCAAGCCAACAGCCCGCTTAACGGTGATGGCATTGTAAAAATCAATGGTCAGATTCACCAGCTGCAGCAGATAGTCATCTTCCAATTCCTGTGTCAGGCGCTTGAGATGCTGGAAATAAGCCATGTCCATGCCAATCTCCAGCACGCGCACATCCTGATAATCCTGGTATTCCTGCCAGGTCGCAAGCACCTCATCCAGCATGAAATCTGGACAATACTCAGCCGAAAAAGCCATAACTAGGTGCTCTAAAACCTCCAGAGAATAGGTCCCCACCGGCATCAGCAAATGCTCCAGGGACTGACCTGTCGCCCGACCCTTGAGAAAAACTTTGAGGTTGTGGTAAGTATAGCGGAGCGTGAAAATCTCCACTAACTCCTTACTTGGACTAATCTCAAGCGCCCAATTATAAACGGAATACAAATGCTTCATCAGTACTTGCTCAATGGCATTGAGATCCTTAATCGCTTCAGCATCCATGGCATAGACCGTTCCCTGCAGAAGAGCTGAACTGCTGTCAGCATCGTCAGCCTGCAGCAACTGTTCATATTGCTGGGGCGTCAAAAAGGAAGCCTCCTGCACACTAATGGCTGTATTGACTTGAGAGAAGCTTGTTTCACTCATGGTCCGCCTCCTATTCTGCCTGGTCTTTGAAAATATCCTGAGCCAGACGGTAGCTTTCCTCCTGCCAGACTGAGTCCAACAAGTCACGATAGAGATAACTATCATCCACCCGTCCTTGGCTCAGCACAAAGCCTGCTTGATCGGCTATAAACTGGTCTGAAAAATGCACTTGCGGAAAGACCTTTTTCAAGCCTTCCAACTGGCTGGAGTTAAATTTCTCAGCTGATAGAGCACCGAAAGTCAGTGTCAATTCTTCCTCTGGATATTTGGCCAGGACACTCTTTAGAAAATGCTCTTCTTCAGCTAGTGACCAAGCCGACATCTGAGCATAGGCTTCCTCAAAAAGCTCTCTGAGAACCCGCTGCTTGATGACCAGAGTAGACTGGCGCTTTTGATTTTCCAGCTGCTGAATATCGCGCTGACTACGCCGGCTGATTTCTTTCAGCTGCTGCTCCCGCTGTCCAAGCTTTTGCCGAACCAGCTGGGCCTCACGTTCCTTGGCTTCCTGTTCTATTTTCTCAGTAGCCTCGGCCAAAAGCAGACGCCCCTTCTCGTGAGCCTGCTCCAAGACAGAAGCTTTGAGATCTGATATGTCAGACATAAAAGCCTCCTTACTTCACATTCAGAACCATGATGAAGGAAACAACGAAGGCCAAGATGGCGTAGGTTTCAACCATGGCCGCGAGTATTACCCCTTTCATGACCTCTTCCGGACGCTTGGCCAAAATCTGAATACCAGCTGTCGCCACTCGTCCTTGATGCTTGGCTGAAAAGTAACCGACAATGGCAACTGGCAAAGCAGCTAGGAAATAAGCTACGCCTGATTGCAGAGCCAATTCTGGCTTGATATTAAAGAAGACGGTAATCCCGATAACAAAGCCGTAGAGACCTTGGGTACCTGGCAAAAGCTGTAAGATCAGAGCTTGAGCGAATTTTTCCGGCTGTTCTTTCAAGAGGGCTACTGCTGCCTGACCTGTGCTTCCAACACCCAGAGCTGAGCCCATTCCGCTGAGAAAGACCGCCAAAGCTACTCCCAGACCTGCAAAAAAGGCGCCGCCGTATGTTCCAAAATATGATGCTAAATGTTCCATGATTTACTCCTATGAAAATGCTGTAATTGTCGTAAAACCAACAGCTAGTTAAATGAATGATACTTGTTTTGATGTTTTAGAAAGTGTTTTTCTAAAGATGAGCTTCTCATCTATTACCATAGTGTCTAATCTTTATTTCTTACTTTGCTGAACGTATTTCTCACTAGGCTTGAGCGGAGTGAAAGGCTTACCGCCTCCGTCGTAGAATTTCCCGAAGAATTCCACGAAAATCAAACGCGCTCCGTGTACATAACCGGACAGAAAAGATAGAAACATATTGACCAAATGCAGGGCAATAAAGAGCAGAATGCCGATGCTAAAGCGAGCGACAGGTGGAAAGAGGCTGACAATCAAGTTAAAGGCCGAGCCAATGCTGGCTCCTGAAAGCCCCAGAGCCATCAGCCGCGTAAAGCTGACAAGATCTCCTACATAACCGCTGACATTGTAAAGATTAAAGAGACCTGACCCCAATCCTGCCAAGCTCTTAGCACTGACAATGGATACTGCCAGTATGCCCAGAGCATTGATGATAGCCAGCCACTGACCAATCGTTGCAGCAAAGGCCAAGGATGGGAAGAAATTTCCCAAGGCCAAGAGTAGCAGCCCCAGCAAAATCAGCACCCAAGCAAAGCCTGCATTATAAGCTTCTGCATAATCCTTGAGGCGGATATTTTTCAGACCGCTGAGGAAGAGGCCCGCCAGCACCGTAACAAAACCAAAGACAACCGAAATAACCAGAATCGTCATGGCATCGGAGCTGGTGCTAATCAGAGCGAAGGGCAGTTCAAAGCCAAAGAAAGAACCATAAACCAGTCCCCAAATGATGACTGCCACACCCAGCAGGCGGAAGAATCGTAGATTCTTAGCCAGTCCCGGCTTAACATGCAAGAAGTGCAGCGCCAGACTGGTGCCTACAAAGAGTAAAAGGCCGTAGCCGATGTCAGCGACCATCATGCCAAAGAATACAAAATAGAAGAGGGAAACGACAGGGGTTGGATCCTTGTCACCATACTTAGGCAGGGAATACATCTCCGTCACTAGCTCGAAGGGCTCCACCAATGCATTGTTTTTAAGCTTTGTTGGAACCTTATCTTCCTCGTCCTCTCGAATCTCTCTGACCTGAATGAGAATGCTCTGGCCAAACTGCTCTGTCAAGCAAGTCTCAAGAGCTTGCACTTGATTGCTTTCGATCCAGCCTTCCAAGGCTGCCAGATTTTGCGTACTGGCTAACTGATTTTTACTTTCTTGACGGGAGGAGAGATTGCAGAGATAATCAAGCTGAACCTTGAGCTGGTCCAACTCATTCTTGGAAGCTGCCAGACTCTTGGTCATAGCATCTGCCACTGCCTTCTGCTGTCGAATGTTGGCCTTGAGCTGGGCTACCCGCTCAGCAGGCAGTTCCGCATGGTCGTACTCAAAAGGCTTAAAGCCATACTCTTTCAAGATTTTGCGAACATCTTCCAGAGAGCCTGTCTTGTAAAAAATAAGAACCCCATGCTCTGTATCATCAGTAAAGACTTCCTGAAACTTCAGGTCGGGATGTGCTCTCAGGGTCAGGCGCAGAGCATCGTCGTCGGTATTAGGAATCGTCCCAATCAAAGCTCCCAGATGACTGAAAGTCGCAGCTGCTTGCGGTGTTAGCTCCAGCGGCTCCCACTTCTCCAGCGCAGCCACTTCCAAACGGTCTGCTTCTATCTGTTCCTTGGCCTCTTGCAAGACCTTGAGTTGCTTACTGATTCCTTCCAGCAACGCCCCCTCATCGCGAGCCTTCCCTGCCTGCTCTAAAGCAGCAAAGGACAGCTCCAAAGGCTCTTCTTTTAAGGCTTCCAGCAGTTTCTTTTTGGGCATAAAGGGCTCCAGATCTGCAATCAGTCTCTCCAGTTTTTCCTGACGACTGAGCAAATCCTGCCGAGATAGCTGCCGATCCGGCCGACCGACTAAATCCTGTTCAAAGGCTGCCTGCCAATCCTCTTCCTGCCGCAAATCATGAATCTGAACCGACTCTAAACCCTGTAGGTAAAAGAGAAGCTGGTCTAGCAGTTCCTTGGGCAGGAGCAGAGACAGTTGCCGCATTTGACTAATGGCCATAGGCTTCTACCACCTTCTCTACAATGGCTCGCGCCAAGTCTGCTTTTTTGTCTGTCAGCGCAGCCTCAACCTTGTCCTCATTTTGCTGGGTTGTCTGCTCCAAGTCTTGCTGCAGGAGCACCAACTTTTGCTGGGAACTCGCTGTTAATTCTTCTGCCAACTTCTGCGTTTCATCATCATAGGTCAGACCCAGTCGTCTGAGATTTTCATCTACTTGCTGTCGCAGCTCCTGAGCCTGCTTCCTGTAGCCCATCAAAACTTCTTCTGCAGCAGTTTCAATTTCCTGCATTTTTTCAAGTGTTTCATTGGCCATCTATTCACCCCCTCGTTTTCAAAAACCTTCGAAAACGGATTTTAAAATCTGCATTCCTGACCGACTAGCCAACCATCTGGCAAGGTTATCTTCTGGAATACTGCTTCGTACTTGCATAAATTATAACATATTCTTTCTGAAAACATCTTTTTCAAACAGAGTTTTTCTCCTGATTCAGAAAATGTCGAACAGCGCCTAATCGTCCGGCTTCATTCCCTAGGGCTGCTGCCGCCAACTCTCTAGGCAAAAAGCGCTGATCTACTACTTGCTGCTTCATCAAATTTTCAAGACGTGGCAGAATAAGCTCAGATCTAGCTAATATCCCGCCACCGACAATCAACACCTCTGGATTTAGAATATAGGACAGGGTTAAAAGACCTTTAGCTAGGCGACCCAAGAATATATCAAGTGTTTCCTGCGCCAGCTTATCTCCTTGGTCTACCGCCGCAAAAAAACTACGCCCAGTATGGCCCTGCTCGCCTGTCTTTTGGCTGTATAATGCCAACAAGGCAGTTGTTGAGGCCAGGGATTGCCAGTCCTGTCCATCTTCCATGGGCAGATAGCCTACCTCACCAGCAGTATAAGTGGATCCATTGACAATCTTTCCATCATTGATAATGCCGCCGCCAATGCCTGTACCAACAGTAATCATAACTGCAGAAGCATGACCTTTGGCAGCGCCTAGCCAAGCCTCACCTAGAGCAGCGCAATTAACATCATTTTCAATCGCAATCGGTAAACCAAATTCTTTTAAAATCCGACTACGGAAATCCGTTCCAATATAGCCTGGAATGGTATAACCGGCGTAACTGATTTTCCCAGCCTGGCTGTCAACTACACCAGCAGATGAAATCGCTACTCCATCTAGCTCAAACTTCTCCTTATAAAATGCTATTAACTGGCAAACCTGCTCTAAAATCTGATTCGTTTTCTTTTCAAAATCGATCTCAGTAGTAACTTCTCGAAATTGATTTAGACTACGTCCATCAGACTGATAGAGATCTGCTTTAATGGTTGTCCCACCGATATCTATTCCAACAATATTCACGATTCATGCTCCTTATCTTCTTGATTTTCTTCTAAAGCTGAAAGTGTATTTGTAAAGATTTGGCTGCGATGATCTCGGTCTAAATCCATATAATAGGCATAGAAAATATCCATCACAACTAAAACCGGAAACTGAGGAGAGATATTATTGCCCTGTGCCAAGTGCTTCTTGACAGCTACTAGGACCAGTTCATCACACTGTTGCCTTAAGTCGTCGCTGTTATTGGAAGTTACCAGCACAGTCTTGGCTCCGACTTTTTTGGCATTCTGAATAGCCTGCGTGATAATTTTAGTCTCACCAGATATGGAAATACCAATAACTAGACAGTCTGGATTCAGCATAACCCTATTCATCCGAATCATATGGTCGTCCGTAATGGCCTTACAAACCATTCCTAACCGCATGAAGCGAAATTCCATTTCTCGAGCTACCAAGCCTGAACTTCCCTGCCCATAGATATAGACTCGACCAGCATTGTTGAGCATATCCCCCACGCGCAGGAACTGTTCTTCATCAATCAAGGAAAAAGTCTTATTGAGCAATTCGCCATAATCAGACAAGACATTTCTGGTCAAATCCCGACTAACATTTTTACTTTCTGAACTGGATTCCTGAAATTCAAAGATAAACTGCCGATAACCTGAAAAGCCACATTTTTTAGCGAAGCGAGTCAGAGAAGGCACAGAGACATAGAGTCTCTGAGACACAGCCTGAGCCGATAGATCAGCTGTCAGCGCCTCAGCAGACAGAAAATAATCTGCAATCTTCTTTTCCAGGTGTGTCAGACTACCGTATACAGACTCAATCACTGGCAAAATGTTTTTTTCCAAAGAAACCATCAGACTTTCTCCTCCTGCAACTATTTTCTTTATTCTACCACTTTCTCAAAAGTAATTCCAACCCTTCCTTGCTAGAATTCTCCAGCAGAAAATAAAGTTCAAAGCTGACAAAAAAGCTGGGGGCAGCATGTTAAGAACAATACGTCTTTCTCATCCCGCCCGCAGCCTTTTATACAATTTTCACTTTAAAAACAACCTTACGGATGGGGCCTGCTTCTTCAGCTATCAGTCCAGTCTTATGGGCGTCATTAGGATCCAGCAAGAGCAGACTGCCAGGAGTAAATATCAGGTCAAACAAAGCTGGGCCGGACATCTGCTGCCAGTCTCCTTCTGCATCATAATCCCCTTCTTTCATATTGGACAAAAAGTTATAGTGGATGCGCTCCTTTCCTTCAAAAATCAGATGCACATCGTAAAATTCCCTATGACTTTCCCAGACCCGTTCATCGTCGGTCGTAGTCGTCATTTCAATGACATTGTAAAAGAAATCATCAGACACAGGATGGTTGCCCTTTTTATCTTGGCTTACATCATGAATCTTTAAAAATTCTAAGACTTTTTTTAAGGCAAGATGCTGAATGTCTCTCTCAACAGCTGCTCCTTTATATTGAACTAGTTCCATTAGTGACGTACCTCCCAAGATTTATCTGCGTGAATGCTTGCAATATCGTAAACTGTTGTATTCTCTGGCGCAGCCTTGCCTCCAGTTAAGACGGAAACCACATAGCCTACAACCAAAGAAACAACAATTGAAATCAATGAATAAGCCCAGATACTCACCGCTTCTGCTGGCAGAGCGTACTTAATGACTAGCAGGACAATACTGGAAGCGATCATAGCCGCATAAGCTCCCTTGAGGTTGGCACGTTTAGTAAAGATTCCCAGAATAAAGATTCCTCCCAAGACACCCAGCACCAAACCCATAAAGCCATTGAACCAGACATAGGCTGAAGAGATACCAGTATGAGCCATCACGATTGAAACTACTGTGGAGAAGATTCCTACACCCAGAGAAACATATTGAGCAATTTTAGTCCGTTTCTTGTCGTCCAGATTGCTGGACACAACATCTTGAATATCCAGAGTCCAAGAAGTCGCCACAGAATTAAGACCTGTAGAAATAGTAGACTGAGCTGCTGCATAAATTGCCGCAATCAGAACACCGGTCACTCCAACTGGAAGACCATAAGCAATAAAGTACGTGAAGATTTGGTCTTGAGGAATAGAGCTACCCTCGCTACCTGGATGCTGTACTTGATAATAGACGTATAAACCTGTACCAATCAGATAAAAGACAGAGGCGATAAAGATTGATAAAACTCCATTCGTAAACATCATTTTATTGAGTTTCTTCACATTCTGAGTTGTTGTAAAGCGCTGAACGATATCTTGCGAAGATACATAAGAGGACAAAGTATTGATACCAGAGCCCAAGATAATTAGGAAAATAGAATCTTTCAGCAAGTTAGGATTGAAAATAGTTTCTTTTCCTGAGATAAATTTACCACTGGCCAGCTCACTAGCAATATCGCCAAAGCCACCCTTTAGATTAGCAATCAGGAAGAAAAGCCCTACAACTGTACCAATCAAGAGTACTGAACCTTGGATAAAGTCTGTCCAGAGAACTGACTTGACCCCGCCAGTATAGGAGTAAACAATGGCAATCGCACCCATCGCGATAATCAAGATATTGACATCAATCTTCGTCAGAGTAGCCAGAGCCACTGAAGGTAGATACATAATGATGGACATGCGGCCGATTTGATAGATGATGAAGAAGACAGCTGACAAAGCCCGCAAGGCCTTAGAACCAAATCGTTTTTGCAGGTAGTCATAGGCTGTATCAATATCCAGACGTGCATAAATCGGCAAGAAGAAACGAATAGCCACTGGAATGGCAAAAATCATACCCAACTGGGCAAACCAGAGCAGCCAAGTCCCTGCATAAGAGTTCCCTGCCAGTGTCATAAAGGAAATCGGACTTAGCAATGTAGCAAAAATGGAAACAGATGTTACATACCAAGGCACCGTTCCATCACCTTTAAAGAACTCTTTACCCTGCATCTCCTTTTTCGAGAACAGCAAACCAGCTACCAGAACAACTAGTAAATACACAATCAGAATAATCATATCGATTGTGGTAAAACCAACATTTCCCATAGAATTTCTCCATTATTATTCATCCCCAGAGCGTGGGGTGGGCAGGCTTAGACTGCCCTAGACTCTAGTGTCACACTCTTTATATTACAAGAAGTCTTCTCTTACCTGCTTAATCATAGCGGCTGCTTCTTTAGCAATCGCATAGTCTCCCTCAGATAGAGGCTCTAACGGTGCTCGAACAGAACCAATATCCAAGTCTTCATTGAGACGAAGAATTTCTTTCATAACAGCATAGAGATTTGCTCGACCGCTGACCATCTTATAAATCACACTATTAATCGCATGTTGCAGTTCTTTAGCACGATCCAGGTCTTTGTCAATGATGAGCTGGTTAAGCTTCAGGAAGAGGTCAGGCATCACAGCATAGGTTCCACCAATTCCGGCCTTAGCACCAATAACTCGACCGCTGATAAACTGTTCGTCTGGACCATTAAAGACAATATGATCTTCCCCACCTTCTGCGACAAAGATTTGAATGTCTTGAGTCGGCATAGAAGAATTTTTAACCCCAATAACTCGTGGATTTTTACGCATTTCTGCATAGAGGGCTGGTGTCAGGGTTGTCCCAGACAGCTGCGGAATATTGTAGATGACAAAGTCAGTATTCGGAGCCGCTGCACTCATATCGTTCCAGTACTTAGCGATAGAATAGTCCGGCAAACGGAAGTAAATAGGAGGAATAGCAGCGATGGCATCAACACCCAAACTTTCAGCATGCTTAGCCAGTTCCACACTGTCCTTAGTGTTGTTGCAAGCTACATGGGCGATAACTGTCAGTTTACCCTTAGCCACTTCCATGACATTTTCTAAAATTAATTTCCGGTCTGCTACACTGAGGTAAATACACTCACCAGAAGAACCATTAACATAGACACCCTTAACTCCCTTATCAATAAAGTACTGAGTCAAAGCGCGAACACGTTCTGGGCTTACTTCCCCTGCTTCATCATAACAAGCATAAAAAGCTGGAATGACACCTTCATATTTTTCTAATTTTGACATATTCTTCCTCTTTTCTATTCTTTCGTTGCGTCTGCAAACTTCCTTGTAATCAGCTGCGGCCGTGTAATGGCAGATCCAACTACCACACTAAAGGCTCCCAGCTCTAGAACCCTTTTCACCTTTTCAGGGCTATCAATATTCCCCTCAGCAATCAGAGGGTGCTGAATCTCAGCTAAAGCTTTTCGGATGATTTCAAAGTCATTGGCTTCAATCTTATCTCCCTGGCTCTGACTAGTATAGCCCACCAAGGTTGTTCCGATAAAATCAAATCCCATTCGATCAGCTTCCAGCATCTCGTCAAGAGTTGAACAATCAGCCATCAAAAGCTGCTGAGGATATTTTTCTTTCACTTTCTGGAAAAATGCTTTTAAACTCTCTCCTTGAGGTCTACTAGAATTTGTCGCATCTAAAGCGATAATCTCCGGATGGGCTTCCATCAGCTCATCTACTTCCACCATAGTTGGTGTAATAAAAGCTTGAGCGTCTGGATAATCTCTCTTGATAATCCCAATAACTGGCAAATCCACCGCTTCTTTAATCGCCTTGATGTCTATAACCGAGTTAGCCCGAATTCCGCTAGCACCTCCTTCTTTGGCCGCCACTGCCATACGAGCCATGATAAAGTCGCTATGTAATGGTTCGTTTGGTAGAGCCTGACACGACACAATTAACTTATGTCTCAACTCTTCCATTTGATTCCTATCCTCCTTACTCATTATTTGTAAGCCCTTACATTCATTATCTTAACATTTATTGCAATTAGTTTCAATATGTTTTTATTTTTAGAAAGTACTTTCTCTTCAATCCTTCTGTATTACCATTTAATGACTAATTCATCAGAACCCAAACCACATATTCATAAATCCCTTTAAACATTTCAATATTTTTTGGAAAAACGAAAAGAACCTGATAATCGTAAAATCCTATATAGTAGCATGGTTGATAACATCTATTCTTTGAGGCTACTTGAAAATTTTTATGTTTATCTTCTTGCCTTACTTTCTATACATAACAAAGCTCAAATAAGATATTTAAATTTTTTTACTTTCTTTTTCATTTTTCTCATCTTCCTGCGAATAGTTAAGTGTAAGCAAAATCGCTTAACAAACTGTAAAGGAGTAGCAAGATGTTTTTATTACCACTTTTCTGGCCTCTATTTTTCAAAATCTAAAAGATTGGAGATAATAATGAAAGAATTCAAAGAACTAACCAAACAAGAGTTAGAAGAAACAAGTGGCGGAGTTGCCATGCCTGCCTTATGGTTTTTTAGACGCCAAGCCCCTTCAGGAAATCGACGGTCCTCTAGATTTGCACTTCTCATTCTCTAGACCATAGATGAGATAAGGCTCAACCGCTAGTCCTAAAGCTAGCTTCACTTCTACCAACTTAACAGTTGGCAACCTATATAATAAAGGAGAATATACAATGGAAAATATGACAACAATTGAAAACCACTACCTAGCCCTAACTGAAGATGAATTGATGAATGTGGAAGGGGGAGAATTCTTCACTGCTACTATTGCGGGTATTGCTGTATGGAAAATTGGAGTAGCAGCTCTATCTGGACTAAGCCTAGGTTATTTAATTAACCGCTAAAACCCTATACTTATATAAAAGGAGAATAACATGAGTAATTTCAATAGCATTGATAAATATGAAACACTAACTGAGACAAGCTTGGCAGAAATCCAAGGTGGTGATTTAGGAGTTTTAGTCGGAATTTTCGCTGCTGCATATGTTATTGGTAGTGACTTAGCTAGACGAAAAAAATAGACCATTATGTTATCTAAAAAAGAAATAGTTATAACTGTCTTGTATCTTGTCTATGTCATTTTTTATGTATTAAACGATATGCATGTTCTGAAAATTGGCAACCTTCCTAATCTATTAGTTCCAACTATCCTATTTTTCTGTCTAAGGTACGAATTCAGACGAAATAGGGAACATAAAAGAAAGCCTGTGTCCAAAGACATACAGTAAACTACTGCTGGATTTGATCCAAACACCATTTCAGTTGATGTTTGCCAATCAAAAGCCAGCCTATTAATCTAAACAAACCAGATGAGCAATATGAACTCATCTGGTTTTTAAATTCATTAACCAGGATAAAAGAAGTTACTCCATTCAGATAAAATCATCCTATTCTCAACTTTTCAACAAGCAAAACTGTCTACAAACTACCAAACAAGGGGCCAAAATCTAGATAAGATCTGCTTATTGTTATCATTCCATAAAGCCCTTTTGGGGAATATTGAAACTCTTTTGCTGATCAATATACGAAAATCCCTCACTCATGCGAGCGAGGGATTTTTTTATGATCTTTACAGGAGTTTTTCACTCCTTCAGCCATGTACTTATTTACGACGTCCTGGACGTTCTTTGTAACCGTAGTAAGAATCTTCAATGATTTCTTGCATATGGTCAACCATTGGAAGACGTGGGTTAGCTGGAGAACATTGGTCTTCATAGGCAAGGAAGGCCAATTCACGAGAATGTTTCTTCCATTCTTTTTCATCAATTCCTTGAGCCTTGAAGTTCATTTGGATACCAACGCGCTCACCAAGTTCGTAGACAGCTTTTGCGTAAGATTCCACACCTTCTTCTGGAGTTGAAGCCGGTAAGCCAAGCATGCGAGCGATATCTTGGTATTTTTCATCAGCACGGTAGTAGTTGTACTTAGGCCATGTCGCTGTCTTAGCTGGACGTGTACCATTGTAACGGATTACGTATGGCAGCAAGATAGCATTTGTACGACCGTGGATTGTATGGAATTGCGCACCAATCTTATGAGCCATTGAGTGAGAAATACCCAAGAAAGCATTGGCGAAAGCCATACCAGCAATAGTTGAAGCATTATGCATCTTTTCACGTGAATGGAAATCTGCATTCTTCACAGAGCTTTCAAGATTTTCAAAAACAAGTTTGATTGCTTGAAGGGCAAGACCATCGGTGTAGTCGCTGGCCATTTGAGATACGTATGCTTCTGTTGCATGAGTCAATACGTCCATACCAGTGTCCGCAGCAACAGATCCTGGAACTGTTAATACCAAAGCAGGGTCTACGATGGCTACAGTAGGAGTCAATGAGTAGTCAGCGATTGGGTATTTACGGTTGTTAGCCTTATCAGAGATAACTGCAAACGGTGTTACTTCAGATCCTGTACCAGATGTTGTAGGGATCGCGATAAACTTAGTCTTCTTACCAAGCAATGGGAACTTAAAGGCACGTTTACGAATATCCATGAATTTTTGAACAAGGTCACGGAAGTCAACTTCTGGTTGTTCATAGAAGAGCCACATTACTTTAGCTGCGTCCATTGGTGAACCACCACCAAGTGCGATGATTGTATCAGGTTTGAAGGCACGCATGATCTCTGTACCACGTTCAACTGTTGTGATATCTGGATCTGGTTCTACGTCTGCAAAAATTTGATAAACAACCTTATTACGACGAAGATCGAGTTGTTCGATGATGCGATCTAGGAAACCAAGCTCTACCATAGCATGGTCTGTAACGATCATGACACGCTCAACGTCACGACATTTTTGAAGGTATTGAATTGAGTCACGTTCAAAGTATGTTTTTGAAGGAAGTTTCATCCATTGCATGTTATTTCTCCGTCTTCCGACTTTTTTGATGT
Organism: Streptococcus sp. 2_1_36FAA; assembly: GCF_000161955.2. Lineage (NCBI taxonomy): Bacteria > Bacillati > Bacillota > Bacilli > Lactobacillales > Streptococcaceae > Streptococcus > Streptococcus sp. 2_1_36FAA. The sequence goes on from NZ_KI391976.1 coordinate 516,672, forward strand.
TCAAGAGGTTGATGGCGCTGACGTTATCTCCAACTGAGTTGTGTCCGTAAGAGCCACATCCAAGTGTCAATGATGGCAAGAAGGCATTATAAACGTCCCCAATACCACCGAAAGTAGAAGGTGAGTTACAGATAACACGAATAGCTTTAACTGCTTTACCAAATTCTTTAGTCAATTCTTCATCTGCAGTATGGATCGCTGCTGAGTGACCAAGACCATTAAATTCAACCATTTGGCGAGCCTTGTTAATTCCGTCTTCACGACTATCAGATTTCAACACAGCAATAACTGGAGATAATTTTTCACGAGTCAATGGCTCTTTTTCGCCAACTTCTTTACATTCTGCAGCAAGGATATTGGTTCCTTCAGGAACTGTAAATCCTGCTTGTTCTGCAATCCAAGCTGCTGGCTTACCTACGATATCTGCATTGAGCTTCGCACCAGCGCAGTTCTTGCTGTTGGCTTTCACACCGAAGCAGAATTCTTCAAGAAGAGCTTTTTCTTTTTTATTTACAAAATAAGTGTGGTAAGACTTGAATTCTTCTACAAATTCATCGTAAATTTCTTTGTCAATGATAACAGCTTGCTCAGATGCACAGACCATACCATTGTCAAAGGACTTAGACATCACGATATCATGAGCTGCCTGACGGATATTCGCTGATTTTTCAACATAAGCTGGTACGTTTCCGGCACCTACCCCAAGGGCTGGTTTTCCGCATGAATAGGCAGCCTTCACCATTGCGTTACCACCAGTTGCAAGGATTGTAGCCACTCCTTCATGGTTCATAAGAGCGCTAGTTGCTTCCATAGATGGTTGGGTAATCCATTGCACACAGTTTTCAGGGGCACCTGCTGCAATTGCTGCATCACGAACGATTTGAGCTGCATGTGCAGATGATTCTTGTGCAGATGGGTGGAAAGCAAAGACGATTGGATTACGAGTCTTCAATGAAATCAAAGACTTAAAGATTGCAGTTGAAGTTGGGTTGGTTGTTGGAGTAATCCCACAGATAACACCAACTGGTTCAGCAATCAAAGTCAAGCCTGTTACATCATCTTCTTCAATAACGCCAACTGTCTTCGTGTGACGCATGTTGTTTACAACGTGTTCACAGGCAAATAGATTTTTTGTCGCCTTATCTTCAAAAACTCCACGGCCAGTTTCTTCATAAGCATGAAGCGCCAATTCTCCATGGGCGTCAAGTGCTGCAACAGAAGCCTTAGCTACAATGTAGTCGATTTGTTCTTGGTCCAATTTGCGCATTTCTTCAAGAGCAACCAAGGCCTTTTGTATTAGCTCATCTACATGCTTTTCAGCTGCAAGTTTCTTTTCCTCAGGTGTCACAGTTTTTTTATCAGCCATATTTTCCTCCATAGCTTTCAAGGAATTTATCCTTTGTTAATTTTTTCACAATTTCATTATAACCCATTTGCTTTCCTTTGTAAACACTTTCGCTTACATTTCACAAACTTTTTTATTATTGTTTGTGAAATATATTTCAATCTCCATTTATTGCTGCGACTGCCTCTATTTTTTTGTGAAATCAAATTTTGTAATAATTTAATTTCACATAGATTTGTTTACATATTTTCACAGAAGCTTGTAAAAATTAGGTAAGCGCTTTCATATATTATATATAAAGAACCCGAATATCGGGCCTTTATATTCATCATTAAATTAAGGTTTGACAGGACCTTTATTAGCTTCATCAAGCGTAGCCTTGATTGTTTGAGCGTATAATTGACCACCTGCAGCAATGCTTTGTGACTCAGTGCCAAAGTGAACGTAATCCGTTCCATACCAGATAGCAGGATTATCAATAGCTGCTTGATACCAATCTGCTACGTAGACATAATCATATTTCTTCGCCAATTCCAATTGGTACTGCCGAGTTTTTACTAGATCACTATTTTCATCTCCGGCAACTCGTCCATCATATGGAGTCACTAAGATTAAACGGTGTCCTTTTGGAAGTTTTTCAACCAGTTTATTAAGCACTTCTTCGTAATTAGGAACTGTATTAGCTCCTAAAGCAAGGACTACATTTTGCAGAAGAACCTTGTTGCTAATATCTGTTTGATAAACCTCTAAACCTGATTCCAAATTTCGGCTGACAGCTGCATCCAATTGCACACCAGGAATAGCTTCTTGTAACCAGTCATTAGCTCGCAAAGCTACAGAATCACCTATCAAGGTCGTTCCAGGCGCCACATTGTAATCAGTAGCTGTTGTTTGATCCGCTTGGCTACGAGTTAATTGCATCTTACTATCCGCTTGATTTAAAGCATTAATCATTAAGTCTTCCTCAAAAGCTCCAACCTTAGGTGAAGTAAAGATGATAAAGAAGCAGATGAGTCCCAGAGGGATCAGACTATAAAAAATTGGTCTCGCAATTGATTTCACATCGAGCTTAATACCAAACAAATCTGGTTTTCTACCAGCTAATACAGGTTCTAAAATATAGAAGGAGACTGCTGCAAAGGCAAAGGATAGAAGAGTAGTTAATAATACTGCTCCTGCATTTCCCATCAGCTGACTGAAAATAATGTAAAAAGGCCAATGGAAGAGATAAACACCATAACTCGTATCAGCAATAAATGTGACCCAGATTGGCTCAGCCAGCTTCGGCGTCTTTTCATGGAGAACACGAGCTCCCAAAATCATGGCCAAGGCTGCTATCGTTGCCAGGAGAAAACCGACTAAATAAGTAAAGATATTATCAAAACGAAGCAGGAAGGTTAGAAGAATTAAGACAGCAAAACCACCACCAATAGTGGCTATCGTTTGCTTCATACTCCAAGATTGTTCTAGTTTCTTGAAATTTGCACCTACACTTTGAACACCCGAAACTGTAGCTAAAGCTGTCCCAGCAAAGAAGGGGAAGATATGTGTCCAGCTTGAAAAATAAAGAGAAGAAAAATTCTTAGTGAAAAAGCTACTTACAAACATGGACAGAAAACTAAATAAGAAAATCCCTGTCGAAATCAGAAAAATCATCCCCCGAAATTGGCCGAGGCTTCGACTTTTCTTCGCTAGGAACCAAACTGCTAATCCCCACAAAATATAATAATGCACCTCAAGTGCTAAACTCCAAGTATGTACAAATAAATGAGGTACAAACTGACTTTCGTAGCTACCGCCCGATAAAATTTCATAGAAATTTGTTACAAAACCTAGGGCACCCGCTATCTGCGTTCCAATACCAGCCACAAAATCTTTGCGAATGAAGAGGGTAAATGGCAGAGTGATCAGAATCATAAAGACCAGAGGCGGAAAAATTCTATAGAAACGTCGTCTTAGAAATCCTAAGATATCAATTTCTTGACGTTTAGCAAATTCATCAATCAGGAGTGAGGTGATCAAAAATCCAGAAAATGCGTAGAAAACGTCCACCCCAATAAAGCCTCCAGGAAACACTCCCTGGAAGAAATGATAGAGTAGAACGAGAAGCAAACCTGCTATCCTTACTAATGAAAACCATTTAATGCGCATTTTGATAAATTCCTTGTTTAAACTTTCCTTTGTAAACGACCTTTTGCTCGGTTGTTAGAGTGCCTTGGCCGTCCGCTTGGCCTTTACTAAACTCACCTTCGTACTTCCAACCGCTCTTAGAGGTAAATTTCCCCTTGCCATCAAAGATTCCATTTTTGAAATCTCCTTCGTACTTATCGCCATTTTTGAAAGTCAAAGTTCCTTGACCATCCATCTTTCCATGAACCAGACTTCCATCATACTTAATCGCTCCCTTATCAAGAGTAAGCACTCCTTTATCTGGAATATTAGAAGTAAAAACTAAAATCGCAGACAAAGCAATTAGTGTAACAGCAGCTATCTCAAAATTTGTTCTTGTCAAATAGTGCTGGTAGCGATTATAAAATTCTTTTAATTTATCCATTTTTATCCATCCAAACGTTCCAGCCAGCGCTCACATCCCGCTTGAACCAACCGGTAAGTTTCATCAAAATCATTAGTATACCAAGGATCTGGTACACTTTTATCCATAAACTGATATATCTTATCCTGATATTTCCGAGGGGCCATCTTTTTTAAATCGGCCACATTGGAAGCATCCATACCAACGATATAATCAAAGAAGGCAAAGTCCTTTTCAGACATCTGCAGAGAAGTTTTTTCAACATCAAATATAATCGCATGCTCATTCAAAGCTGCTTGAGTTCCTTGGTGAATTGGATTTCCATGTTCCCAATTAGAAGTTGCCCGACTTTCAATATGAAATTTATCAGTCAAGCTTTTCATAACAAACTCAGCCATCGGACTCCGACAGATGTTGCCCAAGCAAACAAATACAATTTTCTTCATAGAAATACCTCTTCTTAATTATATCAGAAAATGACATTAAATAGGTTGCTGACCTCCAAAAAAACTGGACGCTTTTCTGCCAATTTAGCATTTTTCTTCCTTCCAATAAGCAGCAAAAGACCACCTGATTGGGTGGTCTTTTAGGGAGATTATTATGAAAAAGAAAAGTTTTAGGAGTTCAAGCTAAGTATTCTTAACTTACGACTACAGTATACTCGAGCCAACTTAAAATTATCTTAAAGCAATTTTAAGTTTCTTTTTCTGGCAAATAAATGTCCAACCTAAGCCACTTAGATTGCCATTTTTTCTTTTCCAAACGTTCTCTATAAAGTTTGATCCGTTCCTCATCCGCTAAAAAATGCGGTGTGGGTTTGACTTGAAAGTTAACAAGATCAGTCAAGCCATAAGCTGTGAATAACTCAAGATCATCATTTTTTAATAAACGTAAACCAAGAGCGGTACAGGTTTCTGGATATTTACTCATAGCGTCCTGTGAACTAGTATAAGGCTTAGTATTAGGACTATGAATATGCATATAAACTTGATTCTTTACTTCCCAGCTATAGAGTGGATAAGCTTCTCTCAAGCGCTTCTCAATTTGTAACGTCTCCTCATAAGAGACTGTCGGATCAAAGAATATCACATCTATATCTGTTTCAAAATCAAATTTTTCCCGACCTGTCAAATGATTCCAGATGAAATTTCTAACACTTCCAGCTGCCAGCCAGCTATCTTGTAAATTTAAGTCTCGAATAATCTTTACAATAGTCATTAGATGCTGATCATCATAGAAAAGGTCTAGAAGATTTTTCTCTTCTATTTCCATAAGCCTATTTCTCCATATATTCATAACCTAAATGTTCATAGGCTTTTCTAGTCGCAACACGACCAGTTCTCGTCCTCATGATAAAGCCCTTTTGAATCAAATAAGGCTCATACATATCTTCGACAGTTTCACGCTCCTCAGCAATATTTACTGACAAGGTACCTAGACCGACTGGACCACCACCATACATCTCAATCATCGTTCTCAGAATTTTTTGATCGACATAGTCCAAACCTTCATGATCCACATCTAACATGGAAAGAGCTTGATCTGTGATCGTCTCATCAATCAAACCATTACCCATAATCTGAGCATAATCCCGAACGCGCTTCAATAGACGGTTGGCAATTCGAGGAGTACCACGACTACGCAAAGCCAGTTCTTTAGCTGCTTCATGAGTGATATCCATCTCAAAAATTTCTGCCGTTCGCTCAACAATCTCAGTCAAATCAGCTTCTTCATAGTACTCCATGTGCCCTGTGATACCAAAGCGAGCTCTCAGAGGATTGGACAACATTCCTGCACGCGTGGTGGCACCTATGAGGGTAAATGGTGGCAAATCAAGATGGACACTACGATTAGCATCCCCTGAACCAATCATGATATCGATGTAAAAATCTTCCATAGCACTGTAGAGGACTTCTTCTACTGCCATTGGCAGACGGTGTATTTCATCGATAAAAAGAACGTCACCAGGCTCTAAATCATTTAAAATAGCAACCAAATCTCCTGCTTTTTCAATAACTGGTCCCGAAGTCTGCTTGATATTCACACCCAGCTCATTGGCAATCACAAAAGCCATGGTCGTCTTCCCCAGTCCAGGAGGGCCAAATAAAAGAGCATGATCCAAAGCCTCATCCCTTAGTTTTGCTGCTTCAATAAAAATCTTCAACTGATTCTTGACCTTATCTTGGCCAATATACTCCTGCAGATATTGTGGTCGAAGCGTGCGCTCCACCATTTCTTCATCCATCATTTGTTCATTATCTAAAATTCTACTCATGTCACCATTATATCAAAATATCATAGTTTAGGACTATTTTAAATAAAAAAGAGAGCGACAAACCTTTTTAATGAAGGTTTTTCATCGCTCTCTTTCTTTTTAAACCCAAAGATTAATTAACATTTTTAGTACGATATAAGAAGACTGAAGCTGCAAGAAGCAGGAAGCCAACAAGAACAGAGAAGACTGAAAACTCAGCTGTTCCTGTCTTAGGCAATTCTTTCTTCACTTCTTTTTTAGGTTCTTCCTTCTTAGGATCTTCATGCTTATCACCTGATGGTTTTGGTTTTTCTTCAGATGATGTTGGAGGTGTTTTAGCAGCATACGTATTGGTAAAGGTTGGTCCGTTACCAGTAACGGTCGCTACAAGTTTACCATTCGTATCATAAGCAACTTCTACAGTCACTTTGTGAACTGTCTTATCATAAGTCACACCTGCTTCATTACCAGCTTTTTCAGTAATAGTGTATTCATACTTACCTGGTGAAGTGAAGCTTTGTGCTTTAAAGGTTACTGAGCCATCCGCTTTATTCTTGGCAGTATCCACTACGTTACCTTGATAAGTCAACTCAAATTCAAACTGACCATCTTTCAGCTCTTTACCAGTCAAGACTTTGTTTGCTTGAATAGTTGCAGTGGCTGGAGTTGGTTGTTGCGGATTTGGAGTTGGCGGTGGAGTTGGTGCAGTGTATTTATTCACAAATGCTGGTTTATTGCCAGTAATTGTAGATACTAACTTACCTTGGCCATTGTCTGCAACCTCTACGGTTACTGTGTGGACTGTCGTATCGTAAGTAACATTCTCTTCATTGCCAGCTTTTTCAGCAACAGTGTAGGTATGTGTACCTGCTTCTGTATATGTGATTGATGGGAATACAACTTTTCCATCTGCAGCATTTGTTGCCGTGCCGATGACTTTGTCGCCTTCCTTCAATTCAAATTCATATTTACCTGCTTCTAATTCCTTTCCAACTAAAGTTTTTGTCGCTTCAATTGTAATGGTATCAGCAGCTGGAGCTGGTTTTGTATAAGTGTTAGTGAAAACTGGTTGTTCACTAGTGATAGTTGCTACCAATTGACCTTGGCCGTTATCCGCAACCTCCACAGTTACTTCGTGAGTATTTGTATCGTAGGTAACGTTTTCTTCCTTGCCAGCTTTTTCTGACACGAGATAAGTATGAAGACCTGGTCCTTTATACTCAATTTCTTTGAAAGTAATGCTGCCATCTGCTTTGTTCTTAGCGGTATCAACAAGATTTCCTTCAGAGTCTTTCAGTTCAAACTCATACTTATCTGCTTCAAGGGCTTTACCGTTTAGAACTTTTTTAGCTTCAATTGCTTTTTTACCTGGTTTTGCAACATAATCGTTTACAAAGACTGGTTTTTCACTTGTAACAGTCGCTTCAAGCTGACCTTGACCATTGTCCACAACCTCTACAGTTACTTTGTGTGAAGTTTTGTCATAAGTCACACCGGCTTCATTACCAGCTTTTTCTGACATAGTGTAAGTATAAGTTCCTGCCTTAGTGTATTCAATTTCTGGGAAACTAATCGAACCATCTGCAGTATTCTTAGCTGTACCAACGACTTTGTCGTTTTCTTTGAGCTCGAACTCATATTTGTCGGCCTCAAGTTCTTTACCATTTAAAACTTTTTTAGCTTCAATTACTTTTTTACCTGGTTTTGCAGCATAAGTATTGGTGAAGACTGGCTTCTCAGCTGGAACAGTTGCTTCAAGCTGACCACGTCCATTATCCGCAACATCTACGGTTACTGTGTGTGAAGCCGTATCATAAGTCACACCTGGTTCATTACCAGCTTTTTCAGTAATTGTATATGTATGAGGTCCTGCAGCAGTATACTCAATTGCTGGGAAACTAATCGAACCATCTGCTTTGTTTTTAGCTGTACCAACGACTGTATCGCCTTCTTTGAGCTCGAACTCATACTTGTCAGCTTCAAGGGCTTTGCCTTTCAAAACTTTAATTGCTTCAATAGTTGCTGTAGTTGGTTTGGCAGAGTAGGAATTCACAAATACTTTGTTGTCGTATTTGACACTTGCAAACTTTTCTCCATAGACATCTGTTACTGTAACTTCAGCATTAATCGTCTTGTTATCATAAACATAGCCTGGTTCTTTCTCATCCACTTCTTTGATTTGGTATTTGAAAGTACCAGCTGTTGAAAATTTAATGGCCTTAAATTTAACTTGTCCGTCTTTGTTGTTTTTGGCAGTTTCAACTACTTTGCCATCTGGATCAATCAATTGGAAGATGAATTCATCACCTTTCAATGTTCCACCATTCAGTTGTTTTGTAACTTCAAATTCAACTTCAGAAGGGCGAGCACCTGATCCAATTCCTTCAGTAGTTGTCAGAGAGGCAAAGCCATCCACATCATAAACACCATCTGATGTTGTCACTTTCACATTGTTGAAAGCTTTCTTGGTAGTATTATCAACTGGAGCAGTCAAACGAGTACGGTACAAAACATATAGACCTTGTGTACTCAAGTCACCATTTCCATTTGGAGTGATAGTGAAAGAGTTTGCACCTGTAACATTTACATGTGAAGCATCCAGTCTTGGACGAGCCTCAGCCTTATTCCACTCAGTAAAGTAATATCCAGTAATTTCACTCGCTAAGACTTGACCTTCAGGGATTGTATCCTCAATCTTAACTCCTGTAACAGGTTTTACGTAACGATTGATACGAATACGCCAGTTAACATAATTAGGATCATCAGCATCTTGGACACCCCACTTGGTATAACCAGTAGGATCATCATCTGGTACGATACGAGTCAATCTGTATGTCCCGGCACCAGGAATATCAATGCTGTATTCCTTATTTAACTCGACATCATCCGCCCAAACTACAGTGAATAAAGCAGTCAATTCACGATCTTCTGTCAGATTTTTGAAGTATTCTTCATTAGTGATGGTCACTGTAGCAGAATTAGTTGCAGCATTTGTCTGCAGTTCTGCGATTTTAGTGGCTCCATCCTTGGCGTAGATATCTGTCGTGATGTCACGCTCAACTTTAAACTCTTTTGGCACTTTATAAACCATAAAGTCCCCGTTCTTCAAAGTGGCAGAATCATCAAACTTGTAGGTCGGATTCAGATAAAACTTTCCTTCACCATACTTGGCACCATCAACCAACCGATTATTATTAATGGTTGGAGAGGTTGTCATCGTATAGCTGTTTGACGGTAATTCTTCCGCTTTAACTGTGTAACTTGTTTTTAGTAGAGGTATGAATACCGATACTATTAACAACAGCGTCATAAATGCATGAAAGAGCTTTTTATTCATCTTTTTCACAACATTTTCCTCCTTTATATTTGGGCACAATCCCTTACTTTATATTATATATTCTTCTATAACACTGTCAAGGATATTTCATCTAATTTTTATGCAATCCATACATAATAAACACGACAAATAAATTTTATACATAAAATCAAATATAAGGTCATAAAACAGCAGAAAAATGCGACATTTCTTCCTCTTTTTCTATATGCCTACTCCCTTTAACTAGGAAGCTCATGTCTTTATCCTTCGAAAAACAAAAAACCATCAGTCAGAATCAAGGCCTAACTGATGGGGCTATCCAAAAGAATTTTTTATTTATCTAAATGCCACACTTCATCATTGTATTGTTGAATCGTACGGTCAGCTGAGAAGAAACCAGCTTTAGCAATGTTTACAATAACTTTATCCAACCATGCGTCGCGGTTTTCATAGTCAGCAAGCATTTGCTCTTTGACTTTGATGTAGTCTTCCAAGTCAAGGAGAGTCATGAACCAGTCTTTGTTGATCAATTCGTTGTAAAGACGTTCCAAGCGTTCTTTCTTACCTACTGCAAGAACAGCATCACTAACGATGAAGTCAACCAACGGTTTGATAGCTTCACGAGCGTAAAATTCACTTGATTTGTAAGCAGATTTCGCATAAAGATCGATAACAGTTTCTGAATCTTCACCGAAGATGTAAATGTTTTCGTCGCCAACCAACTCAGCGATTTCCACGTTTGCACCATCCATAGTACCAAGAGTCAAGGCTCCGTTCAACATGAATTTCATGTTACCAGTACCTGAAGCTTCTTTGGAAGCAAGTGAGATTTGTTCTGAGATATCACACGCTGGGATAAGGAAGCTTGCTGCAGTAACATTGTAGTTTTCAACCATGACTACTTGCAAGTGTGGAGCTACTGCTGGGTCGTTTGCAATGACTTCTGACAAGCAAAGGATCAAGTGGATAATATCTTGCGCAATTGTGTAAGCAGGAGCTGCTTTACCACCAAAGAAGACAGTAATTGGACGAGCAGGAATGTTTCCAGCCTTGATGTCAAGGTATTTGTGAATCACATACAAAGCGTTCATTTGTTGGCGTTTGTACTCGTGAAGACGCTTGATTTGGATGTCAAAGATAGAGTTTGGATTGATTTCCACACCTTGGTGTTCTTTCAAGTGACGAGCCAATTTACGTTTGTTGTGAGCTTTGATGCTTTCCAATTTTTCCTTGACAGCAGCTTTATCTTCATAAGACAAAAGATTTTCAAGTTCTTCTGCTTCATGGTGCCAACCATTACCAAGAATTTCATCTAAATAGTGAGAAAGGCGTGGGTTAGCATGCATAAGCCAACGACGGAAAGTAATACCGTTTGTTTTGTTGTTGAATTTTTCAGGGTAGATGTCATAGAAAGCTTTCAACTCTGAGTTCTTCAAGATCTCAGTGTGGAGAGCCGCAACCCCGTTAACACTGTATCCATAATGGATATCCATATGAGCCATATGAACACGGTCATTTTCGTCAATGATTTGGACAGCAGGATCTTTGTAAACTTCCTTGACACGTTTGTCAAGTTCCTTGATAATCGGAACAAGATGAGGAACAACTTCTTCCAAGAATTCTAGCGGCCATTTTTCAAGAGCCTCTGCAAGAATAGTGTGGTTTGTATAAGCAGTCATTGACTTGACAATGTTTACAGCTTCGTCAAATTCCAACCCACGTTCTGTCAAGAGACGGATCAACTCAGGGATAACCATTGAAGGGTGAGTATCATTGATTTGTACAACTGCATAGTCTGCAAGATCATGCAAGTTGCTTCCTTTTTCGATTGCCTCATCAATGATCAATTGCGCACCATTTGAAACCATAAAGTATTGTTGGAAGATACGAAGAAGTTCACCTTGCTTGTCACTATCATCTGGGTAAAGGAAAAGAGTCAAGTTACGAGCAATATCTGTCTTGTCAAAATCAATTCCTTCTTCAATCAAGCTAGAGTCTACAGAATCTAAATCGAAGAGGCGCAAACGGTTTTTCTTTTCTGTCTTATAACCTGGTACATCAATGTCATAGAGTGTAGAAGTTAAAGTAAAGTTTGCAAAAGGCACTTGGTAGCTACGAGTAGATTTTACCAACCAGTTTTGATCACTCAACCAGAAGTTAGGGATTGTTGTTTGCTCATTGTTTTTTAACACTTGTTGGAAGAGACCAAAGTGGTAGTTCAAACCTACGCCGTCTCCATTTAAACCAAGAGTTGCGATTGAATCAAGGAAGCAGGCAGCCAAACGGCCTAAACCACCATTACCAAGAGATGGTTCTAATTCAACTTCTTCTACTTCAATCAAATCTTTACCTGCATCAGCCAATTCTTTTTTGACATCATCATAAAGGCCGAGGTTGATCAAGTTGTTTGACAAAAGTTTACCAATCAGGAACTCAGCAGAAATATAGTACAATTTCTTCTTTGAATCATTGACAGGTTTAGTTGCACTGTATTCTTTTGTATAGTTCAAAAGAGCAGTATAGAGTTCTTCATTAGTACAATCAGCAATTGTTTTTTGATACGCGTTTTGCACGTATTGCTGTAATTTAGACATTTTTTTCTCCTTTAGAATTCTGATTTACATTATTTTTGGGTTTAAGTTTTGTATTAATTCGGCGATAAATAGTTGTTAGAGAGAGCAACTCTGCCTCTACTTCTTTAGACAGTTCGTCTTCTGTCATACGCCATTGCCAGTTGCCACCAATAGTAGATGGCAAGTTCATCCTTGCAGAACCATCTAATTCCAGTAAATCTTGCATGGTTGCAATCGCCATATAGCTAACAGAAGCAAAGATTGTACGAAGCATAGCATGAGGAACTGTTTCATATTCTTTACGGTTAGTATAAACAGCTAGGTATTCCCGTGTCGGATCGTCAATCTCATCCTTATACCAGCCAAGAACAGTATTATTATCATGAGTTCCTGTATACATTACTGAGTTATGAGGTGCCAAGTGTGGACTATCAATGCTTTCGTCATCTGGATTGAAGGCAAACTGCAAAATCTTCATTCCTGGAAAACCAGTCTTCTCACGAAGCTCAATGACTTCATCAGTCATAAAGCCTAGGTCTTCCGCAATGATATTCAGTTCTCCCAAAGCTTCTTTCACAGCTTTAAAGAGAGCATATCCAGGGCCTTTTACCCACTTACCCGTTGCAGCTGTTTCTGAATCCGCTGGGATTTCCCAATAAGATTCAAATCCGCGGAAATGGTCAATACGAACGATGTCATAAATCTTAAAGCTTTCACGCAGACGCTCAACCCACCAAGAATAGCCATCTTTATCCATAGCTTTCCAGTCATAGATTGGGTTCCCCCAAAGCTGGCCTGTTTCTGAGAATTCATCAGGCGGACATCCTGCCACGCAAGTTGGTTTACCAACAGCGTCTGTTTTAAAGAAATGTGGTTGTGCCCAAACATCAGCACTGTCTGCTGCTACATAGATTGGCATATCTCCGACAATCTCAATATGATGCTTATTCGCATAATCTTTTAAAGCTAGCCATTGTTGGAAGAAGAAGTATTGCGTAACACGATGGTATTCCATCTGTTCGCTCAGGCGCTCACGGTAATCAGCCAAGGCCTCTGGCTTACGCAGGCGAATGTCTTCATCAGACCACTCTGTCCACGCCGCCAAATCAAAGTGCTCTTTGATTGCCATGTAGTCAACATACAGATCTAACCAGTTAGCATTGTCTGCAACAAATTTTTTATAAGCTTTCAAATCAGAGCTTTGAAGGAAATTTTTAACAGCTTTTTCCAATAGTGGACGACGTGCTTCGAATATCTTAGCATAGTCAACAGCTTTTGGATCACTTCCAAAATCCACACCATCTAAATCACTTTCTTGAAGCAAACCTTCTTTTATAAGAAGATCTAAGTCAATAAAGTGAGTATTTCCTGCGAAAGCAGAAAAAGATTGGTAAGGAGAGTCTCCATAGCTAGTCGTGCCTAGTGGCAAAATCTGCCAATAGCGTTGCTTAGTTCTTACCAAGAAATCTACAAAATCATACGCACTTTTCCCAAAAGATCCAATTCCGTATTTCCCTGGCAAAGAAGAAATATGCATGAGAACACCACTTTGACGTTCTTTCATCTTGTCACCTCAATATTTTTCTTAGTTAAAATCTACGTTTTGTTCAACGAAAACGTTTGCGTAGTTCGATTATATCTGTTTTTAGTTTTCTATGCAACCATTTTATAAAAATTTTTTCAATTCTTCAAGAGAATCATCTAACTTTTCTTTTTTTCTTCTATAATATTGACAAATAATTTGTCGGATAAAAAATATTTTTTTGATTTTTTGGAAAAATATCTTGCAAACGGTTACTTTTTGTGATATAATTTTTTCAGTTTAAGAAAACGTTTGCGTAAACTTAAATGTAAATTATTACTTTTTTTATTCTTAGGAGGAATAAACATGAAAAACAAAGCTCTTAAAAGTGCTGCTGTATTGGGTACTGTTGCTGTAGCTAGCTTTATTTTAGCTGCTTGTGGTAGCAAGGCTTCTTCAACTAAATCATCTGAATCTGGTGATAAAAACGTTACTGTTTATGTTGAAGAGCAGTACAAGGCTTACATGGAGAAAGCTGCAGCAGCTTTTGAAAAAGAAACTGGTTCTAAAGTTACTATTAAAACTGGTGACCAAATGGGTGGATTGGACAACCTTTCACTCGACAACCAGTCTGGTAAAGCTCCAGACGTTTTGATGGCTCCATACGACCGCGTAGGAAGCCTCGGTACAGATGGACAATTAAACGAAGTAAAATTAAGCAAAGATAGTAAGACAGATAAAACTACTGAATCTCTAGTAACAACAGAAGGTAAAACATACGGAGCACCTGCTGTTATCGAAACTCTTGTAATGTACTACAACAAGGACTTGATTTCAAAAGCTCCAACTACTTTTGCTGAATTAGAAGAGCTTGCTAAAGACAGCAAATATGCATTTGCTGGTGAAGATGGTAAAACATCTGCCTTCCTTGCTGACTGGACAAACTTCTACTACGCTTACGGACTTCTAGCTGGTAACGGCGGTTATGTATTCGGTGACAATGGTAAAGATCCTAAAGATATCGGTCTTGCTAATGAAGGTGCAATTAAAGGTATCGAATACGCTAAAACTTGGTATGCAAAATGGCCTAAAGGAATGCAAGATACTGAAGGCGCTGGAAACTTGATCCAATCACAATTCCAAGAAGGTAAAACTGCTGCTATCATCGATGGACCATGGAAAGCATCTGCTTTGAAAGAAGCTAAAGTAAACTATGGTGTTTCAACTATCCCAACTCTTCCAAACGGAAAAGAATACGCTGCTTTCGGTGGTGGTAAAGCTTGGGTTATCCCAACTGGTGCTAAAAACCCAGAAGTTGCTCAAAAATTCGTTGACTTCTTGACTTCAACTGATCAACAAAAAGCATTTTACGATGCTACTAACGAAGTACCTGCTAACACAGAAGCTCGCGAGTACGCAGTAAGCAAGAAAGATGAACTGACAGACGCAGTTGTTAAACAGTTCCAATCAGCTCAACCAATGCCAAACATCTCTGAAATGAGTACAGTTTGGGATCCAGCTAAAACTATGTTGTTCGATGCTGTAAGCGGTAAAAAAGACGTTAAAACTGCTGCTGACGATGCAGTGAAATTAATCAAAGATACTATCGCTCAAAAATACGCTAACAAATAATAAAGAACTCTAGGGGTGGGAATTTTCCCTACCCCTTCTTTATTAAAAAGCTATTAAAACAACTACGGGTTTCTTAAAAATTTTGAAAAAAGAGAAATATTTTCTAACATTTAGTTTTATATTCTCTGCTTTCAAAATTTTTAGCCCCTCTTTGAATCTTATTCAGGAGACAAATATGACTAGACAACAGAACCCAAGTAAAGCCTTGTTGCTGTCCCTGATTCCAGGACTTGGACAAATTTATAACAAACAGAAAGCCAAGGGGTTCATCTTCTTAGGTGTGACACTGGCCTTTCTAATCTATTTCTTTGCGATCGCTTCTGGTGAGCTAGGAAATCTTATCACACTTGGTGAAATGCGCGGACGCGACAACTCCCTCTTTATGTTGATCCGTGGTGCCTTCCACTTAATTATCGTACTGGTTTACTTCCTATTTTATGCCTTCAACTTAAAGGACGCTCACACAACAGCTAAACGCTGGAATAACGGTATTCCGGTTCATACTACTCTGAAAGAAATGATTCACAGCATCTATGAGAATGGTTTCCCATACTTGCTGATCATCCCTTCTTATGTAGCTATGACCTTTGCTATCATTTTCCCTGTATTGGTAACTCTTCTGATTGCTTTTACAAACTATGATTTCAAACACCTTCCTCCAACAAAACTGCTGGACTGGGTTGGTTTGACAAACTTCAGCAACATTTGGAGTCTCAGCACCTTCCGTTCAGCCTTTGGTTCTGTCCTATCTTGGACCATCATCTGGGCTTTATGTGCTTCAACTTTACAAATTGTTATTGGTATTTTCACAGCTATTATTGCTAACCAGCCTTTCATCAAAGGAAAACGCATCTTCGGTGTTATCTTCCTACTTCCTTGGGCGGTACCAGCTTTCATTACAATCTTGACTTTCTCAAATATGTTTAATGATAGTATCGGTGCCATCAACACCCAAGTTATTCCTTTGCTTAGCAAGGTATTGCCTTTCTTGAACAATACCCTCATCCCTTGGAAAACAGATCCTACTTGTACCAAGGTTGCCTTGATTATGATGCAAGGTTGGCTAGGATTCCCATACATCTACGTCTTAACTTTGGGAATTCTGCAATCCATTCCAAATGATTTGTATGAAGCTGCTTATATTGATGGAGCAAATGCTTGGCAAAAATTCCGCAACATTACGCTACCAATGATTTTAGCTGTTGCTGCGCCAACTCTTATCAGTCAGTATACCTTCAACTTCAATAACTTCTCTATCATCTACCTCTTTAATGCGGGTGGACCTGGTAGTGTCGGTGGAGGCGCTGGTTCAACAGATATCTTGATTTCTTGGATTTATCGTTTAACTACTGGTACTGCACCTCAGTACTCAATGGCCGCAGCCGTAACCTTGATTATCTCAATTATCGTTATCGGTATTTCAATGATTGCTTTCAAGAAACTACACGCATTTGACATGGAGGACGTATAAGATGAATAATTCTGTAAAATTAAAACGTCACTTTAATCATTTTCTGACTTACCTGTATCTCGTAGTTCTGTCAGTAATCATTATTTATCCTCTATTAATTACGATTACATCAGCCTTTAAAACTGGTAACATTGTCGCCTTCAAGCTTGATTTTAATATCGATTGGAGTTTTGACAACTTCAGCAGGCTCTTCTCTGAGACACTCTACGGAACCTGGTACCTCAATACGGTCATCATTGCCGTCTTGACAATGATTGTGCAAACCAGTATAGTAGTTTTAGCTGGTTATGCATACAGCCGCTATAACTTCATCGCCCGCAAGCAAAGTTTGGTCTTCTTCTTGATTATCCAGATGGTACCAACCATTGCTGCCCTCACCGCCTTCTTCGTCATGGCTTTGATGTTGAATGCTTTGAACCAAAACTGGTTCCTCATCTTCCTTTATGTTGGTGGAGGAATTCCAATGAATGCTTGGCTGATGAAAGGTTACTTTGATACCGTTCCAATCTCTCTTGATGAGTCAGCTAAACTAGATGGTGCCGGTCATTTCCGACGCTTCTGGCAAATCGTCCTTCCTCTGGTTCGTCCAATGGTTGCTGTACAAGCACTTTGGGCATTCATGGGACCATTTGGAGACTATATCTTATCTAGTTTCCTCCTTCGGGATAAAGAATTCTTTACAGTTGCAGTCGGTCTGAGAACATTTGTCAGCGATGTTAAAAATATGAAAATCGCCTTCTTTGCCGCAGGAGCTATCTTAACAGCTCTTCCAATCTGTATCTTATTCTTCTTCCTACAAAAGAACTTTGTATCTGGTTTAACAAGCGGTGGTGACAAGGGATAATCTTGTCCCACCCTGTTTTTTGTCGAACGACTATAAAAATTAGAAAGAGCTACTATGTACCCCTACCCTTTTAATTATTTTTCAAGTATTTTTCAATTTAAAAAAGCTTTTGCTAACCGCAAGCTTTTGTCTTGGTTCCAACTGATTTTTACTAGTCTTTTCTTAATTTCTTTGACCTTGATTCCTATGGCATTGCAGACAGCTGCCAAAGAGAGCTATCCATTAGATACCTTTATCGATCAAGTTTTCCAGCCTTTAGATGAGTCTGCTATGAAAGAGCTTAGCAATCATGTTCAGATCAAAGACGGCCAACTAACTTATGATAGTCACTTTGGTGTACAAAAAAATAAAGACGGCCAGGTTATTATCGGACATCACAAGGATACCAAACCAGGGGAAAAGTTAACACTTTATTTTGATAAGGATCATCTCCTGATCAGTAAAAGCAAGAAAGAGTTAGCAGCCATTCGTTACCAGGCAATCAACCAGGAATCTTTAAAGGATAAGAAAAGCTTGAGCGAGGCCATTTCCAAAGATTGGTTCCAGCAAAACCGTTTGATTATCAGTCTATTTTTGCTTTTGGTGTCTGGCCTGCTCTTGACCTTTAACTTCTTCATTGTCACCTTTGGAGCCAGTCTCTTCCTTTATCTAACTAAAAAATCTAAACTCTTTTCATTTAAAAAGTTCAAGGAATGTTATCATTTCACTCTAAACTGTCTTGGGCTTCCGACTCTCATTGCTGTCTTCTTTGGCATATTGGGTCAGCCTTTGACTACCATGATTATGATTCAAAATATTCTCTTTGTATTATTCCTTGTTATCACCTTTTATCGTACGCATTTCCGTGATGAAAATTAGGAGGTCATCATGCCTGTTACTATTAAAGATGTTGCCAAACTAGCTGAGGTTTCGCCCTCAACTGTAACCCGTGTTATCCAGAACAAGTCTACGATTAGTGATGAGACAAAAAAACGGGTTCGCAAGGCTATGAAAGAACTGAATTACCATCCAAATCTAAATGCCCGCAGTCTGGTTAGCAGTTATACTCAGGTTATCGGCCTCGTATTGCCAGATGATTCAGATGCTTTCTATCAAAATCCATTTTTTCCATCTGTTCTGAGAGGGATCTCACAAGTAGCTTCTCAGCACCAATACGCTATTCAGATTGCTACCGGTAAAGATGAGAAAGAACGGATGACAGCCATTTCTCAAATGGTACACGGCCGTCGGGTGGACGGACTTATTTTCCTTTACGCTGAAGAAAACGATCCTCTGGTTCGGATGGCCTACGAAGAGCAATTCCCCTTCCTTATCCTAGGAAAATCTCTTTCTCCTTTTATTCCTTTGGTCGACAATGATAATATCCAAGCGGGGTTCGATGCAACTGAATATTTCATAAAAAAAGGTTGCCGCCATATTGCTTTTATCGGAGGAACTAAAAAGCTCTTTGTAACCCAAGACCGTTATACTGGCTACGAAAATGCCTTAAAAGAGCATCAGCTGGAATTAGATCCTCAGAGCACTGCCTTTGTCACAGAATTTTTGGAAGAAAAAGGTTACCAGTTTACCAAGCGTTTGCTAGCAAAAAATCCAAATATTGATGCCATCATCACTACAGATAGCTTGCTGGCATCTGGTGTTTGTGATTTTCTCTCTTCACAAAACTTAACTATCCCAGTCCTTTCTTTTGATTCGGTGGAGCCAAAGTTAGACTTGGCAGCCTATGTTGATATCAATACCCTGGAACTGGGTAGAGTGTCCTTCCAAACTATCCTCCAGATCATCAATGATAGCAAGGAAAATCGGAAAATCTGCTATCGCCAATTGATTTCCCATAAGATTATCGAACGGTAAATTGGTATTCTCATCGGATCGTAAACCGAAATGTTAAAAACACAAAAATAGGATCTCAAGCCCAGATAAAAAATGACAACCGTAGTTCCATTCAAGTTAAACTACGGTTGTACTTCTCTTTGGCCTTGCATTTTTATGTTTGTCAATTATTTATACTTACTATTAATTATTTTTACTAGTAGCCTCTGATAGTGCACGCGCTTCTGGGGCTAGCTTATCTTGTATAAAGGAGATTTATGTCTTTTAGAACCTTTCAAGCTTATTTAGATAACACACGACTGATTAATCTTCAGTTACCCATCATTTATGATGCCAAGGACCTGTCCTTCACTTTGGAATCTGACGACCAGGTGATTCCTCTGACTATTCAAACATGCAAATCTTCTACTGAACATTGCCTCTACAGCCTGACTTTGGAAGAAGATATCGATTTGGAACAGCATTATCTCGTCTACGACCAGGACCGCAATAAAACTGTTCTAGCATTCCGACATATTGTCCAAGAACCGATTTTTGATCAAACTTTTGACTACGACCAGGATGATCTTGGTGCAACTTATTCTGCGAAGGCTACTTCTTTTGCCTTCTGGGCTCCTATCTCCGAGCAAGTCCTTATCAAGTTGAGAAAAGATGGCAAAGAAACTGTCTGCCCTCTCCTTCGTCAGGAAAAAGGCGTTTGGAAAACAATGATTCCTGGTGATTGGGAGAAAGCTAGCTACACCTATCTTCACAAGGTCAATGGTCAGTGGCTGGAAGTACACGACCCTTATGCCCTCTCTTCTGAAGCCAATTCTGGTGCTAGCTTTATTATTGATCCAAAGAAACTACTCAATACAACTGGAGTTAAACGGGCCAAAACCCAGCTAAGCCCAACCAAGGCCATCATTTACGAGATGAGTGTTCGCGACTTCTCTAGCCAAAAGGATGCTGGTTTTAAAGAACCTAGCACATTCCGAGCGCTGACCGAGTCTCCCAAGCTAGGCAAACGTAAAATTGGTATGCAGCACTTGCTAGATCTGGGAATCACCCATATCCAGCTCATGCCTGTTTATGATTTTGGTAGTGTAGATGAGAAACACCCTGAACAAGTCTATAACTGGGGCTATGATCCGGTCCAGTATAACGTTCCAGAAGGCAGCTTTGCCAGTGACCCGGAGGATCCTTATGCACGCATTCTAGAATTGCAGGAAGCTATAGCAGCCTACCATGAGGCAGATATGAGTCTGATCATGGACGTTGTTTACAATCACGTTTATGATGCGGATAGCTTTGCTTTTGAAAAGATTGTTCCTGGTTATTTCTATCGCTTGGATGAGCAAAAACAACGAACTGACGGAACTTTCTGTGGTAACGATGTTGCAAGTGAGAGAGCCATGGTCCGTCGCTTCATCAAGCATTCGGTCAAGCAATGGGTGAATCTCTATGGCTTTGACGGTTTCCGTTTTGACCTCATGGGTATCTTAGATATCCAAACTATGAATGAGCTAGCAGAAGAGCTAAAAGCGAGCTACCCAAATGTCTATCTCTACGGAGAAGGCTGGAAAATGGCGACTGGTTTGGAATCAGACCTCTTGGCCCACCAGTATAATGCAGCAGAATTGACTGATTATGGCTTTTTCAGCGATAATTTCCGTGATACCATCAAAGAAACCATCTTAAACAAACAAAGACTGACTAGATCCGAATGGACTTCCAGCATGGCTAATATCCTAACAGCTAATGTCGGCTTAGAAACAGCAAACCATTTCCAAAGTCCTCAACAGGCCATTAACTACACTGAGTGTCATGACAATGCGACTGTCTTTGACTACTTTAAAATGGAAGATTCAAACATCAGTCTAAAAGAACGCTTGGCTAGTGCTCGCTTGGCCTTACACTTGGTCTTGCTTGCTCAGGGGGTCCCTTTCCTCCATAGTGGTCAAGAATTCTTCCGCCACAAAGACTTGCTAGATAATAGCTACAACATCCCAGATACTATTAATCGTCTGGACTGGCAAAGCTTACTCAACTACGAAGAAGATGTTGACTTCATTCGTGAATTAATCAGCTTCCGAAAAGAACACCCTCTACTCAGCCTCGAAAGTCGAGAAGAAATCTTGGAGGCATGCCAAGTTGAATGGCTCAATGATTCACTGGTCAGGTATCAGATTTCACAGCAAGATGAACAAATGACCATCTTGATCAACTTTGGTTCAAAAGATCAGACCTACCAAAACGAACTAGGTCAGGAAGTCTTTCTATCTTATCCAGCCATTAGTAGCCACAAGGCTATCGCTCCCTTGGCTGACAGCTATGTTGTTCCTGCTAAGCAAGTCCTAGTCCTGAAATAAATAAAAAGCACGCCTCTAATAAGAGACGTGCTTTTACTTTTCTAATGTCAGATAGTTTAAAGCTGATAGAGTTCTGCGATCTTGTCACCAACACGGCTGATATCATTTTGCAGACCACGAAGCTCAAAAGTATCTAGCAGGGGAAAGCCAAAACGCTGAGAATATTGCTTTGCTGTTAAACAATACTGGTTGTTGAAATTACGGTTGCCACTGCCTACGATACCGAAACATTTTTTATAGTTTTCTTCATATTCAATAAAGGCTGCTAAATCATTGGTTAAAATCTCAACATCACCAGAGTCCACTCCGTTTCCACCCTCTAAATAAGTCGGCAGGAAGGCTACAAACTGATTGTCCATAGCAAAGAAATCCCGGCCTTCTTTGACCAAATCCTTAATATTGACCTGTTCTACTTCAAGATCCGCGTGGCCTTCTTGCAAATAGGCCGTCAGACGCTTGATAAAGCTTGCTGTATTCCCACTTAAACTAATATAAACTAAGGAAACCTTTGCCATTCTATCCTCCTAAAACTAAAAATAACATCTATCCTTTTCTTAAAATTGTAAGACGATAAATGTTATTTGTCAAATTTTAAATAGGCTCCTTTTTCACTTCCAAGTCCTTCTGCTGACGCCAAGTATAAAAGAGGACAATAGCTAAAAAGAGGATATTCAGTAAGAGTCCGACTATGGTTACAGCCTTAGGGATCATCATGATTGATTCGCGAATCGCTGGATCACTAAAATAATGATAGAGCGACTGAGAAGACAGATAATCATAAGCCATGACAAGAATGGTAAAGACCGAGTAGACAGAGTATAGGATGTTGGCTAGAAGGAGATTCTTTTTGATCAGCAATACAAGTACTGTCGCCAATAAAAGAAGACCCACAAATAGAATCAGAACCTGACTCATACTGTGATTCAAATCAAAAACTACATCATAAAACCGATTATACTGCTGGGCTACCTCCCCTTTTAGCTGCATGACTTCTGCGGGATTCTCTAGCCTTTTTCCTGCAAGAAGGTCCCAGAGACTAAGTAGAGCACCAAAGGCTGAGATCAACCAACACACGTACAAATAAATTGCTTTCTTTTTCATATTAACCCTCTATTTCTTCTAAAATAATAGAATCCAAAGACCATCGAAAGGGGAAACTGAATGAAGTTTAGAGATTGCATTTTCAGGAGACAGGCATACTCTCAAAAAAGTTTGTGTTATGCTAAAAAGATTTTCTTGCCTTCGGATTTCTATACATTCATTATAAATAGCTTTTAAAAAAAGATGCGCTAAAACTTCTAAAATGCCTCCTATTCTTCTTCAAAAGCCTCTTTTTCAAAAACTACAGCCTCCTAGGCTGAAAAGAAAGACTTTGTGATAGAATAAAGCTATGAAACAAGATTACCAAGAGATCCAATGGCTCTTTTTTGATATAGGTTCAACTCTAGTCGATGAAGACAAAGCTTATGAAGCCAGAATAAAAACCGCCATTTCTGGAAAGAATATTTCTTATCAACTCTTCTATGACAAGATGCTCAGCTATTTTAAGGAAAATAAAAAAGGTGACTTAGAAGCACTCAGCTTCTATGGACTTGAACGACCAGCTTGGAGAACGGACTTAGAGACTCTCTATCCGCAAACCAAAGGAATATTAGAGCAACTAGGGCAAGATTATAAGTTGGGAATTATCGCTAATCAATTACCTGGCCTAGAACAGCGCTTAAAAACTTTTGGAATTTTAGACTACTTTAGCGCTATCTTCTCGTCCGCTGATCTGGGGCTGGCCAAGCCCGACCCCGCTATTTTCAGGCTGGCCTTACAAAAAACTAACTGCCTACCTCAGCAAGCCATTATGATTGGTGACCGCTTGGATAATGATATCGCTCCTGCCAAAAGAATAGGGATGAAAACTATCTGGATCAAACAAGGCTTCAGTCGCCTAGCTCAAGTTAAGAAACTTGAAGAAAGAGCGGACTGGACCGTCGAAAAACTGACTGATGTGCTTCCCATCCTCTTGTCCTAGCTGGCCTTGTCTTTCGGAACGTTCTATTGTATAATATAGTCATTTTAAACAGGAGGTCTTTCTATGAAAAAACTCACACCTGGTATGCACATTCGGGTCGTCAGCCCCTCAGCGTCAATCGAACACATCGGTGGCTTTGAGGCCAATCTAGCTGCCAAGGAGCGCTTGGAAAAGCTGGGATTTACCGTGTCTTTTTCGGAGCATTATCTGGAAAATGATATATTAGGATCTGCCTCCATCGAAAGCCGGGTGGCAGACATTCATGCTGCCTTTTTGGATGACTCCGTTGATGCTATTCTGGCTACTATCGGCGGTTTCAACTGCAATGAGCTCCTGCCCTATCTAGACTTTGAATTGATTGCTAGAAATCCTAAGATTTTCTGCGGCTACTCAGACACAACAGCCTTGCTCAACGCTATCTATAGCAAGACCGGCATGAAAACCTACATGGGACCGTCCTACTCTAGCTTTAAAATGGAAGACTTACAGGACTATCAGACCGAGAGCTGGCTCAAGGCTGTCAGCCAGACTTCTTATGAATTGACCCCTAGTGAAAAATGGGGCAGTAATGCTTGGTACCTGCCTGATGCGCCAATGACCTTCCATGAAACGGAGTGGAAGGTCTATCATCACGGACAAGCCCAAGCCACTGTTATCGGTGGCAATCTCTCCACCTTCTCACTTCTGCGTGGAACACCCTATGCCCCGACAGATGAAAACTATGTCCTCTTTGTTGAGGAAGCGGAGGAAGATGATTATGTGGAATTTGACCGCAATCTAGCAGCCCTCCTTCAGGCCTATCCTAACCCACAGGCCCTTCTCATCGGCCGCTTTCCAAAAGAATGCCAGATGACAGAGGAGCTGCTCCTTTATATCTTGGATAAACATCCGATTCTCAAACAAATTCCCGTCCTCTATGACTTGGACTTTGCCCATACTCAGCCACTCTTTACCATTACCATTACCATCGGTGCTCAGGCGACAGTAGATACGGAGACGATGTCTATCAGAATTGATGAATAGCAAAAACTCCTCATTCCAGCTGGAATGAGGAGTTTTTTATTTCTATTTGAAACTTTTATAGTTGACCTTAATGTCCACCAGGTCCGCCTCCCTGATTACCTCCTGGGGCACCACCTCCGCCAGGGCCATCAGCTGTGATTTCAGATCGAGTTTCACCATTGACTGTGATGGTTCCACCAGTATAGGTAGCTGTTCCGTCAAAGTCGAAGGCAGAGACTGTAGAAGTAATGTCTAGATTGCCTCCTGTCATAATGATATCACCATTAGAGTCAAGAGCATCAGTGTCACCTTGTCCCACTTCTACCTTGATGTCACCTCCCGTAATCTTGATAAAGATCTCTGCTCCAGTTACCTTACTAGAAGCATTGATACCATCATCAGAGGCAGAAAGATCTAATTTCCCTCCATTAATAGTCACATTGGTTCCTTCGAGTGCTTCAACACTTGACTCAATTGTAATCGTACCGCCGTCAATCACTGCTGCATTAGAAGCGTGCATTCCGTCATCACCAGCATTAATGGTGATCGTACCAGATTGAATATAAAGATTTCCAAGTGTCGTATCTTCATCATTGTCAGCGTGAAGAGCATCTTCGGTTGCCGTCAGATTCAAGGTCGCATCCTTGATATTCAACGCGTCATTGGCAGAAAGAGCATTTTTATAGCCTTTGACCGTATAGGTTCCACCTGTGATACGTAGATCATCGTTAGACTCTACTGCATTGCCGTAGTTGCCCTCAATCGTCAGACTACCAGAACCATTGAAAGTCAAGTCATCCTTACTGTAAATGGCTGCATCGTAGTCTGTATTTGTGTGGTTAGCAGAGTCAGCGATACTGTTTTTGCTTCCTTCCGCAAGGGTGATGAAGGTCTTATCCGCACTTTCTACCACAATCGCTGCGTCAGTCCCTTTCATAGTCACACCATTCAAGACGATTTGGACCTTGTCTTGGTCTCCTGCTTTCACCACGATTTGGACATTTTCGCTACTTCCAGACAATACATAGGTACCAGCAGCTGTGATTGTTACAGTTGACCCAGATACTTTCGCACCGTCTCCAGACACCTTAGCTGTTGAGCCACTTAGACTCACCTTTGTAGCACTAGATTCGTCATATGAGGCGTCTTGGTCCCGATCAGTGAAATAACTCGTTGAAGCTGTTGAGGCTTTGCTTGAGGACGTTTTACTAGTGGTTGAACTAGTAGTTGTGCTAGTGCTAGCAGCGCTGGACTTACTAATCAAGCTACAGGCTCCCAAGCTGGCTGTCAACAGAACCAGTGGGACCATCAGCTTTACTTTTCGAAATATTGTTTTTTTACTTGTTTTCATGATAGGCCTCTTTCTATTTCTTTTATAATTCATTTTCTTTTGTGATGAATCGACTGATAGCAATCTCTAGATTTCCATTGCGGGTCCGCAGAGCATCCATCAACTCTTTCTCTGTCATTTTGCCGTTGAGTTGGATGATATACTTGAGTTTAAACAAGCTACCCATGTCTGATGTTTTCACTGAGGCTAATTCCAGATGATTGGTCGCTTTATCAAAAATATCATCAAAGATAGATTCATAATCTAAACTTTCAGGAATAACAATGGTCAACTGGCGGATAGAATGTTTCATTTGTCCAAAGTTGATGGTTTCAAGAAGGACAATCGCTACAGACATGATTAGGGTAAAGGCTCCTGCAAAGACTAGGTAACCCATACCAATCGCAATCCCGATCGTCATAGCTAGGAATATAGATACCAACTCCTTGGCACCACCTGGAGCCGAACGGAAGCGAATCAAACTGAAGGCACCCATGACGGCAACCCCAGCACCCAGACTACCATTTACCAAGAAGATGACAACGGCAATCAAGGCCGGCAATAGGGCTAGACTCATGACAAAGGACTTGCTGTAGACCGTTTTATACTGGTAGACCTTGGCCACAACCAAACCCAAGACTAAGGCAACTCCAATTGCTTCTAGCATGATCAATGGTTTTACAGCCGTACTAGTAAAAACGTCATTAAATAATTGATTTAGCATGGTTTACAACTCCTTTGTAGTCTGTGGTTTTTTTATAGGCTACGCCATATTTAGAGAAGGATTTTGGAAAGACCTGATGATGGTCCAAAATCTCACTCAGCCAAAGCGGATAAGCTCCTGGAACCTTGATTTCCATAATGACATAGCCTTCTGGTAAGAGCTTGTCCCCATGTTTGCCATCTAATAAACTTAAATCCTCTGATCGATAAGTCAAATCATAGTCAATGGTAATCCGAACATTTGGATCTTCTATTCCCTTCATGGAATAACGATTATAGTAGATATGCATCATGGGCTGAACCTTTTGATAACGAGCCATGAGCCAGTCAATCTCTTCACGGATCTGAGAATCATCTGTCTGACCTCGATCACCCGCTAGATAAGACTCCGCCGCCAGCAGGTCAGTTGAAATCCGACGCTTATAGACGATTTTTCGCACTTTCTTTTTGATTTCTAGGAAAACCTGGCTGTCTTCTACTGGATTTTCATCGTAGGTCCGTACCCGCAATTTTTCTTTAAAATAAGGTTTTTCTAGAGATTCACGAATCATTTGAAAGGTAGGAGTATCGTAGTAAAGATTGCTGATGGTTGAATATGCATGGTCGTCTTCTACCATATGTTCCTCAAACTCCGTCAGCAAATTTGCTAGAACCTCCTTTGAAATAACGTATTTTGTTTCAAATCGCTGGAATTTATCTTTAAATGTTTTTTTAGCCATAGGACATCTCCCTTTCTAGCTGCTTGATTATTTACTTGGTTATTTTAAGTAGCAAAGCTTAAAAGAAATCTAAAAAAAACTTAAAGAAAACAAAACATCTCCCTTTTCAGGAGATGTTGCTTAGATAAAAAGGAAAAGAAAGACAGATCTCTCTTTTCCTCTTAGGATTCAGTCAAAAGACTAGACTCTTTCTTTGTTATCTGTTCGATAGACCAAGACTCCAGCAGCCATAAATAGCACTAAGACAAACATCAAGAAGCCGACTTGTCCCCCAATCTGTCCCCCCATAGAAATGGTTTGACGAAGACCAGATACCGAGTAACTCATCGGTAGCCAAGGATTGATGGCTTGGAAAATCTTATTGGTCAGCTCAAGCGGATAGGTCCCTGCACTAGAAGCCAGCTGCAAGAGCAAGAGAATCAACGAAGCAAAGGCTCCGAGTTTGCTATCCCATGTTACCAAGGCAGTCACAAGAGCCATGAAGGTCATGCTGGTTAAGATAATCAAACCAAGAGTTGCCAATTCATGGTTGGCAGATAATCCTATCAAATGGACAGCAGCGTAAACCAACACCCCAGCTACAACTGAAATTACACCATTTACTTCTAGACGTGCTTTGAACCATTCCCATTTGGTCTTTGGTTCTTTTCCTGAAGGAAGTGTGCTAAAGATGATATTGGTTGAAATAGCAGCTACAAAGAGGGCTACAGAAATCATATAAGGAGCCATCCCTATTCCGTTTTTCTCAACCTTATCTCGGTCTGTCTTGTGAAGGCTGAGTGGATCTGCTAGAATCTTGGCATTATCCTCCTTAGTTGTGACTGTTGATAGCTTATCACCTGCTTCTGTCAGACCACTAGCCAAGCTCTCGCTCCCACTGGTTAAGGATGATAGTTTATCCGTCAACAGACTGCTACCATCGACCAGTTTTCCTGATCCATTAGCCAATTGACTTGCTCCGTCTACTAATTTCCCGAAATTAGCTGTCAGTTCAGGGGATTTAGAGGCCAATTGACTTGCTCCAGCTGATAGAGTTGCTGAATTTGTTAGTAAGTTAGAATTGTTAGCAGCTAAACCACTAGCTCCTTCCGAAAGTTTATTGACGGCATTTGTATAATCCGTCACTCCTTGAGCCAATTGACCGGCGCCACTTGATAATTTTTCATTTAAGCTATTTACACCAGAAGCAATTTGACTGGCTCCTCCACTAGCTGTTTCAAGCCCAGCGCTAACCGTTGACAAGCCACTATAGAGACCATTGATCATGTTGGCTGCTTGTGGCAATACCTGATTAGAGACAGCCCCCAGTTGAGCCAACTGTGTTTGGCTAGCAGTCTTTCCTGCTTCCAGGCTGGTCTTCATGGTCATCACTTCTGATAAAATAGCCTGAGCAGATTGATCACTACCCGCTTGACTACCACTAACCGCCGCATCAATCTCCGCCTTGGCCTCTTCAGAAAGACTCTGATATGCACTTGTTCCTTGGACATTGGCTAGGGCAGCTGTTTTAACAGCTTGATTGTCATTGATGATATTTTGAGCAGACGCTGCTATATTCGTCAAGGATGCCTCAATATTTTCTGTTGAAGCTGAAGTTCCTGAGAGAGACGCCTGAATGCTTGCATTTAACTGGTTCAGACCAGCTGTCAGATTGCTGACGTTTTCCTGATTGCTAGTAAGGCTCATATCTACCGATTCCTTCAGAGCAGTTAAACCAGTATTGAGCTTGGACGCTCCGCTAGCCAAAGCTTGGACACCAGCACTTGATTGAGTGAGTTGTTGGACACCTCCTACTAGATCAGCTGAACGCTCCGAAAGCTGATTGGCACCCGATGCAATAGTGGCTACCCCATTTGCATAAGTTGTTAACCCTTCTGACAAGCGATTAACTCCTGCTGATACTTGTGCAACAGCTCCTGTATAGGTTTCTAAACCTGAGTTTAATTGACCTGCTCCATCTGCTAAACTGATAGTGGCCTGATTCAGAGTTTTTAAGTTATCCGTAATGGTCTGGCTACCCGCACCCAA
The DNA here is from genome assembly GCF_000161955.2 of Streptococcus sp. 2_1_36FAA. Classification (NCBI taxonomy): domain Bacteria; kingdom Bacillati; phylum Bacillota; class Bacilli; order Lactobacillales; family Streptococcaceae; genus Streptococcus; species Streptococcus sp. 2_1_36FAA. The sequence continues at coordinate 546,171 of NZ_KI391976.1, forward strand.
CTGCTGGCTACCCGAAGCTAATTGCTGGGCTCCATCTGAGGCCTTATTCATTCCCGTCTTTAGCTCTCCCATATTTTTAAATAAAGCACTTGTATAAGTATTGGTTACGTTTTGCGCTACTGTCTGCTTTAAAGAAGTCATGGCTGAGTCACTCATCTTACCAGCAATGAAACTCCGACCACTCGAGATCTGATAGTCGATTTTCATTTGCTTAGGTTCGCCACTTAGGACACTGGCTGCCCGTTCTGACAAGTCACTCGGCAGAGTGACCACCATATAGTAGTCACCCTTCTTCAAGCCATTTTGGGCATCCTCTTTACTGACAAAGTGGAAGTCCAGATTTTTATTCTCCTTGAGGCTGGAAACAAGGTCATCACCAATCGCTAGGGTCTTCCCTGAACTTGTCACAGCCTTATCCTGATTAACAACTGCCACCGGCAAGTTCTCTACCTGTCCGTAAGGATCCCACATAGAGCTTAAGAAAATTACATTGTACAAGGCTGGAATCAGAGAAACACCTAACATTACAATGATAAAGCTTGGTTTTTTTAAAATAGCTTTCCATTCTTTTAACATATTTACCTCCAAAAAATTATACATACTGTCTAAATTTTGATATACTAGATTATACACCAATCAAAAATTATTACAAGCTAAAGAATTCGAAAATTAGACATACTGTACAAATTTGTTCGAAAGGATGAAAAAAATGGAAAGTAATAAAAGAAAGAAAACCAAGATGACCATCGAACAAGCTATGGTCCAACTATTGAAAGAAAAGAGCTTTGAACATGTTTCAACTGTTGAGCTTGCCAAAACTGCAGGTATCAGCCGAAGCAGTTTTTATACTCATTATAAGGATAAGTACGATTTGATCGAACGTTATCAGCAAGGCCTCTTTCAAAAACTTGAAACGATTTTTGAGGAATATTACAATGACCGACAGCAGGCCATCTTAAATGTCCTCGACTTCCTGGAAAGCGAACCTCTTTTCTCTGCCCTCCTGTCGGAAAATGGGACAAGGGAAATCCAAACCTTTTTAAGACATAAGTTTCAAATGATGCTTCACCAAGAGTTGCAAGAACGCTTCAGTAATAAGGAATTCAGTCAGATTGAAAAAGAATACAATTCCGTATATCTGACCAACGCCTTGTTTGGCGTCGTGCAAATGTGGATTGCTAGAGGAAAAAAAGAAAGCCCGCAGGAAATGACGGACTTCCTTCTTAAAATGCTAGGATAAGGAATTTCTTATTCGGCCAAGGACAGACTAAAGATCTCCATGTTTCTGATGTTCATCCATGCTTTCATCGCACTCGATGGTGGCTCGAACGATACCAAAAGATTTGACTAGCTGGTGAACTGCCTGTCTGGTCTCTTGGCTTTTCTCGGTTTCTTTTAGACAAACGTGAATCATGGTGTATTTGTCAATACCGTCCGTCGTCCAAACGTTGAGTTGAGCAACAGCTTGAACATTGTCTAGGCTCCTCAGTTCTTGATAGAGCTGACCCAGATCAATATCGCTTGGAACATGATCCAGAAAGATCTTGATATTATCCCAAAACTTAGGTAGAGACTGACTGAGGATAAAGCCAGCAATCAACAGAGATAGCAAGGGATCTAGGAAATACCAATCCGTAAATCGTAAGACGATAGACACTAAAATAACCGCTAGCCAACCCAGAATATCCTCTAGAAAATGCAGACTGAGAATAGACTCATTGTGACTATGGCCGTGGCTGACCACCTTGCTGGCTGCCAAGTTGACCAAAATAGCCACAATTCCTAGGACCAGCATCCCGTTATAATCGACAGGTTCTGGGGCGAAGACCTTGGGAACATTTTCCCAGAGGACCAAGAGCGAACCTATAATCAAAATAATGGAAGTCAGAATGGCTCCCAGCAAACTGTAACGCTTGTAGCCCAATGTATAACGGCTGTCTTCTTTTTTATTGGAAATCTTTTCTAAAAGCGTTGACAGGCCAATTGCCAATGCATCCCCTGTATCATGAACGGCGTCAGCCAAGACAGCACTGGAATTGAAGGCCAAACCGAAAATAACTTCAATAATGGCGAAAGACAAATTCAAAAGAAAAGCAATCATCATTTTTTGACTTGATTTCATGGCAACCCCCTGTTACATCTGACATTTTTATAGTATAATATATTCAAAAGCAAACACTTTGTTCGATTCTATTATCCATCTTTTTAGAAAAGGAAACAAGAAGCAAATCACTAGCTTTGTCAGATAAGAGACAAAAGACTGATTTTGTTCGGAAATACTATGGACAGACGAGTAAAAAAATCACGCGCAGCCATTTACCAAGCCTTTCTCAGCCTCTTGCATCGTAAGAGCTATGAAGCCATCACTGTTCAAGAAATCATCGACCTGGCCGATGTGGGACGGTCGACTTTTTATGCTCATTTCGAGACCAAAGAAGCCCTGCTAGAGGAGCTCTGTCAGGAACTATTCCAGCACACCTTTCTTGAGCGTCCTGATGGAAAGGACCTATTTGAAGCGACCGCCCATATTTTCTATCATTTTCGGAAAAATCAGGATCGAATCGCTACACTACTTTTAGCAAAAAACACCTACTTTATCAATCGCCTAAAAATTGAGCTGGAACATTACCTGTTCCCTCTAATTCAGGAAAAAGGCTTGATGAACAAAACCCGTCTGCCACAAGATTTTTTGAAAAATCATGTAACAGCCACCTTTGTCGAGACCGTATCCTGGTGGCTACAACAAAGAAATCCCATCGATGAGGCCACGATCAGCCAATATTTTTTAGACTTGATGAAGTAAAAACTTTGTATTAAAAACATAGAAAACTATCGTTTGAGGAGAATTTTATGAAAAAACACTCTGCATTTTTTGTCCCAGGCATTATCATGGTTGGGCTTGTTTTACGGACACCTTTTGCCGTTTTGCCGATTGTCCTATCGGATATCGCTGATGGCCTCCACATTTCACTCAGCTCACTCGGGCTCTTGACCAGTTTACCTCTAGTCATGTTTGCCCTCTGTTCCTCTTTCTCTCCTCGCTTAGCGCAAAAATTTGGGCTTGAAAAACTCTTTACAATGGTCCTAATCATCTTGACAACCGGATCACTTATTCGGATCATTAATCTCCCCTTCCTTTATGTAGGAACTATTATCCTAGGAGCAGCCATTGCTTTACTAAACGTTCTGCTGCCTAGCATCATTCAAGCCAATCAGCCCGAACGCATCGGTCTTTTAACGACCTTTTACATCTCCGCTATGAGCCTATCGATTACAGTGGCTTCTGCTCTGGTTGTTCCGATCGTTAGTGCCACCTCTTGGCAAGGATTAATTTTAGCTTTAAGTGCCATTTGTCTCTTGGCACTCTTGGTATGGCTCCCTAATACTAAACACAATCACTTCCTAGCAAGAAAAGGCAAAAATCATCCAATCGGCGCCCTGCTGCAAAATAAAAAGGTCTTAGCCCTCATCGTATTTTGTGGCTTGCAATCCCTACTCTTTTACACAGCAGTAACCTGGTTACCAACCTTGGCCTTGCAAGCTGGTCTATCAAAAGATGCAACGGGTATTCTCGCTTCGATCTTCTCTTTGATTAGCCTGCCATTTTCTATGACAATACCAAGCCTCACAGCTCGTTTATCCGCTCGTGGACGCCTCATCATGATATCTTGCGTTGCAGCTTCTGGACTTATTGGTGTCTCTATGTTGCTGATTCCGACCGATAATTTCTTTTACTGGTTAATCCTCAATCTCCTGCTTGGAGCTGCAGTCAGCGCTCTATTCCCTTATCTTATGGTAACCTTCTCTCTTAAGACTAGCACTCCTGAACAAACAGCCCAATTATCTGGTTTGGCTCAAACAGGTGGTTATATCCTGGCGGCATTAGGTCCTAGTCTTTTTGGTTTCAGCTTTGACCTCTTCCAATCTTGGACACCTGCCATTATCGGTCTTTTGATTCTAACGTTGATTATGACTGCTTCTCTTTTCTATATTGAGAAATTCGATAAGATTTTGTAACATCTAAAACCGCTTAGTTAACCTAGGCGGTTTTACAATTTGTAGACTAAGTTACCAGCCAACACTTACCTCTCAACGCTCCAAACAACTTTTTTCACCCTGATAAATATTTATATCTGTTACAAAAACATTATATAGACAAACAAAGAGCAAACAAGTCAAACCCTTGATAGCGATGTCTTTTCTCTGTTTTTCCTATGTATTTTATGTAACGAAACTATTAAGCGGGTATGATAATTCAATGTCATATCCATTTTTTTATTGCGTCAAAAGCTTGAATCATATACTATGTAAGTAGAAGGAGGGATATGATGAAAAAATCAACAATTTATTTATCTCTAATTACACTAGTTTCACTCTTCTTTTTGGCTGCCTGCGGAAATTCTGCAGACAAGGATACAAAAGAAAGCTCAAGCGTATCTTCTTCATCTAAGGCCAGCTCTTCAAACAAAGAAGAAAGCTCAGCATCCTCTGAAAGCGGCAAAGCTAAAGTTAAGGTTAACGGAGGCCAAAACGGTGGTAGCGTTAACGTAGAAACTGATGACGCTAAAGTAGAAGCTGACGGCGATGGCTCAGCTACTGTTGAAGCTGGCAATGAAAATGCTAATAGCAATGGAAATGTTAACGTAAACGAAGACGGCGTTCATGTACAAGGTGGCGGTGTCGATGTTAAAGTTGGAAGCGACGGAACAGTTAACGTCCAAACTCCATAATCACAAAGCTATTTCGAACATTATAATATCAAAAAAGCCAAGCACTGCTTGGTTTTTTTGATTGTTCATTTTATACTCCGCTCCGAGCCAAAAGACTTACAAAGCATTAAATAAACTTGAAAACACTTAATATCTGTGCTATACTCTTTTTAGACAAACAGGGAGGGACTAGTATGTACCAAGAACAACGCTTAGCTGAAATCTTAGAGCTCTTGGCTGAGAAAAAACAGCTGTCAGCCAAGGATATGATTGAGCATTTTCAGGTTTCTAAAGATACCATCCGAAGAGATTTTTCGATTTTGAGCGAGCGTAAGCTTGTGCAGCGCACTCATGGAGGTATTATCCCGCTGGACACTAGCCGGCAAATCCCCTCCTTTAACGACCGTCTCAAGCAGCTGAGCCAAGAAAAAAAGGATATAGCGCGAAAAGCCCATGACTTTCTCAAGCCGGGACAGATTGCCTTCTTTGATGTCTCAACCATCGTTCTCCATCTGGCACAGCGCATCAAGGAGCCTATGACAATCTACTCTCACTCGCTGGATAATGCCATCATGCTGAGCAGTCAGGACAAAGTGGACTTTCACCTCTTAGGTGGAAAATTTTATTCCAAAAACCGCTTCTACTACGCGCTCAATGAAGCAGAGCTGTTAGAGCAAGTTTCCTTTGACATTGCCTTTATCGGGGCAGCCAGTGTCTCTGATGGTCTAGTCAGCTTTGAAGATGAGGCTGATGCTCACCTGAAAAGACTGGCTTTGAAACACGCCAAGACTAAGATTCTACTGGCCGAGCAAGACAAGTGGCAGAAAGAGTCCAAGTACATCCTGGGGCCTGTTAGCGACTTTGACTACTGGATCACGGACCAAGAGCCCAGCCCTGAAGTCCAAGATAAGCTAGGAGACAAGCTTCAGATCATTTATTAAATCAGTTATTCGATACAAAGGAGGAAGAGCTATGACAAAACAACCGATTCGCCTGATTATCAGCGACATTGACGGTACCATTTTGGACAACCAGCACCAAGTAGATCCTGAGCTCAAAGACATCATTCCCCTGCTAAACCGAGAACAAATCCCTTTCGTCCTCGCTTCTGCCCGCTCTCCTCTGGGTATGGAACCGATTGCCCGTGAGCTTGGGCTAGGAGATAATCCGCTGGCCTGCTACAACGGTGCTCTGGTCATCAAGGGTGACCCGCAAGCTTACGAGACCATTATCGAGCACCCTCTAGACAAGAAAGAGATCCGCACTTTTCTGGAACTAGTCAAAGCTGAATTTCCTAGTGTGTCCATCAATCTCTACTCTGGCAAGGATTGGATTGCTGATCGTCTGGATAAGTGGGTGCAGATAGAGGCAGCTATTACAGGTGAGCAGCCAGTCATTCAGAATATTCTTCTGCCAGTGCTGGATGCGCTAATCCCTATCCATAAGCTACTTCTTATCGATGAAGCGCCTGTCATCCAGAAACTCCATGACTACCTACAGACCTTAGACTTCTCCAAGACAGCCTTCTATCTCTCTAAGGACAACTACATGGAAGTCACAGCCAAGCATGTCTCCAAGGAGCAAGCCTTGTACGAACTTGCCCAGCACTACCAAGTGCCACTAGAAGAGGTCATGACAGTCGGAGACAACTTCAATGACCTTCCTATGTTGCGACTGGCAGGACTCGGCGTCGCTATGGACAATGCCCCTGAAGCAGTCAAAAACGAAGCCAAAGCCGTCACCAAAAGCAACAATGAGCACGGAGTCGCAGAAGCCATCAAAGAGTATGTCCTCGGCTGAGTTTGCGAAATAGTAGAAATTGGAAAACTACATTCAAGTAAAAAGCCACCCCAAAAGGTGGTTTTTCTATCAATCGTCCATTACTCCGCCTGTAAGCTGGTACATGAGGTAAATATGCTCCAAGGTTTTTACCTTATCCATATGTTCCACATCTTTCACGCCTCCCATGGCTAGTAAAGGAACAAAACCGAAACACTCATCATAGGCCAATTGACCATGTTTGGCGACAGCTTTTTTATATAACTTTTGATCAAAATATCTTAAAACATATTCATCGTCCAAAAAATTCAAAAAATGTGACAGACGCTTAATTATAATGTTACAATCCTGAATATTGTATTGGACAATCAATACATAGGCATTCTCCTCCCAAGTAATAATATCTCCAAATGCTGTTACGAACATAGGAATAGCGATGTCTCCTCTGAAATAACTATCTTGGAGAAGTTCAAGATAGTCATCTGGATTGATGACTTTTAGATAACCATCTAAAAAGGTTCCCAAGCCATCCTCCTGCCAAATTTGAACTAACTCAGCTGAAACTTGATCCTTGTATTTTTCAATAACTTCTTGGGGCATATCCGCCACTTTTACAAAGTTTTCTAACATTTTTTCCTCTTTCTAGTTAATAACTTAGGTTAATATTGAGATAGGTAGTCTTAAGCTCTTCCGGAGATAGACCTGCAGCTAGTTTTCGTATTTGTTCGTCCATGGCATCAATTCGCGTTTTCCACTGAGAGCCCAGTGAAGAATTGACACGACGATCACCCATACCTGAAATTTTTGTTGGATCTCCACCAGCAATTTGATCTGGATCATGAAGAGCTGCCTGTTCTTTCATCCATTCCTTAGCTTCCTTTTTTGCAACATCAGGCGCCTTTCCTTCTTTCATTAATTCAAAAATTTTAGCATCTAACGCTTCTTTTCTAGCTAATTTCTGAGCCTTACTACCCTCTTTAGAACGCCCTTCCTTCAAGTAGCGCTCACGATTATCAAAGTATTCTTGAACGGTCAAATCATTCAACCCATCTTGTTGACCTTTTAATTGACGAGAAAATTCTTTTTTATCAAATTTATCTTTATATTTAAATTCAACAGAAACCTCATCCAAGCGGGGAATCTCTTCCCCAATATCATCAGCAAAATTATCGGCTACTCGTTTTCCTGTTTCTGCAGTCTCTTCTAAGCCTTTGGCTACATCATCACCATGGCGTGCGAACTCTTCTCCCGCCTCAGACGCAAATTCTGAGCCGGCTCGACCTCCGCCACCTGTGTGTCTCAAACCACGGGAGACATCATCCCCGTGTTTGGCAAGGCTCTCACTTGCCTGTGAACTGAACTCCCGGCCCACACGACTGGCTGCGCCACCACTAACTGCTTCTAAACCTCTCGCTACATCATCTCCATGCTGAGCAAAGGCTTGACCAGACTCGGCACTGGCACGAGCTCCTGCTCCTACCAACTCCCGTTCTAGATTAGCTGCATTCTCTGCTTGACGCGCAAAAGCTTCTTCTAACTCAGGCTTAATGCTCAGATTTTCTCAACTCCCAAGCCAGTCTAAAGATACGTCTTTCGTTTTCTTTAAATTCTGAAATAGGAATACTATATTGCTTTGGTATATAGAGATTGTAGATATACTCATCTTTCCCTTCTTCATTAAAGAAATAATAAACTCCTCCTCCATCAGAAGCAAGATTTATACCAATATAAAGATTATCCCAAACTACTGGTATTGTCTCATTGACACTCTGTGCGATCTCACGAATTTTTTCTTTAATTTGTTTTTCCATTTTATTATCCGATTTGATTCTATCAGTGTTCCACTACAATCCCAGTATACCACAAAACCTATGGACCAGAGTTTGTCAAATCACAAAAGACCACCATTAAGGCGGTCTTTTACCATTAGTTCTCCAAGTAAACTATTTGCCATTATGTTCCTGCTGGAAGGCTTCCATGGCCTTGAACTGTTCAAGCTCTTTTTCGTTTCGAGGCTCAAAACCAAGGTATTTATACTTGAAATATTTTAAAAGAGAACTTGGTCCAAAGCCACTTTCATTCCATGGTGCATAGTCAAACTCAGCAGATAATTTCGTGCCAAGAACCTTTATCGTACAAGAAGTCCACAAAGGTTGTTCTTCTTTCTTAAAAATTTCTCTCAACTCCCAAGCCAGTCTAAAGATACGTCTTTCGTTTTCTTTAAATTCTGAAATAGGAATACTATATTGCTTTGGTACATAGAGATTGTAGATATACTCATTTTTCCCTTCTTCATTAAAGAAATAATAAACTCCTCCTCCATCAGAAGCAAGATTTATACCAATATAAAGATTATCCCAGGCTACTGGTATTGCTTCATTGACGCTCTGTGCGATCTCACGAATTTTTTCATTAATTTGTTTTTCCATTTTATCCTCCGATTTGATTTAAAATTGTCCGGCTTATTGGATCATCATCCCCAATTTGATACATGACTTCAAATGAATCTGGTCTCAGTGAGTTACCTGAGTAGACTGGCTGGATATCTACCGTGACTTTTCTAGGTGGCACTTCCTTAAGTGCACTCGCCCATTCTTCTTCCATGCTGTACCAAGTTCCACCAGAACGGTTGATTTCACGGTTCATAGCGACAAGGTTATCTAGATCACCTGAGCCGTTAAACTGAGTCCCAATCAAGTGTCCACCATCATCCAGGCCTGCCTTAAGCTCTGCCTCAGTAATCCGGTATTCTCGACCAGCCACACGTTGGCTATGAACATTCCGCTTCCCTTTCTTGAGAACCAAATCATCCACTTCAACACGAGAAATACGGCCAAACTCGTCTGTCGTATAGCGGTAGCCATTCTCTGTCACATACTGAACGTTTGGTAAGAGCTCCTTACGACCATTGACACCTTTGGTAAATTGTTCACCGTATTCGACTTCCCGAACAGTTTTCTTAGCATTTTCTGCAGTCTCTTCTAAGCCTTTGGCTACGTCATCGCTATGCTTAGCCAACTGCTCACTGGCTTCTTCACTAAACTCTTGACTGGCTTTCTTGCCGACTTGTTCTGCAGTTTCTTTCACGCCTTTAGCCACGTCATCGCTATGTTTGGCCAATTGCTCGCTAGCTTCTTTGCCAAACTCTTGACTGGCTTTCTTGCCGACTTGTTCTGCAGTCTCTTTCGCGCCTTTTGCCACGTCATCACTATGTTTGGCCAATTGCTCGCTAGCTTCTTCGCCAAACTCTTGACTGGCTTTCTTGCTGACTTGTTCTGCAGTCTCTTTCGCGCCTTTAGCTACGTCATCGCTATGCTTAGCTAACTGCTCACTGGCTTCTTTGCCGAACTCTTGGGTCACTTCCTTACCAGCTTGTTCTGCGGTTTCTTTCACGCCTCTGGCTACGTCATCGCTATGTTTAGCCAGTTGTTCACTAGTCTCTTGGGTAAACTCACTAGCTGCTGTTCGACCAGCTCCTGTCTTAGCAAAGCCTTCAGCAGTTTCATTACCCACATTGTAAACTCTAGCCCCATGTTCTGCGAAGTCGTCACCATAATGTGCTGTAGCAGTGGCCAATTCATCACCACTACTCATTAAACGCTGACGTAATTTATCAAAAGTCGGGAAACGCTCGGCCATATTATCACCAAATTTGCCAGCCGCATCCCAAACATTATCACCCCAACGGGCCATTGTAGCGGCTGGGTCATCAATCAGATTCATCATTCCACGAGCTGCGCCACGCATAGCATCGTCACCTTTGGTTGCCAGGCGTCCGATACTTCTAGCCATATCGTCAGCATTGTGTAGTGCTGCCTTCCCAACCGTACTGCCAAAGGCTCGAATCCCTTGCAAGAATGTTTCAGCTCCTTTGGCTGCCGTCAAACCAGCTTTTACTTCACCTACACCAACAAACCAAGAAGCAACCTCAAATGCTACACCACCTGCATTATACCATGGATCTGACCAAAAGTCATCCCACATCTTGACTGCGCCATTCTTAACTCCTTCCCAAGCTTCTGCCCGAGTTTTCTCATCTGTCGCAAAGCGAACAGCATAATCACTAGCGCCTTTGACAGTTTCCCAGGCACCATTGACATCATCTTCCATCCACTTAGGAGCGATATCTACACCAGTAATACCCTCAATTGCTACAAAAGTTAAGGAGCTCATGAGATCATTAAGTTCACTAGCCATAATTGCAACAGAGCTTACCAAAGAGCCAGCTGCCCCGAGAACACCTTCCCCGAAGAGTAAGACTTCACGTAAGACAGGAATGTCCAAGTCTTTTGTCCCTTGCTTGACTCCATTCCACCAGTTTCCTATTCCCTCGCTCGTATTCTTCAACCAAGCTGTGACTGGGTGATTTTTCTCCCACTCTTCCTTGGCTTTCTTGGCTGCTTCTTCAGCTTCTTTCTTAGCCTGTTCTTTGGCCTCTGTAATCTTAGTATCCAATTGCTGAATACCATCTCCCAATTGAGTAAAGGCAGCAAAATCTACAAAGCGTGGATCTGTGTAGGACAGTGCCTGCGCTTGATTACCCACTTCTATCTGCTTACCAAGAGCCGTCACAATGTTATCTGTTTGTAAAGGCGCATCTGCAGTATCAAACTTATTTACATTATTTATAGCATCCTGGAGGATTTTATTAGCTGATGTAATAGAGCTTGAAACTGAACTGCTAGGGCAACTCAAGCTGATTAAATCATTAATATCCGAATAAATCTTGCCAATCTTTGTCTCGTATTCTGTATGCTTGGTATCCGCATTGGTCATTTTAGTTTTAGTTTGAGTAAGAACTTCTTCATCCAAAATAGCACTTTCAGAATTTTCACCAACAGTTGATTGAAAATCACTTAAAGTCTTTTGAAAGTCTACTCCCATCAAGGTATAGCTATTTTTCAGTCCTACAATAATCGGATTATGACTGTTATTGATCTCATTGTTAATCGCCTTACCGACTTCTCCATACATGGAATTACTCGTAATAATACCATTCATCCCGTTTTTGGCCGTGTCTAACTCACCTTCTACTTTTTCAGCAGACTCTAGATAAGCATCACGGAGCTTAATAAGCTCGGCTACATCTACGTGGAATCCCATTACTTCACCTCTTTCTCTAAAAGATCAATGCCAAACAAGTCTTTTGCATAATGTTTATAATAGGCTAAGCCATCCTTAGAAGGCATATAGGCTGTCGAAATCTGTTCTTTGGCCAATTGCGTTGCTCGAAGAACATCAAGTGAAAACGTCTCGTCCAATGGATGACTCAAGCCTTGATGTACAACTCTCTTAATCATCATATTAGAAATGAACATTGGGCGAGTAGCCGGAAGTTGACCTATAGGCCAGACATAGGCGTAATAGTCAACAATATACTTGTCAAAAGGAGCCTGCAAAGGAAGTTTTCGTCCAGTAATAACCACTAGTTCACTTACTCCTGAATACTCCAACTGATTTTTAATAGCTGCCGGCAACATTTCCTCATCTAGCTCAACAATTGAACCAACAGGCAAAATCTCTGTATAAATAGCATCGATCTTGGCCATAAAAATCAGAAAATCAGCTTCCAAAAAACGAAGCTTAATCTGTTGACGTGAAAAAGTGACTGAGCGTTCTTTCCCATAATCAAACTCTACATGAATAGTTGCTCCAATCTTAGGCTTATATGTAAACTCCGAATCCAGCTTCCGATAAGCTTTGTAAATTGAACGCAGAATTTGAGGATGATTTCCTAAGAAATTTGCAATAAGCAGAACCTCGTCGGTTACCTCAAAAGAAATTTGAGAGTCATTGTGAAAGATGCTATATAAGATTTTACTTTTATCTACTTCTTGTTCCATTATTTAAACCTCAAATTCGCTGTCTTCTTATCAAAATCTGCACCAAACTGTGCATCTTCTTCAACAATTTTTTGGGCCACTTCTTTCATCTTATTGGTGCTGGTCACTGCATAAGTTGTCTTATAATTCGTCAAAGTGGTTTCAATTTTTTTCTCCATTTCAATCAAGGCCTTAAAGCGTGCTAAAGTTGTCTTTCCTAACTCTTGAACAGTCACACCTGAGACGCTCGATACATTATTAGCAGCAATTGTCACTGCGCTGTTCCATTCATCAGGAGATACTCCGATTCTTCCCATAATTTCCTCCTAGACCAATGATTTGAAAAAGTTTGCTGCTGTATCCCACGCATTAGCAGCCCAACTAAGAAGGTTTCCTTGCTCAAGCTCTAATCCGGCAATTTTCCCAGAAAGGCTTGATAAATTTGCTTGGTGTTTATTAATATCCGAATTAATATCTTTTGTAACTGTTTTAACAGACGTTTTAAATTTATTTCGAATATCTCCTTTAAAATCTGACTCAGAAATATCAGACTCTATTTTCTCAGTATTCTTCTTAAAAGTATCATAATCTGTAATAGCAGTCTCTAATTTCTTTTTAGCTTCTCGCAAACGTCTAAGTTTTTCTTCATTTGCAGCATGCTTAGCTTCATATTCTCGAGCTTGCGCTTGATATTTTTGCCCTTGTGCACGATTGTAAGCATTATTTTTAGCCTTATCGTTAGCCATAGCTATCCTCCTTTATTCTTTATTGATTAAGCTTAATATGCTTAATATCTCGAATTTCAAAATAATAAGCTTCATCAAGAGCTACAATTGGCTCTCCAATGCGAATTTTAACATTGACTAAGTTTTGGTCAGTAACACGCGTTCCAAATATACCAGCTGGAATGTTGCTCCGAAGACGCTTATTAAACTCATCAAAGCCAGATTCTATAGAACGCTGGACACCTTGGAATATGATATAAATACCATTACGTGCCCCCTGTCCCAGTACCTTCTTAAATAGTTCAAGAGCCGTTAAAATATGATTATTAAGCAAATGTGCTTCTGGTATGTAAACGAATGTGGCAATGTCCCAACCATGTTCTTGACGCTCATCTATTTCTGTAGATAATTCCGTCAAAAAGCTTACATATTCTGATTCATCTATCAATTCACCATAGTCTTTTTCATATTGCGTAAATCTGCCACCTGCATTAAAGATATATTTATTTACTCGATCACCTAAATATTTAAATCCTTCTAAAACAGTACGTGTCAAACTCTCTGACTGTTGAACAGTATCTTCTGCAATCAGGAAATAGCCATGCTTTTTAGGTATAAAACCAACTACATTCGTTGTTTCTTTGTCTAAAGCTAGAGGAAGTTCTAATTTATGAAGCATAGCTTGAACTCCCTTCTTTTGGTAAAACGCTGATAATTCTACAACGTTCGGAAGCATTGGAATAGCAGATGGTACCTCTCCATCCCATTCTTCAGCCATGGCTTTAATTTCTTCTTCCATTGCAGTCAAACGCTCAATATCATTGCTTCCTGAACTTGGAAGATAAATTTGGAACTCATGGACACCTTCTTCAGTCTTGATTTGTCCACGGCCAATGACTTCTTGCGCAATTAAGGCTTCTCGGCCCACTACCTCACGAACACCATTATCTTCTACTAAAAACAGGGCCATTCTGGTAGGCAGGTTACTGTTAATTGCCAGCTTGAAACTATTTGCTCTAAGAGCAGTCATCGTTAGATAGATTCCCAAACTAGCACCTTCACGTAGCACTTGAGAAACAATTGACTCGATAGACTCTGTTAAGTTGCTTTCTTGAATCGAATCAAAGGAGTCTAGAATAATCGAAATAACAGGTAAGGAATTGCCTGATTTAGCTTCATACTGTGCCAAACTGGCCACACCATGTTCTGACAATAAATCTTTTCGAGTTTGAATCTCTTGTCTAATTTTCTTTATAAACTTCACAAGTTTTTCTTCTTCTTGCAAAGTTACGATATCAGCCACGTGTGGTAAGTCTCTTAAAGGAAGCAAACCATTTGTTCCAAAATCAAATAGATAGAAATGGACTTGCTCTGGAGAATTCATCCGAGCCATATTTAAAACAAATGTTTGCAAAGCCGTAGACTTACCGAAGCCTGCTGAGCCTAAAATAGCAAAATGGCTATATTCTTCTAAGTCAAAATCAAAGACAACCTGTTCTTGCTTTTCTGGTATATCTAAAAGAGCAAAAGGAACGGATAGTTTACGAGGCTCTTTCCATTGAAGCTGATAATCTATGCTTGGTGTCAGTATCTCTGTAGCAAGTGGCGGCAACCATGGCTTATCTGGAAGAATCACGTCATTCTCAGTAGCAAAATCAGAAATTTCATCGATTACTGCAGTCAATTCTGTACGCTCATCGTCTGAAGTCTCTTGATAGTCTTCCCCAGCAGACAGGTCAGAACTTAATAGCTCCGCTTGTCCTAAATCATTGATAAGCCAAATCCGTTCATCTATTTTCTTTTCAGTCGAGCTATTTGGTTGGTAATTTGCACCACTCCAAGCAGATTGGAATAATTCGTAAATTTCGTTATTACCAACTTGTAGATAAGCACGTCCCGGCTGAATGATACTTGCAGCATCTGGTGTCTTAATAATTTCTTTTGAATCGGACTCATCTGCTACTTTAAGAGCTAGTTTAAAGCGAGAGTTGGACCAAATCTGATCGTCTACTACCCCGCTAGGCTTCTGTGTAGCCAAGATTAAATGAACCCCAAGTGATCGACCGATACGAGCAGTCGATACTAATTCTGCCATGAATTCTGGTTCATTTTGTTTCAATTCAGCAAATTCATCTGAAATCAAGAACAGATGAGGAATAGGCTTTTGAGGATAATCTTTCGCTTCTTGTGTCCCAGACAATCTCTTGCCTTCTTTATACAGTTTTGTATAAGCATTGATATGATTGACCCCAAAGCGACCAAACTCCCGTTGACGCTTTTGAAGTTCCGCACGAATACTCTTCAGAGCACGCGCAGATGCCGCTCCGTCCAGATTCGTGATGGCTCCCATCAAGTGAGGTAATTTAGCAAAAAGATTCGCCATCCCCCCACCTTTAAAGTCAATCGGTAAAAATCCGACATCTTCAGGTGCAAAGTTAACAGCTAAACTCAAAATATAACTTTGTAAGATTTCAGATTTCCCTGAACCTGTCGTACCTGCTACCAGACCATGAGGGCCATGAGCTCTTTCATGTAAATTTAGGTAAACAATATCATCTTTTCCACGTAACCCAAGTGGGACTGCTAGAGTTTTTGAAGTATCTGCTACAGACCAACGGCTAGGAATATTAAGATCATCGACTGTTTTTACATTATACAATCCTAAAAAGCTAATTGCCTCAGGAATGGAATTTTTTTCAACCTCAACGTGATTTAGATTGGCTAGTTTATGAATGGCGTCATTGATTCTATCGTCCCATTTATTTGGAACAAACACCTGGTTCACATATTCTCGGTTATCATTCACCAATGTAGCTGTTTCGTTATTCTGGTATTCAATAACCGCTGTAGCCGTCTCAGGGAGCATTGATAGATTTTCTTTCCCCCAAATGACTGTCACTCCGTATTGAGTCATGTCTTCTGCTAAAAACTCATTAAGACCGTGACCAAGCAAATATGAATCATCCAAAATTGTCAGCACATAATGAGGGCTAAAGTTTAACGCTGCAGATTTAGAAGCATTTTCTCTAACCATCTGACGTCTTTTTACAATAATCTGATAAAAAGAATTTAAAACAACATCTCTTGTCTGTTCATTGTGGATTAAACCTCTTAAATTCAGATTGTGGAGCTGGAAGTGTGGCAACCATCTCCAAGCCTCCCAAGATTTCTTATAATCCTCATCAGATAATAAAGAGACAAACTGAACATCATGATAAGAATGCATTGCAGCTATTTGAAAGAGAATCGTTTGGATTGCAGTATTGAGATAAACTAGCGAACCCGCTAAACCTAAGGTTTGGTCACGTAAAGAAATAATGATAGGAGATTGAGCAATGTGTTTATACTTCTCTACTATCTCTTTTTTTACAAATTGTTCCCATTCGTCTGTCTGCTCTCGCTCTGAAAAATCTACACTAAAACTACTTTTTACATCTCCAATCCCCAATCGAATATTTAAAAAATCTTCATGACTAGGCATTTTCTCATAGATTCTAGAACGATAAGAACAAAGTAGGGAAATCAAATCTGCCACTGAAGGATAATTATACTCCAGTGCTTCTTTCTGTTTCCCGGCCAGCTTTGCTAACTCGGATTCTTTTTCTACCAAATAGTTTTGATAGTTCTCTTCCTGTATTTTATTTTCTTTTTCAGTTTCTTTCTTAGACGTCCAATAACTAGACACAGAAAAAGCTGCTGTTAGAAGACTGGCTCCTCCCATACTTAAAAGCATAATTGGATTTCGTCGACTGATAATAGTAACTGCACCCGTCATCACTAACATTCCTAGAGGCGGAACAATTGTTCTAAGTATTTCTCCACGTTTTTTCTCTTTCCTCCCTTTAGGTGAGTTGAGCCTAACTCTATCCTCAGAAGGTCTTAAGAAAATCCGTGGACTACGTCTATAATCGGGGAAATCAACAGGATACTCCTCTAGTAAAGCTTCTTCAATAAATAGCTTCGAATTTAAATAAAATTCTTGTAACAGTCCAATCATCTTGAACTGATCTGGACGTCTTTCTATTACTACGCCATCTATTACAAGCCTATCTCCTATTTTGAAATGACCATCAAAATCGGCTACTTTTTCTCCATTAATGTATACTTTGGCCCCATTAGAAAAGACTTGTAAATGATGGTAGTTTTTTGCTTCTGGTTTGAAGCGAGCCAAAACAGTCGTATTAAATTTAATAGCTGAAGAAGCTAAGTCCGAAATAATAAACTCATTTCGTGGGATATTGGTATACACAATATCCAACTTACCTTTAGGATAGGCTATGCAATGCTGTAATAATTCTCCTGACCATACTTGCCCATTAAATAACAGCTGATTGTTTTCATCTAAGCAAATAAGGCCGTTCTCTGTTTGAATCTGGCGAAGGTTTTCTGAAATCTCAAGGTGTTTAAACTGATTCCCAAATAAAAATACGTCATAAAAAACTTCTGAATGGGTTCTTCTATTGCTATCAAAAATTTGGTTGGAATTATTTTTGTTCTTCATGAGCATCCTTTCCTTCCAAAAGTTCTTCGTAATTTTTAATTTGTTCCTTATATTCTTTCAGTTTTTCTTGTTTTTCAGATCCTTTCATTTTAGAATCTCCACTAACATGACTGTACAATTTTCTATAGGCGTATAAAATCAATTGATTATCTCCTATATTTTGAGCAGCATCTAGCGTTTTTTCATAGTCTCCAAATCCAATATAAATCCAATACAGAAGAATAGTTTCATTAGTCTTCATAGAAATATTTTTTAAGATATTTTCCTTCTGATCACTACTAAGATTATCTTCTTTAATGGCACTAACAGCTAAAGCATACTGTGTCCCTTTAGGAAAGTTCTTTGGATTATCTTTTTCTAAAGTTTCTAAAGCCTTAGAATATTCATGATTTGTATAATAAATCTCACTTGAAATGATTCTATCTTTATAAGGAATTGTGTTTACTAGATAAAAGCCAGATACCACAGCAAGAACTAAGAACAAAATTCCAAACGAGATCATTCCCCATTTATATATCTTAAATTCATTTTTAGGCGTGTAGATATTCTCTTCTAATCTTTTTTGAACCTGTATTGCAACTTGTTGATTCAACGATTCATTTAATTCAGTAAAATTCTGTGCTTGTTGAATCTCTTGAGAAAATGGATTCTTAAGAGCACTCGAGCCATTAATTAAATCGTAGAAATCCAATCTCGGATTGATAATGTAAAGAATGAGGGCTCGATATGATTTAAAATAGTCCTCATTTTCTACAAAGGGCATCACAGCTGTAGAGAAGCCTCTATGAGCAACTTTAACATATTCACCTAAAACAAAAAAGTTATTCGGATGAATGTATGGCACCGTCAAAGTCTGTGAATAACGAGATAAAAATTGCATCTTTTGAGCTAAGACTAATCTATCAATTAAAGACAGCTTTTCCAGAGCGGTAACTAGTGGAATAGAAGAAGTTTCAATCTCATACGTAACCCGAAGTTCCTCTTCGGTCACCTCCGACACCTCTCCCGCTAAAAAGTGTACATCTTTCTCTAAGAATGTTTGATATTGTGGCAATTCATTTATTTTAAATTGATTGGCCTTCAAACGGACGTCCAGTCTGTCATCCTCAACATTTATATCTAACTCAGGATAATATTCTTTCATCTGCGCCACAGGTCTACCTCTCTATTCTACGCGTGTAACAACTTCAAGTTGGTCACCATTCCCAACGGGATATTCAGACAAAACAGCTGAAGGAGCTAATAAAAATGGTTTATTCTTTAAAACTAAATCAAATTGCTCTGGCAAAACGACTTTCTTCAAAACTAACGCCTCTCTAAGTAAGTCTTTTAAACGATTAGTTGTCACTGCCATTGGAACCATCACATCATAAGTTTGATTTCTATATTCAAGTTCTACTGTAATTGTTGGGGGATTCATCAAGATTGCTCCTTATTTTGTAACTGAAAATTAGAGAATACGCTCCCTAGCTTCCAACCAATGAATACTATCAAGGTTGATCCTAGCAAAAGTAAGCTAGTATACAAAGCTTTTATCAATGAATCCGATGTAGCTTCAGAATCATTTGTTATAAACTCTGGAAAAGAATAATTTTCCTGAAATAATTGATCTTTTGATGGAGCATCACTTTTATTTTGGTTCCACTCCTCCCGAAACATCTTATCAGTCAATTCATTAAATTGACGCTTTTCTTCCTTTTTGAAGGCCTTGTTTTGTTCTTCCTTTTTCCCAAGAAACAAATCAGCCTGGTTTCCATAGTATTCATACTGTTTTTGTTCTTGATCGCCACCATAAATTACATCATTATGAATTTCAAGAGATGATTTATCATCTGCAAAAGCAGACTCAATAGTAATTGCTAGTCCTATTATAACTAAGAGAGTATAGAAAGTTATTGTAATTTTATTTCTAGACACTGCTATCTCCTAAACTGATGCCACCTTGTTCGGCTTGATAAATAAATTTAATAGTATTACGGCTACAGCGGATAAGAATAAAATGAAAATTGTAAAGAATCCAATTCCTATGCCATTCATCAATGCAACATATCCATTTTCAATATTTTGAAACGGTGAAAAACGATAGAGCAATGAAACAAATGTTCCAGGTTTTGTAGATGAACCTATGATTGGCATCAATAGTAAATAAATTCCTAACAAGAAAGTAAAACAATATAAAGTTATTGTTCTCTCAAATTTGCGTAACAGAAATACAAACAGATTAATCAAAATGAATAATAGTAAGAAGGTATAAAGAACCCATACTAATTTTGAAACAGAATGAAGCATTGATGATGTTATCAAAGCAAAGGCCAAAGATGATACTACAGCAATGGATGCAATCTTAGCCGTATTAGGTAGGTTGTACCAGATGCGTGACGGGGTCTGTAGTTTATCTCCTTCACTAATGCTACGAGGTCTCATCAAATAAATCGTAAAGAAACTGATTGAGATAGTAAGTAAAGCACTCACAATAGTCATATAGTAAGGGATGATGGAAACTTTTGCTGTTGATCCCCGAATTGCGCTTACCTCAATCGGAGAAGATAGGAAATTAAAGACTTTTGCATTATCTCCTCCACCGTTCTTAGTATTAGCTAGCACCTTATTGAAAGCCTCAGCATATTTTTGATTATCAGACAAACTAGAATCCGTATTAGATGCATACTTATTGACATTTTCCAATACGCCATTAACTTCTTGCTCTAATTGATTTGCATCAGTTGTAAAACTCTTCACAAGGTCATCCATTTTAGGTAGACCATCTGCAGTAGCCTCTGTTTGTTTCGAGATATCTTTTGCTGATTTTTGGATATTTCTCAGTTGTGTAGCAATTCCTTCCAACTTGGAAGTGTTAGCAATCTCTTGTTCAGCTCTAGAAGCTGTATCTGACTTATAAAAGTCATCTAACGTTTCCTTCGCAGTATCATACCATTTTCCTAATTCTAAAACTAAATCATAATACTCATTTTTATCTGGAATAGATTTCAATAAACCATACAAACTCAATTCTTTCTCGGAATCTTCTGTTGAGTCAGGAGATCCTAGAACAGTAGAAATATCTGATATCCTCTTGTTTAATTCAGAATATAAATAATCTCCGTCTTTTTTATAAGCTTCAGCAAATTCATCCGAAACAGATTTAGCCAAGTCTTTTTTATCAATATTATTGTAGCGGTAATAGATTGAATTTGGACTAGCCAAATCTCCTAATGAAACATTGCTATTTTGAACACGTTGTGCAAAGGTCGCAATCGAATCTGAGGGATCCGAAAAAATTGTTGTAATTTGTTGAGCAGCCTTATCTAAAGATGAGAAGTTATTAAGAATTACTGGTAAGTCTTGAACAAGTGTATCATTTTTAGCATCGAATACTGCTAACTTCCCAGAAGCAACGCTGCCATTACTATTCGCCCATTGATAATCGACTTCCTGATAAGAACGCTTCTCTGTTTGTTGTGGCGACCAAGATAGACCTACAGTTACCGTAACTGGCAAAGAACTTGGAACTACAGGTTCCTTCACCTCTTGGTTCTGCACTTTATCATCACGGTTAGAATCTTTGTCCTGAGTATCCTCAGTTTGTTTATCTGACCCTTGGTTTGCTGGCTTGTCTTCAACAGCAGTGTTTACAACTGCTGTATTATGAATCGAAACAGCAAAACCATTAGAAGATCCTGAAACAACAGCCTCTTTACCAAATGGTGCGAGTTGCTGATTTAAACTTGCTTGAATTTGAGACGCAACAGCTCCACCGTTTGAAATTGCAACTCCTTCACCACTTAAAGAAATGGTATCCCCGCTAGTTGCAATATTAAAGGTAGCAGTTGTTTGGAACACATCAGATTGAGTAGCTTCTCCACGGTTCATAAAATTATATGAAGTGGTCGTGCCTGTCCCTACACCAAAATCAGTTGAATAACGATTGACTAGAGTCAATTCTGTTTTATAGAGGTTTGCTTGGTCTTCACTAATTACATTTTTAGAGACAAGAGCATCTATCAACGAAGATAGTGAAGATGCTGGAGTAGCACTTACTTCTGCATTAAGTTTTGCTAAATAGTCCTTATCTAGCTTAGATCCCTTATCTGGATTCATTAAAGCAGCGATTGCTTCTTTTACATTGTCAATACTTGCTGTATCAGGAGTTAATTTACTATCTCCATAATATTTTGAAGCAATCACCTGTTGTAAATTTTGAAGATCCGTAATTTGGCCCTCTAATTTTTTAATATTGGCTTCTACTGATGTTCGAGCTATCGCCTGAGCTTTTTCGTATTGTTTCGAATTTTCCAAAAAACGTTCATAGATACTGGCGTTTGGAGTTCTTTCGTTTTCTGAATCTTGAGGCAATAAGGGTCCCTGAATTTTGGGAGAGGAATCTTTTGCTTTATCTTGACCTAACTCTGATAACTCTTTCCCTCCTAATGTTGCGAACTGTTTTGTCATTTTAGAATAATAATTATCTAAACCACTCAATTGATAATTATCCTTGTTCGAGTTTGAGTTTGTTCCTTTATCCTCAGGTTGAATTGAATCTGCAATTCCTCCAACTTCCTCAGCGTTTCCATTCACCAGCGATGTAACTGAAGATACAAAACCTTTCTGTTCAGACTCTACAGCTGTACTACTTGATTGTAAGGAGTTAGCTAAAGCTGATGCACTACTGATAGATTGCGGTAAAGTCTGAAATGGTGTCTGAATTTTCGACTTCAAATAATTTGAATGCTGAGATTCTATCTCCACCATACCAGTGACATTTTGTTGTGCATCTGAAAGACTAGCAACGATACTTGAAAAGTACATTTGTACAATTCTTGTATTAAAATTGTATAAAATGCTATTGATATTTTTTTCAATAACTTGCTGAGTTACTTGGTTTTGTCCATTCCTAATCCGATATTCTATATTAGCCTTTTGTGGATTGATACTTTGGAGAGACAGCACTGTTTGAGAAAAATTTTTAGGAATAACAATCATTGCATCGTATTCTCCACTCTCAATGCCTGCTTTGGCTTGACTACGATTTGATGTCGCCCACTTATTCTGTTCATCCTGAGAAATAAAAGTGACAAAATCACGCCCTAGTTGATAATTTTTATTCTCAAATTCCCAGCCGTCATCTTCATTTACCAAAACATATCGCGCTTCTGAAGATTCCTTCCCTACAACTTGAGTCACAGAAGGGTCTTTAAAAGCTATGTAAATAAAGCTTCCTGCCATCACTATTAAAGTTATTAATACAACAGAAATTGAGATTATTTTTCTATGTTTTTCACTCAAACGGGACATTTTCACTCCTAAAAATTTTATTAAAATAGCCAGCACTCAACATAGAGCACTGGCAATGATTAGTTTCTTTTAAAAACCGAATGATGCTTTATCAGCTGCATCACGCTCTTCTACAGTATTAGCATAAGCAACAAGTTGTTGGTTTACACTCACAAGGAGTTCTTCCATTTGTTTTACGTTTGCTCTCAATTGTTCAAACTGTTCAAGATATGCGTTAAATGCTTGACCTTGCCATGTTGATGCAATTGTATCATTAGTGCTTGACACTTTTTGAATCTCTGCTTCAATGCTGCTTGCAGCTGAGGTATAAACGTTCGCTTGTGAACGTAGTTCTTCTGGGGTAAGTGAAATAGCTCCTGCCATATCTTTTCTCCTTTGTTTTTTAAAGACTAATACACTTAAACAGTATATTTATACTTATGTTATACTAAAACCCTCTTTACGTCAATTACAAATATATGTGTTATGTTACATTTCTACAACAATAATTCTGATTTCCTATACTTCTATTTATTTTCTAATGCTATGGTCCTTGTTTTTAAAGCTTTTTATGCTATTTCGTGAACGTAACAAAACTGTAAAATAACATCTGATTTATTTTATCTACTATTAAAAAACAAATTTTTAATTGAGCTATTTTATCGTGTTTACCACACTAATTTTCTTAATGATTAACGATATTAAATCCCATTTATAAATCAATATTTTTTTATAAGCACTTACAAAAAAGACATTCTGGTACACTTTTTAGTTGGATACCCTTTACTTTTCACCCATATTATTTCCGAATTTTCTCTCCCTTTTATCCTATTTTCTTTCTTAAAGTAACAGGTATTTATCTCCCTAACTTAAGGTCCGCCGGTGAACATTTTTAAAGAATGAGAAGAAAAGTGCTAAAGATTGGTTTAAAAATATTTGAAAAACTGAAAGTTTGCTATATAACCAATTCTCTTTCTTGAAAAAAACATCTGCTCCTCAGCAGATGCCTTCATTTACCGATAGTAATCATAAGCTAACCGAGGACTTCCGTCTGCAACATAAATGATGCCACACTCAGTAAAGCCATAAGACAAGATAGCTGCTTGCATGGGCTTATTATCTGCATGAGTATCGATCCGTAGATGGGGGATCTCCTGATAGCAGAAATCAAAAACCTGATGAGCCAGACCTTTTACTTGGCCGTTTGAAGCGATACGATGGATAGTTCCATAAGGCGCTGTCGAACGCCAGGTTCCCTTTTCAATGACTTGATAAGTTGGATCCTCTCCTATGATAAAAGCGAAAGTCCCAACTATCTTTCCATCCTCCTCTACAACAAAGGACTGACGAGAGCTTATGTCTGCTTCTATTAAAAGTTTGCTAGGATAATACTCTCCCCACTGGGTCGGATTCCCTTGTTCTCTCATAAACTTGCGGGCCAGAGCATAGATCTCCATGATGGCTTTTAGATCTTCTTCTTTGGATAGGCGTATCTTCATCTTTTCCTCCTTTACCGGATAATGACTAGCTTCTTGATCCTTTCCAATCATTATATTATAAGAAAAGAGACTGAAACACTCTTGTCCCAGTCCCCATCTTGAAAGAATACTATTTAAATTCTTCTGGTTCACCAGTATACTGGGCCCATTCCTGGCTAAAGAAACGGTCATTGAGCTTGTATGCCGGCGCAGGCTGTGGATTTGCCACAAATGGATCCACCACCTTATCAAAAGCAAGCCAACCTAGCCAACCCATATGGATGGTATCCTGCATAAAGTAAGACTTATCGCCATCCTTCGAAAAATCAGCAATGTTATTAAAACCTTGTTCAGTCAGCTGATATTTGATTTTCTCAACAGCCTGCTGATACTTTTCTTGACTCAGCCCCGTATATTCCATCCATTTGGCATTGACTGGAGGAATAACAAAGAGAACATTGGTCTTAGATTTAGCAAACTGATCCAGAGCTAATTGCAAATCATTGTATTCAGGAGATTGCACATAGGACAAATTCCGCTGAGAACCCTTGAGGCGTTTCAAGGCTCTTTTTAGACGATTCTTATAGAATTTGTTTTCAATTCCAAGATCATTGCTACTAGTGTTTTTCTTAGCCTCTTCTGTTCCGACCTCTTCCAAGGCATCATAAGAAAATTTGTCTGGCAGATTCTTCAGCTTAGACAATACAAATTTTTCATAATTGTCGTTATTAGCTGCGACAAAATTGCTGAAAAAAGCATCTTCTCGCCGATTGATCCGTGCCATAAAACGGATGAAAGAACGATCAAAGCTCGTCAATTTTTGCCGATTAGCCAATTTTTGAACATTATCTTTCATAGCAATGTTAGGATATAGTTGCAAGAGACGCTGCGCCGCGTATTGGGCGGCACGATCTCCGCTCTGTTGCCTCAAAAAACTGGTCAGCTGATCACTATTAAAGTATTGCTGGAAAGCCGAAGCATCATATCCCTTCTTGGTAAACCACTGGGGGGATACCACATAGACAGCTGTTTTATTTTCCAGTTGTGGCAGAATCTGCTGCATACCAAAGTACTGATTGAGAGAGGCCGCGCCACGCTGACCTAGGAAATAAGGTCGGTAAGAACGGTCATATTTTTCTGCTAAAACAGCCGGGTGCAGACTGTCAAAGCGTAGCCATTCACTCGAACCAAAGAAAGGGACAAAACGATGTTCCTCATCTGTCAAAGCCTTACTCTTTTGGGTTCGATTTTTGAAATTTTCTGCCGTTAAAGTGACGGCTGAACGCTTTTCACTTTCATAATTATGATTGTAGTTTATCGGATAGAAAAATAGCAAGGCAACTACCATCAGTAGAGCACAAAAAACTGGCCCCAAAATCAGCCATAATCGTTTAAGCATTACGAAGCTCCGTTACACCTTCAACGATTTTATTGGCCGTATTCCAGTCATCGCGACCAAATTCAGAAACAGGTACACGAATATCAAAACGATTTTCCAATTCTACAATCAATTCAACTGTTCCCATGCTATCTAGGACACCTGCATCGAACAAATCTTCATCCATCATGTCAGAGACATCTTCCATAAATAATTCATCGATAATTTCGATTACTTCTGCTTTTACATCCATTGTATTTTCCTCATTTATTTTTATTTTTTAAACCAAAGATCATTCAAAAATCCTGAGAAGATTAAGAATGACAGCATAACAACATGGAAGGTAATAACCATACCCAGAGCTTGAGTCCATTTGTTATCCGGTAAAGGTGCTAAGCCCTTGGCCTTTCGTTCTTTATTGATGGTCTTTTTCTTGCGAATCCAAGCATCATTAATAATCAGACCAAAGCCATGGAAAACTCCATAAGCTACATAGTACCAGGTTACACCATGCCAAAAGCCCATGATGGTCATGTTGATCAAATAAGCCACTCCCGAGGTAACGTTGCGGTTCTTAAAGACCTTATTGCGCATCAGGACCATGACTATTCGCATAAAGACAAAGTCACGGAACCAGAAGGACAGACTCATATGCCAACGATTCCAAAATTCCTTTAAATCCCGAGAGAGAAATGGTTTGTCGAAGTTAATCGGACTCTTAATCCCCATCAGATAGGAAATGGCCACTGCAAACATAGAATAGCCTGCAAAGTCGAAAAAGAGATCCAAACCAAAGACATACATAACGCCCAGTGTTCCTAAGTTGAAGAAACCGCCTGTATAAAGTGCATAGGTCTTGACATGTCCCAAAAGCAAATGTCCAAAGATATGAGCCAGAACAAACTTATACAAGAAACCTAGCATGATATAGTGCACGGCTTTCTCAAGCATATTAAGAAGTTCTTCTCGGTCAGGAATCTGAACATAATCTTCATTAAACCGTTTGAAGCGATCAATCGGCCCACTAGAGAAGGTGGGCATAAAGAGCATGAAGCGCAAAAACTCCCAAAGACTAAAGTCTGTCAAAGCCCCATCGCGTAGCTCCATCATCATACCAACAGATCGGAAGGTCAGATAGGAAATCCCCAGAAAACCTAGCAAGGACTGATGGTGATCTTGAATAGCTGGTGTAACTTTCACAATCGTTAAGGGCAAAATTGCCAAGAAAACATGCAGATAGAATACCCACTTATTATCCCATCTTTTCCGATAAAACTTGTAAAGAAAGAGCCAGAAGGTCTGCCAAACTACGTAAAAGATAAAGGCAAGAAACTGAGTCAGGTCGGGTCCTACCAACATAAAGATGATGAAGGCTAGACTTACCAAGACTTCATAAAGCGGAAATCTTTTTTTAAAGAAGAGCCCGATGAAGATAGGTAGAACTGCTAAGATAATATATACAAAATATTGGGGATCGCCATAAGGTTCCAGGTGAGGAAGTTGTTTTAAAATTTCCATCATCGGTTATTGACCTCGCTGATTAAGCCCTTGATATCGATCTTACCATTAGGTGTCAGAGGTAAAGATTCACGATAAAGGAATTTAGATGGCATCATATAAGACATCATGATATCTTCCAAGTCTTCCTTAATAGCTTTTGTAATATCAATCTCACGCTCAAACTGTTCTGCCACCCCATCTTTTAAGATAACATAGGCCAAAAGATTTTGTACCTTGTGGTCCTTGTTATAGCGAGGCACAGCCACTGCCGAATCAATGTATTTTGATTTATTAAGATTTTGTGAAACATCCTCCAGCTCGATGCGGTAGCCATTAAACTTAATCTGGAAATCCATCCGTCCGCCGTAAAGCAAGAGTCCTTCATCAGTCATGGAACCCACATCTCCAGTATGATAAGCAGGCAAGCCTTCAAATTCAAAGAAAGCCTCTGCTGTTTTTTCTGGATTGTTCATATAACCCTTAGAAACTGCTGGACCAGAAACGATGATTTCTCCTTGCTCACCATTTGGAAGCTTCTGGCCGTTTTCATCAATAATAAAAGTCGGAGAATCTTCCTTAGTGTAGCCGATTGGCAGACGTTTCATGGTTGCTAACATCTCATCTGTAACAGCTACAGCTGATAAAGCCACTGTCGCTTCCGTCGGTCCATAGGCATTGATGATACGAGCATTTGGGAAACGGTCGCGCAATTTTTGAGCTGTCTTGACCGTCAACTCTTCTCCATCAAAATAGAAATGAGTCAGTCCTGGCATCTTTTGGCTATTGAAATCATCTGAAAGCATGGCCATATCAGCAAAAGATGGTGTTGAGGTCCAGATAGCAATTGGCAAGCTCAAAATAGTTTCAAAGAGTTGCTTAAAGTCTTGCGTAATAGCACTTGGAAGGGCGAACAGCGTTCCTCCCAAAGCCAGAGTTGGCGCCCAGTACATCACAGACAAGTCAAAAGAGTAAGGTGGCTGAGCCAACATTTGCGGTTGCGCAGGCGTTGCGAACTCTTTATCCGTAATCATCCAGTTGGTAAAACTCAGCAAATTGTCATGGGAAATTTGAACACCCTTGGGTTTTCCTGTTGTTCCAGAGGTAAAGATGATGTAGTAATTATCATCTCCCTTGACAGAATGAGTGATTTCATAAGCTGTCTTTTGAGCAAAGCTTGCCTGTAATTCTGTTAAACTCAGGCTTGGAACAGCTACTTCCATAGGAAAGTCTGCAATTGCAATGATCAAGCTTGGCTCAGCAACTTCTACAATCGCTGCCACGCGCTCCAAAGCTGAATGACTATCAATCGGAATATAAGCATGACCTGACTTGGTCAAGGCTACAAAGGTCGCAAGCATCTCATACTCTTGGCCACCATAGACCACGACAGGAGATTTAGCAGGCAGGCCAAGACTGTCAATCTTAGCTGCTAGCGAATCTGAATCAGCCTTCAAGTCAGCATATGTATGAACCTCCCCCAATACATTGTAAACAGGGAAGTCTGGTTGAGTCTGAGCATAATGCTCAATTGTTTCGATCATATCGTTAATGGTCGTATTCGTCACGAAAGGATACCTCTTTTAATCTTAAAATTCATTGTAAATAAAGCCACCCTGGCCTTGCCCCAGGTAACTAAAGAAATAGAGAAGTGCTAAAAAGATAACAAAATAAAGCAGGGTTCTCCACAAAAAAGTGTAAATTGTTTGATGTTTTTTCATTCTTCATTCCAAATCATTCAATAAATATACTCTATTTTACCATTTTATTCACTCAGTTTTCAATCCCAAATCTATTTTGTTTCTAAGTGAAAAAAATTATATATAAAATTTTTATATATTTTCTTGACAAGTCATTTTATTATGTATATAATTTATATATAAAATAATTATATATAAATGTTTTTTATATTGATAAAGGAGGAAAAAAATGTGTATTACTTCCCAACCTCATCAGCCCTAATTGAGTTTCTCATTTTGGCCCTCGTAGAAAAAGAAGATTCCTATGGTTATGAAATCAGTCAGACCATTAAACTATTAGCCAATATCAAAGAGTCCACTCTTTACCCAATTCTGAAAAAATTAGAAAAGAATAGTTACCTAACCACCTACTCACAAGAGTTTCAAGGTCGTAAAAGAAAATATTATTCTCTCACAGGTGCGGGGCTCGACCAGCTCAATAAGCTCAGAGAAGAATGGAGTCAGTATATTAGTACAATCAACAATATTATAGAAGGGAACATCCATCATGACAAGAACTGAATATCTCGCTCAGTTAGATAAATATCTGAAGAAACTCCCCAGACACGA
Source organism: Streptococcus sp. 2_1_36FAA (assembly GCF_000161955.2). Lineage (NCBI taxonomy): Bacteria > Bacillati > Bacillota > Bacilli > Lactobacillales > Streptococcaceae > Streptococcus > Streptococcus sp. 2_1_36FAA. Next base: position 575,640 of record NZ_KI391976.1, read on the forward strand.
TTACCAAGAAGCTATGGACTACTTTGTTGAATATTTTGATGAAGCAGGCCCTGAAAACGAAGCCCAAGTCATAGCCGAACTCGGCAGTCCTCGTGAAGCTGCACATGAAATCATGGTCAACCTCTTAGATAAGATCATAGAAGAAGACGAGCCAAAGAATACTAAGAATGTTATTCAAATTGCTATCCTATCTATTCTAGCAGCACCTCTAGCTATTCCGCTAGCTCTGGTCGTCGCTATTTTAGTCTTCGTCTTCTTCTTCTTGATTGGAGTCTTTGCTTTTGTCCTAGCTGTCGGCTCCTTCGCCTTTTTTGTCTTTGGTATCAGCTCGATCTGGGACAGCCTGACCATCTCACTAGGAGTTTCGATTCCTAGCTTCCTACTTACTATTGGAATCAGCCTCCTAGGTTTTGGACTATCCGCTTTCTGCGCTTTAGGTGTTTCACCACTCATACAGTTCACCAAAAACAACTTTATCAAGCTAGCGAAACGACTTTCAAAGAAAGGAGCACGCCATGCCTAACTGGAGAAAAACATTACTAACTGTCGGAATCTCAACTTGCCTACTAGGAGGTGCACTGATTGCTACAGGAACTGCAACTGGTGGCATAAACCACTTATTGCAAGCCAATCATACCAAATACAGTAAAAAGAGCGAGGCCTTCTCCGATATTTCTGCTCTGGATATCGATCTTGGAAATCGAAACCTAGTCATTGAAGAATCAGAAGATAATAAAACTCATTTGACCTATTATCAAGGCAAGGAAGCTTCTGAGCGGATTGTTACCTCAGCCAATCAAGGAACCCTAAAGATTCAGCAACCAAGGCCCCTGATAACTTTCGGCTGGAGCAGTGGCATCCGTTCTATCTTGAACTTTTTTGACAACGAAGGAGGACGTTCAACAGTTTCCCTCAGCCTACCTAAGGGAACAAAACTTTCAACCCTTAAAGGCAACAGCAGTTTAGGTGATGTTACCCTATCTGGCTTGACCGTTCAAAAATTAGACCTCAGTCTTTCAGCAGGTAGCCTAACCGTCAAAAACAGTACGATTTCCACGGGAGACTTATCGAATTCTCTTGGAGACGTTTCCTTATCTGATCTGGCCATCCAAAAATTAGATCTTAAGCTCTCATCAGGCAGTGTGACTATCGATAACACTACTGTTGAAAAAGGGTATTTAGCAAGTTCTCTAGGGGATATCAACCTAAATAAAAGTAAGCTATCAGATAGCACAATTAAGCTTTCATCAGGTAGCATTAACTCTCAGCAACTCACTCTGTCAGGCGATATCAATATTGACAATAGCTTGGGTGATATTCAGCTAAACTTAGTCAAAGAAAGCCTTGAAACTCTTTCATTCGATATAGAAACAAGCATGGGTAGCATCACTGTCCCCCACAATTTTCAATCTATCACAGGTGAAAATGACGAGGTTGGTTCTATACTGAAACGCCAACTGGATAAGAGTAGCGGAAAAGTTTTTGTGAGAGATAGCGCTGGAAGTATTGAGCTATCTGTTGCTGAGTAAAATTATTTTAACACTTCCACCAAAAACTGCATCCGTCTGTGGATGGATATGAATACATAAAAAATAGGCCGGGATATCTATCCCAGCCTATTTTTTATTTAGCAATTGCATGATAAATGGTTGTGCTGGTAAACTCCTGACCAGCCCTAACAATGACCTGGTCTTTCTGAAGGCTATGTATAGCATCAGGAAGAGCCTGCATTTCAAGGGTTCTTAATTTTTATATAATCTTATCATATTCATCTGTTTTTTCCTGTGTCACTTGCTCAATCTTCTTTCTCACTTGCCCTTGAATAGCCGTATCTATCTGGGAGATTATCCCCTCGATAGCTGTTTTTGTTTCATCAGCAGTCACTTTGATCTTATCCTTAGAGCTTGAACACAGAGAAGCTTTTTCTTTCAAAATGATACTCGCCATAGCTCTAATGCGATTACGTTCCATGATACGATACATTTGTCTCACAACATACTCGTATTCTTCATCTGTATAGTATTCATTTAGTGGTGCTAGCATATAACCTCCTTAATTTGTCTATGGAATTTTCCAAATCATTTCGTTGTTTCCAATAATTTTTATCTAATATTTCTTCCCGTTGTCGCAGTGAATCATTTCTATGTTGATAAGCAATTTGTGATTCTTCCATTAGCTGATGCAAACTTCTATAAAAATCCTCAGCATCTTGATACGTTTGCTGAACTTGATGCAGGAAAATATCCATTTTACTAGCTTCTTCATCGACTATTCGTGACAATCTTTCCCTGCGCTCATACATTTCATTATAAGCCTCAGATAATTTAGCTTTTTTAAAACGATAATCATCTTCTAATTCATTGTACTCTCTTTGTTTGATTTTTAAATTCTGTAAAATCACATCTGACCTATCCATTTTTTAAAGTCTCCTGCTAATTCTTGGTCTGAGCTAATTTTTTTATCAATCATTTGATGAATTTGTTGATTTAGTGTACTAAAATCTAAAGCTAAAGCACCTGACTTCTGATTGGCTTGATCAAATTCTCGTTCAACTGCTCCTACAACAGAATCATATGTGACACCCGCCGCCGCAAAGGCGGTGACTACTTCATCATGACTGAGATATTGAAAGTTGCTAAAATCAATCTGTTCCCATAAATTCTGCGCTTTTGAAACCGCCTCATCTCGAATCGTTTTTATCTCCTCTGCTCCTACCTTTGCAACATTTTCCATTCCATCTCCTAGCATCATGCCTTGCAAACTATCTAGGAAAATACGCTCATTGCTTGAAAGACCGCCTGAGGATAAGCGATTTTTCAACTTCTGATAACGGTACATCTTAGCTGTCGTTTCCGCAAAAGAGGCAACCACCGGATTGGAGATTATTTTCCCATCCAAATCCACCAGCTGACCTTTTTCATTAAAGATCCATTCCGTTAGATAATGATATTGGATTGTGTCAAATAGATTTCTTTCTTTTGGATAAATTTTAGGATAGATAGCTGTCTTGGTCTCATTACCTGTAATATTACCAATCACATCATACTTGTGGCGGTAGTTGCGAAACTGTTCGGGGTGCTGTTTCATATAAGAGACTTCTTCTTCCGAAATCAAATATTGAATATCTGGTCCATTGAAGCCAATATTGGAATATCCTTGCTTTAAGGCAACATACATAGCCAGGGATTCACCCAAAGAATGACCTGCCGTCGTGATTTTGGCATTGGGATTGATTTTTTTGATTTCTGCTTCAACATCTTTCGCAAATTCTAGTGCGGTTTGAAATTGTGATTTTCGAAAAGTTTTTGTGCGAATATCTGCTAGAACCTGATTATCTCCAATTCCCACTGATTGTAAATCAGTTTGCAAATCAAGAAAGTCTGCAAAATTCGTCCCCGCATAAGCAATCACTACTTGACTGTAGTCCACCTTACCTGTCGCTTTATCAATCGGAGCAACCGCCATCGCCTGCATACCGTTGGCGGTGTTGTCTTTTGCACTAAGAACTCGAAAAGATTGCGAATCCTTTCTTAACTCATCTCCTGCTTTCCATGGAGTTGAATTTTTATTTTTATCAACTTCATATACTTGATCAACTAAATAATTAAAACTTTTATCCGTAATCATATTATCTCACCCAATAAATAACTGTTATATTTGACATAAGTGAATCGCTATTTATTACTTCCGGATTCTCTCTTTCTATTAATTTATTCCCATTACTTTGACTAATATGCTGTCCAAAACCTATTTCATCCTCTGTCATCAAGTTTTGAACAGAAAAAGTGACAAATATTTCGTCATTGACAATGGCATTAGAAGTCCAAGTTCCTGTTAATTTATTCTGTTGAAAACTTGTGAACTCAATCTTCTCAACCTTTTCATAATGACTAACTAAGTATAACGCCATCCTATCCTGTTCGATTCTCATTTTCTCTTCCAATGTTTTTTCTTTTTGTTGATTCAAACTAAACATTATAACTCCTCCTATAATACAGATTACTAAAGCAATAATACCCCATTTTTTACGCTTATTCATTAACACACCTCCTTATATTATATTATTCTATAAAGTAACTGGCCTCAATTACCTTATAGTATAACATAAATGGCTATTTTAATTAACATTAGCATACCCTCGTTTTAAAGCAACATACATGGCCAGTGACTCACCTAATGAATGCCCTGCCGTCGTGATTTTGGCATTGGGATTGATTTTTTTGATTTCTGCTTCAACATCTTTCGCAAATTCTAGTGCGGTTTGAAATTGTGATTTTCGAAAAGTTTTTGTGCGAATATCTGCTAGAACCTGATTATCTCCAATTCCCACTGATTGTAAATCAGTTTGCAAATCAAGAAAGTCTGCAAAATTCGTCCCCGCATAAGCAATCACTACTTGACTGTAGTCCACCTTACCTGTCGCTTTATCAATCGGAGCAATCGCCATCGCCTGCATACCGTTAGAGGTGTTGTCAACAGGAGGTGCTATAATTTTAAATTTCCCTTGTGCCACTATTGCCCCTTCTTTTAAAGGAACTTTCACTTTAAGAGAATCTACAGCATAAACATCATCAACAATATATCTAAAATCTCTCTCAGTCGTCATCCTTAGTTTCCCCCGGATAGCTAATTTTTATATTATCAATTGTCTTTGTATAGGGAACATCCGTCTCGTCAACAGACATGTCTTCTATATAATATCCCGATGTCCGTATAACATCCCCAAAAGCATCCTCTGATAGGGATATCGTTGCCACTCCATTAATTACAAGTGTTATTCGCCAGGTTCCTGTTGTTTCATTTTTTCTGAATTCTATAAATTCTATAGTTTCAATCGGATTCTGTGTTTTTAATTTTACTCTATTAACTACAAATAGTGCAATCCTATCCTGTTCAATTCTCATTTTCTCTTCCACCGTTTTTTCTTTTTGGTGATTCAAACTAAACATTACAATCCCTCCTATAATACAGATTACTAAAGCTACAATACTCCATTTTTTACGCTTATTCATTGACACACCTCCTTATATTATTCTATAAAGCAACTTGGTCTTAATTACCTTATAGTATAACTTAAATGGCTATTTTAATTAACATCGGCATAATTCAAGGCTGTTACAAACTGAGAATCTACTACTTTCGCAGAATTTAGGCCTGAACGAGACTGTAGTTTATCCCTCCCAAGCCCTAAAGACTGTACATCCGTACCAAGATCCTTTATATCCGAACTATTCGTCCCAGCATAAGAAATCACTACATGGCTATGATCCACATTCCCATTTTTATCCACAGGAGCAACTGCCATCGCCTGCATACCGTTGGCGGTGTTGTCAACAGGAGCTGTTATAATTCTAAATTTCCCCTGTGCTACTACTGCCCCTTCTTTTAAAGGAACTTTCACTTTATGAGAATCTACAGCATAAACATCATCAACAATATATCTATAATCTTTTTCAGTTATCATTTTAATTTACAATATCTTACATCTATGTCCAAGTCTGATTTACTATCAATCTGTTTTCTCTTCTCTAAAACTTCGCCTGAATTTCTAGATGTTAGTTGGGACATGCTAATCTCACCACCTAGATTCCATAATGTGAATCTAACATAGTACTTATCATTAACAAGCGCATCACCACTCCATGTCCCTGTTATATTATCCTTAGAGAAAGATTCGAATTCTACCATGCGAACTCCTTCGTAATGATTAACTAGGTATAACGCCATCCTATTATTAATACCACTATAGCTACAAGGCCCCATTTGATTTGTTTTTTCATAATAAGTCCTTATCTAAATCTTCTTTTTTTAGTAGTGCTAAAATAAAATTTTTATAAAATCCTAAGGTAGCAACGAATAAAAATATAATATCAAATATAATAATTGCAACAGAAAGGATACTATACTCTGCCGTATCCGTAATTCCCGCTAAATGAAAATCTTTAAAAATTGGCAAAAGATAAAAAACGTTTAATAAACTAGCAAGATAGCCAATTAAAACTAAAGATTTTAATCTTGTAAAAATCCATATGCCTAACCAAGGGATACTTATTAAAAGCAATGGAACTCCACCAAAAATCACACACAGAAAAACAAAATTCGAACCGTACAATATCCAAAGACAAACAAGAAGACATAGATAAGAAAACGTAAAAATGAACCCTAATATTTCATTACTTATTTTAGCCATTATGCCCTCCCAAAATTTTATCACTACGAATGTCATTGTAAAATGTCTTAGTCAATGCTATTGTCCCTATTTTAGCATATTTATCATGAAAAAAAGCGTCAAATTCTCTTGACGCTCCTTAAATTTCATACAAACCAAATCAATATTTATATCTAAAATTCTTCCGACCTGTATTAGTTACCTATCTAAATATTCTTCGATTTTATTTAGCAATTGCATGATAAGTGGTTGTGCTAGTAAACTCATGGCCAGCCCTAACAATGACCTGGTCTTTCTGATGGCTATGTATAGCATCAGGAAGAGCCTGCATTTCAAGAGCTACTCCATTGTGCTGTTTCATTGTTTGACCAGCAAAGCGGATTGCTTCATCAACACAATTTGCGGTATAAACTACCAAACATGGTGCTTCTGTCTTAAAGGTCAAGAAACGCCCAGATTCCTGATGATAGAGGAAGCCTGCCGTTTCATGTTCTGGTTTTAGTGCAAAAGGATGATCTAGGCCTGACACCAATCGAACCTGCTCATCCTTTTCAGCAAAGAGGTCCTTCAGGAGCATCGCTTGCTGCAGATGCTTTACAAAATCACTTGTTTCTACCTCTTTAGCTGGTACTCCATCCGCCGCAATTGGATAAACCCCCAGGCTATCTACCTGAAAGACATGGTCATCAATGGTCTGAGCAAAATCAGCTGAAAGATTAAAATAGCTATGGTTGGTTGGATTGATAAGGGTATCTCGGTCAGTTTGTACCTGATAAGAAATTTCCAGCTCCCCTTTTTCAGAAAGTGTATAAGAAATCCAAACCTTGAGATGGCCTGGAAAACCTCCAGTCCCATCTGCTCTTTCTGTAAAAAGAACTAGGCCTTCGTCAGTGACTTCTTCCACTTGAAAAACAGCACTGTCCCAACCAGTCGATCCACTGTGATTGCAGTTTTGACCATTGTTGGCTTCCAGTTGATAGGTTTCTCCACCCAATTCAAAACTTGCCCCGGCAATACGACCAGCTACAGGTCCAATACTTGCTCCATGTTTAGGGCTATTGCCAATATAATCTTCAAATTGATCAAATCCTAAAATAACATTAGCAAACTGGCCTTTTTTATCTGGTGTTTGGTATTCCAGGATTGTCGCTCCATAGTTCATAACACTGAGACGATAGCCCAGATCGTTTTCAAAGGTGAAGCGAAAAATGTTTTGCCCTTGAAACTCTCCAAATATAGTTTTTTGATACGATTTCATAGATAACTCCTTGTGATGAAAATGTAAAAGAGGGAAATCAGAATCTTCTTTAGCAATTCCTATCCCATACTTCTTTTACTATAACACAGTACCCATCCTAAAAACACCTACTTATTAAAGAGTTTCTTCTACTTTATCAAACCAGCAATGGGCACTTTTCGAAAGAATCTTGTTCGCTTAAATCCTATTGAGTAGAGCCAAGCACTACAACTAATCCTCTTTTCCTATTTAGCAAAGGGATGAATAACAACTCCCTGCACAACACGGTTAACTGTACCAGTTGGCGAAGGTGTATCTGGTCGATTTTTAACTTTCAAAGAAGTAAGCAAAGCAAAAAGCTGGCCATAAATGATATAAGGGAAGGTCCGATAGATATCATCCAGTAATTCACTTGCCATTTCTACTTCTTCTACTTTTGCCAATCCTTCTGCCTTGTCTGTCAGCAAAATGACCTTGCGGGCAATCTCATCCCCAGCAACTTCCCTGACTAAATCTAGGTCGTATTGCTTAGTATATGGATCTGTCGATCCAAAGATCAGGAGAATTGTCTGCTCGTTGACCAAAGATTTTGGTCCATGTCGGAAGCCGACTGGACTTTCATACATTGTAGCCACTTGGCCGGCCGTTAATTCTAGAATCTTCAATTGAGCCTCATGGGCTAGACCAAAGAAGGGACCTGCTCCCAGGTAGATAACACGATTGAAGTCTAGATTTACCAAATCCTGAATCTCATCAACTCGGTTTAAGGTTTGCTGGCTTAAGGCAATCAAAGACGCAACTTTTTCCTCTTTTACTGCAAGTTCGGATTTATCAAAGACCAGTAATGCCGTTAGCATCATAGAAGTGAAGCTTGATGTCATAGCAAAACCAGCATCGTTGGATGGAGAAGGTTGGAGCAAGAGCAGGTTTCTCTCGTCCCCATGAGCCTGCTGGGCTAATTTCCCTTCTGCTGCGCAGGTAATTGTTACCTGATAAAGCTCATCTACCAACTGTTTAGCTAAATCGACTGTTGCTACACTCTCAGGAGAATTACCACTACGGGCAAAGGAAACCAAGACTGTCGGAACATCCTTACGCAAATGAGTCAAAGGATTGGCCACAATATCCGTTGTCGCAACCGAGTTGAAATTCCATTTTCGCTCATCGTAAATACTTCTGAGATAGGGAATCAAAGTATCCCCCACATAGGCTGAAGTACCCGCCCCGGTAAAGATAACCTTTACATAGTCGTATTTACCATCAATCGAGTCTATGAAAGCCTCAATTTCAGTTTGGTGAGCTCTATAAGCATCAAAGGCTGCCTGCCAAACTTGTGGTTGTTGGTGGATTTCGCGCGTGGTAATTTCAGCTCCTAAGTCTACCAATTGCTCTCTTGAATAATTTAGCATTTTCTTTTTTGTTTCCTTTCTATTTTATTCGAATGTTTTCAAACATTTATTTTTAAAAAAGAGGAGAGGAAAAGCTCCCTCTCCCCTCATTTGTAGTCTATAAAGCCCTAAATAGTGACTGGTGTCTACAAGACTTTTTTACGACACCTACCTACTCGTCTTCATCATCGTCAGCAAGTCCTGCCAAGAGGTCGTTGACTTTAACAATGCTTTCGGCCGCTTTTTCTTGATAGTTGCTGTCGGCGCCGATCAAGGAAGAATTGATAAACTCAATCACCATTGGTAAATTCATACCAGCATAGAGTTCAATTTCTTTACCTTCCATAATCAAGCGACTAACAACATTACATGGTGTGCCTCCCAAAAGATCTGCAAATACCAGATAGTCATCAAAATCTTTGATAGTATCTAAAAATTTTGCCAAAAAATCGTCTGGTCCTTCTTCTGGAAGCAAGGCAACACTATGGATGGACTCTTGTGGGCCCATTATCATCTCTGTACTGTGTTTTAACTCTTCACAGAAACGACCGTGGCTAATTAATACTAATTGCTTACTCATAAATTACTCCATTACGCCATTCCAAAGAAGAAATGACCGAATGCTGAGAAAGCAACTGCTGCAAGAATGATGAGCAAGATAGCTTTTGTAGAGTTCATACCCTTACGTCCAAGCAACCAATAGATTACACCTGTGATGATAGCTGGAACCAAACGTGGGAAGATCAAGTTAAGCATGTCTTGGATATCGATAGCTTTGTCCCCGATGTGTGGCATCCATGATACATCGACATTGATCATAGACGCGATCAAGGCACCGACCATGAAGATACCAAGTACAGAAGCAGCTTCGATCAAAGCTGTCAAGGTACTTTGCATGTTGTTGATTAAGTTGGTACCTTCTTTATAAGCAAATTCCAACTGTTTCCAACGGAAGATATCATAGGCTACTGCTACCGCGATCCAAAGGAAAATACCCCATGGTTGACCTTGTGACGCGATTGTTGCTGCGATAGATCCCATAATAGCTGGAACCAAAGATCCAAAGATAGAGTCTCCAAGAGGGGCAAATGGTCCCATGAGACCTGTCTTGATCCCGTTAACTGCATCTTTAGAGTTGACACCGTCTTTTTCTTCCAAGGCCAAATCAAAACCAGTGATAATGGTGTGGAAGAATGGTGAAGTATTGAAGAATTGCGTATGCAATTTCATCATTTCTTTCAATTCTGGAGTGCCATCACCGTACATTTTACGTAACTGAGGCAAGAGCATATAAAGGTAACCAGAAGCCTGCATCCGTTCGTAGTTCCAACCCAATTGGAAGGTGAAAAGGCTACGTTTGTTGATTTGTTTGAAATCCTCTTTAGTGAGTTTGTAGTTCTTAGAATTCGTCATCTTCAATTTCCCCGCTTTCTACATTGCTTGCTGGAGCAGCTACAACCGTACGTTGGTTGTTTTTAAAGTGTTGCACTGCAAGGAAGATACCAATGATGGCAACCCCGATCATAGATACAGATTTGAAGTTGTTTGTGAAGGCAACCATTTGTTCTTTTGGAAGTTTTGCAAAAGCATCTGTTCCAAGCATTGCTGAAACGGCAGTACCAACACTTTGAACGTTGCTGTAGAGCACTGTTAACATTGCTGTCAAGCCAAAACCAAGAGCAAGATAGTGAAGGTGACGTTTCACAGGCAAGTAGTGAAGCAAGATGGCGAATCCAAGACCTGGAAGCATACGTCCTGCAAGGGTCAAACCATTCGCAATCCATTTATATTGTTCAACAAAGTCTACAATAGATTGAACAAAAGCACCACCAAAAGCAAGAGCTAAGAAGACTGGAAGGGCACGAGAGAGAGCCCAAGGAAGAGCACCAAGGAGATAGTTGCGTTCAATTCCTTTATAGTCAAAGCGTTCGATTGCAGCATCAATACGGTGTGCAAAGGCAGTTGTACTCATCCGACCAAGGATATCCGCATAAGTCAAAAGACCTGCTACTGGAACGGCAATAGTTGAAATCGCAATTTCTGGTTTGATACCTTGTGCTACTGAGAAGGCAGTTGCAAGAACGGCACCAGAAGTCGCGTCAATACGAGAAGCTCCACCGAAAGTACCAACACCGAGTACTGTCAATTGAAGAGAAGCTCCGATAACGAGACCTGTCCCTAAATCTCCCATGACAAGTCCTGTAATGAAACCAGCAAAGACTGGTGAGCCTGCTGATGAAACGATCGTCAACTCATCGCAGATTTGATAAGCTGAGTACAGAGTGAGTAGTAAAATTTGCCACCATTGTATCATGACAAAGACCTCCTAAAAATTTTTCCTTATTTTAACAAATTCATAAAATCCGCAACCGGATCATTTGGAACCATCTGAGCTGTCAGCTTCACGCCTTTTTCATGCAGTTTGTGGAAAGCTTCCACATCCGCATCAACCACATTGATGGAGCGAGTGATTGGACGAGTTTCGTCTGACTGAGACATATTTCCGACATTAAGTGTTTCTAGTGGCACACCAGCCTCTACCAAACGAAGGAAACGGTCTGGTTTACGAGCAACGATAAAGAGTCGTTGTGAGTCATATTTTCCAGCCAAGATATTTTCTGCTGCTTTAGCGATTGGCAGAATGCTGAGCTTCACTCCTGGCGGTGTTGCCAACTTGAGCCCGCTCTTTTCAATATCATTTTGTGCCACTTCGTCATCAATTACCATGATGCGTGTCACATTAAGCTTAGTAGTCCAAAGATTGGCTACTTGTCCATGAATCAGACGTCCGTCGATTCGATTCCCTACGATTGTCATAAATTTTCCCCCTTTATATTTTTAAATGTAGGTTGGTTAACAAGATGAATAGAATCTTTAAATTCCCCTTCCGTCTCAAAAATAATGATACGGTTTGCTCCTTCCTTTAGAAGGCCATGAGGAATATAAAGAGATAAGGTTGGCCCGACATTCCAGAAACGCCCAATATTGACTCCATTGATAAAAGCGACGCCTTTCCCAAAGTCTGTCAAATCAAGATAGGCGTCTTTAAGCGCTTTCATTTCTAGGTTAAAATCAAAGGCATAGAAAGCTGGATGCCCCGGGTACCATTCTTTTGAAAAGTCAATCTTTTCAGGTTGATCTAAAGTAAGGCAGTAATGTTGCCAATCTAGCATGAAGTGTAAGTCCTTGCAGATTCCTGTTCGGATACCTTTTCTCTGAGTATCTGCCAAGAGTTTATGGCCGTAGTTGACTCGACCCATATTTTCTACGAGGATGTCAATACTATGCTTCGTTTTGACCTGTCTATCGACAAAGATATCTGCACCAATTTCAGTTTGATATTGGGTAGCAATATGTTCTTGGTCTACAAAAAGTTGCATCCGATCGCGACCGTCAATAATACGAATCTTTTCTTGATCTGCATCCCAGTCAGCTTCTGTATGATAGAGTAGATAACCGTAGTTCTGTCCTAGTTCCTCCATCTTTTTAGGATAGAGACTTTGAACAGGTTCTGCCAAATCCGCCAAAGTTTCAAACAAACTAACCTTGTCGCTCAAGGAAATATTTTTTTGTTCAAAGCTGCCTTTCACCAGAGGTTCCATTTGTGGGAATTCTGGGTAATAAGTCTTTAACATCTTTTGAACTGCAAAATACTTGGGTGTTGGATTTCCAGCTTCATTTAGCAAGGCATCGTAGTCATAGGAAGTGACTTGTGGGAGATCAATTGTTCCACGCGCTGAACAACCATTCATGAAACCAAAGTTGGTTCCCCCATGAAACATATAAAGATTGATCGAACCTTGCTTGAGAACCTCATGAACGGCTTCTGCTAATTCCTCAGGATCCCTTGTAATAATAGGTTCCTTCCAACGATTAAACCAGCCGTCCCAAAATTCCATACACATGAGTGGCCACTTCTTGTCATGCTCTTGGAAAAATTCTTTCATCGAAGCAAAATTTTCATCTGCTCGAGAACCAAAGTTTCCAGTAACCAACAAATCCTCATCAATCAGTGTACCTGCTTCTAAAGTTGCTCGCCAAGGGCCATCTGAGGTAAAGAGTGGACAGGTTACGCCTCGCTCTATCATTAGGTCTCTGACAGCTCTGAGATAAGCTTTATCCTCACCATAGGAACCATACTCATTCTCAACCTGCATCATGAGAATATTGCCACCCCGATCCAATAATCTAGGCGTTAAGCGAGGAAGCAGTTCATCGTAGTAAGCCGCTACAGCCTCAATAAATCTGGGATCAGATGAACGAATCCTCATGTCTTCTGTCAAGAGCCAAGCTGGTAAGCCACCAAACTCCCACTCTGCACAGATGAAAGGCGACGGTCGAACAATAGCGTAAAGTCCTAAGTCTTGAGCTATCTGCAAGAACCTTTCTAAGTCCAACTGTCCTTGAAAATTGAACCGTCCCTTCTCGGGCTCATGTACATTCCAAGGAACATAAGTCTCAACCGTATTAAATCCTAAAGCTTTTAAGTTGTAAAGCGAATGATGCCAGTCATCTGGATGCACTCGAAAGTAGTGGATTGCACCCGATAAAATCTTAAATGGCTTCTGATCTAGTAGAAAATTATCAGACACTTCAAATCTTTCCAAACGCCCACCCTCTTTCAAAGAAAACTCTTTCATTAATTAATATAATAACATTTTGAAAAAAAGTCAATAGTTTTGAACTATTTTTTAGAAAATATGGTAAAATTCTAGTAAGAGGGAATAGAAGTGAGGTGAAAAAATAATGGCAATCCCTAAATACCAATACATAAAAGATGAACTAAAACAAAAAATCATTTCTGGTCAATTTGAAAATGGTGATAAGTTTTACACTGAGGCTGAATTGATACAGATGTATGATGTTAGTTCTATCACTGTCGTCAGAGCACTAAACGATCTTGCCAACGACGGATATATTATCCGCCAGCAAGGAAAAGGCACCTTCGTATCTAGAGCCCGTAAGCATAAACTAGTCGAATTTTCTGATGTAGAGGTTTTTCCATCCCAAAGTGACCATGTCACTGTCCTATCCATTGAGCGTGGAAATGATGGAGCCATTCTAGACAAACTCGGTCTAAAGAGCAACCAATTCTATTATAGGATCGAACGGGTCAGAGAAACCAATGGTGTGACCTATATCTATCAGCAATCCTATATCCCAGAACAATATGTAAATGCGAACTATCCAAACTTAGAGTACTATAGTTCTATTTATGGTCGCTTCAAAGCAGATTATCATATTCATATGAACGATGAACCCTTTGAAGAAATCAACGAAATTGTTTTCCCAACACCTAAGCATGTAGCTGAAAAACTAGGAATCGATCCTCAATTTCCTTCTGTACATCAAGTGAAAACTACTCAGCTTGAAAGTACTGGACAAATCCTGGAATATGTTGAGAGTTACAAACGCGGAGACTTTTATAAAATCAAGTTTATTGCCTCTGATAAAAGTCGTTAATAGTAGTAAAAAACGAACTTTATCAAGCACTTACACCCTTTTATAAAAGCGCTTTCATTGATGTTTATATTATATCGTGTTTTACCTAAAATGAAAAGTTATTTTGTTAGATACCTTTAATTTGTTTGCTAAAATATATAATATGAACACTTATTTAAACAAAAAGCTATCGATTAACTGAATCGATAGCTTTTTTGGTTTTTGTTTTATGGAAAGTATGTTGACTCACTTTAGCCAAACAAACAAATTTCCTGACTAACTAAGCCATTTCTTCCTTTACCCGGAAGTCTTTAAAAGGAAAAACATATCGAAAATGGACAGGTCGGTTATCAATGTCTAAAATGTCTCACGCCTGTGAAGACCATGGTCAAGCCATATTTGTCCGCAGCTTCGATAGACTCTTGGCTACTCATTAACCCGTTATATCAGAAAGGTTAAAAAGTAGCTCTCATTTAATCGTTTTTCATTTCGCATATTTTTCTAGATATGTTTGGATTTTTGGCATGATGAGATGCATTATTTTAAGATTCGTAAAAGCTATTATCATGGCTAATAAAAGATAGACAAAGACTGATAACAAAGGAACGTCAGAGGGCCAATAGTGGGAAATAATCATTAGAACCATTGGCAATTCTAGGGTTACTGTGACGACTCCAGGAACATAACCCCTAAATTGCATGCACATGATATAATGTATTATGAAATGAGATGTATAAGCTATTACAAAAGATAAATAGAGTAAAGTGTTGTGAGTTATTTGGCAGAATCCAGAAATAAACATCAGGATAATAAATTCCTCCAACACACCTACTGCAAAAGCGGAGCCTTGCGTAACGGAACCAAAGAACGGTTTCTTAAAAGTTTCTAATTTTTGATGATGCCGTGTTTTCCACAAGGGCATAAAAATCATTTCTTCAAAATCGTGTAAAATAAATAAAATTGGTAGCATCCAAACATTAAAAAGAATGCTCATATCTTTACCTCCTTAATAACAACTAACAATTGTACAATGTTAAGAATAAATGATAATCATATATCACTCGCAACACTTTTAGTATAAAGATAAACTGTTACAAAAACAAGAGGTTAAGAGAAATTGGCACAGTTTGACCAAAAGTGTGACAGGAAAGGAAAAATATCATGGAATATCAAACGCGGCAATGGCTGGAAGAAGCCTTGTTCGATTTATTAGCAACTAAGAAGTCTCTCCAAAATATCAGCATTGCTGAACTCAGCGAGCATGCTCAAATTGCTAGACGAACGTTTTATCGTTATTACCATTCAAAAGAGGAAGTTCTTACGAACTATTTAGACCGCTTAATCCAAGACTATATTATCGAACTTCAAACAGCAGAACTGACTAATTTTGAAGATTTGGTGAACCTTTTCTTTCAGTATTGGAGCCAGTACACTGAGCCATTAAAAATTTTGCAAGACGCAAACTTACTCGTGCTTATCTTGCAAAGGTCTTATGATAAGCTTCCTGCTGCTTATACCACTGTCATGGCACCTTGGCACATCACAAATAGTGATCAAAGACAAATCACTTATGATAGTAGATTCATTACCAGCGGTCTCTACAATATTTTTGATGAATGGTTAAAAGGAGATTATAAAGCCATGCCTGTTAACGAGCTAGTCACAACAACCTTAAACACCATAAAACGTATGAAAAATAGTTAAGTGAGAAACTGAGTTTTTCGAGATTAGTCATGAACAGCTCTAACAAATCATTTTAATAATTTCTAACACTAAAATGCTTATTGTTTTAGACATACAAAAAGAGAAGACAACTTACGTCTTCTCTCGTTGTTAGCGATAAATCATTTATCACAGTTGATAATGAGCTAATTTTTAAATACCCATCAATGTCTAAAATGTCTCACACCTGTGAAGACCATGGTCAAGCCATATTTGTCCGCAGCTTCGATAGACTCTTGGTCACGAACCGAGCCACCCGGCTGGATGATGGCCTTAATTCCTGCTTTGGCGATTTCTTCCACGTTATCCGCGAATGGGAAGAAGGCATCGGAAGCAAGTACAGCACCGTCAAGGCGGTCGTTGGCTTGTTCAATGGCGATGCGGACAGATGCCACACGATTGGTTTGTCCTGGGCCGACACCCAGTGTCATGTGGTCGTTGGTTACGATGATTCCGTTTGATTTGACGTACTTGATAGCTTTCCAAGCAAACTCAAGAGCAGTCGCCTCTGTCTCGGTTGGCTGGCGTTTGGTCACCACTTGCCAGTCAGCTGGGCTTTCCTTGACCACGTCTTGGTTTTGCACGAGAAGTCCACCAACAACACCTGTGTATTCTGCTTCCACTTCACTAGCCTCTTGAGCGTCAAATGGCAAGGCAAGGATGCGCAAGTTTTTCTTTTTGTTGGTCAAAATGGCTAGCGCTTCATCCGTATAGCTCGGTGCGATGATGATCTCAAGGAAAACGCCGTGCATCTTCTCAGCAGTCGCAGCATCCACCTCACGGTTGAGAACGACAATCCCACCGAAGATAGACACTGGATCAGACTCATAAGCATAATCCCAAGCAGTTTCGATGTCATCTGCCTGACCGATACCGCATGGGTTCATGTGTTTGAGAGCCACAACGGTTGGGCGTTCTTTGAAATCGCGAATAATACGGATAGCAGCATCAGCATCGCGGATATTGTTGAAGGACAATTCCTTCCCATTTAGCTGTTTGGCTGAAGCAATGGAGTAGTCTGTCGGCAAGGCTTTTTGGTAGAAGTCTGCATCCTGCTGAGGATTTTCCCCATAGCGCATAGCTTGCTTGAGGTCATAAGTCAAAGTGAGTTTTTCAGGCTTGCTTTCTCCGACTTGAGCTGTGAAGTATTCTGCAATCAAAGCATCATAAGCCGCAGTGTGACGGAAAACCTTGGCTGCCAAACGTTGGCGAGTTTCGTAAGTCGTTTCACCATTGGCTGACAACTCGTCCAAAACCACAGCGTAGTCAGTAGGATCTACCACAACTGTCACGCTGGCATGGTTTTTAGCTGCTGAACGAAGCATAGACGGCCCACCGATATCGATGTTCTCCACCGCATCAGCGTACGTCACATCTGGTTTGAGAATCGTTTCCTTGAAAGGATAGAGATTGACCACCACAAGGTCAATGAGCTCAATCTGATTGTCCTTGGCTGCTTCCAAGTGGCTATCCAAATCACGACGAGCCAAGAGCCCACCATGGATATTTGGGTGAAGGGTCTTGACACGACCGTCCATCATTTCTGGGAAGCCAGTCACGTCGTCAATAGCAATGGTCTCTACCCCAGCACTATCGAGGGCAACCTTTGTTCCACCTGTCGAGATGATCTCCCAACCGAGTTTTTTGAGTTCTTGGGCAAATTCAACAATGCCTGCTTTGTCTGAGACGCTGATTAAGGCTTTTTTCGTCATTCTATTCCTCTTTCTTTAGATCCAAACGCATAGCGACTTCGTTATTTTCTTCTATAAATTCCGTTTCCTGAAAACCCAGACTAGTCAACAGGTGCTTCATTTTTTCATTTCCAACCACATAATCTGCGGTAATATGACTGCAAGCTCTATCCATCTGAGCCTCTTTGATTAGAACTTCCAAGGCTTTTCGACCATAACCTCTTCCTTGGTACTGCTGACCAATCATTATCCGCCAGATAAAGTATTCCGCTTCATCCTTGTCTATTTCTAGCAGGAGAAAGCCAACCACTTGCTTATCCCAATAGATTGCCATCGGAAACACATCTTCGTTTTTCCGGTAGAGCCATGCATCAGCTAAAGAGCGCACATTTGGAGCTACGAAACGTGCTCGTTCATCAGCTTCTGATATTTTCAAATCCAGCACTGCCTGAAAACTGCTCTCATCTACCAATTTCAGTTCAATCATTTTTTCTCCTAGCAAGATTGCGCAATCAAAACTTGATTTACTTCTTACCTTCTCTCCACTCCCAAACTATCCAACACTTCTGGATACAACTTGTACTCCGCCTCATGAATCCGAGCTTCAAAGTTTTCGATAGTATCATCTGCTAGACGTGGCACACGGACTTGTTTGATGACCTTGCCTGTATCCACACCGGAATCCACCCAGTGAATGGTCACGCCGCTCTCAGCAACCCCAGCATTCCAAGCGTCCTCAATCCCATGAGCTCCTGGAAATTCTGGAAGGTAGGCTGGATGAATGTTAATGATCCGACCCTCGTAAGCAGCGAGCAAAGTTGGCCCGACGATTTTCATATAACCCGCCAAACAAACCAAGTCAATCTGGTGTTCTTCCAAGAGCTCGACAAGAGCTGCTTCGTAGTCCGCCTTGTTCTCAAACTCCTTGAGTTCAAAAGCATAGGACAGGACGCCGAGCTTGTCTGCACGTTCCAGCACATAGGCGTCACGATGGTCTGAAAAAACAAACTCCACCGGAAATTCTTCGGCAATCACCTGAAAATTTGAGCCATTACCAGAGGCAAAAACCGCTATTTTTTTCATTTGATGATGACACTTTCGTTTTCTTTCTTGACGATGCGACCAATTTCATAGACTGGTTCATCCAACAATTCCTTGACGCGACCTACATTTTCAGGGCTAACTGCCAGCATGAGTCCCACACCCATATTGAAGATTTCAAACATTTCTTCGTGCTTGATTTCACCGTATTTTTCAAGGGCTTTGAAAATCGGGAGGACTGGAACCTTGTCTTCTTCAATTTCCGCAGCTAGGTCAGCCGCAAACATCCGTGGGACATTTTCGATGAAACCACCGCCTGTGATGTGGGCAATCCCGTTAACCAATTCTTCTTTGATGAGTGGCAAGACAGCCTTGACATAGATACGAGTCGGCTCAAGAAGGACCTCCTTGAGTTTCTTGCCTTCCAATTCTGGCAAGACTTCTTCACCTGAGTAGTCGGCAAAGACACGACGAACGAGTGAGTAACCATTTGAGTGAATCCCACTTGAAGCAAGTCCGAGAAGAACATCGCCTTCAGCTACTCTTGAACCGTCTATGATTTGAGATTTTTCAGCCACACCGACTGCAAAACCAGCCAGATCGTAGTCATCTTCGCCATACATACCAGGCATTTCAGCCGTTTCCCCACCGATGAGGGCAGCGCCTGCCTGCACACAACCTTCTGCCACACCAGCAACGACTTGTTCTAGCTTGGCTGGTTCATTCTTCCCTGTCGCTACGTAGTCAAGGAAGTAAAGAGGCTCAGCTCCTGCAGCGATGATATCATTGACACACATGGCCACACAGTCCTGCCCAATCGTGTCGTGCTTGTCATACTTGATAGCCAGCATGAGCTTGGTGCCGACACCGTCCGTTCCTGAGATCAAGACAGGCTCTTTAACACCTGTCTTTGAAAGGTCAAACATGCCACCAAAGCCACCAAGAGCTCCCATGACACCTGCACGCTCCGTACGAGCCACGTGCTTTTTGATCCGCTCAACAACTTCATAACCCGCTTCAACATCCACACCTGATTGAGCGTATGCATTCTTATTTGTCATTTTGTCTCCTCTTCCTTTTCTTTCATGGAAAATCTCATCCGTCTATTTGTAAAAACTCGTCTTATCCCCTAAGCTTCTACGATATTCTTCTTCATAGTCGTAGAGAGGAGTTGGGTAGTCACCGTCAAAGTAAGCGACACAGAGACCACCATTCGGTGCATCTGTTTCAATCCCGATAGAGTTAATCAAACCATCAATCGAAAGATAGGTCAGGC
Organism: Streptococcus sp. 2_1_36FAA; assembly: GCF_000161955.2. Classification (NCBI taxonomy): domain Bacteria; kingdom Bacillati; phylum Bacillota; class Bacilli; order Lactobacillales; family Streptococcaceae; genus Streptococcus; species Streptococcus sp. 2_1_36FAA. The sequence goes on from NZ_KI391976.1 coordinate 595,606, forward strand.
TATCTGCACCAATAATTTGGCAGGTTTCTTCAACTGTATGATTGGCAGCGATTAGTTCCTGACGCGTCTGGATATCAATCCCATAGAAACATGGATAAGCTAGCGCTGGGCTTCCAATAGCAACGTGAACCTCGGACGCACCTGCTTCTTTCAAAAGCTGAACGATGCGACGAGAGGTTGTCCCCCGAACAATGGAATCATCAATCATAACCACACGTTTGCCTTTGACAACGCCTGAAACAGCGGACAATTTCATCCGTACACCTTGCTCCCGCAATTCTTGGGTTGGTTGGATAAAGGTACGTTGCGTGTATTGGTTTTTGATCAGCCCCATTTCGTTTGGCAGACCAGATTCTTCTGCAAAGCCCATGGCTGCGCTCAGTGAGGAATTTGGCACACCAACCACGATATCCGCCTCATGTTTGAATTCACGCGCCAATTGAGCCCCCATTCTCTTGCGGGCTGTATGGACGTTGACACCATGGATATTGGAGTCAGGACGCGCAAAATAGATATACTCCATAGAGCAAATCGCCAACTGGGTATCATTCGTATAACTATCGTACTGGATGCCACTGTCATCAATGATGACAATCTCCCCTGGCTTCACATCACGAATCCACTCAGCACCAATCACTTCAAAAGCACAAGTTTCAGAAGAAACCACAACTGCTCCATTGCTCATTTTCCCAATAGAAAGCGGACGGAATCCATTTGGGTCAAGCGCCGCAATCAACTTGTCTTCAAAAAGTAGAATATAAGCAAACCCACCTTTGACAAGACTGAGTGCCTCCTTGATTTTACCCATGAGACTAGGATTGTGACTACGGCGAATCAGGTGAGCCAAGATTTCAGAATCAGATGTTGAGCTGAAAATAGCGCCTCTTTGTTCCAATTCTTTCTTAAGAGATTCGGCATTAGTTAGGTTCCCATTATGAGCAAGTCCAAACTGCATATCATGAAAACGAAAAATGAAAGGCTGGATATTATCCGCAGAAGCTTCTCCTGCAGTCGCATAACGAACGTGCCCAATCGCACTCGTTCCAGTCAGTTTATCCAAATTAGCTGGATTTCTGAACACTTCTGATAGAAGTCCCATATCACGATGGCGCTTTAGTTGTCCTTGGTCATTGGAGAGGATTCCTGCCCCCTCCTGACCGCGGTGCTGAAGACTATGGAGCCCAAAATAGGTCAATTTAGCCGCATCCGGATGTCCCCAAATACCGAAAACACCACATTCTTCATTAAGTGACTTTACTTCGTATGTCATTTTTTTACCTAAATTCTTTTATCCTGAAAAGGGAGAAAACCTGGCCTTTCAGACCAAGTAGACTCCTTTTTGATTACTTTCTATTACAAGCCAGTGTTATCTTGACCCGCTTGGAAATAACGAACAGCACTTTCAAATAATTTCTGGTCTTTCTGGCCTGGAATATTTTGGAAAAGACCGTCTTCATAACGTTCTGAGTGACCCATTTTACCAATGATTTGGCCGTTTTTACTTGTAATCCCTTCGATAGCGTAGAGGGAGCCATTTGGATTATACTTACTATCCATGCTTGGCTGACCATCAAAGTCTACGTACTGGCTCCAAATCTGACCATTGTCACGCAGTTCAGCAAACTCTTCAGCTGTCACGACAAATTTCCCTTCACCATGTGAAACCGGAATGGCATGAATATCTCCTACTTGCACACCAGCCAGCCAAGGCGAGTTAGTATTGGCAATACGGGTTTCAACCATCTTAGCCACGTGCTGATTAGCATCATTGTAAAAGAGAGTTGGGCTACTATCCTCTACTTCTTCAAAGTTTCCATATGGAAGAAGACCAGATTTGACTAAAGCCTGGAATCCATTACAGATACCAATGATAAGACCGCCACGAGCGATGAAAGCATCAATGGCTTTCTTGACCTTCTCGTTGAGAAGAATGTTGATGATAAATTTAGCTGACCCATCTGGCTCGTCTGCAGCAGAGAAACCACCTGCAAAGAAGATGATATTCGCCTTGTCAATATTGTCAACCATTGTGTCAACGGACTTGACAATAGTCGCTTCGTCTAAAGTAACAAATGGAACTAGATTGACCTTGGCTCCAGCTGCTTCAAAGGCTTTAGCTGAGTCGTATTCTGAGTTGGTCCCAGGAAAGACTGGGATGTAAACCAGTGGCTCAGCTACTGTATCCTTGGCTTTTATCACTGTATCAGAGACTAGTGCAGGGACATCCTCTAAAACTTTAGATTGTTCAAATTCAGTTGGGTAAACTGCTTCTAATTTTCCTTCAAAAGCATTGAGCAGATTTAAACCATTTATGTCAATATCGTTTACGGTCAATGTAAACAATTGGGTTGTTTGTCCAATCTTAGCTACATTTGGAATATCCTCTTTAGATGTAAAGACAAAGCCACCTAGCTGACCAGTTAAACAAGTTGACAGATCTGTTAAGTTCACTTTTGCTCCTATACGATTCCCCAGACTCATAAGAGCTAAGCTTTCAAGTACTCCACCATATTTAACTGCTGATGCCGCACTGATTTTATGTTCTTTTTGAAGACTTGCAAACTGTGTAAAGTTTGCCTTTACAGTATCGAAATCAATTTCTTGAGATAGGGCTGGTCCTGGAATATAGTAAATCCACTCTCCCACTGCCTTAAACTCTGGAGATAGGACTTTTCTGCTGTCTGCAGTTGTTACACCAAATGCAACTAGAGTTGGAGGCACTGTCAATTCTTCGAAGGTACCTGACATAGAGTCCTTACCACCAATAGACGGGAGTCCTAGCTGAATCTGTGCTTCAATAGAACCTAGAAGGGCAGATACAGGCTGACCAAAACGTTCAGTTTTCTTATCCATTCGCTCAAAGTACTCTTGGTATGAGAAACGAGCCTTAGACCATTCTCCACCAGCGGCAACCAATCGAGCAGTTGCTTCGATCACTGCATATGCTGCCCCATGGTAAGGTGACCACTCAGCCAAATACGGATGGAAGCCCTGAGCTATCACAGATGCAGTATTCGTAAAACCAGACTGAACAGGTAATTTTTGAACAGAAGCTTCTGTTGGAGTTATTTGATAACGGCCTCCCAGTGGATGATTTACAGTTGAACGTCCTACAGAACTGTCAAAAATCGTCTGTAAACCTTTTTGGCTAGCATGATTCAGATCAGATAGAAGAGCTAACAGGTCTGTTTCAAGACTTTCAGCTGATGTTGTCCTTTCTTCAGGTAGCTTGACATCCTTGTCAACCACCTTGGCATCAACAACAACACGAACACCATTTGTATCAAGGAAAGAACGCTCCAAGTCGACAATTGTTTCACCATTCCAGTGCATAACCAGATTTGGTTTTTCAGTCACTGTCGCAACGACAACAGCGTCAATATTTTCTTTGTTACATTCCGAAATAAAGGCAGCTACATCCTCAGGACGAACAACAACAGCCATTCGTTCCTGAGACTCAGAAATAGCGATTTCTGTTCCATTGAGCCCTTGGTATTTAAGAGGTACCTTGTCAAGGTCAATTTCCAATCCGTCTGCCAATTCACCAATGGCCACACAGACACCGCCAGCTCCAAAGTCATTTGATTTCTTAATAAGTCGAGTCACATTTCCATTACGGAAAAGGCGTTGAATCTTGCGTTCTTCAATGGCATTCCCTTTTTGAACTTCAGCACCAGCTGTCTCTACAGATTCGACAGTTTGTACTTTTGAAGAGCCTGTTGCTCCACCAACTCCGTCACGCCCTGTCTTTCCACCTAATAAGATAACCACATCACCCGCTACTGGTTTTTCACGAACAACATTTTCTTTAGGAGCCGCTCCGACAACCGCTCCAAGCTCCATCCTCTTAGCTACAAAACCTGGGTGGAAGTACTCACGAACATAAGTCGTTGCCAAACCAATTTGATTACCGTAAGAAGAATAGCCATGCGCTGCTGTTTTAGAAATGATCTGCTGAGGAAGCTTTCCAGCTCGCGTTTCAGCAATTGGCTGGGTAATATCGCCCGCACCAGAAATCCGCATTGCTTGATAAACATAAGAACGACCAGAGAGTGGATCACGAATAGCTCCACCAATACAAGTCGCAGCGCCACCAAAAGGCTCAATTTCTGTTGGATGGTTGTGGGTTTCATTTTTAAACATCAGCAGCCAAGGCTCCTTGACACCATCCACATCCACTTCAATCTCTACTGAGCAGGCATTGATCTCATCAGACACTTCCATGTCATCCAGACGGCCATTAGCTCGCTCGTAGCGACCAAAAATAGTCGCCATATCCATGAGGGTCTGCGGTTTGTCCCCACGACCCAGCTCATCGCGCATAGCCAAGTATTTATCATAAGTAGCCTGCAATTGTTTTTCGAACTTAGAGGCTGAAAAATCAATCGTTTTCAACTCAGTCTCAAAGGTTGTATGACGGCAATGATCAGACCAATAAGTATCTAGGACCTTTAGCTCTGTCTCTGTTGGCACGCGCCCAATGGATTTGAAATAATCCTGAATAAATAGGAGGTCATCGACTTCCATAGCTAAGCCTTGTTCAGACTTGTAAAGCAAAAAATCTTCTGCCGAATAGCTTTCAAAGAGGTCTAGATTTGGAATTTCCTTGTCAGAGCTTGAAAATTCCTGAGGACGGAGACCCGAGAGAATATCTTTAAAGCGAGAATCCACAGGATTTAGAAGATAATGCTTAATCGCCTCCAGTTCATTGGCATCAATATTTTTGTTGACTAAATAAAGTTGAGCTGTATTTACAATTACATTGCTATCACTGCCCAAGAGCAATAAAGCCTCCTGAGCGCTAGCTGAGCGTTGGTCAAACTGACCCGGCAGAGCTTCGATAGCAAAAAACGCTGTTTCTGCAAGTGCAACCTCTACTTCCTCTTCTGTCAGCAATCTATCTGTTACTTGCTCAGAGAAAATATGTTTTTCGGCTCGAGTATACAAGTCTTCTGCCAGATGAAAAATATCGTAAACCTGGATTATCCGAAGATCTGATAATGTTTTCAGCTGGAGATTATAAGTCAGCTCTTTCATTAAACTATGTGACTTGATACCAAAGTTATTTTTCTTCTCTACAAAAATACGCTTGTCCATGACTTTTTACACCCGTCCTTACTTAATCGCCTGCAACTTCTCCCAAACAACTTGGTAAACATCCGTTAATTCACCAAGACCACGTCGGAAAACATCTTTATCCATGTGGTGTCCTTCTGCGTCCCAGAGACGGCAGTTATCAGGTGAAAACTCATCCGCCAGAATAATCTTGCCATCTTTGTCAAAGCCGAACTCTAACTTGAAATCAATCAATCTCAATCCAATTTGGCGGAACCAGTCTGATAAAAGCTCATTGATCCGACGAGTCTCCTCTTTCAAAAAAGTAATTTCTTCGTCGCTGGCAATCTTCAAGAATTTTACATGCTCATCATTGATGAAAGGATCATCCAAATCATCATTCTTGTAGTAAAATTCTACAATCGGAGTTTCAAGTGCAATACCTTCTTCGACTCCAAAACGCTTAGAGAAAGATCCTGCTGTATAGTTCCGAAGCACTACTTCTAACGGAATAATCTTTACTTTTTTGTTGAGTTGATCTGTATCTGAAATCTTTTCAATAAAATGCGTGGCTACACCCGCAGCATTTAATTTTTCAAAAATAAATGATGAAATCTGATTATTGAGCACTCCCTTGCCAACAATCTGTTCTTTCTTAACCCCATTAAAAGCAGTAGCTTGATCCTTATAATGTGCTACAATCACATCCTCATCATCTGTAGCAAGAATATCTTTGGCTTTTCCCGAATATATCAATTTATTTGACATTTTAATGTTCGCCTTTCGTAATTTTATGCCTTCATTTTACCATACAAACTTAATATTTACAAGCTGTATCCGTATTTTTGTATCCTGCTTCTCTTGATCTTTTATAAAAAATATCTTCCCTATTAAAACATAGAAAAAAGTAGGTCAAGACCTACTTTGTTTTTTTCTCAATATATGCTACTACATCTGCAACACTGCATAGACGATCAATATCTTCATCTAAAATATCAATTCCAAATTCGTCTTCTAAAGTCAGAATAAACTCCATCATATCAACAGAATCTGCCCCAAGATTATCCTTAAAGCTTAATTCCGGAGTTACCTCAAAACTTTTACCTTGGCGTTCTTGAATAATAGATACGATCTTTTGGTAGATTGTTTCCTGCGTCATTGTGTTTCCTCCTTTGAGAATTCTGTAACTGATTTACCAACCACATCAGTATGTAGCATTGTTCGAATTTGACGAATCGTACTGCAAACAGTTTTTGCATCACTTGAGCCGTGAGTCTTAACAACTGGCGCTTTTAGACCAAATAATACGGCTCCTCCAGCATCAGAATAATCTAGTCTAGATTTTAGTTCCTTCAGGCTATCTTTTAAAAGTAAGGCACCCAACTTGGCCTTAAGACCACCACCTAAAATACTCTTCTTAAGCTGCCCCATAATGCTGAGCGCTGTTCCTTCAATAGACTTTAAGACTGCGTTTCCTGTGAATCCATCTGTCACTACAACATCAGCTACACCATTCATCAACTCACGCGCTTCCACATTACCAATAAAATTAAGAGAAGAATCTGCAGCAAGTAGTTCATAGGTCTCCTTGCGTAAAGGATCACCCTTGCTACTTTCTGTCCCGTTGTTCAAAAGACCTACACGCGGTTTCTTAATTCCTCTCACGCTCTCAGCATAAAAAGATCCTAACTTGGCGTACTGATACAAATGATGAGCGGTATTTTCTGCATTTGCTCCTAAGTCCAGCATATCAAATCCCTGACCATCAATGGTTGGTAGAGTTGACAACAGACCTGGTCGATCAATATTTTTAATTCGACCTACGATAAAGAAGCCTGCCGCTAAAAGTGCACCTGTATTCCCAGCAGAAAGAACAGCATCTGCTTCTCCTGCTTTAACAGCCTTAGCAGCTAAGACCATACTAGAGTTCTTCTTTTGACGAATGGCCTTGGTTGGCTCATCATCAGAATTAATCTTTTCATCTGTGTGGACAATGCTGACTCGCTCACTTGCAGTCAAATACTGCTTGATTTTGGCCTCATCTCCATATAAAATCAGCTCGATATCTGAAAACTCTTGAAGAGCTTGATTAGCTCCTTCTACCAAGGCTTGGGGGGCAAAATCGCCTCCCATAGCATCAATGGCAATTTTTTTCATATTGACTCCTTATTTTCTTTATCTTTTAAAATACTTCCCCAGTCTCCTAGAGAATCAATGAATTTCTTTGATTTCAAATGAATTCCAACATAATCGTCGTAAATTTGATCTATAAATTCGCGTAGTTGTTGCTTAATTTCTGATTTTAGTGAAATAGTTTCCAGAGTGCTATATTCCACTGCCTGAAATTGATCAAGTAAAAATGGGATGTTGGGATGAAGATGACAACGACGATCGTCCTCACGATAGTGATCTGGACAGAGGACACCACTGAATTTAAAGGAAAAATCAAAAGGTAATCCAGTTCGATGACAAAAGACACATTCGTGGAAATTCAGAGAAACACCAAAACGGGACAAAATCTGAACTTCAAAAATATTTGTTAAAATCTCATGGTCTAAGCCTTCTTCCATTAGCTCCAAGGTTTTTGTCAGAAAAGCAAAAAGAGCAGCATCTGGTTGACTGTCTGGAATACTAGCGTCTGCCAAGGCAGCGACATAGGTCGCATAGGCCATGATGAACAAATCACTATTAATTCGAGTAAAAGGCTGGACATCCTGGTAATCCTGAATATAACTCAGACCATCATCATTCACCTTCATAAGCAGATTTGCCAAGGTAAGGGGCTGAATAACAGGACTCAGCTTAGAGTTGGTGGCATGTTTCACGAAAAACATACGCTTGCCAGCCTGTTCTGTAAATATTTTTACTAATTTGTCATCTTCACGAAAGTTTCGATTATAGAGTACTAGCGCCTTACTCGTGATGGACTGCATCATATTCTTCCATGTACTCCTTGAGTCGCTTCATAGCCTCTTGAATGACCTCCATACTAGCTGCATAAGAAAGCCGAATATAGCCTTCCCCATACTGGCCAAAAGCTGCACCTGGAATAAAAGCAACTGCTTTTTTCTCAGCAAAATCTTTCAGAAAAGCAAACGAATCCTGCGTAAACCCATCCGGAATCTTAGCAAAGATATAAAAAGCACCGTCCGGTTTTATAATTTTAAAGCCCAAGTCCCTCATCTTTTCTAAGATAAAATCTCGCCTTATGATGTATTCCTTCTTCATAGAAAGAGCATCGTCTTTTCCAGCTGATAAGGCTTCTACCCCTGCAAATTGTGCCATAGTATTTGCAGCTGTTACCAAATATTGGTGGCTCTTGATGATCTGAGCGGTAAACTCAGCAGGCGCAAAGATAAAGCCTAATCGCCAACCAGTCATAGCATGAGATTTGGAAAGACCATTGATAACAATGGCTTGCTTAGGTAGGTACTGACCGATGGAAACATGAGCCTCTTCTCTGTAAGTCAACTCCGAATAAACTTCATCACAGACAACAAAGACTGGATATTTACTCAACACTGCTGCTAATTCCTGGATTTGCTCCCTAGAATAGGTCACACCAGTTGGATTGGCTGGATAGTTCAGGATGACAGCCTTGACTTTTTCACCTTGCTCCAAAATAGCCTTTTCTAGCATTTCAGGAGTCAAGACAAAATCATTTTCTGTTGTATCAATCTCGACAATTTTAGCTCCTACAAGATTAACAATCGGCTCATATCCTGGATAAGCAGGTGCAGGAAGTAAAACAACATCATCTTCTTCTAAGATAGCTGTCAAGGTTGCAGACAAAGCTTCTGTTGCACCAATAGTCACCAACACTTCGCTTTCTGGTTTATAGTCTAAATTATATTTTTCTTTAACAAACTCGCTGGCTGCCTGTCTTAGCTCAAGCAAGCCACTCATACCAGTATAATGACTCTGATCGGCATCAATTGCAGCCTTAGCCGCTTCTTTTACATGGTTCGGAGTTATAAAATCTGGCTCACCTAAAGTTAGGCGTAAAACCCCGGGAATACTTGATATGGACTGATCAAACTGACGAATCATCGATACTTCAATTTTATCTAAATTCTTATTAAAACGTTTCGTTAAATCCATACATTGCCTCCATATCTTTATCTTTTCAAATATTATACTACAAATAAAAGACCGTCGCAAAAACTGACTGTAATCATACAAAAGGAAAAAGATTGCAGCTCAAGCCCAATCTTGTATCCTTTCTTTATTGTTCTTCGCTTTCATCATCAAAATAGCGAATCAAGTTCTTTTCTGTCAAAATATCTGAGTAAGTATAAGATTCTACATAAGTACTTGCAGAGTCTCCAACTGGAACATTGTCATTTGTATATTCTACTATAAATAAAGAAGGATAAACCTCAATCAAACGTCCTTTTTTATCCTTTTGACGCTTCCGCCCATTTTCCAGAGTCATCTCGACAATCTGCCCCTCATGTGCCTTGATGTCTTCTTTAATTTTTTTCATTTTTGCTACATCTGTAAATGCATCACTCATTTTATACTTCCTCCCTTTTAGAAATACTTGAGAACTTGTTGTATTCTTTTTGGAAAATCAATTCTACCGTACCACGCGCACCGCTACGGTTTTTCTCGATAATAACTTCCACCTTGTTATTTGGAATACCTTCTTCTTCCTCGCCAGCACGATCATAATAATCATCCCGATAGAGAAAGGCTACGATATCCGCATCCTGCTCGATAGATCCAGATTCCCGGATATCAGACAGCACTGGCCGTTTATCTTGTCGTTGCTCTACTCCACGAGAGAGCTGACTCAAGGCGATTACTGGTACTTTTAACTCTTTGGCTAAAATCTTCAGCTGACGAGAAATTTCTGATACCTCTTGCTGACGATTTTCGCGTCCGGTTCCTGTGATCAACTGCAGGTAGTCAATCAAAATTAGGCCTAAATTGCCCGTTTCTTGAGCCAACTTTCTTGCCCGCGAGCGAATTTCTGTAATCCGAATCCCTGGTGTATCGTCAATATAAATGCTAGCTTGTGCCAGATTTGCTTGAGCAATGGTTACTTTTTGCCATTCTTCATCGCTTAGTTGTCCTGTACGGATAGAATGCGAATTGATAACTCCTTCAGAAGCCAACATCCGGTCTACCAAGCTCTCTGCCCCCATTTCCAAAGAGAAAATAGCGACAGTCTTATCTAGTTTGGTCCCAATATTCTGAGCAATGTTAAGGGCAAAAGCAGTTTTTCCGACCGCAGGACGTGCTGCCAAGATAATCAATTCTTCCTCATGTAAACCTGTAGTCATCTTATCCAACTCAGGATAGCCGGTCGCAATCCCCGTAATATGAGAAGTTTGCTGGGAACGAACTTCCAAATTTTCAAAGTTGATATTCAAGATATCCTTAATATTTTTAAAACCACTACGGTTGGCATTCTCACTGACATCAATGAGCGCCTTCTCCGCCCCAGCAATAATTTCATCTGCTGGGCTTGCTCCATCGTAAGCTTGATTGATAGAGTCTGTCAACCGAGCAATTAAGCGACGCAAAATAGCTTTTTCAGCTACGATTTTAGCATAATATTCCGCATTGGCAGAGGTTGGCACTGAGTTAACCACTTCAACCAAATAGCTGAGTCCACCAATGTTCTGTAAATCATCCTGGCTATCCAGAATATTGCGAACAGTCGTCGCATCAATCGCATCACCACGATCAGCCAGATCAATCATGGCTTTGAAAATCAAACGATTGGCATACTTAAAGAAGTCAGCTGGCTCGATATATTCACGAACGAAAACGAGCTTGCTCTCATCAAGAAAAATAGCTCCCAGAACAGACTGCTCAGCTAAAATATCTTGAGGCTGTGCTCGTAATTCATCAATCTCTGCCATAAAGAACTCCTCTCTCCCTTACTTATCCTTCCTTGACACGCAGATTGATGACACCTGTGATATCTTGGTAAATCTTCACTGGAACATCAATCAGACCTACTGAACGAATCGGTGAATCCACTTTGATATTGCGTTTGTCCAACTTAATACCAAATTGTTTTTCTAACTCTTCTGCAATTTTTTTGCTGGTAATAGAACCAAATGTCCGACCGTCAGGACCAACTTTTTCAGTAAATTCAACCAAAGTCGCTTCTTCTGCTAATTTGGCCTGAATTGCTTGAGCTTCTGCCACTAATTCAGCATGAGCTTTTTCTTCAGATTTCTGTTTACCCCGCAACTCACCAATTGCTTGAGCAGTTGCTTCTTTTGCTAGTTTTTTCTTAATCAAAAAGTTTTGAGCATATCCTGTAGGAACTTCTTTTACTTCCCCTTTTTTCCCCTTACCTTTCACATCTGCTAAAAAGATTACTTTCATTCTACTATCTCCTCTTCTTTTTTGATCACTTCATCAATAATTTCTTGGTTTAATTTCCGGGTAACCTCTGCAACCGTAAGGTCTTTAATCTGAGCAGCTGCTAGATTAAAGTGGCCACCACCACCCATATTTTCCATAATACGTTGGACATTAATCTTACTGCGACTTCGAGCTGAAATCGAAACATAACCTTGCGTATTTTTACTTACAACAAAGGTTGCTTCGATCCCCGACATAGCAAGCATAGTGTCCGCTGCCTTACTGATTGCGACCGTCTGATAACTCTTATCTTCTGGTCCACTAGCTACAATGACGTTTGGTAATATCTTATTACCTCGTAGGATCAGCTCGTTGACCGCCCGATATTCATCAAAATCAGTTGCAGAAATATCTTGAATGGTCACACTATCACTGCCCCGTGTCCGTAAATAACTAGCCACATCAAATGTCCGACTAGTAACGCGAGATGTGAAATTCTTAGTATCCAACATCATTCCAGCCATCAAAACACTGGCCTGCATCTTACTTAATCTATTTTTCTTAGAATTTTGGAACTGAAGCAATTCCGTCACAAGCTCACTAGCACTGCTGGCCCCACTTTCAATATAAGTAATGACAGCATTTTCTGGGAAGTCATCATCCCGTCGATGATGATCAATTACAATAGTCTGATAAAACTGTTTATAAAAATCCTTAGATAGGGTCAAGCTGAGCTTAGAATGGTCAACCATAATGAGTAAGGAGTTTCCCGTCACCATCGTCATAGCTTCTGCAACAGTTACCAAATTAGTCTGACCTTCGTCTTGGAGTTTAGTAACAGCTCTCTCAATATCTGCAGCAGTTTGATACTGATCATAGACAACATACGTCTTATCAATTAAATTGCTTGCAAAAAGTTGCATTCCAACTGCCGAACCCAAGGCATCCATATCCAAATTCTTATGACCCACAACAAAAACTTGATCAACACTACGGATTTTATCCGAAATAGCTGTCATCATGGCCCGAGTACGTGTACGTGTACGCTTCACAGCCGCAGCAGAGCCACCTCCAAAGAAGATAGGATTCTTGCCATCAGCATTTTCTTTTACAACAGCCTGATCTCCTCCACGAACCTCAGCTAGGTTTAGATTTAACAAAGCCGTTTTACCAATTTGATCGTGGTCTCCATCCCCATAAGCAAAGCCCATACTGAGAGTCAGAGGAATTTCACGATTCTTGGCTTCAATTCTAAATTGATCAATAACTGAAAATTTATCCTGCATTAATTGATCTAGTACTGTAAAATCTGTAAACAGATAAAAACGGTCCATACCTACACGACGATAAAACATCCGATGGCGATCAGAGAATTCTGCAATGTAATTGGCAACAAAACTATTAATCTGGCTGATATCCGAATCTGATACAACATCTTCTAAATCATCATAGTTATCAACAGATATGATACCAATAACAGGTCGTGTAGTTGCTAATTCTGCAGTTGCATCATACTCATTAGAAGCATCAAAAAAGTAGAAAACATTAGAGGAACGATCCAGATAAATCGAATATTTCTTGTCACCAATTGTCATGTAGCGACCAGAACCTTCTAAACCTGTCTCCATCATCTGCTGCAGCATTTGTGTATCAAAATCCCCATCTTCCGTTGTACAAAGCAACTCAGCATAGGGATTAAACCACTCAACTTCGCCAGTTTCTTCTTTAATTTTAATAACTCCAACGGGCATTTTGTCTAGTAAAGACGCCAAACTATTTTCTGCATGGTGATTAACATACTGAATTTGTTCAAATTCTGCTGTTTCAAAAAATTTTTGTTGATAAATTAGAAGAGAAACCAAAAAGGCCACCACCAAGAAGGCAGCAAGCAAAACAAGCGTTCCTTCACCAAACGCTCGCAGTAAAACTGCTAAGATTCCAAAAGAAATAACGCCCAGCATTACAAAGTGAATTGGGGCAAAATGAAATTTTTTCATCACAAACCTCTTATCCGCCATTTTACCATAAATTCAAGAAAAAAGCGAGTTTCTACTGATTCTAAGCTTATTTGTGATAGTTAATTTTTTTTGTAAACTTAGTGATTATTTCTCAATAGATTGCATCATCCTATAGTTGATTGTTTGTTGTCACAGTTGTATAGTTTGTTTACAACAAAGTAAATATATTGGTGAGTTTGCTCAAGAAAATAGTTGTCTTAATGTATTTTAATAAATAAAATAATTTCCAAAACAAACCTATGCCAGACAAGTTATTTTTACACTATATTTACAATATTGTAAATATAGTGTAAAAACCACGTTTTTTATCAAACGTGGTTTTGTTTTTCTTTATTTTTCGAAATACTACGTGCTTTTCCTTCCAAATAAACCATCAAAATAGAAATATCTGCTGGATTGACACCAGAAATACGACTCGCCTGACCAATTGTTTCTGGATTGATTTTCTTAAACTTCTGTCTTGCTTCTGTCGCAATCGAATCAATATCATCCCAGTCAATATTAGCTGGAATGCGCTTCTCTTCCATGCGCTTCATCTTTTCAACCTGATCAAGAGCTTTGGAAATATAGCCTTCATACTTAATCTCTGTTTCAATTAGCTCGATAATCTTTTCATCAAGTTCCTCTGCCGCCGGACCAATGAACTGAACCACATCTTGGTAAGATACTTCTGGCCGTCGCATAAATTCTTTGGCAGTTACTGCATCTGTCAGAGGCTTAAAGCCTAGCGCTTCTACCTTAGCGTTTGTTTCCTTAACAGGTTTTAGCTTGATAGATTCCAATCGCTTCATCTCATTATCAAATTGATTCTTTTTAATCTCGAAACGAGCCCAACGCTCATCATCTACCAGACCAATTTCCCGTCCCATCTCTGTCAAACGCATATCAGCATTGTCATGACGGAGAATCAAACGGTATTCAGCTCGGCTGGTTAAAAGTCGATAGGGTTCTACGGTCCCCTTGGTCACCAAATCATCAATCATGACTCCAATGTAACCATCACTGCGCTTCAAGATCAACTCTGGCTTACCTTGGATTTTCAAGGCCGCATTAATCCCAGCGATAATCCCTTGACCTGCAGCTTCTTCATAGCCAGAAGTCCCATTTGTCTGACCTGCTGTAAAGAGACCTGAAATTTTCTTGGTTTCCAAGGTTGCCCGCAACTGGTGAGGCATAATCATATCGTACTCAATGGCATAGCCTGTCCGCATCATTTCGGCATTTTCTAGACCCTTGATAGAGTGAACCAAGTCCTTCTGCACATCTTCTGGCAAACTAGTTGACAGCCCTTGCACATAAACCTCTTCTGTATCACGACCCTCAGGTTCTAAGAAAAGCTGGTGGCGTTCCTTGTCCGCAAAACGGACAATCTTATCCTCAATTGACGGGCAATAGCGAGGACCCACACCCTTAACGATACCTGAAAACATAGGAGCACGATGCAGGTTATTTTGAATAATTTCATGACTTTCTGGATTGGTATAAGTCAACCAGCAAGGCACTTGATCTTTCACATAGTCTTCATCACGAGATGTGTAAGAGAAATGATTGGCTTTTTCATCACCTGGCTGAATCTCAGTCACGTCATAATTGATAGATGACGCCTTAACACGTGGAGGAGTTCCAGTTTTAAAACGACCAATTTCAAATCCTAGGTCACGCAGATTATCTGCCAAAGGAATTGCTGCTAAGCTATGGTTTGGACCAGATGAATACTTGAGATCACCAATAATAATTTCTCCCCGCAAAGCTGTTCCAGTCGTAACAATGACGGCTTTAGCTGCATACTCCTGATGAGTTGCCGTTTTAACCCCAATGACCTTACCATCTTCTACCAAGATTTCATTAATCATGGTTTGCCGCAAGGTCAGATTTTCTTGATTTTCAACAGTCTTCCGCATTTCTTTGGAATAAAGCTCTTTATCCGCCTGGGCCCTAAGAGCCCGAACTGCAGGGCCTTTGCCGGTATTAAGCATTTTCATCTGGATATAGCTCTTGTCAATATTCTTGGCCATTTCTCCGCCCAATGCATCTACTTCACGGACAACAATCCCTTTAGCAGACCCTCCGATAGAGGGATTACAAGGCATAAAGGCCAGCATCTCAATATTGATGGTTGCTAAAAGAACCTTGCAACCCATTCGACTAGCAGCCAGCGATGCCTCAACCCCAGCATGCCCTGCTCCAATCACGATAATATCATAACTTTCAGTAAAATTGTGTGACATTTCTTTTTCCTTCGTTTTTTCACCAAAAAAGGCCAAGTCTCCAGAAGTGCAGGACAAAAAAGCCTGCAACATCCATGAGCTTTGACCATCATAGGTATTGCTTATCTTATTTTAGCAGATTGTACTGAATTGTCAATCTAAATGTACTGCAAGACTTGACCATTCTTATAAGCTTTGTCAATTAAGCCTCCACCTAGGCACTCATCCCCATCATAGAAGACGACTGCTTGACCTGGTGTAACTGCCCTTTGAGGCTGATCAAAGTTGACAACTGCCTTGTCACCCTTTACAGTAACTGTCACCTTAGAATCTGGCTGACGATAACGGAACTTAGCTGTACATTCCATAGTAAATTCTTCTGGCATTTCTTTTGTGAAATGAACCTGACTAGCGTCAAGGCTGGTTGACATTAAGTTGTCATGATAAAAACCTTGACCTACATAAAGAATATTTTGGCTGAGATCTTTTCCAACCACAAACCAAGGCTCATTATCACCGCCATGTTGTCCACCAATTCCAAGACCACCCCGCTGGCCAATGGTATAATACATCAACCCAGCATGCTGGCCCATATCTCGGCCTTCTAAGGTCATCATGCGACCAGGCTGGGCTGGTAAATATTGACTCAGAAATTCTTTAAAATTCTTCTCACCAATAAAGCAAATGCCAGTCGAATCTTTTTTCTTGGCTGTAGCTAAACCAGCTCTTTCAGCAATTGCTCGAACTTCTGGCTTTTCTAAATGACCCAGAGGAAACATGGTCTTTTGCAGTTGTTCTTGTGACAGTTGACTCAAAAAGTAAGTCTGATCCTTATTGTTGTCCTTGCCACGCAGCATGTGAACTAGGCCGTCTTGGTCTCTCTTCACCTGAGCATAGTGACCTGTTGCAACGTAATCTGCACCCAGTGTCAAGGCATAGTCAAGGAAGGCTTTAAACTTGATTTCCTTGTTACACATGACATCTGGATTCGGAGTTCTACCAGCTCGGTATTCCGCCAAGAAGTATTCAAAAACGCGATCCCAATACTCTTTTTCAAAGTTGACAGAGTAGTAAGGAATGCCAATCTGGTCTGCAACAGCTGCCACATCCTTGTAGTCTTCTGTGGCTGTACAGACACCAAATTCATCTGTGTCGTCCCAGTTTTTCATGAAGATGCCAATTACATCATAACCTTGCTCTTTTAATAGCAAGGCAGTTACTGATGAATCGACACCTCCGCTCATACCAACAACGACACGAGTCTTAGAGTTATCACTCATTGTGTTCTCCCATCTTTTCGTTATTTCACGATTGAAGGTCGTGCTGTGCTTTCAACGATTGAAGGTCGCTTGAGCAAGCTCTATTATAGCACGAAATTTTTATAAGAACAAACAAATAGAGAATGCTTCCTTCTACTAGCCCAGTTAACTTTTTGTCAAGAATGTTTACAATAGTGTAAAGAAAAACTCTCAAAATTGAGAGTTTCCTTTTAATACCAGCCATTTGCTAACCAAAAGTTTTTAGCAGCTGACCATGAACCATATCGACTCGTTACATATTCATTCGCCACTTTTTCTTGATTTTCAGGCGAGAGATCTCCATTTAAGTATGTAATAGTTAATTGATATCGACCATAATATTGACCATTTTGAGCAGTGTAACTACCACTTGATTCCTTTTGAGCGATAAATTCTTTAGCTTCTGCATCTTCCGCACTTAAACCTGAAGAAGCATTTGCTGTGTTTGTACTTGTATTATTAGTCTCAGGCGTTGTTGTAGTTGGTGCAGTTTCTGTCTTGTTTTCCTTCTGTCCTCCTACTTCTAGGACTTGTCCAACATGGATAAGATTTACATCAGAAATTTTATTCAGTTCAGCTAGCTTTTCAACACTTGTATTATTAGCTGACGCAATAGCAGAAAGTGTATCTCCTGACTTCACGGTATAACTATCAGCGTTTGCTATTACTGGTAGGAATAAAGCTAAAGCTGCTAAGCTTACTACACCTGTCTTTACTGTATTTTTTTTATTTTTTAAAAATGTCTTTACTTGCATTTTATTCTCCTTTTCTTGTAACTAGCAAAACGAGATACAAGAAGTTCATAATTTTTTCTTGGTCTCATATTTATCATTTTGCTATACTCCTATCATACAGATTCTATGTTACCTTTATTTTTAAAGTATATGATAAATGTTACAAAATTGTTTAAATTAGAAAAAGAAAGCTTATAAAAGGCTTAAAATAAGAAATTTTATTTTGGTTTTCAAATGATTATCCTAATTTATAGGATTTGTTATTTTATAATTTTTTATTTAAAAATGAAGCAGATACCCCCTAACTTTGTTATAATGAAGATAGAACTTTACACGAGGAGAAATCATGACATCATTAAGATTTCAATCTGTTTTTGATATTATTGGCCCTGTAATGATTGGACCATCTAGTAGCCATACAGCAGGAGCCGTTCGTATTGGAAAAATAGTCTATTCTATATTTAACGATGAACCTACTGAAGTGGAATTTCAGCTTTTTAATTCTTTTGCTAAAACATATCGAGGACACGGAACTGATTTAGCTCTTGTAGCAGGAATCTTAGGAATGGATACGGATGATCCAGAGATTCCCAATAGTCTAGAAATAGCCCATAAACGAGGTATCAAAGTTGTCTGGTCTATTCAAAAAGATAGTAATGCTCCACATCCCAATACAACAAAAATTACAATAAAAAACGATCATAAAACAATCAGTGTTACTGGAGTATCTATTGGTGGGGGCAATATTCAAGTAACAGAGCTGAATGGTTTTTCAGTTTCACTCAGTATGAATACACCTACTATCATCATTGTTCATCAAGATGTCCCTGGTATGATTGCTCACGTTACAGATGCCCTCTCACGTTACAATATCAACATTGCTCAAATGAATGTCACACGTGAAAAAGCTGGCGAGAAAGCCATAATGATTATTGAGGTTGACAGCCGTAGCTGTGAAGAAGCTGTCGAAGAAATTCGAAATATTCCTCATCTGCATAATGTAAATTTCTTTAAGTAGGAGAAAATATGTTTTATTCCATCAAAGAATTAGTAGAGCAAGCTGACTTGGATTACCAAGGAAATGTTGCAGAACTAATGATTGCTACTGAGTATGAATTGACTGGTCGTGAAAGAGATGAAGTTTTGAGACTGATGGGTCGCAATCTGGAAGTCATGAAAGCCTCTGTCCTTCTTGGACTTGATGAGAGCAAGTCTCGTAGCGGATTGACTGGCGGAGACGCAGCAAAACTTGACCACTATATCCGGTCTGGAAAAACATTGTCAGATCACACTGTACTGACAGCAGCAAAAAATGCTATTGCTGTCAATGAGCATAATGCTAAAATGGGCTTGGTTTGTGCAACACCAACTGCCGGTAGTGCTGGCTGTCTACCTGCTGTCCTTACATCTGCTACTGAAAAATTAGGACTCTCAGAAGAAGAACAGCTGAACTTTCTGTTAGCTGCAGGTGCTTTCGGCCTAGTCATTGCCAATAACGCCTCAATTTCAGGCGCTGAAGGTGGCTGTCAAGCTGAGGTTGGCTCTGCTTCTGCTATGAGTGCAGCTGCTTTAGTTCTGGCTGCTGGAGGTTCACCTTTTCAAGCCAGTCAAGCTATTTGTTTTGTCATCAAAAACATGCTGGGGTTAATTTGTGACCCTGTGGCTGGCCTAGTAGAAGTGCCATGTGTCAAGCGAAATGCTATGGGAGCCAGTTACGCTTTTATTGCAGCTGATATGGCTCTTGCTGGAATCGAATCTAAAATTCCTGTTGACGAAGTCATTGACGCCATGTATCAAGTAGGGTCAAGTCTGCCAACTGCATTCCGAGAAACGGCTGAAGGTGGTTTAGCTACAACACCTACAGGTCGCAGACTTTCAAAAGAGATA
Organism: Streptococcus sp. 2_1_36FAA; assembly: GCF_000161955.2. NCBI lineage: Bacteria > Bacillati > Bacillota > Bacilli > Lactobacillales > Streptococcaceae > Streptococcus > Streptococcus sp. 2_1_36FAA. The sequence goes on from NZ_KI391976.1 coordinate 615,132, forward strand.
TTTGGAGAATAAAATAGATTGACAAATGTGTCAACCTGTTGATATTTATAATATAAAAAAAAACGGCTCAAAGCCGTTTTTAATTTTATATTAATAATTCCAAGCTGATAAACCTTGAGCATTATAGGCATTGTATGCAGATTGGATTTGATCTTCAACAGTTGCTGTAGAACCCCATCCTGGCATAGTTTGGAATAATCCACTAGCACCTGAAGCATTATAGGCGTTTACTTGACCATTTGATTCACGAGCAATAATTGCTTCCCAAGTTGAAGCAGAAACTCCTGTCAACTCAGCCATACGAGCCGCTGCGTAAGTACCAGTCTCACCTGCTGTATTACCGTTGGAAAGAACAGGTGTAGAATTATAGGTAGTATAGTTAGCTGATGGTGCAGGAACTGTAATAGTTGCCACTGGTGCAGGTGCTGCTTGATTAGTTTGTGTAGCTGGTCCTGGTGCTGCAGCAACAGCTGGAGCCTTTTTATTAGCTTTTGTATCACCAAGTTCTAGCACTTGATTTTCAAAAATTAAATCTGGATTTTCAAGCTTGTTTAATTTAATTAAGCTTTCAACAGTTGTGGATTTTTCTTTTGCAATTTTTGACAAAGTGTCGCCAGCTTTTACTGTATATGTGTCTGCCTTAGCTACAACTCCTGTCAAAAATAGGGTAGCTGCTGTAGCAACAAATGCGAAGGCACCTTTCATTGGTTGTAATTTCATTATAATTCTGGTTCTCCTTTTCACTGATAGTTCCATCATACACTTTAAATATTACAGGTCATTTAAAATAGGATTACAAAAATTACAAATGTATTTTATTTAAACACCAACATTGCCTTATCCATCGTATTTCTACATATTATTTTAAAATAATATGTGAAATTAACACAAAAATCAGACTTGACATTAATTTTTTAGCAGATATAATATAGCTCCTAAAATTATCAAGACAAGAATCGCATAGGAATCTTTATTTTGCCACTTTAACTGTCTATAACGACTTCTCTGATTTCCTCCTTGATAACCACGCGCCTCCATTGCAATAGCTAAAGCATCCGCTCTTTTAAAGCTAGAAGCAAATAAAGGAATCAAAATCGGTATAATGGATTTCACTTTTTGTACAATGTTTCCCTCACCAAAATCCACTCCTCGAGCTCGCTGAGCGTTCATAATTCGAACAGTATCATCCATTAGAGTTGGTACAAATCGCAAACTCATTGATAACATCAATCCTACCTCATGCACTGGGAATTTAAAAACAGTAAGAGGTTTTAAGAGAGCTTCTACCGCATCCGCCAAACTTAAAGGCATTGTAGTCAAACTGAGTAATGTTGAGAAAAAAATAATCAAAACGAATCGACTAAAAATAATTCCTGCTTGTGCCAAGCCTATATCTGTAATGCGAATAAAGGAAAATTGAACAAGAGTATTTCCCGTTGTAGTAAATAAGAGCTGAAAAATAGTCGTAAAGGCAACCAAGAAAAGCATAGATTGGAGACCTTTTACAAAAAATCCGATAGGGACTCTAGAAAGAAAAACTAAAAAAAATGTAAAAACAAAAAGCAAAAGGTTTGTTGCTAAATTATTTGCCCAAAAAATAATTAAAACAAACAAGAACATAGATAATAGTTTACTTCTAGGATCCAAACGGTGGATCAGAGAATTACCTGGAATATACCGGCCTAAAATCATCTTATCCATGCAGTATCTCCTTAAATTCAGTGATTGTAATTGGCAAATTAGGTAAATTTAATCCTTTTTCTACCAAACCTTGCGCAAATTTTGTAATCTTAGGGACTCCCAGTTGGATTTTTTCCATAAATTCCACATCTTGAAAGATATCCTTGGGAGAACCACTTTTCACTAAATGTCCTTTCTCCAGCACATACGCAGTATCAGCAAAATTTGCCACATCATCCATTAAATGAGTTACCAGCACAATAGTCATACCATCCTCATGTAATCCTTGGAAGATTTCCATTAGTTCCTTACGACCTGCTGGGTCTAACCCAGCTGTCGGCTCATCAAGAACTAAAACTTCTGGTTCCATTGCTAGAATTCCAGCAATAGCTACTCGTCTCATTTGTCCTCCTGAAAGCTCAAAAGGACTACGTGAGAATAAGTCCTCAGAAATTCCCACCAAAAGAAGTTTTTCACGAGCCAAACGTTCCGCTTCTTCTTTAGAAACTCCGAAATTTTGAGGACCAAAAGCCACATCATCTAAGACTGTTTCTGCAAACACCTGGCTTTCTGCAAATTGAAACACCAAACCGACTTTTTTTCTTACTTGCTTTATATCTTTATTAACAGAAGTAGCTGTAATTTCTATATCATTAACAGTGACACTTCCTACAGAAGGTGTCAATAAACCATTTAAAAGTTGCAAAATAGTAGATTTTCCACTACCAGTATGACCAATTAGAGCAGTGTAAGAGCCATCTTTAATTTCCAAATTCACATCAAAAAGGGCAGGCCCTTCAAATGGTGTGCCTGCTTGATAAGTATAACTAACATTCTTTAAAGTAATTCCCATAAAGATTCCTGCAATTCTTTTTCTGTTAGATAATCAGCTGGCAAATCAAAATCTTCATTCAAGGTTGCCTTGACTTGATTTGAAAAGGGTTCATCAAGTCCTAATTCCTGTAAATCTGATCTTGAAAACAGCTCTCTAGCTGTACTGCTTGATTCTACTTTTCCTTTTTTCATGACCAAAACACGGTCACTAAGTGCAACTTCATCCAAGTCATGTGTAATCGAAATGACCGTCATTTGATTCTCATCTTTGATGCGTTTCACTGTTTGAATCAAGTCTAAACGTCCTTCTGGATCCAACATACTAGTCGCTTCATCCAAAATAATAATATCCGGACGAAGAGCCACTATTCCTGCGATAGCAACCCTCTGTTTTTGCCCTCCTGAAAGACGAGCTGGTTCTCGATTTTTAAAGTCTTGCATCCCTACGATCTCAAGCGCTTCATTTACTCGCTCAACCATAGTTTCATGATCCATTCCCTGATTTTCCAAACCAAAAGCCACATCGTCTTCTACAGTTGCTCCAACAAATTGATTGTCTGGATTTTGAAAAACCATTCCAATGTGACGACGTTTTTCCCAAACATTTTCTGGAGTCAGTCGATCACCTAAGATAAAAATTTCTCCACTTTCAGCTTCTAAAAGGCCATCAATCAAACGAATCGTAGTCGATTTACCACTCCCATTATGACCAACAATGGACAACCATTCACCTTGTTTCACGTGAAACGTTACATCATTTAAAATGTATTCTTCAGCATCGTTATCGTATTTATATTTGAGGTTGTGTACTTCGATAATATTTTTCATCATTTATTTAAAGGTATCTTTAAAGAGATAGGCGCTCCCTTTGAAATAGTCATAACCAGAATATATTGTAAAGATTAAAGCGATATACAGACAGATTTGTCCTAAAAGCGTCCAATGGATTAGTAGGAAGATAATAGCAAACATCTGTGTAAATGTTTTAATCTTACCGGGCATCGCTGCAGCTAAAACAGTTCCTCCCGTTTCTACCAACAAAAGACGCAATCCGGTCACAGCTAATTCTCGACAAATTATCACAGCTACCACCCAGGCAGGTGCCATTTTCATTTCAATCAGCATGATAAATGCTGACATAACTAAAAGTTTGTCTGCCATCGGATCAGCAAACTTCCCAAAATTAGTAACAACTTTCCATTTACGAGCTAAATATCCATCCAAATAATCAGTAATGCTGGCCACCGCAAAGATAATCGCAGCAATGACATGAGCAGTCTTAGATGAACCAAGGGTTAGTAATAGGATAAAAATTGGGATTAACGCCACTCTCAGGAGCGTCAAAGCATTTGGAATATTTTCTTTTTTCATAAGCATTCTCAATTATTGATTGTTAAAGTAATCGTTCCCGATTGGGTATTGATTGCAGACGTATTAAGGATCTGATCATTTACAGAGACCGTTACACCCTCTACAACACCTAAGGTGATAACTGTAGATGAACCAGGAGACACAGTAGTTGTTACACTTGGATTTTCTGGAGATAAAACAACCCCATTGTCCAAATCTGTTCCTGACAAACTGACCCAACTGGTTGCAGATGTGACGGATAATTTGATGGTTACAGGATCTTTTGCCCCAGAATAAGTAGCTGTAATATTCTGTCCACTACCAGAAACTGTCAAAGCATTGCTACTAGATGATGTGGTTGAGGAAGAACTAGTCTGATTAGAGCTACTTGAAGCGGATTCTGAAGATCCTTCACTTTTAACCACACTATAACTTGAAGAGGCTGAATTCTCAGTTTCCGTCTCCATCTGGTTAACATACTGCCAGACATAATAAGTTACAAAGGCAATGATTGCCAACGATATGACAGAAAAATAGAAAAGTGGCAAATAAGATGTTTTTTGTCTGTTGCTTCTTCTTCTCCCCATATTTTCTTCATCAACATCTACTTCATCATAAGTAACCATACTACCTGATTCGTAGGCGTCTAAAATGATTTTTTCGTCTAAGTCTACAGCCCAAGCATACTTACGGAGAAAAGATTTGGCATAAAAACTACTAGGTAGTTTATCAAAATCATCTGCTTCTAAAGCCTCTAATAAATCTAACTGAATATCTGTTTTTTGTTGTAAATCTTCTAGGCTTAGTCCCTGATTAATTCGAGCTAACCTTAATACCTCACCTATCGTTTTTTTTCTCATACGTTCAAATTCCTCTAAAAAATACTAGAAAAAGCTGTGCCAAAGACAGATGTCACAAGCTTTAAAGTTTATCATATTTATAAAATCTAGATTTCATAGCTAATAACATGAATCAGCCTTACAAAGATAATACTAGGGACTAGATCTTTGTTTCATTTTTTGTGTTTTATATCCTCTTTTCTGAAAACATCTTCTATCATTTTTTTACAGACTATTGTACCAAATTTTTCTCTTCTTTTGTTAGGATTATTTTGGAAAAATTGTAAAATCTATCATGTCACAGTGATCAATAAACTCATGACCAACTTCTAAAATATCTTCTAAGTGAATATCCTGTAAAATTTTTGGCAAGTCAAAAAGATTTTCTCCATCTATAAGGGTTTCATACTGCGTTGCCATATATTCTAACGAATTTAGACCATGCATCAAATCACCATACATTTCACTTTTAACAATATCTAAATGCTCTTCTGTTACATCCATATCTTGAGCGAATTCTTTAATTGCTGTACGGATTTGATGAGATAGGGCTACTGGCTCCTGGGTATCCATCGTCAGCATAACAAAGTGGAAGCGTTCTTCTACTTCAACTTCCAGAGTCAAAGAAGCATCAATTTTCCCATTTTCATACATTTTTTGATAACGTTTAGAAGTCCAGCCAAACATCATATCAAATAATAATTTCAAAATAAGTTTATAGCGAAATAATTTTCTCTTTGAAATTTTGTCATTTCCTCGCATAGCAACAGCTAATTTAGGTCGGCTGACTTCCATCCTCATACTAGCAGTTGGAACTACAGGAGATAATTTTAATGAACGCCTTTTGATGGATGATTTTTCATCCTCTATTTCATACGAATTTTGTTGTTCACTAATAGTAGCTACCGTTTTATCCAGATCAAAATTTCCAACTAAAAATAAACTCATATTAGACGGATGGTAAAAAGTTTCAAAGTTTTCATCCAAATCTTCCACTGTGATTTCAGCAATCGACTCGCGATTCCCAGCTATATCTTGTGCCAGAGCTGTCCCTGGGTATAGATTTGCTAAAGCGCTAAAAAACAAACGATAATCTGGATTATCCTGGTACATTTCTATTTCTTGCTGGATAATTCCTTGTTCTCTCTGAACAGATTCTTCTGTAAAATAAGCTTCCCCAATCAAATCCTGTAGTAATTCCAAACATTCTTCTACATTCTCAGTTGTTGAAAACAGGTAACTTGTCTTTGTGAAACTGGTAAAGGCGTTACTTTCTGCTCCTAAGTCTACAAATTCCTGCAAAAGATCATTGCCATTTTCATCTTCAAATAATTTATGTTCTAAAAAATGAGCAATTCCAGCTGGATAATGGATAGCTTGCTTGGTCCCTCTTGGTACAAAATAAGTATCCACTGACCCAAAATTCACTGTCATAATACCATATGTCTCATGAAAATTTGTTTTAGGAAGTAAAAAAAGTCGCAATCCATTTGGTAAAATTACCCGATAAAGACTTTCTCCAATAGCTGTATATTCTATTTTTTTCAGCGCTAAATTCTGCATTATTTCCCTTCCATAAAGTACACCGCTTGAAGTTTTAAGGTATTCGCTGCTAAAACAATATCTTCCTTCTTAACATTTTCCATAACTTCTAACCATTCATCGACTCTTAAAAATTTCTTGCCTAAAACAGCCGACAAATAAGTTGTTTCCAGTAAAGCATTTTGACGATCTTGAGATAAGAGAGCACTGTTTTTAAGCATATTTTTTGTCTGTTGAAGCTCTTCTTCAGAAAATTTTCCTCTTTTTAGATCAGCTACTTGTCGGTTAATTAAAGTCATCGCTTTATTACGATTTTTTCTATCAATTCCAGCATATACTCGTAACATTCCTGAAAAAATATCCATAGTGCTAGAAACAGTATAGGCCAGACTTGCTTTCTCACGAACTTCTACAAATAATTTTGAGTGTGCATAACCACCCAGAAGACCATTCATTACAATCAAAGGGATATGACTAGTATCTCCATATTGAATAGGGAAATGATATCCCATTTCTAAAATGGATTGATTAGCTTCCTTTTGTTCAATCCCTTCTCGTAAAATTTTTGAAAAAGGTTGCTGATAATCCAATAGTAAATCCTGTTCACGATCCGTGAAGCCAAATTGAGAAAATTGTTCCTGCATAGCCACTTCATTAAAATCACCGATAAAAAAGATATCAATCTTATCTTCCTTCAGCATTTTTTGAAAAACTGCAAGACTAGTCTCAGGTGTCACTTGTTTCATTAAGTCAAGTCTTGAGACCCGAGGAAGTTGCATTTCTTCACTTAAATAAAATAACTTATTCAATTCCAAATGAGCGTGGTAAAAATGGTTTTCTATTTCAGATTCCAACTCATGAATAATATTTTTCTTTTCAATTTCAAAGATAGAGGAATCAAAACCTTTCTGGTCAACTAAAGGAGATAAGAGACTTGCTTTGATAAATTCAACCACCTCCGTTGTTAGGGCGTTTTTCCTACTTAAAAAAGAATCTCTAACAAAGGAAACATTTATATCTACATAATGAACCAAACCTCTTTTTGAAACACTGGTTGAATAATTTGATCCATATAAACTAGCTAAACGCTCACGAAATAGCTGAGAAGTTGGATAAACAGCATTTGCCGTTTCTAAAATACTAGAAACCAAAACTCGCTCAGCAACAGTAGCCGGACTCATTGGTGCAGAAAAACGAAGTTTTATTTTATTTGTTTTAAATTTCGTTGATTTAATAAAATGGAGATTGACTCCTTTTGCTAATTCCATAAGGTTCCTCTTGCTTCCTAATATGAATTCTATTATATCACGAAATGATGTGAAATTGGTGTTCCTTATAACAGATTAAAACGTTTTCTTCCCTGGATATTTTATACACTTTGAGTCTTAAAATATGGTATAATAACAAGGATTGAGGTGAAATATGGATTATAAATTATTTGATGAATATATCACACTCCAAGCTCTCCTGAAAGAGATTGGAGTAATCCAAAGTGGCGGTGCTATTAAGGCATTTTTAGCTGAAAATGATGTTTTTTTCAATGGCGAATTAGAAATAAGACGAGGAAAAAAAGTCCGAGTTGGAGACCAAATAACAATTCCTGCAGAAAACCTAACTCTATCCATTCTTGAACCAAGTGCAGACGAAAAAATTCAGCATACAGAAGAAATAGCTGAAAAACAACGTATTGCTAATATGGTTAAAGAAATGAATAAAAATCTTAAAAAAAATACTACTCCCAAAAAGAATAACAGAAAGCAAACAGGTATAAAGCAAGAGAAAAAAGCTCCTGTACGCTTCCCAGGAACATAATATGTGGCTAAAATCACTGACTCTTAAACATTTTCGTAATTATCAAGACGCGGAAATCAACTTTCACTCTGGTCTAAACGTTTTTCTTGGTCAAAATGCACAAGGAAAAACAAATATTCTAGAATCAATTTATTTCTTAGCATTGACTCGTAGTCATCGAACTAGATCAGATAAAGATTTTATTCATTTTCAAGAAAAAGATCTCAAAGTATCAGGTATCCTTGAAAAAAAGACAGGAACAATTCCTCTTGACATCGAGTTGACAGCTAAGGGACGTATTACTAAAATCAACCATCTCAAGCAAAATAGACTTTCCGACTATATTGGGACAATGAATGTTGTTCTGTTTGCGCCAGAAGATTTACAACTTATTAAAGGTTCGCCTTCATTAAGACGAAAATTTATAGACATTGAATTGGGGCAAATCAAGCCTCTTTATCTAGCAGATCTTTCCAATTACAATCATGTTCTTAAACAAAGAAATTCTTATCTAAAGAACAGTCAAAAAATTGATGAGAATTTTCTATCTGTTTTAGATGAACAGCTTATTGAATATGGTTGTCGTGTGGTCAAACATCGCTTAGACTTCTTAAAAAAACTCGAAATATTCGCCCAGGAAAAACACCTTGATATCTCACAAAAAAAAGAAACTCTAACTATTGACTATCTATCCTCTGTACCTTTACAAGATATTGACAGTATTGAAGAAAGTTTTAGACAAAGCCTAAGTAAAAATCGAAAAAGAGATTTATTTAAACAAAATACTGGTGTAGGTCCTCATCGAGATGATATAGCTTTCTTTATCAATCAAATGGATGCTAATTATGGAAGTCAGGGGCAACACAGAAGTGTGGTACTCTCTCTTAAATTAGCAGAAATAAAATTGATTGAAAATATAACAAAAGAATCTCCTATCCTCCTGCTTGACGATGTGATGAGTGAACTTGACAATGATCGTCAACTTAAATTGCTAGAAACAATTTCTCAAGAAATACAAACTTTTATTACCACAACTACTTTGGAACACCTAAAAAACCTACCTAAAGATATCAAGATTTTTGAAATTTCAAATGGAAATATAAAATAGAGTTTACAATATTGTAAACTCTATTTTTACAACCTTTACATATAATGTAAAGATTTCTATATCCATTGTAAAATAAAAATGCACCAAAATATAGCGCATTTTTTATTGTACTGAATAGTTAGGAGCTTCGTTTGTAATTTGAACATCATGAGGATGACTTTCCTTCAATCCAGCACCACTCATTTCAATAAATTGAGCATTTTCGTGTAGTTCTTGTAGATTTGCAGCTCCAACATAACCCATACCAGAGCGAATCCCACCAAGCATTTGGAAGACAATATCAGCTGCAGCACCCTTGTATGCTACACGGCCTTCAATTCCTTCTGGAACTAACTTATTAGCTTCGTTGACAGAACCTTGGAAGTAACGGTCACTTGAACCTTTTTTCATTGCTGCAATAGATCCCATACCTCGATATGTTTTGAACTTACGTCCTTGGAAAATTTCGGTTTCCCCAGGAGCTTCATCAGTTCCTGCAAACATAGAACCTAACATAACAGCATTTCCACCTGCTGCTAGAGCTTTGACAATATCACCTGAGTATTTAATACCACCATCAGCAATGATTGTTTTACCATATTCGCGCGCAACAGCTGCTGCATCATAAATAGCAGTCACTTGAGGGACACCAACACCAGCAATCACACGAGTGGTACAGATAGAACCTGGGCCAATACCAACCTTGACAACGTCTACACCTGCTTCATAAAGGGCACGCGCACCTTCAGCAGTTGCAATATTTCCTGCGATTAAAGTACGATCTGGGAAATGAGCACGAATTTCAGCAATCTTACGCAGAACTCCTGCAGAATGTCCATGAGCAGTATCAATAACAATCGCATCAGCTCCTGCCTCAAAAAGGGCTTCGGCACGTTCAAATGTATCTGAAGTAACACCAACTGCACCTGCAACTAGGAGACGACCGAACTCATCTTTAGCAGCATTTGGAAATTCAATTACTTTTTCAATATCCTTAATCGTGATTAAACCTGAAAGACGACCATCTTCATCAACTAGAGGAAGTTTTTCAATACGGTGTTCCTGAAGAATACGCTCAGCAGTTTCTAAATCTGTTCCAACCGGAGCTGTAACCAAATTTTCGCTAGTCATATGATTAGAAATAGGTTGATTAAAATCAGAAATGAAACGCAAATCTCGATTGGTCAATATACCAACCAACTTACGGTTTTCTAATGTTTCAACAACTGGAACACCACTAATACGATAACGTCCCATCAATTCATCTGCTTCAGCAATTGTATGTTCTGGTGTTAAGAAGAAGGGATCAATAATGACACCATTTTCAGAACGTTTTACCTTACGGACTTCGTCTGCTTGTTGCGCAATAGACATATTTTTATGGATTACTCCAAGACCACCTGCACGCGCGATAGCAATGGCCATTTGACTTTCTGTTACGGTATCCATTGCCGCTGTAATAATTGGGATATTTAAAGTCAAATTATCTGCCAATTTCGTAGTTAAATCAGCATCGTTAGGCAACACATGACTTTCAGCTGGAATCAACAATACATCATCAAAGGTAAAACCTTTTTTCAAAAATTTAGTGTCCCAATTAGACATTCGAAGTTTCCTCTTTTCTATTTTCATCTATATAGTAGAACCATGTTCTAGACCAACATAATTTATAATATAATACCACTCTGTTATGATTTGTCAATCATCTATTAAAAATAATTAATCCCCATCGCTGATTTCACTTCAGAAAGAGTCTGGCTAGCTTTTTGACGTGCTTTTTCACTTCCTTTTCTAAGCATATCATAGACTTGTCCCATATCTTTAGCAAACTCTATGCGACGCTCACGAATAGGGCCCAACTCTCTTTCTAAAATTTCCAATAGATATCGTTTTGTTTTTACATCTCCTAAGCCGCCTCTTTGATAATGTTCTTTCATAGCAGCAATTTCTGCTTGATCTTCTGGTCTTCCAAAAACATCCAGATAATGAAAAACCATATTACCTTCGATTTTTCCCGGATCTTCTACTCTAATATGATTAGGGTCTGTGTACATTCCCATCACTTTTTTCTTAAGTGTGTCCATATCATCAGCAAGGTAGATTCCATTATTTAATGATTTAGACATTTTAGCATTTCCATCCAACCCTGGTAATCGTCCTGCAGCTTCATTCTCAGGATAAATCCCCTCCGGTTCAACTAAGACATCTTTTTGATAAGCATTGTTAAAAGAACGAACTATTTCTCTAGTTTGCTCAATCATTGGCTTTTGATCAGTCCCAACTGGTACATAATTCGCCTTAAAAGCTGTAATATCAGCCGCCTGAGAAATTGGATAAACCAAAAATCCTGTAGGAATGCTTTGACCAAAGCCCTTTTGAGCTATTTCTGTCTTGACAGTTGGATTTCTTTCCAACCGAGCTAAAGAGACTAGATTCATGTAGTACATTGTTAATTCAGCAAGTTCAGGAATTTGACTCTGAATAAAAATGGTAACCTTTTCTGGATCCAAACCAGCAGCTAAATAATCCAAAGCTACATTTCCAATTGATTCAATAATTGTTTGTGGGTCCTTAGCATGATCTGTCAAGGCTTGTTGATCAGCTAAAAAAACAAATAAATCATATTTTCCTTCATTTTGTAAAAGAACTCGATTCCGTAAACTTCCTACATAATGGCCAATATGTAATTTTCCAGTTGGCCGATCTCCTGTTAAAATAATAGGCTTTGTCATCTATTTCTCCTCAATTAATGTTGAATTCATTATAACATTTTCAATAAAAATGAGAAAGGAGATTGGATAAATTTCTATATAAAAATAACTTTTACACCTTTGTCAATTTAATTGACAACAAGTTGACGGAAATTTTACAATTAAAAACAAGAGTTTCTTCTTGAATCATTTGAAATATGGCGATTTTTCTAGTAAAATAGTACTAGATATATTAAAGAGGAGAATTATATTGCTTACAGTATCAGATGTTTCATTACGTTTCAGCGACCGCAAATTATTTGATGAAGTCAACATCAAATTTACAGCTGGTAATACCTATGGTTTAATTGGTGCCAATGGTGCTGGAAAATCAACATTTTTAAAAATATTAGCTGGAGATATTGAACCAACTACGGGGCATATTTCTTTAGGACCCAATGAGCGTCTTTCAGTTCTTCGCCAGAATCACTTTGACTACGAAGATGAAAGAGTCATTGATGTTGTTATTATGGGAAATGACCTACTTTACAGTATCATGAAAGAAAAAGATGCTATCTACATGAAGCCAGATTTTTCAGATGAAGATGGTGTTCGTGCGGCTGAACTTGAAGGAGAGTTTGCTGAACTAGGTGGCTGGGAAGCAGAAAGTGAAGCTTCTCAACTCTTACAAAATCTAAATATTCCAGAAGATCTTCACTACCAAAATATGAGTGAGCTCTCTAACGGAGACAAGGTAAAAGTACTCTTAGCCAAAGCCCTTTTTGGTAAACCTGATGTCTTGCTTTTGGACGAGCCAACTAACGGTTTAGATATTCAGTCTATTACTTGGTTGGAAGATTTTCTTATCGATTTTGATAATACAGTTATTGTTGTATCTCACGACCGTCACTTTTTAAATAAAGTCTGCACTCATATGGCCGACCTTGACTTTGGAAAAATCAAGCTCTATGTTGGAAACTATGATTTCTGGAAAGAATCAAGCGAACTAGCGGCTAAACTACTCGCTGACCGAAATGCCAAAGCAGAAGAAAAAATTAAGCAACTTCAAGAATTTGTTGCTCGTTTCTCTGCCAATGCTTCAAAATCAAAACAGGCAACTTCCCGTAAAAAGATGCTTGACAAGATAGAGTTAGAAGAAATTGTCCCATCTAGCCGCAAATACCCATTTATCAGCTTCAAAGCAGAACGTGAAATTGGTAATGACCTCTTGACAGTAGAAAATCTTTCAGTCAAGATTGACGGAGAAACTATTTTGGATAATATCAGTTTCATCTTACGTCCAGGTGACAAGACAGCTCTGATTGGTCAAAATGATATTCAAACAACAGCCTTAATTCGTGCTTTAATGGGTGATATTGAATACGAAGGGACTGTCAAGTGGGGTGTGACAACTAGTCAATCTTATTTACCTAAAGATAATTCTCGTGATTTTGCTGGTGGTGAATCAATCCTTGACTGGTTGCGTCAATTTGCAAGTAAAGAAGAAGATGACAATACTTTCCTCCGAGGTTTTCTTGGGCGTATGCTTTTCTCTGGAGATGAGGTTAACAAGTCTGTAAACGTCTTGTCAGGTGGAGAAAAAGTTCGTGTTATGCTTTCTAAATTGATGTTGCTTAAATCCAATGTCTTAGTATTGGATGATCCAACAAATCACTTAGATTTGGAATCAATTTCCAGCTTAAATGATGGATTGAAAAACTTCAAAGAGTCCATTATTTTTGCTAGCCATGACCATGAATTTATTCAAACATTAGCAAATCATATTATTGTGTTATCTAAAAATGGTGTGATTGATCGTATTGATGAAACTTATGATGAATTCTTAGAAAATCAAGAAATTCAGCAAAAAGTAAAAGAATTATGGAAAGACTAAAAAGCGAATGAATATTCGCTTTTTAGCTATATATAGTTTATGAAAAAAATAAAGAATTATTTTAAAAATTATTGGGTTTACTTTGCAGCATTTTTAATTCCTTTTTTAATTATGTTCATTGTATATCTTTCCCAAGGTATTTATTGGAATAGTGATACATCTCCTTTACTAGGAGATGGCTTTCATCAGTATGTTATCTTTGATACTACGCTCAGAAATATTCTTCATGGCAGTGATAGTCTTTTTTATACCTTTACAAGTGGATTAGGTTTAAACTTTTATGCTCTGACTAGTTACTATTTAGGAAGTTTTTTATCTCCTTTTGTTTATTTCTTCAATCTAGAAAATATGCCAGATGCTGTCTATCTCTTTACCTTGATTAAATTTGGATTAATTGGATTAACAGCTGCTATCAGTTTAAAAGGGATATTTAAAAAAATACCAAACTTTCTTATTTTAATGCTGTCAACCTGCTATTCTCTTATGAGTTTTGCAACTAGTCAAATTGAAATCAAAACTTGGCTAGATGTCTTTATTATTGCTCCTCTAATTCTCTATGGTTTACACCTTTTACTCATAAAAAGAAATCGAGTATTATACTTTACGAGTTTGTCAATTCTCTTTATCCAGAATTACTATTTTGGATATATGATGGCAATATTTTTAATTTTTTGGTTTTTTGTTCAAACAACATGGGATTTTAAAAATAGAATTAAAACTTTTTTAGACTTTACAATTGTGTCAATATTATCTGGCGTCACAAGTCTAATTATGATTTTGCCAACATTTTTGGATTTAAAAACTCATGGAGAAAAATTAACTTCAGTTGATAGACTGTTTACAGAAAAAACTTGGTTTTTAGATATTTTTGCTAAAAATTTTATTGGAAGCTTTGATACAACTAAATATGGATCAATTCCAATGATTTATGTTGGAATAGTTCCACTCTTGCTAGCTATCTTGTTTTTTACATTAAAATCGATTAAGTTTCACGTGAAACTTTCCTATTTTTTTCTAATTATAATATTTATTGCAAGTTTTTCTCTTGAAAGATTAGACTTGTTTTGGCAAGGGATGCACGCGCCTAATATGTTTTTACATCGCTATTCCTGGCTCTTCTCTCTTTTCATTATCTTTTTAGCAGCAGAAACCTTACAACGTCTTAAACAAATTAAATTTAAGAATCTAATCATATCTTTCACGATTTTATCCATTGGATTTATTTTAGTTTTTGTTTTTAGAAAACATTATGATTTTTTAGGACCTGTAAACTTTATTTTAACTTTAGAATTTTTACTAGCCTACTTATTAATATTTGGTACTTTTACTAAATCTTTTATTTCAAAAAGAGTATTTTATATTACAACATTAGCTTTTGTTTGCTTTGAAGTTTCTTTAAATGCCTTTTACCAAGTTGATGGCATTGCTAAAGAATGGGTATTTGCTAGTCGTTCTTCCTATGCTAAAAATTTAAAACAAATTGACAATCTTATAAAGTATTCAAAAGACAATAATACAGAATTTTTTCGTACAGAGACATTGGATCCTCAAACAGGAAATGATAGTATGAAATATAACTACAATGGTATTTCACAATTTTCTTCTGTTCGAAATACAATGACAAGTTCAACTTTAGATAAACTTGGTTATAAATCAACTGGAACTAATCTTAATCTACGATATCAAAACAATAGCATTTTAATGGATGCTATCTTCTCACTTGCTTATAATATTTCTGAAGTAAATCCTCAAAAATATGGATTCACTCCAATTAAAACAGAAAAAAATTTAACCCTATATCAAAACAAAAATGCAACTTCCTTAGCTTTTTTAACTAATAAAGTTTACAAGGATGTAAAGTTTAATAATTTAACTCTTGATAATCAAACAAAATTTCTAAATCAATTATCAGGTTTAAACTATAAATATTTTCAAAAAATTTATCCAATAAACTCTCACAATATTATTGAAAATAATGATCATATCACTGTAAATGTTGACAAAGAGGATAATGAGAGCTTTGCTAGTATGACTTATACACTAGATGTTCCTGAAAATAGTCAAGTTTATGTCAGCCTTCCAAATATTCATTTTTCTAATGATGATCAGACTGTTGTTGATATTTCGATAGGAAACGAAACAAGACGCTTTACAACAAATAATGTCTTTACATTTTTTAATCTTGGTCATTTTATGGATAAACAAACAGTAACTGTTCGCTTTACATTTCCTGATAATTCTCAAGTTTCTTTTGATAAACCTGAATTTTATAAAGTAAATATCAATCACTTTCAAGAAGCAATAGATAAAATTCATTCTCAAAAAGTCGAAGTTACTACAAAAAATAGCCAAATAACTGTAGATTATCATGCTCAAAAAGATTCCTCTCTCTTCTTAACTTTACCTTACGATAAGGGATGGAGCGCAACACAAAATGGTCATCCAGTTACTATCTATAAGGCTCAAGATGGCTTCATGAAGGTTGATGTAAAAAAAGGATCAGGAAGAGTTATCCTAAAATTTATTCCTAGAGGTTTTAAGGAAGGGATAGGATGTTTTATTTTTGGAATTGCTCTTTTTACACTTTATAATTACAAAAAAAGATGATAATTCAAAAAAAATATTTGAATTTTAAAGAATTTATTTTATAATATTTGTATATGAAGGAGGTTTCCATGATGAAAAAAAATCATTTATTAAAATTGTCCCTTACTATACTTACAGTATGTTTTGCTTTTCTTTTAGTAGCTTGTGGTCAAAAAGAAGAAGTTACTTATTACCAAAGAATTGATCAATCAAATCAATTTGATATGCGTTTGACCTATTATCATAAAGGTGACGTAGTTACCAAACAAACTACTGAAAACTTCATTTCTTATAAGTCTTTAGGAATCGATGAAAGCCAAGAAGAGCAAAAAAATGCTGCTAAAGCTAAAATAGAAGAACTTTCAAAACAATATCAAACAGTCAAAGGAATTAAAGAAAAAGTCTCCTTTGATAAAAACGGTATTAAAGAAAATATAGAAATTGATTACGACAAAGCTGATTTAAAAGAATTAGCCTCTCTTCCAGGTATGATGATTTCTAACGAAAAAAATGCTAAAAAAATTAGTATGAAAGCTAGTGGAGAAGCGCTTGAAAAAAGTGGCTTCAAAAAAGTCGAAAATGGTAAATTTGAAGAACTAAAAAAATAAAAAGAATAATAAAAAGTCTTAAGTTTCATCACTTAAGACTTTTTTCATTTTTCTCTCAAAGTCATAACGGCTCATCATGACAACATGATCACAATTAGTGCAACGAATTTTGATATCCGCTCCAACTCTCGTGATTTCCCAACGATTTGCCTTTTTACCTGTTGACTTAATCGTACAGGCATGTGGCTTTTTCATTTCAACATAACTTCCTTTATCATACATTAGTTTGTTCTCACTGGAGTAATTAATTGAATGAAATCTTCTTCTTGATCACTAGGCACAAGAGTAAATGGGCGAACAGCTGAGATAAAGCTAATAGTTACTTTTTCACTATTAACAGCTTTTAAAGCTTCAATAAGATAAGTTGGGTTAAAGCTAATAGTTAGATTGTCTCCTGAAACATTTTCAGCATCAATTTCTTCATTCACTCGTCCAACTTCTGGAGAATTAACATGAGCACTTACAACGCCACCTTCAATCTCTAGTTTTACAGTTCCATTCTGTGTGGCATTAGATAATAGTCTAGCGCGTTCCATCGCAGCACGTAAAGCAGATGTAGCAAAAGTAACAACTGTTGAAAACTCTGTGGGAATAAGACGATCCGTATCTGGGTAATTTCCTTCTAATAGACGTGTATAGAAGCTAATATTTTCGCTTCTAAAAAGAATTTGATGATTAGCAAAGAAAACCTCAACTGTCTCAATTTCATCGCTAAAAACAGCTGTAAATTCGCGTAAAGAACGACTTGGAATAACAACGTCAAAGTTATCCCCATTTTTTTCTAGAATAATTTTCTTTTGACTGAGTCGATGGGAATCAGTAGCAACTGTTTTAAGATTCTTATGATCCGTTAAAACAAAGTGTACACCAGTTAAAATAGGACGACTCTCTTGTAAGCTAGCTGCAAATGCTGTTTCATTAATTAAATCCTTCAAAATCTTTGTTTCAAGAACCAATGGATTAGAAGTTGGTACATCTTGAATACGTGGATATTGATCAGCATCTTTTCCTTTTAGAGTAATTTCTGATTTTCCACTAGTCAGTACGATTTGCTTTTGCTCAATTTCTTTAAAATCAAGAGTCACATCTGGAAGACTAGAAACAACATTAATAAAGAAAGTAGCTTCAAGAAGGATTGAACCTAAGGAAGTAACTAAGAGACCTGCATTTTCATTATTTATAGAAATAAAATTTTCAATCGAAATTTGTCCATTAGAACCAATTAAGGTAATTCCTTCGTTAGTAACATCAATTTTAATCGTTGAAAGAATAGGAATGGCATTTTTATGACTAATAGCTCGTTTGGTTGTGTTCAAGGCTTGTAAAAATAAATTTT
The DNA here is from genome assembly GCF_000161955.2 of Streptococcus sp. 2_1_36FAA. NCBI lineage: Bacteria > Bacillati > Bacillota > Bacilli > Lactobacillales > Streptococcaceae > Streptococcus > Streptococcus sp. 2_1_36FAA. The sequence goes on from NZ_KI391976.1 coordinate 633,369, forward strand.
TATTAATAGAAAAGTTAATCATGAAAACTCCTTTTATTATTTATGATTATAAGGTTAATAGTAATAGTAGGCTATGTGGATAATGTGGAAAAATAGTTCAATCATAGTTACAGCAAGTATTTTTACTTGTGCACAATTTGTGGATTAATTTCCATATTTTTGAAAACTTATCCACAACTATTTTATTTTATTTTTTATCGATTCAATTTCTAAACGTAGATTATCATCTTCTTCTAGCATACTTTTTATTTTTCCATGGGCATGAATTACAGTTGTATGGTCTTTTCCTCCAAATTCACGTCCAATCTTTGGTAAGCTATTATCTGTTAATTCTCTGGTCAAGTACATGGCAACCTGACGAGCTAATACAATATTTTGAACTCGCCTAGTCCCTTTCATTTCTTTGACACTAACTCCGTAAAAATTCCCAACTTCAGTTTGGATACGATCAATTGGGATGACTAATAGTTGACTTCCTGCTTGTTTACGAGAGCGAATAGCTTCAGCTGCAATATCGATAGTAATCTCTTTAATTTGCTTCATACTAGCAAGTAAATTGATATCTTTTAGAGCACCTTCAAGATCACGTACATTTGAATCAAATTGTCCAGCTAAATATTCAATTGTCTCATTTGGGAAAATAAGATCAAATTCTTCGATTTTATTTCGCAAAATAGCAATCCTGGTTTCAAAATTTGGAGGAGTGATATCACTAGTTAATCCCCACTTGAAGCGCGTGACTAGTCTTTCTTCCAAATTTTCTAAGTAGTCTGGACTACGGTCACTGGTCAAAACAATTTGTTTATTTTCTCCATGCAAGGCATTAAAAGTGTTAAAGAATTCTTCTTGAGTAGATACTTTTTTACTAAGTGCTTGAATATCATCGATTAATAATAAATCAAGACTGCGATAGATTTTCTTAAAACTATCCATTTCTCCTAAGCGAAGATGTTCCAGAAAATCATTAATAAAGGTCTCAGCAGGAACATATTTTATCCGAGCATCAGGTGTATTTTCTAATACTTCGTTTCCAATAGCATTTAATAAATGTGTCTTTCCTAAACCTGGTCCACCATAAATGAATAAGGGATTATAGATACCTCCCAGATTATCAGCGACAGCTAAGGCAGCTGCTTTTGCCCACTGATTTCCATCTCCTTGTACGAAGTTTTCAAAAGTATATTTTGCTTTTAAGCCAGTAGCTAGTGGAGGAGATTTTTTCTTTTCAGTTAAATCAGGCTGCTGTGAAGTTAAATAAACTGGTTCTTCTTTAACTCTGTCTTCTGTTTCAAATACGTATAAGGCAGTAATTTGATCATTGTAGATTTCGAAACCAGCCGTTAGGATAATATCTGCTAAATTTTGCTCCCAGAAAAGCTTTTTGACAGGACTATCTAAGTGAATTGTCGCCTGATTATTTTCAATTTTAATCAATTTGGCTTCTGCTACAAAAAAGTCAAAGGTTGTTTTTTTTAGCTGAGTGTGAGCTAACTCTAATACACGCGCCCAAAATTCTTGTTCCTGAGCCATTATTTCTCCCTTCTACTTATAATATTCTTCAATATTTTAACATAAACTTAAAAAGTTTTCCACAACTGTGAATAGAAATCCACAATGTTTATCAAAGTTTTCCACAAGTTGTGGAAAGTTAAGGTTTTTCTTGCTATATAAAGTTTTCTGGATACTATATTTTGTGGAAATGCTTGTGAAATGATAAAAGAAAAATAACAGTACTATTTAAGACTGTTAATAATTCTTTCATATTCTTCCTGATTAGAAAAAGAAATTGAGATTTTGCCAGTTTGTTTCTTAGAGAGACTAATCTTTACATCAACTCCCAATAATTTCTTTAGATTTTCTTCTTCTTCTTCGATAAAAATTTTTTGGACATTTTCAGACTTAGGCTTAGTAGTAGAAGTTTGTAATAATTTCTCTAATTTTCTAACAGAAATATCTGAAGAAATAATTTTTTCAAGCCATTTTTTCTGGTCTTTTTCCTTAAGTTTTATTAGTAATCGAGCATGAGCCTGAGAAATACGACCTTCTTTTACAGCTTTTAAGACAAAATCAGGTAACTGTAGCAAGCGAACAAGATTTGTAATATAAGGCCTTGATTTCCCCATAATCTGAGCGATTTCATCATGCGTTAACCCCTTGTAAATAAGATGTTGATAAGATTCAGCTTCTTCTATTGGATTGAGATCCTCTCTTTGAAGATTTTCAATAATAGCCTGCTTCATCATTTCATCATCGCTTAGTGATTTGACTAAGGCAGGAATTTCAGTTAAGCCTGCTATTTTAGCTGCCCTAAATCTTCTTTCCCCAGCTAAAAGTTCGTATCCAATGATAGATGATTTCCTGACGATAATAGGCTGAATTAATCCGTTTTCTTTAATAGAATTTGCTAACTCGTTTAATTTCTCTATTGAAAAATCTTTTCTTGGTTGATAGGGGTTGGTGTGAATATCTTTAATTAAAATATATTGATAATTTTCCATTTGTATATAGCATAACACACCTTTACGAAAGAGTAAAGGTGTGTTGACAGTCTTGTAAATGGTATTTATTCAGAACTTAAATCATCAGTTGATTTAGTTAGTTTAATAGTTGTTGTTTGCTCTTTTCCATCACGATAATAAGTAACTTTAATTTCTTCATTAATTGAATGTTTATAAAGAGCTGATTGGATATCGCTAGCAGATGATATTTCTGTATCATCAATTTTTGTAATCACATCATATTTTTGTAACTTACCATCAGCAGGCATTCCAGTTTGTGTGGAACGAACAACGACACCATTTTTAACATTGTCTGGAAGTTTTAATCGATCAGAGCTTGAAGAAGACAAACTACTTAAGTTGACCATTTGAATTCCTAGAGCTGGTCGAATGACTTTACCATTCTTTTCTAATTGTTCAATGATATTTACAACATCATTGGATGGGATTGCAAATCCCATACCTTCAACAGAAGTACTACCATTATTGGTGTTAGCAATTTTACTAGAGGTAATACCAATAACTTGACCTTGAATGTTTACAAGAGGACCACCAGAGTTACCTGGATTAATTGCTGCATCAGTTTGAATAGCTTGGGTAGCAATTGTCTGACCATCTTCTGATCGTGAAGAAACATTACGGCTTAGACTAGAAACAATTCCCTGAGTTACTGTATTAGCATAATCAGAACCAAGAGGACTTCCGATTGCAATGGCAGTTTCTCCAACGGTTAATTTACTAGAATCTCCAAATTCTGCTACATTTTTAACCTTATCGGCAGGAATTCTGACTACAGAAATATCAGAATATGTATCAGTCCCGACTATTTCACCAGGAACCTTATTCCCATCAGCAAGACGGATATCAACTTTTTTTGCACCATTGATAACGTGTGTATTGGTAACTAAGTAAGCATAGTCTTTATCTTTTCTATAGATAACACCAGATCCTTCGCTAGCTACCTGATCATTTTCATTTCCTGAATTATTGTTGTCAAAAATAGTATCCGAATTAGATTCAGAATATGTAATGACAGAGACAACAGCATCTTTTACTTTATCAACAGCCTTTGTTGTAGAATTACTATTTTTATAGGATGTTGTTACTGTAGTCGCTGTTTTCTGATTATTATTTGTGGCTGAATGAGGTGTTGAAAAATAAGAAAATCCCCATGTTCCAGCAACACCACCTATAAAACCAACTAACAAAACAATGAAAATTTGCAATGTTTTTTTGAAGAAATTTGAAGAGTTTTTCATATCTTCCTCCTAATATTTCAAATTGCTGTAAGTATAGAACCGATAACTTAATTATATCTTAAAAATAATCACTTTTCCACAGTTTGTGGAAAACTTAGAAAAAACGTTAATTTTTATTAGAAAATCTATAGATGAGGTAAAAATTTCTCATTGAAATGGTGTGAATAAAGTGTGAATATGATAAAATGAAATTATGAAAATAAAGCTTGTAACAGTTGGAAAACTAAAAGAGAAATACCTTAAAGAAGGGATTGCAGAATACTCAAAACGACTCAGTCGTTTTACGAAAGTAGAGATAATTGAATTAGCTGATGAAAAAACACCAGATAAAGCAAGTCCATTAGAGAACCAACAAATTCTGTCGAAAGAAGGGGAACGAATTTTATCTAAAGTATTAGATCGTGAATTTGTTATTGTTTTAGCTATTGAAGGTCAGCAATTTCCTTCTGAAAAATTTAGTAAAGTTATTGAAGATGCTTCAGTTCGAGGTTTTTCAGATATCACTTTTATTATTGGTGGTAGCTTAGGCTTATCTCCTAAAGTAAAAGAAAGAGCAAATCTTTTGATGAGTTTTGGTCAATTAACCCTACCTCATCAATTAATGCGTTTAGTTTTAATGGAGCAAATTTATCGTGCTTTTATGATTCAGCAAGGAAGTCCTTATCATAAATGAATCTTGACGCTATACGGTCTTTTTGTTACAATAATAAAGTATGGTCCCATAGCTCAGCTGGATAGAGCATTCGCCTTCTAAGCGAACGGTCGCAAGTTCGAATCTTGCTGGGATCAGATAAGATTGAGGGTGCGCTCAAGCGCACTCTTTTTTTAATAAAATTTTTAAAAATGACATTTCAGTTATATTTACTTGCATATGAAGCTGATTTTCTATATTTGGGAAATCTCCCTGTATAATAATCTTGTAAGTTAACTTTACAAAAAATTATTAGGAGATATTTTTATGAAAAAGAAAAACAAACAAAATTTATTGCCAAAAGAGTTACAACAATTTGAAATTTTGACAGAAAGAAAATTAGAGCAAGTTACTGGTGGAGATATTCGACATAGGATTAATAATTCAATTTGGAGAGATATTTTTTTAAAAAGAAAATAATTTTAGGGGTTAAAGATGATTTTGAAGATAATAATTGCATTTTTTCCAACTATTATACAAGTTGTTTCTTATGAGATATTTCATAAGAAAATTATGCAGAGTAAAAAGATAGATATAAAATTTATTGGTTTATTCTTTAGTATTGTTTTTGGAATTTCAATTATTTCTTCAATTCTTATTGAAATTCCAAGTTTTGGAGATGTAATAAGTAGTATTTTCCACTATATTTTCCTATTTATTCAACCCCTTATTTTCTACAAATATTTTCTTAAAAGAAAAGAGTATGATAATTACTTGAATTTGTTTTTATCATTTGTCATCTATTTATCTGTGGAGACATCAGAAACTTTTTTCTCTGTCATTATTTCTTCAATAACAGGAGATTCTTTTGTAAAACAACATTATGATATTTTTTACATTATAATTAATCTTTTATCTTTGTTTATTATTTTAAAGGTTGTTGATTTTTTTGACTTTTATTTTGAGTACTATAAAGAACCAATTTATAAAAAAGATCTATATAATGTTAATAAGTCATATATAGTAATCCATATCTTATTAAATATTTCTCATTGGTTCAGCGAAAATGCACATCTTAATAGCTTTGCTAGTATGATTGCAACTATAGGATTTATTATGTTTTTGTCGACCTTATTTTATCTGAAGTCTGCTCGTGAACAATATGAAAAAGCTAAAGAAATTCAGCAAAAAAAGGAAGAACAAAGACAACTACAACTTTATACAGATGAAATTGTAGGTCTTTATAACGAAATTCGAGGTTTTCGTCACGATTATGCTGGTATGTTAACAAGTTTGCAAACCGGAATTAACTCAGGTGATATGAAAGAAGTAGAGCGAATCTTTCATAATGTTTTAAGTCAAGCTAATATTTCCCTTCGATCAGATGACTATACTTTTTTTGAGGTAAATAATGTTCAAGACACTGCCTTGAGAAGTGTGTTAATTCAAACTATATTTAAGGCTCGAGAGTGTGGAGTAGAGATCGTATTTGAAATGAAGGATGTTATTGAGACATTACCTATGAAACTTTTAGATTTAGTTCGAGTAGCTAGTGTATTGCTCAATAATGCGGTTGAAGGGGCAGCTGAAAGTCCCTCAAAAACAATGAACGTGTCTTTAGTAAAGCTAGATAAAGAAATTGTTTTTGTAATTCAGAATTCTCGTCAAAGCCGTTACATTAATTTAGAAGAAATTTATGAAGTAGGCTTCTCAACAAAAGGAGAAAATCGAGGATTAGGTTTAAATAATGTCAAAGAAATTATTGACAAATATGATGAAGTTATTCTGGAAACAGATATAGAAACAAATTATTTTATACAAGTTGTAAGATTTAAAAGAAAGGAACAAATATGAAAGTATTAGTGCTAGAGGATACTATTGAACATCAAGTTAGAATTGAAAATGTCTTCGAAGAAATTTCTCGCGAACTAAATCTTGAAATTAAAGCAAAAGTAACAGGAAAAATTCATGAATTTAAAGAATATGTTGAGTCAGACGAGGTAAATCAACTCTATTTCTTAGATATAGATATCAAAGGAGAAGAACAAAAAGGTCTAGAAATGGCGCAATTTATACGCCAACATAATCCCTATGCTATCATTGTTTTTGTCACGAGTCATTCAGAATTTGCGACTTTAACTTTTAAGTATAAAGTATCAGCGTTAGATTTTATAGATAAAGACATAAATGATAATTCTTTTAAGAAAAGAGTTAAAGATTGCATCGTTTATACACGAAATAATTTAATTGAAAATACAGATATTGTTGACTTTTTTGAGTATAGTTTTAGAGGAAACGAAATTCGAATTCCTTTTAGGGATATTCTATATATTGAGACGACAGGAAGTCCTTATAAATTAAGAGTTGTTGGAAAAAATTTCTTTAAGGAATTTTATGGGACTATAGCAGAAATTCAAGAACAAGATAAAGAACTTGGATATTTTTTCTCACCACATAAGTCATACCTATCTAATATTAGCAACATTAGTGGATACGACAAAAAGACAAAAGATGTTTTATATTATGATGGTCATCGCTCACCAATTTCTCGATTACGTGTCAGATACTTGAAAGAAATACTGAAAGCTAAAAGTAAAAAAGAAGAAAATAAAAAATAAAACTGTTGACAAAGCGAGATAAACTGGTATAATAAAATATGTCTTCTTGCAAGACATATATGGTCCGTTGGTCAAGGGGTTAAGACACCGCCTTTTCACGGCGGTAACACGGGTTCGAATCCCGTACGGACTATATTATCCGGCATAGCTCAGTTGGTAGTAGCGCATGACTGTTAATCATGATGTCGTAGGTTCGAGTCCTACTGCCGGAGTCGTTAACACTCAATTAATTGAGTGTTTTTTTGTTTATATTTTCCTCTACAGACTTAGCCTGTTTTATGGTATAATAATTTGAATTGAAAAGATGAAAGGAAGAGCTAAATGGCTTTAACAGCAGGAATTGTCGGATTACCTAATGTCGGCAAATCAACTTTATTTAATGCAATTACAAAAGCGGGGGCAGAAGCAGCAAACTATCCTTTTGCAACAATTGACCCTAATGTTGGAAGAGTGGAAGTTCCGGATGCACGTCTTGATAAATTAACAGAGCTCATCAAACCACAGAAAAAAGTTCCAACAACTTTTGAATTTACAGATATTGCTGGAATTGTGAAAGGTGCTTCAAAAGGAGAAGGACTTGGAAATAAATTCTTGGCCAATATCCGCGAAGTAGATGCTATTGTCCACGTTGTACGAGCTTTTGATGATGAAAATGTCATGAGGGAACAGGGTCGTGAGTCTGATTTTGTTGATCCAATGGCAGATATTGAAACAATCAATTTAGAATTGATTTTAGCAGACTTAGAAAGTATCAACAAACGTTATGCGCGTGTAGAGAAGATGGCAAGAACTCAAAAAGATAAGGATTCTGTGGCGGAATTTAATGTGTTACAGAAAATTAAGCCAGTTCTCGAAGATGGTATCTCAGCTCGGACAATTGAGTTTACAGAAGAAGAACAGAAGATCGTTAAAGGGCTCTTTCTCTTAACGACTAAACCTGTGCTTTATGTGGCCAATGTCAGTGAAGATGAGGTGGCTGATCCAGATAATATTGACTATGTAAAGCAAATTCGGGAATTTGCAGCAACAGAAAATGCAGAAGTTGTAGTCATTTCAGCGCGTGCTGAAGAGGAAATTTCTGAATTGGATGATGAAGATAAATCAGAATTTTTAGAAGCTATTGGCTTGACTGAATCAGGTGTGGATAAACTGACCAGAGCAGCTTACCACCTGTTGGGACTTGGAACATACTTTACAGCTGGTGAAAAAGAAGTTCGCGCTTGGACCTTCAAACGTGGAATGAAAGCCCCTCAAGCAGCAGGCATCATCCACTCAGATTTTGAGAAAGGTTTCATCCGAGCGGTAACCATGTCTTATGATGATTTACTGCATTATGGAAGTGAAAAAGCAGTGAAAGAAGCTGGTCGTTTACGTGAAGAAGGAAAAGAATATATCGTTCAAGATGGCGATATTATGGAATTCCGATTTAATGTGTAAAAGAAAGTATAAATGGAATAAAGAGTAGGTTGGAAAAAAATTTCCAACCCTTTTAAGCTTTGAAAGGATAAGAATGACAAAATTAATTGTTGGATTAGGAAATCCGGGAGAAAAATATTTTGAAACGAAACACAATGTTGGTTTTATGCTAGTTGACAAGTTATGTAAAGATTTAAATTTAAAGTTTACAGTTGATAAAATTTTTCAGTCAGAAATCGCTTCAACATTCTTAAATGGTGAAAAGGTATATTTTATCAAACCAACAACTTTTATGAATGAAAGTGGAAAAGCAGTTCATGCTTTGTTAACATATTACGGTTTAGAAGTTGAAGATTTACTTGTAATATATGATGATTTAGATATGGAAGTTGGTAAGATTCGTTTACGTGCAAAAGGTTCAGCAGGCGGCCATAATGGGATTAAATCAATTATTAAACATATAGGTACTCAAGATTTTAAACGAGTTAAAATAGGTATTGGTCGTCCCAAAGAAGGTATGACAGTGGTTCATCATGTTTTAGGAAAATTCGATAGAGATGATTATATAACTATTTTGAACACTCTTGATAAGGTTGACAATGCTGTAAATTATTATTTACAATCAGGCAATTTTGAACAAGCAATGCAGAAGTATAATGGATAATAAAATGAACTTGATTGATTTATTTTGTCAAAACCAGCAAATTTTAGATTGGAAAAAAAATCTAAATCAAAAGACTAGACAGTTACTAATGGGGTTGTCTGGTTCCACTAAGGCACTTGCAATAGCCTCTGCTCTTGATGAACATCAAAAAATTCTCGTTATGACATCAGGTTATAGTGAAGCAGAAAAGTTATCTAGTGACTTGATTTCTTTGTTAGGTGAGGAAAAAGTATATAATTTTTTAGCTGACGATGCACCTATGGCTGAATTTATCTTCTCGTCTCAAGAGAAAATATATACTCGGATTGGAGCATTAAATTTTTTATTAGATGACAATGAGTCAGGTATTCTAGTCACAAATCTTTCAGCTAGTCGCCTTTTTTTGCCAAATCCAAATGAATTAAAATCTTCAATTATAGAACTAAAAGTTGGTCAAGAATATAACCTTGATACCCTTGTAAACTTTTTGATTAAGATTGGTTATAGAAAAGAATCACAAGTTTTTAATCAGGGTGAGTTCAGTTTAAGAGGTGATATCCTAGATATTTTTGATAAAGATAGTATTTCTCCTTACCGCTTAGAATTTTTCGGAGATGAGATTGATGGAATACGTATTTTTGATTCAGAAAGCCAAACTTCTATTGAAAATTTAAATCAAGTTTTAATTCATCCTGCAAACGATATATTGTTATCGGATGAAGATTATCTAAGAGCTCAGAAAAAAATAGAAGAGGCAGTAAAAGCAAGTCAAGATAACCATCTAAAATCTTATCTTGAAGAGATCTTACAGGATGTTAAAAAACGTCAACTTCATCCAGATTCTCGAAAATTTTTATCCTATTTTTATGAGAAAGAATGGACTATTCTAGATTATCTTCCAAAACATACTCCTATTTTCTTTGATGATTTTCAAAAAATCATGGAGCGAAATGCACAATTTGAAATGGAAGCTGCAACTATTTTGACAGAAGGTTTACAATCTAGTAAAGCTGTTTCAAATCAGAAATATTTTGTTAATGCTTATCCAGATTTTAGAAATTACAAACCTTCTACTTTTCTTTCAAATTTTCACAAAGGCTTAGGTAACTTAAAATTTGATTTTCTTTATCAATTTAATCAATACCCTATGCAGGAATTTTTTAGTCAATTTCTTTTATTGAAAGATGAAATTGACCGCTATAAAAAGGCAGGTTCTACAGTAATCCTGCAAGCATCTTCATTATCTTCTTTACAATCTTTACATAAAACTTTACAAGAATACGATATTCAAGTAGAGTATATAAATGATAAAGAAATCCATAAAAATTCAGTGCAACTTATACAAGGAAATTTAAACCAGGGATTTAATTTTGTTGATCAAAAGCTTGTATTAATTACAGAATATGAAATTTTCCAAAAGAAAGTTAAAAGACGTGTAAGACGGCAAAATATATCTAATGCAGAGCGATTAAAGGATTATAATGAGTTAGAAAAAGGAGATTATGTTGTCCATAACATACATGGTATTGGGCGATATCTAGGAATTGAAACCATTGAAATTTCTGGTATTCATCGAGATTACGTAACCATTCAATACCAAAATGCTGATCGAGTATCGATTCCAGTTGACCAAATCCAACTCTTATCAAAATATGTAGCAAGTGACGGAAAGACACCAAAAGTCAATAAGTTAAATGATGGTCGTTTTCAAAAGACAAAACAAAAAGTTCAGCATCAAGTGGAAGATATTGCAGATGATTTAATTAAATTGTATGCCGAGAGGAGCCAGCTAGAAGGTTTTTCCTTTTCTAGTGATGACGAAAATCAGATTGAATTTGATAATGATTTTCCTTATGTTGAAACAGAGGATCAATTACGAAGTATTCAAGAAATAAAAAAGGACATGGAAAGCAAGCAACCAATGGATCGCCTATTGGTAGGAGATGTTGGTTTTGGTAAAACTGAAGTAGCAATGCGGGCGGCTTTTAAAGCTGTTAATGATCATAAGCAGGTTGCAATTTTGGTGCCAACAACTGTACTTGCTCAGCAACATTATACAAATTTTAAAGAACGTTTTAATGACTTTGCTGTTAATGTTGATGTTCTAAGTCGCTTTAGGACAAAGGCAGAGCAGAATGAGACTTTAGAAGGTTTGAAAAAAGGTCAAGTGGATATCATTATTGGGACTCACAGGCTCTTATCACAGGATGTTGAATTTGCAGATTTAGGTCTGATAGTTATTGATGAGGAACAGCGTTTTGGAGTTAAGCATAAGGAGAAACTAAAAGAATTAAAAACAAAAGTTGATGTCTTAACTTTAACTGCTACTCCTATTCCTCGTACCTTACACATGTCAATGTTAGGTATTCGAGACTTATCAGTCATTGAAACTCCTCCGACCAATCGTTATCCAGTTCAAACTTATGTTTTAGAAAGTAATCCAACTATCATTCGAGATGCAATTTTAAGAGAAATAGATCGTGGAGGACAAGTTTACTATCTTTACAATAAAGTTGACACAATTGAGCAAAAAGTAGCTGAATTAAAAGAGTTAATTCCAGAAGCCAATATTGGTTACGTTCATGGTCAGATGAGTGAAATTCGCTTGGAGAATACTCTAATTGACTTTATAAATGGAGAATATGATGTCTTGGTTACAACTACCATTATTGAAACAGGAGTTGATATTCCAAATGCAAATACTTTATTTATAGAAAATGCTGATCATATGGGTCTGTCAACCTTGTATCAACTTAGGGGAAGAGTAGGTCGGAGTAATCGTATTGCCTATGCTTATTTTATGTATCGTCCAGATAAAAATTTGACTGAGGTGGCTGAAAAACGTTTAGAAGCAATTAAAGGTTTTACAGAGCTAGGTTCAGGATTTAAAATTGCAATGCGAGATTTATCCATTAGAGGAGCAGGAAACATTCTTGGATCTTCTCAATCAGGATTTATTGATTCAGTAGGGTTTGAAATGTATTCTCAACTTTTAGAAGAGGCAATTGCCAAGAAACAAGGTAAAGAGCAAAAAAGACAAAAAAGTAATGCAGAAATTAATCTCCAAATTGATGCCTATTTACCAAGTGACTATATATCAGATGAACGCCAAAAAATTGAGATTTACAAACGTATTCGTGAAATTGACAACAGTGTAAATTATGAAGATTTACAGGAAGAATTGATAGATCGTTTTGGAGAGTATCCAGATGTTGTCGCCTATTTATTAGAAATTGGTCTGTTGAAATCATATTTGGATAAATCCTTTGTTTCTTTAGTAGAACGCAGACAGCAGACCGTAGTTGTTAGATTTGAAAAGATGTCACAGCAAATATTCTTGACCCAGGATTATTTTGAAGCTTTGGCTGCAACAACTTTAAAAGCTCGTATAGGAGAAAGCGACAAACTAATTGAAGTTATTTTTGATGTTCGTCAGAAAAAGGATTACGAAATCTTAGAAAATTTAATTCAGTTTGGTCAAAAGTTGGTGGAGATAAAACAAAGAAAAGAGGATTGAGAGGATTTTGTTTTTTCATTTTCTTTAAAACATGGTAGAATATTAAGAGAATTGAGGTAAGGAATATGAGATTAGACAAGTATCTAAAAGTATCAAGAATTATTAAAAGGCGAACTGTTGCAAAAGAAGTTGCAGATAAAGGACGAATAAAAGTAAATGGAATTCTAGCCAAGAGTTCAACAGACTTAAAAACAGATGATATTGTTGAAATTCGTTTTGGTAATAAACTACTCACTGTGAAAGTATTAGAAATGAAAGATAGTACCAAAAAAGAAGATGCAGCAAGTATGTATGAAATTGTCAGTGAAACAAGGATAGAAGAAAATGTCTAAAAATATTGTTCAATTAAATAATCAGTACATTCAGGATGAAAATCAGCGTCGACGCTACTTAGAAGAAGAACGTCGCAAAAAAAATCGTTTTATGGGCTGGGTTTTAATTTTAGTTATGCTTTTGTTCATTTTACCAACTTATAATTTAGTACAATCCTATCAAACCCTTCTAGAACGCCGGCAAAAGCTTGTTGAGTTACAAGAAAAATATGATGAGTTGAGTAGGGAAAAAGAATATCAGGAAAACTTATCTAAGCGTTTAAAGGATGATGACTATGCCGCTAAATACGCTCGAGCAAAATATTTCTATGCTAAAGAAGGAGAGACAATCTATAATATACCAGATTTGTTACCACAGTAATCATGGATAATATTGTTAAAACAGTGGAGAAATTTTTAACTTTCTCAGAGGAGAAATTGGAAGAACTTTCACAAAAGAATCAAGAATTGAGAGAAGAAAAAAATACAGAAAGGAAGGATTGATGAGGAAATACTTAGCTTTATTGTTGTTACCGGCTTTCTTTTGCAGTAATATAGTCATTAGCACAGAAAAAGATATTCCATTGACAACAAGTCAACAGTATGAATTGACCAATACAAGCTACAGCAATTATTATCAAACACTTCCTACCAATCCAAATGTTTATGAAGAAGTTTTAACTTTTTCTTCTGCAGAACTAGATAAGATTTCTGGGAAGATATCTCCAAATCAGCCTTTCAAGTTGACTGAATTAGTAGTCAATTCTCAAGGGTTACCTCTCTTTAAGTTATCCAATGGTCAGTTTGTAGTTGCTGATAAACGTTCCATTTATGATGATACTGTCTTGGCTTTGGAGGATACAAATCAAACAGTGTGGCTGAAACCAGGTTTTACAGTTTATGAAAAAGCTTATGTAAATGGTGTCAAAAAAATTAATAGTAATAAATCAGCCTATACTTCTGTAAAAATCACTCAACTAGCTACAACACCAACAGCCCAATATGCAAAAATTGAAAATAGTGGTTGGGTAAGAGCGGATTATCTTTCAGATACAGATAATCGCATCGAAAAAGTTCAAGAAATCTTAACTAGTCGATATAATCAGGCGGACTTTTCTATTTATGTCAAACAGTTGAATACAGGAAAAACGGCAGGAATTAATCAAGATACAGAGATGTATTCTGCCAGTGTAACTAAATTGCCAATTCTTTATTATGCTCAAGAAGAATTAAATAAAGGGAAATTTACACTTGCACAAGGACTAAAATATATTCAGGATGTTAATGATTATTCTGGAGCTTATGATACGGAAGGAAGTGGGAGTTTACCCAAAGAAGCGGATAATAAAGAATACAGTGTACAGGATCTCATTAATCATATTGCCAAAGAATCTGATAACGCCGCAACCAATATTTTAGGTTACTATGTTACAGATAAATCAAGCTCGACCTACCGTTCCACTATTGAAAACATTGCAGGTAGAAAATGGGATGTGGAAGAAAGAAATGCCTCTGCTAAAATGGCAGGAAATGTAATGGAAGCTATTTATTATCAAAATGGTTCTATTATTGACACTCTTTCGCAGACCAACTTTGATAATCAGAGGATTTCTAAGGATATTCCAGTGAAGGTTGCTCATAAGATTGGTGATGCTTATGATTTCAAACATGACGTTGCCATTGTTTACAGTGAATCACCTTTTATCATATCGGTGTTCACTAATCATTCAAACTATGACACTATTTCAAAAATAGCCAATGATGTCTATGAGGTGCTGAAATGATTGAGCAGCAATTTTTGAAACAGTGTAAAGAAAAAGCTTATTTTATTGAACATCAAAGAGTTTTGTTGGCCATTTCTGGTGGCCTTGATTCTATGACCTTATTGAACCTTTTATATAAGTATCAAAAAGAGTTGGATATAGAACTTATCTTGGCTCATATCAACCATAAACAACGAATTGAAGCTGATCAAGAAGAAAAACAATTAAAAGAAATTGCTCAAAAACTTGGTGTAAAGATTCTTACATCAAGTTTTTCTGGAGTTTTTTCAGAAAAATCAGCTAGAGATTTTCGTTATAATTTTTTCAAAAAAGTCATGCAAGAAGAAGATTGTACTGCCTTGGTGACAGCCCATCATGCAGACGATCAAGCAGAAACGATTTTTATGCGGATTCTACGTGGAAGTCGCTTACGTTATTTGTCTGGTATGAAAGATAGGCAGCCTTTTGGTGGTGGCGAGTTAATTAGACCCTTGTTGGAATTTTCTAAAACTGATTTTCCGACGGTTTTTCATTTTGAAGATGCCTCAAATTTTGAAAATACTTATTTTAGAAATCGTGTAAGAAACCAATATTTCCCGCTTTTAGAAACAGAAAACCCCAGAATCAAACAAGCTATTATAGGTTTAGGTTTAGAAATTGCTCAATTACAAAAAGCTCTTTCCGGCTTAACAAAAGACTTAAATCTGACGGATTTACAGACGTTTAGGAAGCAAAAAAGAGAAGTTCAAGTTTTTTTATTGCAGGAATATCTTGAAAAATTTCCTGATTTACAACTAAGTAAAGCACAGTTTGATGATATTTTACATATTGTAAATACTAAAACCAACTATCACCATTATCTTAAAAATCAATATGAGCTCATCCAAGACTATCAAACCTTTAAAATTAAGAAAATCGGTCCTAAGTCTGATTCAAAAAAGGGAGCTATTTTGCTACAATTTGAAGATATTATTGAACTAGGTGGTTATTGTTTCTCTTTTGGGAAAGAATTAATTGGTGGAGAGGTTCAGATGATTCCTGTTTCACGTAAAACTTCTATTGTGCTCCGTCACCGACAGTCTGGAGATAGAATTTTATTAAATGGTCACCATAAAAAACTAGCTCGCTATTTTATAGATGAAAAATACTCTCTTAAAGAAAGAGATGAAGCTGTCATTGTGGAACAATTTAATGAAATTTTAGGGATTGCTGGAATCGTAACAAGTGATTTGAGTAAGAACTCGAAACGTGATATAATGAAAGATGTTCTTTATATTAAAAAAATAGATAGGTAAGATTATGTTAGAAAAAGACATTAAAAAAGTACTGATTTCGCACGATGAGATAGTTGCTGCTGCTAAAAAACTAGGTGCTCAATTAACAGAAGATTATCATGGGAAGAATCCTATTCTAGTTGGTGTTTTAAAAGGTTCGGTTCCTTTTATGGCTGAGTTGATCAAGCATATTGATACTCATATTGAATTGGATTTCATGATTGTGTCTAGCTATCATGGTGGAACTTCTAGCAGTGGTGTAATTAACATTAAAAAAGATGTTGACCAAGATGTTGCTGGTCGCGATATTCTTTTTATTGAAGATATCATTGATACTGGAAAGACCTTAAAAAGCCTTTGTGAAATGTTCAAAGATAGAAATGCGGCATCAGTTAAAATTGCTACACTCTTGGATAAGCCAGAAGGACGCCTCGTTGAAATTGAGGCGGATTATACCTGTTTCACAATTCCAAATGAATTTGTAGTTGGCTATGGATTGGACTATGTTGAAAACTATCGCAATTTACCTTATGTAGGTATCTTGAAGGAAGAAGTATATACAAAATAAAAGGTTTACTATATATAAATGAAAAATAAGCAAAATAATGGATTAGTAAAAAATCCACTTCTGTACATTCTAGTTGTGATTGCCTTGGTAACAGGTTTTCAGTATTTGATGGCTGGAAATTCTGTCAACCGCAGTCAACAGATTAATTACACAGAATTAGTTAAAGAAATTGAAAAAGGTAACGTAAAAGATATTAGTTACCAGCCAAATGGAAGTGTTGTTGAGATTTCCGGAACGTATAAAAAATCTAAGGAAGTGAAAGATACAACAGGCATTCAATTTTTCCCATCCCCTTCATTATCAGTTAAAAAATTCACCAGCATCATATTGCCGGCGGATTCAACTATTTCTGAGTTACAAAATTTAGCAGCTAAAAACAAGACAGAGATTAGCATCAAGCGTGAAAGCTCAAGTGGAATGTGGCTTAATATTTTAATTTCTGCCTTTCCACTTGTTATTGTCGGATTCTTCTTCTTTTCAATGATGAATCAAAGTGGTGGCGGTGGAGCCCGTGGTGCGATGAATTTTGGTCGCAACAAAGCGCGTGCTGCTAGCAAAGAATCAATCAAAGTACGTTTTTCTGATGTTGCTGGTGCTGAAGAAGAAAAGCAAGAATTGGTTGAAGTAGTTGAATTTCTTAAAGATCCTAAACGTTATACCAAGCTTGGAGCACGTATCCCTGCTGGTGTTCTACTTGAAGGACCTCCAGGGACAGGTAAAACTCTTCTTGCTAAAGCAGTTGCAGGAGAAGCTGGCGTTCCTTTCTTCAGTATTTCAGGTTCAGATTTTGTAGAAATGTTTGTTGGTGTTGGTGCTAGTCGTGTTCGCTCATTATTTGAAGATGCTAAAAAAGCAGCTCCAGCAATCATCTTTATTGATGAAATTGATGCAGTCGGTCGTCAGCGTGGTGTTGGTCTTGGCGGTGGTAATGATGAGAGAGAACAAACTTTAAACCAACTTCTTATTGAAATGGATGGTTTTGAAGGAAATGAAGGCATTATCGTTATCGCTGCAACAAACCGTTCAGATGTGCTGGATCCTGCACTTCTTCGTCCTGGACGTTTTGACAGAAAAGTTTTAGTCGGTCGTCCAGATGTCAAAGGTCGTGAAGCTATCTTACGTGTTCATGCTAAAAACAAACCTTTGGCTACAGATGTTGATTTGAAATTAGTTGCTCAGCAGACCCCAGGATTTGTTGGTGCAGATCTTGAGAATGTCCTAAATGAAGCAGCCTTGGTAGCAGCTCGCCGCAATAAGAAAGTAATCGACGCTTCTGATATCGATGAAGCTGAAGATAGAGTTATCGCTGGACCGTCTAAAAAAGATAAGACAGTTTCAGAACGTGACCGCCAAATCGTTGCGTATCATGAAGCAGGTCATACAATTGTTGGTTTGGTTCTTTCAAATGCTCGTGTTGTGCATAAGGTAACCATCGTACCTCGTGGTCGTGCGGGAGGATACATGATTGCCTTGCCTAAGGAAGATCAAATGCTTCTATCTAAAGAAGATATGAAAGAGCAATTAGCAGGTCTCATGGGTGGACGGGTTGCAGAAGAAATCATCTTTAATGTTCAAACAACAGGGGCTTCTAATGACTTCGAACAGGCAACACAAATGGCTCGAAGTATGGTTACAGAATATGGTATGAGCGACAAACTTGGTCCCGTACAGTATGAAGGAAATCATGCTATGATTCCAGGTGCTTATAATCCACCAAAATCTATCTCTGAGCAGACTGCCTATGAAGTTGATGCTGAAGTACGCGACCTCTTAAATGAAGCACGTAACAAAGCAGCAGAAATCATTCAATCAAATCGTGAAACTCATAAATTGATAGCTGAAGCGCTTCTGAAATATGAAACGTTGGATAGTAATCAAATTAAATCTATTTATGAAACCGGGAAAATATCTGAAGATCAATTGGATGAAGATAAAGAGTCACACGCTCTTTCATATGATGAAATTAAATCAAAAATGGAAGAAAACAAATCAGCTGAATAAAATCAAAAAGAATCTCATTTTGGGATTCTTTTTTTTGAGAAGTTAGCCATAAATCAAACTCATTTGATACATATAACTAAATTACTAGATTACCAATAAAAGATGATTAAAAAAATAAATAGAAAAGTATTGACAAAACGAAAGGAACTGATATAATGTTCTATGTTGTGTGTTTATGGTCCGTTGGTCAAGGGGTTAAGACACCGCCTTTTCACGGCGGTAACACGGGTTCGAATCCCGTACGGACTATATTATCCGGCATAGCTCAGTTGGTAGTAGCGCATGACTGTTAATCATGATGTCGTAGGTTCGAGTCCTACTGCCGGAGTT